>NZ_LDQA01000070.1 GCF_001475935.1 Aureimonas ureilytica
AACGTCGCCCACCGAGACCCAGACAGTGTAGTGCGTCGGCAGCGTCAGATTGGTATAAGACACGAAAAAGCGGGCCGCATGCGGCCCGCCCCATGACGTCGGACAGGATGGTCAGTGCGCGGTTTCGTGCGTGCCGTCGCGGAACGCGTCCATCATGCGCGGAGTGATCTGCGGCACGCCAAGCTGTTTGGCTTGTTCGACGGCGCGGCGAATGACTTCAGCCTGCGAATCCGCCCGGATGACGCGGCTGCAGCCTGGAATGACACCGGAACAATTGAGTTCGAACATGGATAGCCTCCCTAATCGCGAATGATCAGGCGGGACCGGCGGAAGGGTCGCGCGTGATGATCGTCAATACGGTTTCTGGAGTCGGGTGACGCACACGCTCTCTCCAAAGCCGTACGCACTACCCACGGTTATGTGGGATGAGGTATGTTAACATTTAGAAAAGACTTGTGAAGGGTCAGTCTCACCAAAGCGCGGGGCTTTTTCAGAATTTTTTGTTGTAGGGCTCCAAGTGTGCCCCCTGTAAAGTCCAATCATCAGACAAGTTCAGGCATGAACATTTGTTGTCATGCCAAGCAAATCCCACGAAACAGGGGATTAGGGCCATTTCACCAACGGTGGGAGCGAGGAGAGAATCGAGTGCACATTGCCACCCGTGCGCAGGCCGAACAGCGTCCCGCGGTCGTAAAGCAGGTTGTACTCGACATAGCGCCCGCGCCGCACCAGCTGCTCGTCGCGGTCGGCCTCGGTATAAGGCTTGACGACGTTCTGCCGAATGAGATGCGGATAGATAACGAGGAAGGCCTTGCCCACATCCTTGGTGAAGGCGAAATCCGCATCCCAACCGCCCTTTTCGTCGGGCGAATGCAGCCAATCGTAGAAAATGCCGCCGACGCCGCGCGCTTCATTGCGATGGGGCAGAAAGAAATACTCGTCGCACCATTCCTTGAAGCGGGTGTGATCGGCGACATCCGAATGCCGGTCGCAGACGAATTTCAGCGCCTTATGGAAAGCCTGCGTGTCCGGGTCTTCGGCCGTGCGCCGCCGGTCGAGCGTCGGCGTCAGGTCCGCTCCGCCACCGAACCACTGGCTCGTGGTGACGACCATGCGCGTGTTCATGTGAACGGCCGGCACATTGGGATTGCGCATATGGGCGATCAGCGAAATGCCGGAGGCCCAGAAGCTGCGATCGCCCGAAGCGCCGGGGATCTGCTTGGAGAAATCTTCCGACAATTCGCCGAAGACGGTCGAGGTGTGGACGCCGACCTTTTCGAACACGCGGCCATGCATCATCGACATGACACCGCCGCCGCCATCATTGTCCCGGCTCCAGGGCGTGCGCTCGAAGCGTCCGGCCGAAAGGCCGGTTTCCTCGCCGAACTCGTCTTCGAGCTGTTCGAAGCTCTGGCAGATTCGATCGCGAAGCGCCTCGAACCAGACTTTCGCCATGTCCTTCTTTTCGTCGATCCCTGCGGGAAGGCCTTGGGGCAGTTCGGGACGATCCATCCTGCTGGTCTTTCCTATGCCTCAGCGGGCTCAGCCCCCGCGAATCTCGTTTCGGCCTAGCAGCAAGTTTCCGCGCGGAAAAGCCGGGACAAGCCCTGTCATGAAGAGCGTTCGAGTTTTACACAGGGGCTGTCGCACAAAGGCAGCAACGGACTCGCCAATTCGCTCGCCGTCACCATATGGTAGGCAAGGATATACTGGGATCGAGACCGGCCTTGACCTTGCAGACCTATCCCAAGCCACCGCTCGACGGGCTCCGGCGTCAGTTGCGCCGCGAGCGCTCCCCGCGTGGCGGCTCGGCGGTCGATCCGTTCCTGCGCGAGACCTACACGCTGCCGCGCGACGAAGCGCGCTGTAAGGCGCGCGAATGGTTTGATCGGTTTCCCAAGGCCGCTTATTGGACGCAGGTCGAAAGCTGGCGTCTCCTGCCGGGGGACCGGGTGGAATTCACCATGCGGCGCCTGCCGACCGCGGACTGACGCTCACGAGACGCGAAGCTGCCGCATCGCTTCGCCGACCACCATGGCAGCGCTGACAGCGAGATTCAAAGAGCGGGCGCCGGGCTGCATCGGAATCACGGCACGGATGTCAGCGAGATCATGCACGCGATCCGGCACGCCCGCGCTTTCTCGCCCGAAAAGCAGCACATCGTCCGGACCGAAGGCGACGTCGCGATAATCCGTTGCGCCACGCGTGGTCATCAGCACCATCCGTCGCCCGGCCTGGCGCCGCATCTGCTCGAAAGCCTCGAAATCCACATGCCGCACCAGCCGCGCCATCTCGAGATAATCCATGCCCGCGCGCTTGAGGTTGCGATCCGATAGATCGAAGCCGGCCGGCTCGATCACCTCCACATCGATCCCGAGGCAGGCGCCGAGGCGCAGCAAGGTTCCCGTGTTGCCGGCGATGTCGGGCTGATAAAGAGCAAGGGATAGGGGCATTCTGGCTCCGTCGTCCTGTGGTCCGTCGTGGCATCGCAGCCCGACTTCGCTTTTGTCATGAAAGCGCGACGAGCCTGCCTATATGAGCCTCTTCGTCCTGTCCCGTCCCTTTTGCGAGGGGAGGGCGAGCGTATGGCAGCATCGGATCGGTCTCATGTTTTCCTATTTCGAACGCCTCGTGGACGCCTTTCCCTCGGAGCGGGCCAGTCCGCCCTCGAGCCTATTCGGCTTCATCTGGCACTACGCCCGGCCGGTGTGGCCGCTGCTGCTGCTTTATGCCATCGGAACGGCGCTGGTTTCGGCCATCGAAGTCTCGCTCTTCGGCTTTCTCGGCCAGATCGTGGACTGGCTGTCCTCCACGCCGCGCGAGACCTTTGTTCAGAGCGAGGGATGGCGGCTGGCGCTGATTGGCGCGGTCGTTCTTCTGGCGCTGCCGCTTTTGACCTTCGCCTCATCGCTCATATCGTTTCAGGCGATCTTCGCGAACTTCCCGATGCGCTTTCGCTGGAGCGTCCACAACTGGCTGCTCAACCAGTCGCTCGGCTTCTTTCAGGATGAATTCGCCGGCCGCATTTCCACCAAGCTGATGCAGACCGCGCTCGCCGTGCGCGAAACGGTGATGAAGTCGATCGGCGTGATGCTCTACGTCACGGTCTATTTCAGCGGCATCCTCTTCATGATCGCGGCGGCGGACTGGCGGCTCGTGCTCCCCTTTGTCGCTTGGCTCTTCTTCTATGTCCTGCTGCTGCGCTACTTCATCCCGCGCCTGATGCGCGTGGCCTCGGAACAGGCCGGCGCGCGCGCGGCGATGACGGGCCGCGTCGTGGACGCCTATTCCAATATCGGCACGGTGAAGCTCTTCGCCCATACGGAGCGCGAGGCGGTCCACGCCCGGCGCTCGATGGAGGAGTTCCTTCACACGGTTCATGGGCAGGCGCGCCTTATCAACCTTTTCTTCTCGACGCTCTATTTCCTAAACTCGCTGCTTCTTTTCTCGGTCGGCGCGGTCGGCATCGCGCTCTGGATCGACAATCTCCTGACGGTCGGCGCGATCGCGGTCGGTATAGGCCTCGTCCTGCGTCTCAACGGCATGAGCCAATGGATCATGTGGGAGGTCTCGGAACTCTTCGAGAATATCGGCACGATCCGCGACGGCATCGCGACCTTCACCCAGCCGATCGCGCTGATCGACGCGCCTAAGGCTCAGCCGCTGATCGTCTCGAAGGGCGAGGTCCGCTTCGAGGCTGTCGGCTTCTCCTATGGTTCGGCCGTGTCGCACCGCGCGGCCGGACCGGTGCTGCGCGACTTCTCGCTGACCATCCGCCCCGGCGAGAAGATCGGTCTGGTCGGCCGTTCGGGCGCGGGCAAATCCACGCTTCTGAACCTGCTCCTGCGCTTTTACGACGTAGAGAGCGGGCGCATCCTGATTGACGGGCAGGATATCTCACAGGTGACGCAGAACTCGCTGCGCTCGCAGATCGGCGTCGTCACGCAGGACACCTCGCTTCTCCATCGCACGATCGGCGAGAATATCCTTTACGGCCGACCGGACGCCTCGGCGGATGATCTGACCCGCGCCATCGATCGCGCCGAAGCGTCGCAATTCATCGCGGCGCTGGCCGACAGCGAAGGCCGGCGGGGCCTCGACGCGGAAGTCGGAGAGCGCGGCGTCAAGCTGTCGGGCGGCCAGCGCCAGCGCATCGCGATTGCCCGCGTCATGCTGAAGGACGCGCCGATCCTGCTTCTGGACGAGGCGACCTCCGCGCTGGATTCCGAAGTGGAAGCGGCGATCGCGGAAAATCTCTATCGCCTGATGGAGGGAAAGACGGTGATCGCCGTCGCCCACCGCCTGTCCACCATCGCCGCGCTCGATCGTCTCGTCGTGCTCGACAAGGGACAGATCGTGGAGGAAGGCTCCCATACCGAGCTTCTGGAGCGTGGCGGCCTTTATGCGTCGCTCTGGCGCCGGCAGGTCGGCGGATTCCTCGACGCCGGCGATGACGATACGGACGCCCAGCCCGGCCGTATCGGCGCCAAGCGAGCCGCCGAATGATGGAGCGCTTGCTGGAGCGCTTCGAGCGCGTGATCGACCCCTATGACGACGAAGGCGGGGAAAGCGAGCGCGCGCGGCGCGTCGGCACGCTGCGGCCGCTTCCCGCGAACACCAACGCTTTTATCTGGCATTTTGCCCGCGAGGCCAAAGGCCCCTTCATCGCGCTGCTTATTACGGGCGGGCTGACGGGCGGTGTCGATGCCTTGCTCTATGCGGCCGTTGGCTGGGTGGTGGACGCGCTCGGCTCGTCCTCGCCGGCGACGCTTCTGGCCGACCATTGGGCGCTGCTCGCGGGGTTGGCCTTTCTGACGTTGGTTCTGCGTACGGTGATTCTCTTCGCGGCGGCCGTGCTGGAACAGCAGATCGTCACGCCCTCGCTCTACAATCGCATTCGCTGGCAGGCCTATCGCCGGCTGATGGACCAGTCCTACACGTTCTTCCAGAACGATTTCGCCGGGCGCATCTCGCAGAAGGTCCAACAGGTCGGCGAGGCCACGGGCGATTTCATCGTGACCACGCTCCAGACGTTTTGGAGCTTCATCACCTTCGCCATTCTCGCGGTCGCGATTCTGGGCGCGATGGATGTCTGGATGGGCGCGGTTCTGGCCGTCTGGTCGCTCGGCTATGGCTGGATCGTGTTCCACCTTCTGCCGCGCCTGCGCAAGGCGGGACGCGAAACCGCCGATGCGCGCTCGGTCATGTCCGGCCGCATCGTCGATAGTTTCACCAACATCCTGGCCGTAAAACTCTTCGACACGTCGCGCCGGCAGGACGCTTTCGTGCTCGACGGGTTCCGCCGCTTCGTGGAAGCCGTTCGCGCCATGACGCGGGCGGTGACGGCCGTGCGCACGGCGGTCGCCATTCTGAACGGCGCGATGATGACGGCCATCGGCGCCATCGTCGTTCATTCCTGGACGGTCGGCGGTGCCTCCATCGGCGATGTCGCGACCGCCCTCGGCCTCGTGCTTCGGCTCAATCAGATGAGCGGCTGGATGATGTTCAACATCAACGGCCTCGTGCGCAATTACGGCACGATTCAGGATGCCGTCGCCACGGTGTCGCTCCAGCCGAGATTGACCGACCAGCCCGACGCGCCGGACCTTCGCCCTTCGGGCGGGGCGGTGGAGTTTCGCGATGTCACCTTTCATTACGGCAAGGGCGGCGGCGTCATCCAAGGGTTCAACCTTTCGATCCGCCCCGGCGAGAAGGTCGGGCTCGTGGGGCGCTCGGGGGCGGGCAAGACCACACTCGTCAACCTCCTGCTGCGGCTCTACGACGTGGAAGGCGGGCGCATTCTCGTGGACGGCCAGACGATATCCGATGTTGCGCAGGCGTCGCTGCGCGGGGCGATCGGCGTCGTCACGCAGGACACCTCGCTGTTCCATCGCTCGATTCGCGACAACATCGCTTATGGCCGCCCGGACGCCAATGAGACCGAGATCGAAGCGGCGGCCCGGCGCGCCGACGCGCTGGACTTCATCCAGACTGTGCGCGATCCCAACGGGCGCAGCGGAATGGACGCCTATGTCGGCGAGCGCGGCGTCAAGCTGTCCGGTGGCCAGCGCCAGCGTATTGCGATCGCCCGCGTGTTTCTAAAGGACGCGCCGATCCTCGTTCTAGACGAGGCGACCTCGGCGCTGGACTCGGAGGTCGAGGCCGCCATTCAGGACAATCTCGCAGCGATGATGGAGGGGAAGACGGTGATCGCCATCGCCCATCGCCTGTCCACCATCGCCAGTCTCGACCGCCTCGTGGTGATCGATGCCGGACGAATCGTGGAAGAAGGCACGCATTCCGAGCTGATCCGCAGGGGCGGATTGTATGCGTCGCTCTGGCGCCGGCAGTCCGGCGGGTTCCTCGGCGAGGAAGCGGCGGAATAAAAGCTTTCCCGGGTCGCGACAGAGTGGCTTGTGTTGCCGACACAGTCTGGACAAGTTCCAAACCGACGCATAAAAATTTGGCGCAAAACGGGTCTGCGGACCCGAGTTTGCCGGAATGGCTTATGGGGGGCTTTCCGGCTCTGAAACTCGGCTCCAGGGTTCAAACCCTCGGGTCTTCAAGGAGGGGGAGGGGCCCGTGAGCGTCGACCATAGCAGCAGCGAACCCACTCGACGGGATTTTCTCTTCATTGCCACAGGGGCAGCGGGCGCCGTGGGAGCGGTGGCGGCGGTCTGGCCGTTTATCGATCAGATGAATCCCGATGCCGCCGCGCTGGCCTTGGCGCAGGTGGATGTGGACGTGACGCAGGTGGCCGAAGGGCAGTCGATCACCGCCAAATGGCGTGGCAAGCCGATCTTCATTCGCCAGCGCACGGCGAAGGAGATCGATGAGGCCAAGGGCGTTCCGCTCGCCGATCTGAAGGATCCGATCGCGCGCAACGCCAATATTCCATCCGACGCACCGGCGACCGATCCCAACCGCGCGGCGATCGGTCAGGAGAAGTGGCTGGTGATGATCGGTGTCTGCACGCATCTCGGCTGCGTGCCGAACGGGCAGTCGGGCGATTTCGACGGCTGGTTCTGCCCCTGCCACGGGTCGCATTACGACACGGCGGGCCGCATTCGTAAGGGCCCGGCCCCGGAGAATATGGCGATTCCGCTCTACCAGTTCACGACACCCACCAAGATTCGTATCGGCTAAGGGAGAGAGAACCGATCATGAGCGGTCATTCGTCCTATGTGCCGTCGAGCGGCGTGATGCGCTGGCTCGATGCGCGCCTCCCGCTGCCGCGGCTTCTCTATGACTCCTTCGTGGCCTTCCCGGTGCCGCGCAACCTGAACTACGCCTATACGTTCGGCGGCATTCTGGCGCTGTTCCTCGGCCTTCAGATTCTGACCGGCGTCGTGCTGGCCATGCATTACGCCGCCAATTCCGCCATCGCATTCCAGTCTGTCGAGAGCATCATGCGCGACGTCAACTGGGGCTGGCTCCTGCGCTATATGCACGCCAATGGCGCGTCCTTCTTCTTCATCGCCGTTTATCTGCATATTTTCCGTGGTCTCTATTACGGCTCCTACAAGGCCCCGCGCGAAGTCCTCTGGATTCTCGGCGTCATCATCTTCCTTCTCATGATGGCGACCGCCTTCATGGGCTACGTTCTCCCCTGGGGCCAGATGTCCTTCTGGGGCGCCACGGTGATCACCGGCTTCTTCACGGCCTTTCCGGGCGTCGGCCACGCGATCCAGACGTTGCTTTTGGGTGGCTTCGCGGTCGATAACGCGACGCTGAACCGATTCTTCGCGCTGCATTACCTTCTGCCCTTCATGATCGCGGGCCTCGTGATCCTGCATATCTGGGCGCTGCATGTGACCGGCCAGACCAACCCGACCGGCGTCGAAATCAAGTCGTCCAAGGACACAGTGCCCTTCACGCCTCATGCGACCATCAAGGACGGTCTCGCGATGGTCGTGTTCCTCGCAGTGTTCTGCTACTTCGTCTTCTATATGCCGAACTATCTGGGCCATCCGGACAACTACATTCCGGCCAACCCGATGCAGACGCCGGCCCATATCGTGCCGGAATGGTACTTCCTGCCGTTCTATGCGATGCTGCGCGCCATCACCTTCAATATCGGCCCGATCGACTCCAAGCTCGGCGGCGTCCTGGTGATGTTCGCCTCGATCATCATCCTTCTCTTCCTGCCCTGGCTGGACACGAGCCGCGTGAAGTCGACGAACTACCGGCCCATCTATAAGATCTTCTTCTGGATCTTCGCGGTGAACGCCGTGGTCCTGGGCTGGCTCGGGTCGCGTCCGGCAGAGGGCATCTATCCGACGCTCGCGCTGATCGGCACGATCTACTATTTCTCGCACTTCCTGATCGTTCTCCCGGTTCTCGGGCTGATCGAGAAGCCGCACAAGCTGCCGAACTCGATCACCGAAGCCGTTCTCGCCAAGCATGGCGGCGGACGTTCCGTGCCTGCGGGCGCGACGGCGACACCGGAAACCAAAGGCTGATGGCGCGGGAGAGTTCGACCATGAAGAGACGTCTGTCAGCGCTCCTCGCAGCTCTGCTGCTGACCGCCAGCATGCCGATCGTCAGTCTGGCGCAGGAGCCTGCTCCCGCTGCCGAAGCCGGCAAGGCGCCGGGTGCCGCTCCCGAATCCGGGCGCGGTGCGGAGGCGGCCGAGGCAGGTTCGGCGGGTACCGAACATGCAACGCCGCATTATCCCCTCAAGAAACCTCCGCATATGAGCTGGAGTTTCGCGGGTCCGTTCGGCCATTGGGATCTCGGTCAGCTTCAGCGTGGCCTCAAGATCTACAAGGAGGTCTGTTCGGCCTGCCACTCCATGAACCTCGTGTCGTTCCGTAACCTCACGGCCTTGGGGTATTCGGATGCGCAGGTCCGCGCGCTGGCTGCCGAGTATCAGGTCACGGACCCGGCACCGAACGCGCAGGGCGAAATGTTCCAGCGGCCGGGCATTCCCGCCGACCGCTTGCCGGCGCCTTTCCCCAACCCTGAAGCGGCGGCAGCGGCGCTGGGCGGTGCCCATCCACCCGACCTGTCGCTGATCGCCAAGGCGCGCGCTGTCGAGCGTGGCTTCCCCTATTTCGTCTTCGACATCTTCACCCAATATGCCGAAGGGGGGCCGGACTACATCCATGGCCTTCTGACCGGCTATGGGCAAACGCCTCCGGAACACACCACCATCGCGCCCGGCACGCATTACAACCCGTACTTCATCTCGGGTCCCGCCCTCGCCATGGCGCAGCCGCTGACGGACGGGCAGGTTACTTTCGACGACGGCGCGCCGCAGACGGTCGATCAATATGCCCGCGACGTCGCGGCCTTCCTGATGTGGGCCGCCGAGCCCCATCTCGTAGCCCGCAAGGCGACCGGTTTCGTGGTCATGATCTTCCTGATCGGTTTCGCGGTGATGTTGTATCTCGTCAAGAAGCGGATCTGGGCTGCAACGCCGCACTGATCGTGCCGCAGAGGCATTTCGAAGAAGGGGGCGTCTTTGCCCCCTTTTTTATTGGGCATCCGCAACGGAAGGTGCTCGTCTCTACCCTTCGTTTACCGATCTTCTGCAAACTGACGATCGTTCGTTCGGAGGTTTTAATGCGCCGCCCCAATGCGCTCCAATTGTTCCGTGCGGGGATGCTGGCGTTGGTTCTGGCATCGACCGCGCTCGGAGCCATGACTCTGACCGGGGCTTTCGAGCAAAGGGCACGCGCGAACGCGAGTCTGGAGGAACTGGCCACCTTCTCCCTTGCCTTCGATGCGGCCGTGGCGATCGCCGAAGAGCGGCGACCTCTGGAAACCGCGTTGTCGAACACGCGTAATACGGATGGTCTTGCGACAGATCTCATCGCGACGTCGAGGGCGCATTCAGACGCTGCGCTGCTCCGTTTCGAACACCGAGCGAAGGCGACTGGGCTCGACCAGCAGCTCAACTTCAATTTTCTGCGGATGCGTTTGAAAGCCGAGCGCGCGCGGGTGGACTCGCTCCTGTCTATGCCGCTGACAGCACGGCCGGTCGGACTTCAGGTCTCGATCGTTCGGGGCATGTCGTCCATCTCCGAAACGATCGCGCCGATGATCGTCGCTGTGTGCCGGCGCGTCGAGAAGGCCGATCCCAACCTCGGCGGCAAGGTCGGGGTGGTCTGGCTGCTTGCATCGATGTACGAATCGGCGCTGAGGCTCCCGTCGGAAGTGGTGCCCTATCTTGCGACCGGCGCGATCCTGTCCACCGATGCGCAGATGCAGGCGCAGCGCATTACGCAGCGCATTCGCTCGCTCTGGGACGTAGGTGAGCCCCAGTTGGGATTTTCTCGCGATGAAGCCGATATCGGCCAGCTCATTGCCCGAATTCAGGGAGACTATCTCAATCGCGGGCTGCCGTATCTGACGAGACAGGTCGAGTTGAACTCCTACAGGGTTTGGAAGGCCACGCCCTCCGCCGCCCAAATTCTTGAAGTCTATCAGGGCACGGCCGACTCGATCGCCGAACTTCGTGACGTCTACCTCGCCAAGATGGTCGAGAAGGCGAGGGCGCACGACCAAGAGGCGCTTGTCCGCATGATCATGAGCTTTGCGATGACGCTCCTGATCCTCCTCGGCCTGCCGCTTCTGGTCTGGAGCGCGCTCCGGCAGATCCTGCGCCCGCTTCTCGACTTTCGCGATCAGATCCTCGCGGTGAGCGAGCGGCGGGAGGTCGAGACGAAACCCTATACGGGGTCCGTGCCCCAGGTGCAGAGCCTGTTTCAAGCGCTCCAAACCCTACGGGAACGCGAGCGGGAGAGGATCGTGGCCGATACGCAGCGCGCCGCCTTGTCCGAGCGCCTCCGGCTCCTATCGGTGACGGACGAGCTGACGGGACTTTTGAACCGCCGGGGCTTCGATGCGGCGCGTCAGAGCGGGCCTCCATCTCATTTGGCACAGAGCACGAAACTCGCCCTCGTGACCTTGGATATTGACCATTTCAAAGCGGTCAACGACACGTTCGGCCACAAGAGCGGGGATCTCGTGCTTCAGGCTATCTCGCGCGTTCTGGACACGGAAGTCGGTCTGAACGGTTTGGTCGGACGCTATGGGGGAGAAGAGTTCGTGGTGCTTCTCTGGCACGGGGAACTGTTCGAAACGCAGATGCTGACCGAACGCCTGCGCGCCCGTATCGAGGCGACGGATGTGGCAATCGGCGACGGGCTGAAGCCCATTCGCGTGACCGCCAGCTTTGGAATCGCCTTCTCCACGCGCGACGAATTGGACTGGAACAGCCTCCATCAATATTCGGACGAGGCCCTCTATGCCGCTAAACAAGCTGGCCGAAACCGCGTGCGGATCACCAACCGCATCGTTTCGACCTGGTCGGACCGAGCGCCGAGAACATCGACCATCAATCCGCTGAATGCCAAGCGGTGGTCCGGCGCGTGATCGTCAGTCGGTCCGAAGATAAACGCGAGCCCGCATCCCGAAGACGAGTTTTCCTGCCTCGTCATGAGCTTCGATCCGGGTGGTCACGATGCCCCAGCCCGGCCTGCGGGGGGCCGAGCGCTTGTCGAGTATCGTCTGGCGATAGGTGAGCGTTTCCCCTGCCTGAACGGGACGGTGCCAGATCATGTCCGAGACGCCGGGGGAGGGGCCGAACACCGACGCCTCGCCGACTGCGGCTTGGCGTCGATGGAACTCGACATTCAAGCGCATGAAGGCCGCGCAGATATGCAGTGGCGATACGGTGGGAGGACGAGTCAGCGGATCGAACTCGGCTGAGAAGGCTGCGACCTCCGCACCGTCGAACCGAGCGCGCCCGAGATCATCGACACGCCCGATATCCATGGCCTCGAACGTGCTCATCCGGCGCTTTCGGCCCTGGCGGCCTTCAGCATCACGGCATAGTCGCAGGTCAGCAGCGTCTCGCCCGTGCTCTGCTCCCGCAGCGTGTTACGCATCCGGCAGATGCCGAGATCGGGCCGGGTGGAGGATCGGCGAGCCTCCAGAACTTCCGCTTCGCCGACCAGAATATATCCGGGGCGCACGGGCCGGATCCATTTGAGTTCTGAAATGCCCGGCGAGCCCTGCGAGGTACTGTTCAGAAGGAAACTGTCGCACATCATGCGCATCATCATCGCCGCACTATGCCAGCCCGACGCGGACAGGCCGCCGAGAAGCGAACGGGCGGCGACTTCCTCGTCGAGATGAAAGGGTTGGGGATCGAAGGCTTCGGCGAAAGCGAGCACCGCCTCGCGCTCCACAGGGTAGGGGCCGAGCGCAAATATCGTGCCGGGCGTGAAGTCTTCGTAATGGCGCAATTTGACGGCCTCCCCATCCATGATGCAGCAGGATCTCCCTCCCTGCCGCTCGGCACTTGTTTATCATGTGTTGCGAGCGGCGGTCGCCATGTCTCTTTGACGTTCAGTTTACACTCCCGACCCAGCACCGGTCGGTCGACCCCGAACACAAAGGGCCGCACCAAACGGCGCGGCCTTCTTAAAAATTGGGACAGGTCACAGCGAGCCTAGGGCCACCGAGTTGTCGAACGCCAAGGCGATGCTGCCTCGGTCGGAAACGCTACGGGAGCAGACCGGCCCCGATCAGACGTTGAACTTGAACATCATGATGTCGCCGTCCTGCACGACATATTCCTTGCCTTCGTCGCGGGCTTTGCCGGCTTCCTTGGCGGCCACTTCTCCGCCCAGCGTCACGAAGTCGTCGTAGCCGATCGTCTGGGCGCGAATGAAGCCCTTCTCGAAGTCGGTATGGATCACGCCGGCCGCTGCTGGCGCCTTCGCGCCGCGCTTCACCGTCCAGGCGCGCGTCTCCTTCGGCCCCACCGTGAAATAGGTGATGAGGTCGAGAAGCGCGTAGCCTTCGGAAATCAGGCGGTCGAGGCCGGGCTCTGTCAGACCCATGGCCTCCAGATATTCGCTGACCTCGTCTTCGCCGAGCTGGGCGATCTCCGCCTCGATCGCGGCCGAGATCACCACGGCGCGCGCGCCCTGCTTCTTCGCCATCTCATCGACGGCGCGGCTATATTCGTTGCCGGTCGCCGCATCCGCTTCCGCCACGTTGCAGACATAGAGAACGGGCTTGGAGGTCAGAAGGTTGAGGTTGCGCAACTCGCGCCTTTCCTCGGCATCGAAGCTCGCCAGAAGAACGCGTGCCGGCTCGCCGTTCTGAAGGCGCGCGAGCACGGCCTCCATGATCGGCACCTGCGCCATGGCTTCCTTGTCCTTGCCCTGCGCCTTCTTGCGCACGCCGACGATGCGGCGCTCCAGGCTTTCGAGGTCCGACAGCATCAGCTCGGTCTCGACCGTCTCCGCGTCGGCCACCGGATTGATGCGACCCTCGACATGCGTGATGTCGTCGTCTTCGAAGCAGCGCAGTACGTGGACGATGGCGTCCACCTCGCGGATATTGGCGAGGAACTGATTGCCGAGCCCTTCGCCCTTCGATGCGCCGCGCACGAGGCCGGCGATATCGACGAAGGTGATGCGGGTCGGAATGATCTGTGCGGACTTGCCGATCTTGGCGATGGCGCTCATGCGCTTGTCGGGCACGCCGACATCGCCCGTGTTCGGCTCGATCGTGCAGAACGGATAATTGGCCGCCTGCGCGGCGGCGGTCTTGGTCAAGGCGTTGAAGAGGGTCGATTTGCCGACGTTCGGAAGACCCACGATGCCGCAGCGAAAGCCCATGCTCACTCCTATAGGGGCGCGTGACGCACCCATCGCCGCGCCGCGAAGGCGGGCATTTGCGTTACGAAACTGTCAGTCCCCGCCGAAGAGCTTCTTCAACATGCCCGCCATCGGGCCGCTCGCGGGGAGGCTGGGCTTGCCGCCTTGGCGGGCCTGCCGGATATGGCTCTGGCCTTTGACGGCGGCTGCGGGCTTGGCGGGTGCAGCGCCCTTCGCGCCGGCGGGCTCCTGCGACCCCCCCGTCGCCAAGGCGAGCTTGTTCATGAAAACCGCATCCTCGCCCTTGGCGAGAGCGCCGGCGTGGCGCGCGATGTCGGAGAGAAGCGGCTCGAGCCATTCGCGGTCGACTTTGGCGAAGTCGCCGAGCACATGCGGATTGACCCGCTCCTTCGAGCCGGGATGGCCGATGCCGAGACGCGCGCGGCGATAGTCCTTGCCGAGATGCGCGTCGATCGAGCGAAGGCCGTTATGACCGCCATGGCCACCACCGAGCTTCACACGCACCTTGCCGGGCGGCAGATCCAGCTCGTCGTGGAACACCACGATGTCGGCGGGGGCGATCTTGTAGAAGCTGGCGGCGGCCTGCACGGAGCGTCCGCTGTCATTCATGAAGGTGAGGGGCTTGAGCAGGAGGACCTTCCGGCCGTCGATCATGCCTTCCGCGATCTCACCGTGAAACTTCTTGGTCCAAGGGCCGAAGGAGAAGGCACGCGCGATCTCGTCCACCGCCATGAAACCGATATTGTGCCGGTTTCCCTCGTATTGCGGGCCAGGATTGCCCAATCCGACCATCAACAGCATAGTGCGGGATCCCTCGCGCCTTGACTTTGCGCGTTCAAGCGGACGGCGCGGGCGAGAAGTGTCCCGCCCGCGCCGTATAGCAAGCCGAAACGGCTTACTTCTCTTCGGTGTCTTCCGCTTCGCCGGCTTCGGCTTCGTCCGCTTCTTCGCTCATCGGAGGAACGATCGTGGCGATCACGAAGTCTTCGTCGGTGGAAAGCGAAACGCCCTTCGGCAGCTTGAGATCCGACGCATGGAGCGCGTCACCCATGTCGAGCTTCGACGCGTCGAGCGTGAAGCCTTCCGGGATCGCCTCGGCCGGGCAGTGCACTTCGATGTCGTGATGGACGACGTTCAGCGTGCCGTTCTTGGCCTTGATGCCCGGCGCCGCGTCTTCGTTCTCGAAGTGGACGGGGATGCGGACCGTGACCAGCGTGCGGTCGGAAACGCGCAGGTAGTCGACGTGGGTCAGCGTGTCCTTCACGACGTCGAGCTGGTAGTCCTTCGGCAGCACCTTGATCTGCTTGCCACCGACGTCGATCGTGATGACCGTCGTCAGGAAGCCGCCAGCGTGCAGCTTGAGGAAGGTCTCCTTGTAGGGGACCGCGATGGGGAGGGCGTCCTGCTTGTCGCCATAGATGACGGCAGGAACCATGTTGTTCCGGCGCAGATACCTGGCGGCCCCCTTGCCGACCTTCTCGCGCAGCTCGGCCTTGACCGTGTAGCTCTCGCTCATGATGAGTTCCTTTGGTTTGTTCAGAGGTTGTCGAGGCGGTATCCGCCATTGCGGACCGAAACGACGAAAAGCGGCCGTGGCAGGCCGCTTCTCGTCCGCGCTGCCTCCAAGGGTGTCCGCGCGGACGCCGTGCCTATAGCGCGGGGCGGCCGGTTTCGCAAGAACGGGGCGTCTTGCGAGGGAGGAAGCGCGCGGCTACGCTTCTCGTCTCAATCTGTTCGGTCTCGATTTCCATGACCCAACTCACCACGATCGGCTTCGACGCGGATGATACGCTCTGGCAGAACGAGACGTTCTTCCGGCTGACCGAGGAGCGCTTCGCCGCTCTGCTGGCCGAGCACGGCGATCTGCCGAGCATTCGCGCCCGGTTGCTCGAGACCGAAAAGCGCAATCTCCAATTCTATGGTTTCGGCATCAAGGGTTTCACCCTTTCGATGATCGAGACCGCTCTGGAGTTGACCGACAACGACGCCCCTGCGAGCCTCGTTCGTGACATTCTGACTTTCGGGCGCGAGATGGCGCGCCACCCCGTGGAGCCCCTGGCAGAGGCTGCGGAGACGCTGGAGCGTCTGGCCGGGCGGTATCGGCTCGTTCTGATCACCAAGGGCGACCTGTTCGACCAGGAGCGCAAGCTGGCAGCGTCGGGGCTTGGCGAGCTTTTCCAAGCAATCGAGATCGTGTCCGACAAAACAGAGGCGACTTATGCCAAGGTCTTCGACCGGCATGGGGATGGGCCGGCGCGCGCCATGATGGTCGGCAATTCGCTGCGCTCGGATGTTCTGCCGGCGCTCGCGGCGGGCGCCTGGGGCGTTCACGTGCCCCATGAGCTGACCTGGGAATATGAACATGCCGAAGCGCCGCTGGAGGCGCCCCGCTTTCGGCGGATCGAGGGGCTGGCCGATCTGCCCGCCCTCATCGAAACGATCGAGGGCTGACGGTTTTCAGCCCTCCCTCAGGCCTTCGCGCGATGCCGAAGCCGTGTCGCTGCGGCGGCGAGACGTCAGTCGAAGAGCGAGGAGACGGACTGTTCTGTCGTGGTGCGCGAGATGGCCTCGCCGAGCAGGGTTGCGATGGTGACGACGCGGATGTTGCGGGCTTCGCGGATCGCCTTGGTGGGCTCGATCGAGTCCGTGATCACGAGTTCCTCGATGCTGGACGCCGCGATACGGGCCACCGCGCCGCCCGAAAGAACGCCATGCGTGATATAGGCACGGACGCCCTTGGCGCCGGCCGCCATCAAGGCGTCGGCCGCGTTGCAGAGCGTGCCGCCGGAATCGATGATGTCGTCGATCAGGATGCAGTGACGCCCCTTCACGTCACCGATGATGTTCATGACCTCGGACTCGCCGGGCTTCTCGCGGCGCTTGTCCACGATGGCGAGCGGCGCGTCGAGGCGCTTGGCCAGCGCCCGAGCGCGCACGACGCCGCCGACATCGGGCGACACGACCATCACATGGTCCGTCTCCAGATGTTCCTTGATGTCGCGCGCCAGCAGCGGCACGGCGAAGAGATTGTCGGTCGGGATGTCGAAGAAGCCCTGGATCTGCCCGGCATGGAGATCCATCGTCATGACGCGGTCGGCACCGGCTTCGGTGATCAGATTGGCCACGAGCTTGGCCGAGATCGGGGTGCGCCCGCCCGCCTTTCGGTCCTGCCGTGCGTAGCCGAAATAGGGCAGAACCGCCGTGATGCGACGCGCCGAGGCCCGGCGCAGCGCGTCGATCATGATGAGCAATTCCATCAGGTGATCGTTGGCGGGGTAGGACGTGGACTGAATGACGAAACAGTCCTCGCCACGCACGTTTTCCTGAATTTCGACGAAGATTTCCTGGTCGGCGAAGCGCTTGACGGATGCGAGGCCGAGAGGCAGCTCCAGATACTTGCCGATGGACTCGGCGAGGCTGCGATTGGAGTTGCCCACAAATAATTTCATCGTGTCCCGCACCCGTTCATGAGGGGTCGCTTCGAGCCGCAGGGCGCGGTCGATGGCGGCAGGAACGCCGCCTGTATGAGGGCGCTCTTAGCAAGATCATGGAAAGATTCAAGCTTCGAGCACGCAAAAGAAAAGCCTATGGCAAACGCCTCGAAATCCAAGGTTCTGACGCTCACGCCGTGAAGGCGAGGTCCAGCGGGAGGCGAGACAGGGTTTCGGGCGCGCCGTCGGTCGTCAGATAGGTTTGCCCGAGCGACATGGCCGTTCCGCTGTCCGGCTCCATGATGATCATATGGGCGAACAGCGTCATGCCCGGCCGGATGGGCTCGGCATTGCCGGCGACGAACATCTGCGGCTCCATCCAGGAGGGCGCGAAGCGCGCGCCGACAGAGTAGCCGCAGGCCGATAGCCGGTGTCGCACGAGATCATGCTCTTCCATGACGCGGGCATGGGCGTCGAACACATCGCCGAAACTCTGGCCGGGTCGCATCGCGTCTTCCACGGCGCTGAGGCCGTCCCGCGCGGCCGCCCACAATTCCTCATGCCGGATCAGCGGGCGGCCGACGATCACGGTGCGCATCGCGGGAGCATGGTAGTGCGCGCGCACGCCCGACCATTCCACGGTCAACTGGTCCTGCGCGCTCAGCGTCCGGCGCCCGGACCGATAGCGGCACAGAAGCGCATCCTCGCCCGAGCCGAGAACGAAGGGATTGGCGGGATAGTCGCCGCCGGCACGGAGAATGGAGCCTTGCAGCGCATGGAGCAGGGCGGATTCGTCCGCGCCCTCGCGCACCAGCGGCAGCATCTCTTCGAACGCGTCGTCGCCCATGCGCGCGGCGTGGCGGATCAGAACAATCTCGGCGTCGCTCTTGATCAGGCGCAGGGCAGGCACGAGGTCCGACGCCTCGGTCAGCGTGCCGAAGGAGGCGAGCTTCTCCTCGACCAGGCGGCCATTCGCGGCGGTCAGGCCATGGGTTGCCCATTCGACGCCGATCCGCGCGCCGAGCAGGCCCATATCGTCCATGATATCGCGAAGCTCGATCGCCGGGTTCGCGCCGCCGCGATCGCGCCAGAGCACGATCGTCTCGATATTGGAGGTCTGACGCGCCTGCCGCAGATCGGCGGAGCGCGTGAGAAGGCGCATCTCGCCATCAGCCTTCACGACGAGGCACTGAAAGAAGCAGAAGCCGAAGGTGTCATAGCCTGTCAGCCAATACATCGAGTCCTGTGCGAACAAGAGCAGCGCGTCGAGCTTGCGCTCCGCCATCTCGGCCTGGAGGCGGGCGCGGCGGTTTGCGAATTCGTCAGGCGAAAAATGCAGCATGGATCTCGCTCAAGGGCTGAGGGAGCGGGTCAGGCGAGGGTGATGGCCGAAAGTTGGCGACCATAGTCCGGCTCGCCGCGATGAGTGGTGCGGCGAAACGAGAAGAAGCGGTTCTCGTCGGCATAGGTGCAGGCACCAACGAAGGACGCCTGCGCGCCGAGGCGCGTCAGCCGCGCGACGATATAGCCGGGGAGATCGAACTGGCGCTTGTCGGCCGTTCGGCCCGGCGCGAAGAAGCGCTCGCTGGCCGGATTTTCTTCCAGGAAGGGAGCCATCATCGAGGCGTCGACCTCGTAGTTCGGCTGCGTGATGGTCGGTCCAAGCACGGCGATGATCCGATCGCGCCGTGCGCCGAGCCCCTCCATCGCCTCCAACGTGCGATCCAGAACACCGCCGAGAGCACCGCGCCAGCCCGCATGGGCCGCCCCGATCACGCCGGCTTCCGCATCCGCGAAGAGCACAGGCCCACAGTCAGCCGTCACGACCCCAATCGGTAATCCGGCGACATTCGTTACCACGGCGTCGGCCTTCGGCCGCTCGGTGCCGAACGGTTCCGTCACGACAGCCACATCGGGCGAATGAATTTGCCACGGCGTCGCAATCACGCCATCGGCCGAGCCCAGAAACGCGGCGGCGGTCTGGCGATTCCTCTGCACGGCGTCAGGATCGTCGTTCGAGCCGACCCCGACATTCAAACCGCGATAGATGCCCTCGGAGACGCCGCCCGAGCGCGTGAAGAAGGCATGATGGACTCGGGAACGCGAGAGCGCGTCCGCCTGGAGAACGTCGTCGGGCCGCAGGGCGGCTGATGAGGCGGTGCGACCGGACATGTCGCTGATGGTGGGCGAGGGGGACGTGGGAGTCAATCAAACTCTCCTCAAATGCGAAACGGAGGGAGGGTGAGAGGGGCGCTGGAGAATGCTGCGACCTTGAAGAGATCGCCCATATCACCCGGCCCGTTGCCCGCCAGCCGATGCACGGCCGCCGTCAAATCGCGCTGCCCAGCCTCGTCCATGGTGGACCCCAGCGCGCCCGCGCGCTCCAAAAGGCCGAGCGCCAGGAGAAAGGCCCCTTGCGTCATCGCGCCCACATGGGCAACCCCAAGCGCAGATCCAAGCGCCAGCACACGCGCGAAATCCACATGGCTGGTGATGTCGGCTTCACCCACCCCCTCCAACGCGGAAGCGAAGCGGTGGCGGCGCAAAGCCTGGAGCGTGTCGCCGAAGCCGGTCGCGAGGTGACCGTAATCGATCAGCAGCGCCGCGCCGTTTTGGCTCGCGATATGCCCGGCGAGGGTGCCGATAAAGCCGTCGCGTTCGGGCGAAAACTCGAACACTGCGCCTTCTTCGGGCCGCCCGAGTTCCGCCAGTGGCGCGGGCACGGCGCGCAGGGGCGTGCCGCCGGACAGGACCAAAGCGCCATCCGCATTCAGACCGATCTCTCGCTCGCGCCATGCGCCATCCGCAAAACGGAGCTGACGAATGGCGATCGCGTCCAGAAGCTCGTTGCCGACGAGAAGCAGCGGCAGGCGATCCAACTCTTCGATCCGGCGATGCCGCGCGATCGGCAGGTCGAAGCGCGACACGCGCTCGATCTGCAGCGCGGCCAGATGATCGCTGGTTTCCACGATCCGTACTCGCGCCGCGCGCAGCATATCGGGGTCGATCTGGCGGATGCTGCGCAGCATGTCGTGAAGCAGCGTTCCGCGCCCCGGCCCCACCTCGCAGAGCACGAAGGGCGAGGGGCGTCCGAGTTCGCGCCAGGCGGCAACGAGCCATGCGCCGATCAATTCGCCGAACATCTGGCTGACCTCGGGCGCGGTCACGAAATCACCGCCTGCGCCGAACGGGTCGCGCGTCGCGTAATAGCCATGCTCGCGGTCGAATAGCGCGATGTTCCAGAACCGGTCGAGCCGCATCGGCCCGCTCGCCGCGATCTCCGCGCGAATGCGCCGATCGAGCGGCGTCAAACGCGGCTCGGTTCGGCGTCGCCGCGCGGCTCATAGGCGCGCGGCTTGGCGGTGAGAACGGCCCAGATTCCGACCAGCAGCATGGGGATCGACAGGATCATGCCCATTGTCACCCAGCTCGTTCCCAGGAGATAGCCGAGTTGTACGTCGGGCATTCGGAAGAATTCCACGAAAATGCGCGCGCAGCCATACAAGAAGATGAAAACGCCCGCCGTCAGGCGCGGACGGCCGAGGCCCTTCAGCCCGTGTGTCACGAAGCGCAGTGCCAGGAAAAGCACGATACCCTCCAGCCCCGCCTCATAGAGCTGGCTGGGATGACGCGGTTCCGGCCCGGCGTGAGGAAACACCATGGCCCAGGCCACATCCGTCGGTGCGCCCCACAGCTCGCCATTGATAAAATTGGCGATGCGTCCGAAAAAGAGACCGAAGGGCACCGAGGCCGCAACCACATCGACGAGAGAGAAAAAGGGCACCTTCTGCGTGCGGCAGAAGAGGAGCATGGCGATCGTCACGCCGATCAACCCGCCATGGAAGGACATGCCGCCTTCCCAGATGCGGAAGGCCGAGAGCGGGTCTTCCGCGATGCGCGCGAAATCATAGAAGAAGATCGAGCCGAGACGCCCGCCGGCGACGATGCCGATCGTGATCCAGACGATGAAATCGTCGATCTGCGTCTTGGTGATCGGCGAGACGCCATTCGGCCAGAGGCGCGGCGTCGAGACGAGATATCGCCCGTACATCCAGCCGCACAGGATGCCCGCGACATAGGCGAGCCCATACCAGCGCAGCGCGATCGGGCCGATCTGAAGAAAGACGGGATCGATCGCGGGATAGGTCAGGACGCCAAAGGCGGCTTGGCTCAGCATAGGGCGGTATCCTCAAGGCTGCATGACAGGGCACGCGCGGGGAGGATGTGCGACGGTGTGCCGTCACGGTCAACCCATGCCGGCTCCATTGCCAAGCGCGGCCCGACCGCCTACCTCAAGGTGAGTTGCAGCCATCGGAGCCAGCCATGACCAACCGAGGACCGAACCGCATGTTGGACGAGTTCGCCCGCATGATGACGGACGCTGCGGGCGCGGCCCAGGGCGTGCGGCGCGAGATGGAGACGGTGTTCCGCACCCAGGGTGAGCGCTTCATCAACCAGATGGACCTCGTGCAGCGCGAGGAGTTCGAAGTCGTGCGCGAAATGGCGGCCAAGGCGCGTATGGAGAACGAGGCACTGAAGAAGCGCATCGCCGATCTCGAAGCCAAGCTCGGCGGCGGCGTGAAGCCCGCCGACGTGCCGGACGCGATGTAAGCGCGACCGTCTGTTCGAGTTTAAGCGAGGCGATTCGGAGGCGATCCGGGTCGCCTTTTTTGTTGCCGCATGGGGCATTTCCCACGTGCCCTCCGGTCGCCCGAGCCCTGTTTCCGCCTCGTTGAAACCAAGGGGAAAGCCTCTCGAATTTTATCCACAGGCTTTGCACAGATTTGTTGAGCGAAGTCTCCGCTCGCTTGCGAATCGGAAAGTGCTTTTCGGGGAGTCGCTTACGGCCCGCACCGCCTGGAGAGGGATGGGGAAAGGCGTTTGAAAACCATTAAAATGCCTGCTGCCGTCTGGCATCCGGAATCCCGCTCTATACACTGATTCATAAGGTTGATTCGCCGCGGCGGCGGATCGGCCGGAATGCGGAAGCGGGGCGTGCGAGGAACGCGTCTTGCGGAGGGCGGGTCGCGTGCGGCGCCTGCCGATCCCGCATCGGGTGCGGCTTGTGGGGAATGAAATGCAACTCGCGGAATGGGAACCGAGACGTCACACCAATCCGGTGGACGTGATCGAGCATGTCGCGGCGCGGCGCGAATGGGCCTTCGAGCGCCCCTGCGACAATGAGATCGAAGTCTCCGTCGCGGGCGTCTGGTCGGACTACGCCGTGTCCTTCTCCTGGATGGAGGACGCGGAAGTCCTACACCTTGGTTGTGCATTTTCTATGAAGGTGCCGGCCCGCCGCGAGGGCGAGGTGCTGCGTCTTCTTGCCAGGATCAACGAGCAGCAATTGCTCGGCCATTTCGACCTCTGGCCCTCCGAAGGCGCGGTCATGTTCCGCCACACGATGCTTTTGCCGGGTGGCGCGCAGCCGACCGGTCAGCAGGCCGAGCGGCTTCTCGCCGCCGCCTTGCAGGCGTGCGAGCGCTATTATCAGGCCTTCCAGTTCGTGCTCTGGGCGGATCGCGACGCGGAAGGGGCCTTGGCCTGCGCAGTGTTCGATACAGTGGGTAATGCCTGAATGAGTCAGACGAGCGGTTTTTCGGCGGGGCGGCTGACGCTGCTGGGCGGTGGCAATATGGGCGGCGCGATGCTGCGCGGTTGGATCGCGGCGGGGCTCGACCCCGCCAGCGTCACCGTGGTTGATCCGAGCCCGAACGACGCCTTGGCGGAACTCTTCGAAGCGGGTGTCCACCATCGAACCGCCGCGCCGGACGAGGTGCAGGATGTGATCGTCCTCGCCGTCAAACCTCAGATGCTGGACGAGGCAGCCTCTCAGCTTGGCGCGGCTGTCGGCGCCGACACGCTGCTGATCTCGGTGGCGGCTGGTCGCACCGTAGCCTCCATCGAAGGCCTGCTCGGCGCGCATTCCGTGGTTCGTGCCATGCCCAATACGCCCGCGCTGATCGGTCGGGGCATCACGGGCGCCTTTGCCAATGCGCGCGTGGACGAGAGCAAGCGCGCTTTGGCCGACCGACTTCTCTCCGCCAGCGGCCCGGTGGAATGGGTGCCGGGCGAAGCCGAGATCGACATGGTGACGGCCGTGTCCGGCAGCGGGCCGGCCTATGTCTTCCTGCTGGCCGAAGCTTTGGCGGAAGCGGGCGTTGCGGCCGGTCTCGAACCCGCGCTCGCGATGCGCCTCGCGCGCCATACCGTGGCCGGGGCAGGCGAGCTGATGATCCGCTCTACGGACGAGCCGGCCCAGCTTCGCCGCAACGTGACCTCGCCCAAGGGCACCACGGAAGCGGCCTTGAAAGTTCTGATGGCCGACGATGGGTTCGGCCCGCTTCTCACGCGCGCCGTCGCCGCCGCGAAAACGCGCGCCGAAGAGTTGGCGCAGGGATGAGTGACGCCAGCACGCCCTCCGCATCCATCACCTACGACGACTTCGAGAAGGTGGATATTCGCGTCGGGACGATCGTCTCGGCCGAGCCGTTTCCTGAGGCGCGCAAGCCTGCTTTCCGCCTCCTGATCGATTTCGGACCCGAGATCGGGCAGAAGAAGTCCTCGGCGCAGATCACGGTACGTCATAGCCCGGACGAGTTGGTCGGGCGTCAGGTGATGGCGGTCGTCAACTTCCCGCCCCGTCAGATCGGGCCGATGCGTTCCGAAGTGCTGACGCTGGGTTTCCCCGATGCGGACGGACATGTCGTGCTCGCGGCCCTCAGCCATCCCGTGCCGAACGGCGGCCGTCTTTTCTGATCCGAGCGCGCCATCCCGTCAGACGGGAAGGCGCACCATGGCTTTAAGTCCGCCCAGTGTGGATTCGGACAAGAGGATGTCGCCGCCGTGGCTGCGAGCGATGTCTCGGGCGATCGCGAGGCCAAGGCCCGTGCCGCCCGCGTCGATATTGCGCGCCTCGTCCAGCCGAACGAAGGGTTTGAACACGTCCTCGCGCCGATCGGCCGGAATGCCCGGCCCGTCATCCTCGACGGAGATCGTCAGCCAGCGGTCGTCATGCCGGGCTGTCAGGCGCACCCGCGTTCCATGCCGCATGGCATTGGCCACGAGATTGCCGATGAGGCGAGTGAACGAGTCCGGCCGAACGGTGATCAGCGGATCGCCCAGGATGTCGGTTTCGATCAAGCGCTCCTTCAGCGCCGCTTCGCTTTCGAAACGGGCGAAAAGCCGCTCCAAATCGAGTTCGCCGACATCCTCGCCCGCTTCTCCCTTGGCGAAGGCGAGATAGCCTTCGAGCATTCGACCCATCTCGTCGACGTCCTGCTCGAGTTCCTGACGGTCCTCGTTTTCATCGAGCAAGGCGAGCTGAAGCCGGAAGCGGGTGAGAACGGTGCGAAGATCGTGGCTGACGCCGTTGAGCATCTGCGTGCGCTGCTCGATCTGACGCTCGATCCGGTCTCGCATCTGGATGAAGGCGACCGAGGCGCGACGCACTTCCGACGCGCCCCGAACGCGAAAATTCTCGGGCATCGGAAGCCCGCGCCCGAACCCTTCGGCGGCCTGAGCCAGCTTCTGGATGGGCCGGATCTGGTTGCGGAGGAACAGAATGGCGATCAGCAGAAGCACCGCCGACGTCCCGACCATCCAGACCAGGAAGATATGAGTGTTCGACGCATAGGCCGAGTTTCGCGGCGCGAAGACGCGCAGGAGATGATGCGGCAGCTGAATGCGGATTTCGAGGATGCGCGACTCGCCCACGGAGTCGATCCAGAACGGACGCCCGATCTGGCGCGTCAGCTCCTCCGACAGAATGCTGTCGAGAATATTGAAGAAGGGCTTGGGCGCCGGTGGTGGCAGGGGCTCGGGCGGCAGGACGAGAACGTTCAGCCCGAGCCTTTCCCGAGCGATCCGGTTGATGGTCAGAAATTCCGGGTCTTGCGGGTATTGATCGATAATATCAATGATCGCCGCGATGTCCTGCACCACGGCGGTGGACAGGCGCTGCGTCACCGTCTGCCAGTGCCGCTCCATGAAGACGAAGGCCAGGACGGATTGCAGCAGCACCATGGGCGCGATGATGATGATCAGCGAGCGCGCATAAAGGCCCTTGGGCGTGCGGCGGGAGACAAAGCGCGGCACGTGCCGAAAGGGTCCGCGCCAGATGCGGGGCTTCTTCAAAAAGCTCAGGCCGGGCAGGGAGGGCCACCGCTCCGTGCGCCAGCGCTCGAACAGCGTCATCGCGCCGAAGCTCCTGTTGCCGGGGTCAATCGACGTTCAGCCGGTATCCGATGCCGCGCACGGTCTGGAGCCAGAGCGGGTTGGCGGGATCGCTCTCGATCTTGCGGCGCAGCCGGTTGATCTGCACGTCCACCGTCCGCTCCCCGACATCGGCCTCACCGCCGAGCAGGTCCTGACGGTGGATCGTATCACCTGCCTTCTGGGCGAACTGAACCATGATGTCCTGTTCACGCTCCGTCAGGCGGATGATCTCGGCGCCGCGCTTCAGCTCGCGGCGCGACAGGGAGAAGCTGAACGGTCCGAAGCGCACATGCTCCACCTTTTGGATCGGCTGCGTGTTGCCGCGCTTGAGGATGTTGTTGACGCGCAGCAGCAGTTCGCGCGGGTCGAAAGGCTTGGACAGATAATCCTCCGCGCCCGCTTCCAGCCCCAGAATGCGGTCGTCCGTTTCCGAGCGCGCCGTCAGCATCAGGATCGGAATGTCTCTGATAGCCGAGAGCGAACGCGTGAGGTCCAGCCCGCTTTCGCCGGGCATCATCACGTCCACGATCATCAGGTCGAAGTCGAGCCCGGTCAGGATGCGCCGCGCCTCGGCGGCGTCGGCTGCGACCGACACGCGAAAGCCGCGCTCGCTGAGGAACCGCGACAGGAGACTGCGGATGCGCCGGTCGTCATCCACCACGAGAAGATGCGGCGCGTCGTCATCGAGAGCCGCGTGGCGCGCCACGCTTTCGGACAATGTCACGGCCTCATGTCTCCCTTCCGATGCCCTGTCGCGTAAACCAGTCGCGCGTCGCCTTCCGGTCGTTGCTCATTTCCAGAAGGAAATCGTTCACTCGGCCCGGATCGTCCACCGCCGCCTCGCGAAACGCCGCGTCGATCCGGCGAACCTGCGCGCGCGACAGTTCCAGCGTCAGAGTACGGCCTTTTTCCGTCGGATAGAGCCGCCGCTGCCTTCGATCGTCGCTTCCCTGCACCTGGACGACGAATTCCTCGTCGATCAACTGGCGCAACACGCGCGACAGCGACTGCTTGGTGATCTGCAGAAGCTCCAGAAGATCGGCCACCGTCATGCCCGGCGCGCGATTGACGAAATGCAGGATGCGGTGATGCGCCCGTCCGAACCCGTAGCGCTCCAGAATGGAATCCGCATCGGCCGTGAATTCGCGATAGGCGAAGAAGAACAACTCGATCAGGCGAAAGTCCAGCTCGCCGCGCGTCGGCAGGGGCTCTTCCACGATGCGAGGGCTCTCTGGCCGGAGAGTTTCGGGCAATGCGGCATCCATCGATTCAGTCAGCAACCATGACGTCTTGTTGGTCGATTGTTACACCCTGCCATTCTCTTGGAACAGCCTGTCGCCGAGACCTCGCATGGCAGGACAACGGAACGAGGGAGTGTACCGTTTTGAAACATGTCGCCCAAACGGCCGTCATCCATTTGTCCCTTCCTGCCGCTCCATGTTAGGCCCAGGAGGCCGCGAGTGCCGGAGGATTGCCATGAGCCGCCTGTCGATCGAGATCGTGCCTGTCACGCCCTTCCAGCAAAATTGCTGCATCCTCTTCGATGCCGACGAGAAGCGCGGCGTCGTGGTCGATCCTGGCGGCGACGTGCCTGATATTCTCGCGGCGCTGGATCGTCTGGGGGTCTCGCTGGAGGCGATTTGGATCACTCACGGTCATATCGACCATGCCGGCGGCGCGATGGACCTGAAGGATGCAACCGGCGTCGACATCATCGGCCCGCATCGTGACGACCAGCCGCTTCTGTCCCGGCTCGAAGATCAGGCCCGCATGTTCGGCCTGTCGGGTGGCGTGCGCAACGCCGTGCCCGACCGTTGGCTCGGCGAGGGCGAGACGCTGTCCATCGGCTCTCACAAGTTCGAAGTCCTGCATACGCCAGGCCATTCGCCGGGCCATGTCGTCTTCTTCAACCGCGCCGCCCGCTTTCTTCATGCGGGCGACGTTCTGTTCGCGGGCTCGATCGGGCGGACCGATCTTCCGGGCGGAGACCACGCCACGCTTCTGCGCTCGATCCGCGAAAAGGTTCTGCCCCTCGGAGACGATGTCGGCTTCATCTGCGGACACGGTCCGGGAAGCCGCCTCGGCACCGAACGCCGAAGCAATCCGTTCCTGGTTTGAGACCGCGTTGTTCCGTTTTGAAACGGAGCCTCGTCAGTTTGCGGCGTCGCCCGTACAGAAGCGGCGGCGACCGGTTTCGTCCGTATAGGTGCCGAGTGAGGCATCGAAGTTCGGATAGCGAGACACGCAGTCGCGCAGCCAGTCCTCCGTCCAGGGCTCGAAGCCGGACGAGGCTTTGGCGGGCGTAGCAGGCGTGGCGGTGGGCGCGGCACGTTGCGCTACCCGTCCACCCTCCGGAGCGGGCGTGGGCACGGGCACGCGCATGGCGTCCGGCATCTGGGCCTGCGGACGAGCGGGCTCGGGCTTGTCCACCGGCACGTCCGGGTCCGGGTAGACGGTGACGGCCTGTTCGGCCGGGCTGAGCTTGGCGAACTCCACCGAACCCGGCGCGCGGCCGAGTTGCACATCGTCCTTTTCAGGTGACGCGCGGCGGAAATCCGGGCTGATGCGAATGATCTTGGTGGTGCCGGAATACACGATGTCCAGCCCGTCCGGGCCGTAGGGTCGCCGGTCGAGACGAGCCGTTTCCACATCGATGATCTTCGGCGCATGTGCGCCGGGCAGAGTATGGAAGCTCGGCGCGATCTGCTTCTCGTCCAAGGCGCGATTGATCTGGATCACCGAAATGCTGCCGCCCCCGGTTCCGGAGGTTCCATACGGCGCGCCCTCCGATCCCGGCCACCCGCCATCCTCCAGACGCGACACCGAGCCATGGTGACGGCGGCCGCTATACGAGCCGTAGCCGCCATGGGGATCGTGAAGTCTGGGATAGCGCGCCAGTTCAACGCCGTCCGAAACGGAGCCGACCGAACCCACGGCTCGGCCCGCCATCGCCGAGGGCGCTGCCGACACGGCCATGGCCATGGAAAACAGGATGTGCTGGAGCCGCATGTGCTGATCTCGTGTTAACGATTCGTTAACAAGGATACAGCAAGGCGCGTGCCAGGAAAGCCGTTCCGATCTGGAACGGGGCGGTGGCGTCTATGGCCGGTATGGGGTGGAGGAGCCGGCCTGTCGACCGGTGGCGCAGATCGGGCAGGGGCACCGCATGGTGTTGGACGCTGCCGCCGTGAACCGTTGAGCGACGGCGATGTGATCCTTGTCACGATCGACGTCCACGGTGAACCGTCCTTCGCGCCGGAGCCGCAGAGCGATCTCGAGTTCACGGGGCGGAAAATGGTTCGGCGTCAAACGAAAGGCGGCCCGTTTGACGAGGTCAAACGAGCCGCTGAAACTGTGGAACGCTCGCCGAGGCGGCGTCTTGTTCGGGTGTCAGCCCGCCATCTCGAGGTTCACAGCCTTCGGGCCCTTGCCGCGCTTGTCCGGCTCGGTGTCGTAAGACACTTTCTGGTTTTCCACGAGGCCGGGAAGGCCGGAGGCCTGAACAGCCGAGATATGGACGAAGATATCGGCGCCGCCATTGTCAGGCTTGATGAAACCGAAACCCTTTTCGGTATTGAAGAACTTGACTGTACCGGTCTGTGACATGTGGAACCTTTTTCCTTATGCTTTTCAGGTTTCCCTGATCTGTATTGCAGGCAAGTCTTGATGCGAGGAAAAGGAACCGATACATCGCGACCCGCTTTCGCGGACCACCCGGAGGATGCGCCTCCGATACGCAATTCGTCCATTACCCGAGTTCGCGAATTTGCCCGAACACGAACTTTGTGAAACGAGTTTCTAGACTTTGCAAGCAAAAGTTTTTCGACGCCCACTTGTCCTATACGTCATCTGACAAATGGAGATTTGAACCGCTCGGTAAAAAATCCGCGCAAACTTCTGATATGTCATCGAGTTTTACTCCAGACAGATAAGAGGCCGAAGAAGCGCTTTGAGGAATAGACGCGCGAATCTTGCATGAATCGTTTCTCGAAAGAGCGTTCACGTTGCTTTCCGGGAAGTGTGAAGTCACCCTTCTTGATATGGGGAACTTATCGATGCGGGAGGCCTTCCTCGCTCGAACGTTCGCAAGCCGAACAGAGATCAGAAGGAAGCTCCCCATGTTGAAGACCATTCTCGTCGCCACCGGGTTTGCCGCGATCGCGGCCTTCCCCGCTCTTGCGCAGTCCACCGATGGCGCGTCCACCTCCGCAGCGCCGGTCATGCCGCAGGCCTCGCAGACAACGCCGGATCAGATGGGCCGCGCCGCCACGACGGGTAACACGTCGGCCGCCCCGTCCACCGGCACGATGTCGGATGGAGCTATGGCGCCGCAGGGCTCGGACACGATGTCAACCGGCTCGGTCGATCGTGACCCGAGCGAAATCCAGATCCAAGGCATGGACCCGAATGCGGCCGCAGCGGCCCAGGAAAGCACCCCATCAAACGGCCTCGTTCCGGGTCAGAGCCCGAACTGATCTCACGTCAAATCTCGAAGGGGGAGGCCGTCTTTCGGGGCGGCCTTTTCTTTTGGCTTTCGTCTCTCTCGCAGGAACGGCAGGCCGACGGCGACCGTTTCCTCGCATATGTTTTTCGAAGGATCAGATCATGAATCGTCCCATCGGGATCGTAGCTCTGGGTCTATGGACCGTTGCCATGGCCTTGCCTGCGGCTGCACAGGATTCCGCGCCCATTCCCCGCAATGGAGGCGTGGTGCAGGTCGAAGCCGGCCGCAGCGTCGCGCGGGAAGCGCCCGGACTACCGGGTGTCGGCCTCGATGGCGGCAGCGCGGAGCGGGATTTGCCGCGTGGACCGGGCGGCCTTGCCAATGGTGTCGGCGCCTATGGCGTCATGGCCCCGGACGCATCGGGAACCGCCGGCAATACGCTGACCCGCATCCCCGGAGCCATCCCGGATACGAACGACAGTTCGGGCATTCCGCTCGCGTCACCCGGCGCGCCGGTACGCTGATGTCTCGAAGCTGACGCCTTACAGCCGCGCGCCAGCGTGCGCGGCGTCGGACCCCAGCCCAGGAAAGGCATATATCATGAAACATTCTCGGTTCTGGTTCGCCGGACTGGCGATCCTCAGCGTTGTGGCAGTGGTGGATAGCGCGGCCGCATCGGAAGAAACGCTCCAGCTTTCGCCGCGCGAGCGCGAACAAGTGGTCGGTCATTATGTCAGGCCCGATGGCCGCGTCGTGCCGCTCGTGGAGAACAACGGCATTCCGTTCCTGTTCGGGCTCGGCGATGCGCGCGGGAAGCCGTCCAGCGTCCCGCTCGTGAATGGCAAAACCGCGACGGTCGAAGCTTCGACGGCATCGGGAGGGATCGTTCCGGGCCAAGATCCCGAGTAACGGTCGCCTGCACTCGTCCCGATCCGCGAAGCTGCTCGGAGAGCGGCAGGTCTTTTTTTGCGCAAAGGGCACAGAAAATAGGCGATGGTTGTTGGAAAGATCGCAGGGCATCCTTTCAATTGTCCGACGTCCAGTGTCAAACCCGCTGGAGATCGTGTTCCAAAGCCGATGAAGAAAGTTCCGATGCGTTTTCCTGTCGCCTTTTCGCCCCTTGCCGCGACTCGTCGCTCCGTCCTGAGCCTCTTGACCTTGTCTGCCGTCCTGATCGGTGGCGGCGCCATGTTGGGCTCCGAGGCCAAGGCCGCGGAAACCGTGAAGGTCGGCATCATGGCGGGCGAGGATGAAGAGGTCTGGAAGGTCGTAGCTGCGGAAGCGGCAAAGAACGGCCTCGACGTCGAACGCGTGGTGTTCTCGGATTATGTGCAGCCGAATGAGTCACTGGCGAATGGTGAGATCCAGGCCAATGCCTTCCAGCATCAGCCCTATCTCGACGCGCAGGTGCAGCAGCACGGCTACAAGATCGTGCCGGTCGGCTACACGCTGATTCAGCCGATCGGCCTCTACTCCCGCAAGCACAAGAGCGTTGCCGACCTGCCCGAAGGAGCTTCGATCGGCATTCCCAACGATCCGTCGAACGCCGGCCGCGCGCTGAACCTTCTCCAAGCTCAGGGGTTGATCAAGCTACGCGAGGGCGCGGGCATTCTTGCGACCGCGATCGATGTCGAAAGCAACCCGAAGACCATTCAGATTCGCGAGCTGGATGCCGGGATCGTGGGGCGCTCGATCGACGATCTCGACGCGGGCGTCGTCAACACGGATTGGGCACTGAAGAGCGGTATCGATCCCCAGAAGGAGCGCATCGCGCAGGAGCCTCTGGAAAACAATCCCTACCGCAACTTCATCGCCGTCCGCGAGCAGGACAAGGACGCGCCTTGGGTCAAGACGCTCGTCAGCGCCTATCAGACCGACGCGGTGAAGCAGGCTCTGGCCACATGGTACAAGGGAACGACCCTGCCGGCTTGGTGATCTCAAGCCCGTCCTGAACGAATCCACCCGTTTTGAACGGGCGGTGGCTGCCCTGCCGGGCAACCGCCGCCCGCTTCTCGTTTTAAAAAGGCCTGTGATCGCATCGCCATGACAATCTCACCTCTTGGCTCCTCGCCCAGCCCGGATAGGACGACCCCCATCCTTCGGTTGGCGGATGTTTCCAAACGTTTCGGTTCCCATCAAGCTCTGCGAGGGATCGACCTGTCCGTTCAAAAGGGCGAAATCCTCGGCATTATCGGCCGCTCGGGCGCCGGCAAATCGACGTTGATCCGTTGCATCAACGGCCTGGAACAGCCGGATGAAGGCCGAGTGGAGGTCGAGGGGCGTTCGATCGAGCGCCTCAGCGAGCGTGAGCTTCAGCCGCTGCGTCGCCGCGTCGGCATGGTCTTCCAGCACTTCAACCTTCTGGCCAATCGCACGGCCGCCGAGAATATCGCCCTGCCGCTCAAGATCGCCGGTGTTGGGCGGGCCGAGCGCACGCGGCGCGTCGCCGAGCTGCTCGATCTCGTAGGGCTCGGCGGGCGCGGCGAGCGCTTTCCAGCGCAAATGTCGGGTGGGCAGAAGCAGCGCGTCGGCATCGCGCGCGCCCTCGCGGCCGACCCGGCTCTGCTTCTGTCCGACGAGGCGACCTCCGCGCTCGACCCGGAAACGACCGAGCAGATTCTGGCGCTTCTCGGCGACATCAACCAGAGGCTCGGCCTCACCATCGTTCTGATCACGCATGAGATGGAAGTCGTGCGCCGCATCGCGAACCGTGTCGTGGTTCTGGAAGGGGGCGTCGTCGCGGAAGAGGGGCCTGTCTGGCAGGTCTTCGCTGAGCCGGCTTCGCCGGTGACGCGCGGGCTACTCCAATCCATCACGCCCGAACTGCCACAGCGCATCCTCTCTACCCTCTCTTCGAAGCCGCCCGGCGAGGCCGTCCTGCGCCTCGACTTCGGCGGAGAACGCGCGGACGATCCGGTGATCTCGGATTTCACGCAGGCCTTTGGCCGGCCGGCCCGCATCGTCGGCGGTCATGTGGACGAAATCCAGGGCCGTCCGGTCGGTCGTCTCTTCATCGGCGTCGAGCAAAGCGGACCGGACGACCTCAAGGCCGTCATGGATTTCCTCGCCGCCCGAACCCTCAAGACGGAGTGCCTAGGGTATGTCCGCCGCGCTGTATGATCTTCTCTGGCGCTCCACATGGGAGACGCTGCTGATGACCGGAGCCTCGGGCCTCGCCTCGCTTGCGTTCGGTCTGCCGATCGGTCTGCTTCTCGTTCTGACTGATCGGGGCGCGATCCTGCAGAACCTCTGGCTGAATCGCATTCTGGGCGGCGTCGTGAACGCCTTCCGCTCCGTGCCCTTCATCATTCTCCTGGTGGCGCTGATCCCCTTCACGCGCCTTGTCGTCGGCACCTCGATCGGTACCTTCGCCGCCATCGTGCCGCTCTCGGTCGCCGCCATTCCCTATTACGCGCGGATCGCGGAGGTCTCCTTGCGCGAGGTCGATCCGAACCTGGTGGAAGCGGCGCGTGCCATGGGGGCGGGGCGCTGGACGATCGTGCGCGAGGTGCTGATCCCCGAAGCGCTGCCGGGTCTAGTGTCGGGCTTCGTCGTAACGCTGGTGACGCTCATTGGCGCGACGGCCGTGGCGGGCGCCATCGGCGCGGGGGGCTTGGGCGATCTCGCGATCCGCTACGGCTATCAGCGCTTCGAGACCAGCGTCATGGTCGCGGTGGTCGCGATCCTGATCGTCATGGTCTGCCTTCTGCAATGGGGCGGCGACCGGCTGGTGGCCCGGCTCGACCATCGCAAGTGACAACGAGAAAGGCCGCCGCGAAGGGATCGCGGCGGCCTCTTGTTCGGTCCCGACGGGTAGCGATTACTCGCGCTCGCCCGTGAAGTTCAGAAGAAGCTGGAAGATGTTGACGAAGTTCAGGTAGAGCGAGAGCGCCCCGAACACGGCCATCTTCTGCTGCGACTCCGCCGAGAAGTTCTCGGCATACTGCTCCTTGATCGTCTGCGTATCCCAAGCGGTCAGGCCGACGAAGACGATGATGCCGATCACCGACACGGCGAACTGAAGCGCCGAGGAGCCGATGAAGATATTGGCGATCGAGGCGATGATGATGCCGATCAGGCCCATCACCAGAAGCGAGCCCATCTTCGTCAGGTCACGCTTCGTCGTGTAGCCGTAGAGGCTGGTCGCGCCGAACATGGCGGCGGCAATGAAGAACGTGTTGGCGATGCTGGCGCCCGTGAACACGAGGAACACGGAGGACAGCGACAGGCCCATCACGGCGCAGAAGGCCCAGAAGGTCATCTGTGCGGCGCCCGCCGACATGGCATGAATGCGGAACGAGAAGAACAGAACGAAGCCCAGCGGGGCCAGCATCACCACCCATTTCAGGGGCGAGTTGAAGATCGGCACGTAGAGGGCCGGCGTGTTGCCGACGACGAAGGCGACGAGGCCCGTGACAACGAGGCCGAGGCCCATATAGTTGAAGACGCGCAGCATATGCTGGCGCAGGCCCTCGTCGAACAGGGCGCCGGAGGCAGGCGCGGCCTGCGTGCCCCAGCCGTAATGCGGTGTGTTCATCGGTGTAACTCCATGAAACGCGGGTGAGAGGTCCGAGCCGTTCCGCCTGGGAGGGGCGTCGGGCTCAGTAGAGGCTGCGAGCGAGCCGCTCGGCGGCATCGCTCAACTCGTCACGCTCGCCGGCGGGGCCGACCAGCGCGTAGGCGATGGGCCCCTGCTGCCAGAAGGCGGCGGCGAGCGGGCCGGATACGGCGGTCTGCGGCTTCGTCACCTCGAACGTGCCGGGGCGGATGCCGTAGAGCGACAGGGCCTCGCCGGAGCGATCGGCCAGCGCGATCTCGACGCTGGGCCCGGAGGGCGAGGGGAAGACCTGCACGTCGCGCACCGTCCAGCCGCGCGGCGCGTCCGGCATGGTGATGGCGGTCGCGGCGCTGATTTCGGCCGGGTCGTAGCGCGGCGTCTCGACCTGCGAGACCATGTCCGAGCGCAGGACGCTGGTGCGATGGGCGGCCAGCGCTTCTTCCACGAAGCTCGGCGGCGCGGAGGACGCAACGCTTTGGCGAACGGCGAGCGGCCCGGTGCCCTCATGGGCGAGCCAGCCGAGCGCGACGAAGACGCCGATGGCGGCGACGCGGCGGAGCACATCCAGCTTGCGCCGACGGCCGAGGCCGCCCTGAAGTCGGCGGGCAAGGTCGGCCAGCTCGCGGCTGCCCGGCGCATCCGGCGCGGTGACGGCGAGGCGCAGCTCGTCGCGCAGGCGCAGGTCCGCCATGATGCGGGCCGCGTCGTCCGGGCGGGTGGCGAGCCAGGCCTCGACCTCGATGCGGCGCAGCGGGGGCAGGCGGTCGTCGACATAGGCGACGAGATCGGCCTCGAGGATGGGATCAACGGCCATCGGAACCTCCCGCAGACTTGAAGGGAACGACGTTGCTCTCGGCCGACGCACCGTTCTCCATCTCGCGAAGGCGGGCGCGGGCGCGAGAGACGCGCGAGACCAGCGTGCCGACGGGAATGCCGAGCGAGGCGGCGGCGTCCTCGTAAGAGAGGCCCTCGATCGAGACGAGATGGAGCGCGGCGCGCTGCTCTTCGGGCAGGGTCAGGAAGGCGCGGCGCACTTCGGAGAGGCGCAGGGCGTGATCCTGCGACGGACCCAGCTCGGCCGAGCCCGCATAGGAGATCTCGGCGTCGCGGCGGGACTCGGCGCGGCGGGCGCGTAGGCGGTCCACGAACCCGTTGTGCAGGATCGTGAGCAGCCAGGGCCGCAGCGCGAGGCCGGGGCGGAACTGGTGCTGGCGCTCGATAGCCCGCACCAGCGTGTCGTGAACCAGATCCTCGGCGTCGTCACGATTGCGCGTGAGCGTCAGCGCGTAGCGGCGCAGGGCGCCGAGCTGGCCAAGGACATCCGGGGGCGAAGATTTCGTCGTCATCACCCGCGTATACGGAGGGGAACGGGATTCCATCCCGCACCCCCGCGCTTTTTTCGATCACACACGCGTGAGGCTTTGGAGGTCCACGTCGCCCTTCTGGCTGGTGAAGCGCAGGCTGCCCACCCCGCCGCCGCTCTGGCTCTGCGAAACGCCCGAAATCTGGTGGTCGCCCGTATCATAGAGCGAGACCTTACCGCCTTCCTCGATGGCGAGGCGGCGCGAACTCGGGAAGGCGGCGTAGCGCACGCCGTTCTGCGCGCCCGAGGAGGAGGGGGAGCCGAGATCGCCCGGCCACCACTGGCCCGAATTGCCGTTGGAGGCGGCGCGCGGCGCGCTGTCGCTCTCGTCGCCCGGCGCGCGGTTGTCGTTGAGGCTGCCGGTCTGCGCCCAGGGGCTGCTGGAATTCGCCGCGCTCTCCGGCCGGCCACCGCCGCCGCCGCCCGTCACACCACCGGCCGCGATCTCTTCGGCCAGGCGGCCGACACGGGCCTTCAGGTCATGGTCGTTCATGGCCGAGATCATCAACATGCCGCCGCGCGACCATTGGCCCATGCCGCCGAGCTCGGGATGGGAAAACTGCGCCATCGAGCCTCCCCCTGAGCGGATGGCGTCGGCCATGGCGCGCGCCGCGCCTTCCGAAAAGCCGTTGCGCTTCGCGATCTCGTTCAGTGCCGTCTCGTCGCTCATGCCGAACCCCTCTTTGGCTGACTGGTCGTGTCAGCCTCCATATAGGGCGCGCGCGGAAACGGCCCGCGCCTGTGACGGCCGGGGGAGAGCAAAAGGCCCTTCATGGTGAAGGGCGGGCGGGACGCCGGAGGCGAACCTCCGTTGTAGTATGTATGTGGTCCGCTTCCGGCGTCCCGCGCGGTGTTGTCCGGCCCACGAGGCGCTGCCAACGCCCCGTCCGCTTTCCGGGCCGCGCTTGCGCTGCTCCTCGGCCCGCACCCCGGTCATCCCGAGGGAGGGCTGTCACCGGAACAGGGCGCCGCTGATTGCGAACCCCTTCGTTGTGAGAGGCCGCCCGGCATGCCAGAACCGTCCGAGCCGCGCCGCCTCCGGAAGGCAACGCACCGCGGACACCGCCCCACAGCCCCCGAACGATCCCGGTGATCATTCGCGCTCCTTCGTGAGCCGCAGGTGAGGGCAAGAGTGCCCCGCTTTCCGGGGACGGGGAGAGATGGGGGATTGATTCGCCTTGCCCCCGCCGCAAGAGCCCTGCATTCGCGGAAGCGTTCCTCTCACGGAGTTCCGATTTGTCCCTCATCAAACCCCTCTGCGCCCTCCTCGGCCTCGTGCTTCTCGCGGGCTGCGCGGAAATCAACAAGCCGATCACCCCCGGCGACAGCTGGCGCGAAAAGGCCACGAGCGACCTGAACGCCCCGCCGCGCTGAGCGACCCCTTTCGGGCTGATATCGCCCTCGGCCCTGCCCGCATCCGGCGGGGCCAGCCGACCGCCCAATCTGGCGAGCTCGGCTTAACCATCATTCCGGCTGAATATCCGGTTCAGGAACCATTCAGGCGGGAGGGGCTTTCATCGGGTCAGTTCAGTTGGAGGAACGAACCTATGAAGAAGTCCCTCATCGTCGCGATCGCCGGATTGCTCGTCGCGACCGCCGTGCCCGCTAGCGCGCAGAGCTATCATTCCGACGTTCGCCAGTATCGCCAGCAGGAGCGCATCGAGCGCGGCTATCGCCACGGCCGCATCAGCCCGCGCGAGGCCGCGCGCCTGGAGCGCCAGCAGCGCCGCATCGAGCGCGTCGAGCGCCGCGCCCGCTATTACAACAATGGACGGATCGACCCGCGCTCGGCGCACAAGATCAAGCGGATGCAGGACCGCGCCAACCACGCGATCCGCCGCGCCAATCGCGACGGCTACTACCGCTAAACAGGCCGCTCACGCCCGGCCGAGGGCGTGACACCTGCGGGAGATGCGGAGGGCGGCGCTGTCCGCCTTTCCCTCCGATCCCGCCTCTGCCGCAACCCTTCGCAAACCGGGGCGTTTTGCGCTTCGAAGCCACGTTCAGGAATGGGTCCGATGAAGAAGAGCATTCTCCTGTCCCTCGCCATGCTCGGGTTCGCGAGCGCCCCGGCCCTCGCGCAAGAGCTGATGCTGCCCTCCGGCCCGCCGCGCAACGCGGCCGAGCAACGCTTGCAGGATCAGGTGAATGCGCAGATCCAGCTCAACCGCGCGCGCGGCCTGCAAAGCTCGGACGAGGTGCGCCGGCAGGGCTACCGCTATCAGGCCCCGCAGCCGCGCTACGAGCGCCGCGAACGGGCGGAGCGGCGCTGGGAGCGGGAGGATCGGCGTCGGTGGGAGCGGCAGGAGCGCCGCCGGGATCGGTATTGGGATGGGTGGTGATGCTGGCGATTTGAGCAGTTAAGATGGCTTAGATCGACTATTGGATTGTCTTGAGTAGCCTGTCCTGTTAAGGCAATATACTTTCTTATTATATTATATTAACGGAAAACAATCGGAGCTTCAGAATAAAATATCTAAAGAACCCAACTATTTTTTGGGCTTTTGAGTTTGAGATGGCGCCTTATTTCGCGGCATTCATTTTCAAGTTGGCTAAAATACTGCATAAAAGCTAGCCCATTCGCAGGCTTTGGAAGGGCTCTGGACCTAGCGATTTGACGTAGCTTTAAAATGGAAAGCCATTCCTTAGTTTCCAAGTAAATCCTAGCATTCATTCCGAAATGAGGCAGCGTGGGAATTTCATCTTGCATCAAATCTCCGTTTTTAAATGTGATGCGCTTTCCATTCCTATACAAAAAGATTCTTCCAGTCCCATCTTCATGCAAGGCATGCGAGCTGGCTGCGATATTAGAAATAGGATAGTACTTTCGTATCGCTTGCCCAATAATGAGGGGCTCGCTAAGAGTTAATTTTTTATCTGTAAATTGGTTGCTAATTTTTTTAAACTTGCGTTCCAGGAGGAATTTACCATCGTTCGTAAGGCGATGTATGTTTTTGAGTCCCAGCGAATCTCCGATCAGATCTATGTCGGATATTGAGATTAAAATTAAGTTGAATATCCTTATCGCGAAGCAGGAGGGGGTGGATATATAATTGTGATCATCAAAGGGAAATACGTATAGATCCTCGTCGAAAAAAGCGTCAACTCGAAACAGGTAAACAAGGCGGTCGGCGGCTTCTACTCTGATGTGAGGGTAGTTGTTTAGGCCGAAACGAAGCTGGCGCATTAAGCCGCTTACACTGGCAACACTCAAATAGTATGTTGTTCTGATCTTATCCATCCAGTTGAGTAGGTATAGTATATCTTTGCTGCTAATTTTGTCGCGCGAGAAGATTTTCTTCAGCGCTTTGCTGCCCGGAATTTCAATTTTTTCTCCGAACTGGCTATTGCAAAACGCATGGGAAACAAATGTCGTTTTAATCCTTGTAATATTGTCAGATTCTTTTTCAAGCAATTCTAAAGGTTGATTGTTGTGTGAATTAGTGAAACGCATTAGCCACTTAGGAATAGTGTGTTCTTCGTTTGTTATCTCGTTCGGCATAACTACACCGCCACACAGAATGCACGTGTGAGGGCTGGTCAAATATTTCCGCCCAAAAATTTTCGAAAGTTCTTTGCCGGGGTCGATTCTTAGTGGGTATTCATGGTAAATTGCCGTCGCCCATTGATGTTCTTTTCCGTCAAAACCGACAACGCCGTATGGAAAAATTGCCATTTTAAAACTACCGCCCCGGCCGCCCCGTCTTCCCCGGCCGGCGCTTTCTGCGCTTCTCGTCCCCCGCATCCTCGTAACTCCCCACGCCGATCTTCTCGCGACGGATCGCCTTGGCGTCCTCGCCGGCGCTCGGGCGCGCGGGGAGGGGGCCGTCGTGCTTGGGCTTTTCCGTGCGGCCAACCGTCATCTCGTCCAGCGAGTTCTTGCGGAAGAGCGTGCGGTTGGGCGTCGGCGTGTCGGTGCCCGGTCCCATGTCGTCCAGCGTCGGGCGCTGGAAATAGGAATGGCTTTCGTCGGCACGTGTGTCGTCCGCATCCTTCGGGCGGAGGGCCTTCACGCTCTCATGGTCGCCCTTGATGCGCGCGGCGAGGGGCTCGCCGTTCGGCCCGAAGCGCGGGTTCTGGTGGTTGGCCCCCTTGCCGCGCGCGGGGCGCTTGCCGCGTGAGGGCTCGCCGCCGCCATAAAGCGCCGTGTCCACCTCGCGGGCCATGGGATCGTCCGCGACGGCGAGTTCGGTCGCCTGAAGGCGCTTGATCTCGTCGCGCAGGCGCGCGGCTTTTTCGAAGTCGAGATCGGCGGCGGCGTGGCGCATCTCCTTTTCGAGATGCTCCAGATGGCTCTTGAGATTGTTGCCGACCAGCGCGCCTTCCTTGGCGGTGGGGCCGGCGCCGACGCGCACGGAATCCTTTTCGTAATAGCTGTCCAGAATGTCCGCGATCTTGGCCTTGACCGATTCCGGCGTGATGCCGTGCTCGCGGTTATAGGCCTCCTGCTTGTCGCGGCGGCGGTTGGTCTCGGCGATGGCGCGCTCCATCGAGCCGGTGGTGCGGTCGGCATAGAGGATGACGCGGCCGTCCACATTGCGCGCGGCGCGGCCGATCGTCTGGATCAGCGAGGTTTCCGAACGCAGGAAGCCTTCCTTGTCCGCATCCAGAATGGCGACGAGACCGCATTCGGGAATGTCGAGACCCTCGCGCAGGAGGTTGATGCCGACCAGAACGTCGAACGCGCCGAGGCGCAGATCGCGGATGATCTCGATGCGCTCCAGCGTGTCGATGTCCGAGTGCATGTAGCGCACGCGGATGCCCTGCTCGTGCAGATATTCGGTGAGGTCCTCGGCCATGCGCTTGGTGAGCACGGTGCAGAGCACGCGGTAGCCGTTGGCGGTGACCTCGCGGATTTCGCCCAGGAGATCGTCCACCTGTGAGCGGGCGGGGCGAATGTCGATCGGGGGATCTGTGAGGCCGGTCGGGCGGATGACCTGCTCGGCGAAGACGCCGCCGGACTGCTCCAGCTCCCACGAGCCGGGCGTGGCCGAGACGGCGACGGTGGGCGGGCGCATGGCGTTCCACTCCTCGAAGCGGAGCGGGCGATTGTCCATGCAGGAGGGCAGGCGGAAGCCGTATTCGGCCAGCGTCGCCTTGCGACGGAAGTCGCCCCGGTACATCGCGCCGATCTGCGGAATGGTGACATGGCTTTCGTCGATGAAGACGAGCGCGTTGTCGGGCAGGTATTCGAACAGGGTCGGCGGCGGGTGGCCGGGCTGGCGGCCGGTGAGATACCGCGAATAGTTCTCGATGCCGTTGCAGGCGCCGGTCGCCTCGATCATCTCGATGTCGAAGGTGACGCGCTGCTCCAGCCGCTGCGCCTCCAGAAGGCGGCCGGCCTTGTTCAGCTCGATCAGGCGAAGGCGCAGCTCCTCCTTGATCGACTTCACGGCCTGCTGCAGCGTCGGGCGCGGCGTCACATAGTGCGAATTGGCGTAGATCTTCACCGACTTGAGATCGTCGGTCTTGGAGCCCGTCAGCGGGTCGAACTCGTGGATCGCCTCGATCTCGTCCCCGAAGAGCGAGATGCGCCAGGCGCGATCCTCCAGGTGGGCCGGGAAGATTTCGATCGTGTCGCCCCGCACGCGGAAGGAGCCGCGCGTGAAATCCATGTCGCGGCGCTTGTATTGCTGGGCGACGAGATCGGCGAGGAGCTGGCGCTGGTCCAGCCGGTCCCCGATCGACATCTGGAAGGTCATGGCCGTGTAGGTCTCGACCGAGCCGATACCGTAGATGCAGGAGACGGAGGCGACGATGATCACGTCGTCACGCTCCAGAAGCGCGCGGGTGGCGGCGTGGCGCATCCGGTCGATCTGCTCGTTGATCGAGGATTCCTTCTCGATGAACGTGTCGGAGCGCGGGACGTAGGCTTCCGGCTGGTAATAATCGTAGTAGGAAACGAAATACTCGACCGCGTTGTCCGGGAAGAAGTTCTTGAACTCGCCATAGAGCTGGGCCGCCAGCGTCTTGTTGGGCGCGAGGATCAGCGCGGGGCGCTGCGTCTTTTCGATGACGTTGGCCACCGTGAAGGTCTTGCCCGAGCCGGTGACGCCGAGCAGCACCTGCGTCATGTCGCCGTCCGACACGCCCGACACGAGGTCGGCGATCGCGGTCGGCTGGTCGCCCGCCGGGGTGTAGTCGGAGGCGATGCGGAAGGCGTGGCCGCCCTCCGACTTCTGCGGGCGGGCGGGGCGGTGGGGAATCCACAGCTCGCCGTTCTTGTGCAGCGGGTTGCCGGAGGTGATGAGGTCCTGCAGCGCCTGCACGGTGGCCGTCACGCCGCTTTCAGGCAGGGCGGCGGCGTCCTCCAGGCTGACATCGAGGCCCGCCACGGGGTTGAGCCCCGCGCGCGCTCGCTCAGCCGGCGTCGCCGCGACGCCCATGGAGGTGCCGCGCGCGGTCTTGGATGCGCCGGCCTTGGACGGCTTGGTCTTCGGGGCATCAACGGGCGCGGAGGGCTTCTTCGCCTTCGCCGGCTTCTGCGCAGCCTTGCGCTGCGCCTCCTCCTCGAGGTTCTGCGCGATCTCGTCGGCCCAGCCGGACAGGGGGCCGGAGAGCGGCGTGCCGGTCAGCTCCGGCTGCGGGCTTTCGCCGAAGCCCGGATGCAGGCGCTCCGACGCGTCGGCATAGTCGAGAATGGGGGAGCGGCGGGGCTTCTTGGGATCGGGCATGGGGCGAATATGGCCTCGCGCTGCGGCAGAATAAAGGGGGAACGAACCATCTCCGCGAAACGCTCCGGCGGGCGTTTGAGACGGGGTGCGACAAAAGGGTGGTTCGGAATCTCACGCATTCGCGATTCCGCGTTCATCATTCGCTTACCAAATTATCTCATCCTGCTCCTGTCCGCTCGAGTTTCGCGGAGGATGTAAAGGCCGCCCCGATGGTTCTGCGTAAGACGGGTTGGCGCATCGTCACGCTCGCCGTTGCCGTGTATGCGACGGCGAGCGCCGATGATCTGGCCGAGGCGCTCGACTCCGGTTTTCCCATGCCGCCGGTCTCCGCGCCAGAGCCTTCACACATGCCGACGGCGCGCGATGCGCGCACGGGCGGCCGCCTCGTCTGGGGCGGTGCCGCGCCGGCCGAGGGCGGATATGTTCCCAGTCCCGCCTTCGGCGATCCGCCGCCGCGCAAACGGACGACCCGCTCGGCCAAACCCGCGCCGCCGCCTGTGGCTGCCGCGCTCGAGCCGGCCGAGCCGGCCGCCGAGCCCGTGCCCGAGCATGAGCGCGGCCCCGGCGATTACGGCCGCACCTATCCCGTGCGCGATGCCTCCACCAGCCTCGTCAGCCCCGCGAGCACCCGCGACGATCCGATCCGCCGCATGATCGAAGAAGCGTCGCTGCCCGATGCGATGCCGGGCATTGGCGGCTCCTACGGCGCGCGGCCCGAGGCGGAGTTCGACCCGTGGGAAGGGCTGACCGAGGCCGAGCCGCCGGAGATCGAAGCCGAGCCAGAGGCAAGCCCGGCACCCGCCCGCAAGCCGCCACCCGCGCGAACGCCGCTGCCCTCCTACGCCTCGCTGTCAGCGCGCGTTCCGCCGCCCTCCATTGCGCGCCCGCCGCGCGGTGCGTTGGAGCGCGAAACGCCCCCCGGATACCGACCGCTCGCCAGCGACGAGGCCATGTGCCGGCGCGAGCTGCGCAAGCTCGGCGTGCGCTTCACCGACGTTTCGCCGATCGAGACGAGCCGGTCCTGCGGCATTCCCAATCCGGTGCGCGTGACCGAGGCGGTCAAAGGCATCGCCATGACGCCGGCCGCGACGATGAATTGCGAGGCGGCGTTGCGCGTGGCCCGCTGGCTCGACAAGGACGTGAAGCCTGCCGCGCGCTGGAAGCTCTGGAAGAAGCCCACGGCACTGATCAACATGTCGTCCTACCGCTGCTCGCGCATTGCAGGTTCGCGCACGATCTCGGAACATGCCAGCGGCAATGCGCTCGATGTCGGCGGCTTCCGCTTCAGCGACGGCTCCACCATGCGCGTCAGCCGTAAGGGCATGTTCTCGTTCCGCGAGAAGGCGTTTCAAGCCGCGATCCGCCAGGGCAGCTGCCGCTATTTCGGCACGGTTCTGGGGCCGGGATACAACCGCGCCCATGCCGACCATCTTCATCTCGACGTGAAGGCGCGGCTGCGGCCCATCTGCAAGTGAGTGCGAGCCGCAAGCACGGCGGCCCATGCGGGTTGATATGCGACTGTCCGTCGAGGCTGGGCAAAATGGCTTCAGCGCCCCGGTCCAGGATTGGACGGCTCGGTGTATGAGCTGTCGCTGAACTCTTGGGAGGACCCTATGAAGCCAATCCAGTTCAATCGCGACGAGACCAGGGCGATCGTCGCCGACATTCAGGACTATTTTCGCGAGGAACTGGACCAATCGATCGGTGCCATTCCGGCGGAGATGCTGATGCGGTTTTTCGCCGAGAAGATGGGCGGGTACTTCTACAATGCCGGGCTGCACGATGCACAGGCGCTGGTGCGCAGGAAAATCGACGACGTGAGCGACGAAATTTTCGGCCTGGAGCAGCCGACCGGGCGGCGCTGAATGGGCGGTCTTCACGACAATCGGAGTCAGCTGATCTCGAAGCGCAGCAACGCTTTGGCCCATCACGCGTTGAAGGCGCGCGGAACCCGATCCGCACGGAGATAAGGAACCAGCCATGCTGAAACCCTTGACATTGGCCGCCGTGCTTCTTGCGGCCGCGTCGCCTCTGGCGCACGCGCAGGAAGACGGCCCCGACCGCGAGGATCGCGGCGGACGATACGAACGGGACGTGCGCCCGGACGACGACCTGCCCCCCTATCGCGACCGGAGCGACATCGACCGCTCACGCGACATGCGCCATGGCGATCGTTGGGCGCGGACCAATGACGGCGATGACGAGGCGGGCGACCGCGATCGCGACATGCGCGATCTCTACCGGGATCGGGACGACAAGGATCGCGACCACAAGGGCAAGGACAAGGATCGGGAGAAGCGCGACCGGGACCGCGATCGTGAAAAGGGTCCGCGCGGCGAACGCGGCGGCCCGGACGGCCGTCATGGCCCGCCCATGCCCGCCCGCGCCGGCTTCGAAATCAATATGGGCCCAGGCCAGACGCTTCGCGTGACCTGTGGCGACGAGGATCTGGCGGACTGCATGGCGGCCGCAAAGCCCATCCTCGACGCCTTCACCAAGAAGGTCGAGGACGCCGGCACCCGCGTTCCGCCTCCGCCGCCCAGCCTCGTGAACGGCGACGCACCGCCTCCGCCGCCGCCAGCTGGCGATCGTCCGGCTCCGGCCGGCGCGACACCGCCGCCGCCGGCGAACTGAGACGTCGAAGGATAGGGGCCGGGCGAGATGATCGCCCGGCTCCATGGCTTGATCCGGGTCTGACACCGGAAGGATCGTGAGGCCGGCGGAGGCAGCGTTTCGATAGAAGGCGCAAACCTCACAACGAGCGGGGCCTCTGAAACACGGCCGGGACAGGTTCGAGTGGCGCGTCTGCCTATCTCACGCTCATCGGAGGTGAGGGGCACGATCCCCGGCTTCCTTATCGATCAGGGCAGGAGCCAGAACCGCCCTTGCCGCCCTTGCCACCTTTTCCTCCGCTAACCCCTTTTCCGTCCTGACCATCACGCCCGTCCGTCCCGGATGTGCCGCATTGTTTCGTAGGGGCCTTGCTCGTTCTCAGTGAACCCTTTGGGGCATCACTCTTGCTGGTCTGTGTTTCGGCTGGCACCGGAATCTTTTCGCCAGCTTCCTGCGCCCTGGCTTCGATTGCCAACGTGCCGACAGACGAAATGGCGATCATCAGGAGTAGCCTTCCGGAGATGCGATTGCTGAGCATCGATCTTGATTCCCTCATTGAGCGATCGACGGCACCGCGCTGTCACCGTCTATAGGGCAGCGTGAAGAAACCGCCGTTTCCGGTTCGATGCCGGTCCTTTGCCGAAGTGAAGCGCGACCGTGGCGCGTTTCGCGGCGGGTAGAAGGCCTTCAGTCGTCCGAAACCGGAACGGGCGTCGGCCTGCCGTCTTCATCCAGCGCCACCATGACGAAGACGCCCTCCGTCACCTTCACGCGTTCGGAGGTGAGGTAGCGGCGCGCCCAAGCCTCGATCTTCAAGCGGATCGACGTGCGCCCGACCTTCTCGATGGAAGAATAAACGCAGAGCGTGTCCCCCACCTTCACAGGGCGGCGGAATGCCAGCGTCTCGACGGCAACCGTGGCGACCCGCCCCTGCGCGCGCTCGGCCCCGCGAATGCCGGCGGCCAGATCCATCTGCGACATCACCCAGCCGCCGAAAATATCGCCGGCCGCATTGCGGTCGGCCGGCATGGCCAGAATGCGCACCGTGAGTTCGCCGCTCGGATGCTCTTCGTCTTCGATCATGCTGGCGCCTTGGAGATTGAACCTGCCGCAGGTGTGCGCGAGACGACCCGGCGGCGCAAGCGCGATCCCGCGATGCGAACGCCTGCCGGGTGGTCCATGCCAAAATACGCCACGATCGGCTGGCGAAACAGCGCGCATACGTTGTGATGTCCGCGCGGGATCGACTATCTTTCGCACAGGCCCTTAGCCGGCGAACCCCGTCGAAGCAGGCTTCGCCGGTCGGCGAGAATGGTTGCGAGATCGCCAAAGGCTTGCGGGTCAGACAGGGCCTTGTGGGCGGGCGAATGGGAGGACGGAAATTGCGCGTGACACGAATGGCCATCGCCTTGACTGGGCTTGCTGCAACCGGAGCGCTGGCCGCCACGGGCGGCATCTATCGCGACTGGTCGTTGACCTGCACGTCAGGACTCGACTGCGACGCTTCCACCTTTTCGAAAGGGAACGCCCCGCTCATCACCCTGGGGATTCGGCGGGGATCTGGCGCGGCGGACGTGCCGAAGCTTGCGATCGGGTTGCGCGAGGCCGCTCCGTTGTCCGGCCAGGTAACGCTGCGCTTCGACGATGGCGCGAGCCGGGAGCTGCCGGCGAGCGCCTTTCATGCCGACAAGGAAGGCCAAGCCGTCAGCGCCGATCTCGGTGATCTTCTGGCCGATCTCAAGCGCGCCTCGACTGTCGAGATCAGCCTGACGCCGGCAGGCAAGACGCAGAGCACGACATTCTCGCTGTCCGGGCTGGTGGCGGCCCTGCGCAAGATGGACGAGGATCAGCAACGAACCGGCACCCCCAATGCTCTGATCGACAAGGGCGATAAGGCGCCGACCAAGCCCAGCCTGTTGGCGAGCGATATCACCGATGCGGCCGCGCTGCCGGCCAGCGTGCGCAGGCTTTGGAGCGAAGGCCCGGGGCAGTGCTCGGACTTCAACGGCTTTCCGCCATCGATTCTGGGTTTCTCCGTGCCGATGGGCGATCAGGCGCGTCTCTACGTTCTGGCCTGCGGGAGCCCCGGCGCGTACAATGAGCCGTCCCGCCTCTATCTTCAGGAGGGGGACTCGGCGGACGTGTTCCCCGTGGTGTCCATGGCCGCCGATGGTCCGGTGGCCACGATGACGATCTGGAACGCGGGCTGGGACGGGAACCGGCTGATCACTTTCCTGAAGGGGCGTGGCATCGGAGATTGCGGCATCTCTGCCGAATATGAGCTCGATCCGGAAGCGCTCCAGTTGCGGCTGGTGGACGCTCGGGAGCAATCCGAATGCAACGGGCAGGACGATATGAGCCGGTGGCCCCAAACCTGGCCCTTGCGGAACTCCAAACGCTGAGCGGCGGCCTTCACGCTCGCGCGAGGACGCCGATCGGCTGGGAACGGCTCCGGCAAGGTGGCGTTGGCCCAGCATGGCGGAGCCGGCTCGGCTTGCCGCCCCGACCGGAGACACCCGATGAAAGCCCTCCTTCTTTCCGCCACCGCCATAGCCCTGTCGGCCGCTCTTCCGGCCTTCGCGCAGACCCCGGCGCCTGCCGCGACGAGCGAGCCGATCGGCGTGACCATGCGCGGTGCGGACGGCCAGCCGCATGGCACGATCCGTATCACGCAAACGCCGAACGGCGTGATCGTCGATGGCGACCTGACGGGAATGCAGGACGGGGAATATGGCCTGCATTTCCACGCGAAGGGCCTCTGCGAAGGCAATTTCGACTCGGCTGGCGGCCATCATAACCCGACGAACAAGCAGCACGGGTTCGAGGTCGAGGGCGGACCCCATGCGGGCGACATGGCCAATATCTATGTGCAGGGTGGTGTCGCGCGCTTCCAGCAATTCAACCCCATGGTTCGCTTCGAGGATGGCGACGCGCCGCTGAAGGATGCGGACGGCACGGCCATCATGGTGCACGGCGCGCCGGACGATCATCACTCGCAGCCGACCGGCAATGCCGGCTCGCGCATGGCCTGCGGCGTGGTCTTCCCTGCCTCCTGAGGCCGGAAGTGTGCGGTTCGGTTCCTGGCCATGAAATGCGATCGTGGCCGGGAACCGATCCCTTGTCGCGACATTCTGTCTCCGTGATCCGAAGCGCGTTTCTTGTCTTCGGAGCCTTTTGTAAAAGGAATGATCCGCGTATGAAGTCCCTCGTTCTCGCCGCCGGTTTCGCCACGCTTCTCGGCTCCGCCGCTTTCGCGCAGACGGCCACGACGACCGCTGCTCCCGCCGCCACCGGAGCTGCCAATAGCGAAGTGATCATCGTCCTTCCGGAATTCGTCACCGGCGCCGCGCCGGCCCGCTTCCTGGCCGACAAGCTCGAAGGCAAGGACGTCTACGGCGCGAATAACGAGAAGATCGGCGAGATCGAGGATTTCGTGCTCGGTTCCGACGGAACGGTTCAGGCCGTCGTGATCGAAGTCGGCGGCTTCCTCGGCATCGGCGAGAAGGACGTTCTGGTGAACTGGTCGGCCCTGCAGATGACCATGGACGGGAGCAAGACGCGCGTGACCGCGCCGACGCTGACGCGCGACATTCTCCAGAACGCGCCGACCGTGGACCTCGACAAGATCGTCCCCGGCGACGATTGATATCGAACGCGTGAGTTGAGCCTTTGGCGGCCTGTCCGATCCTCCCTCGGGCAGGCCGTTTTTCGTCAGGGCGAGGGAGCCCAACCGACCGGCTGGAAACCCGGCAGAGCTTCCACACTGGCCAGCCAGCTGCGAACGGCGGGGAAGCCGTCGAGCGAGAAGCCGCCATCGGCGGCCGTGGCGGTGTAGGGATAGAGCGCGATGTCGGCGACGCTGGGGCGGCCCGGTCCGAACCAGGGCGCGGCCGTCAGATGTCGTTCCATCACGGCGAGGGCGCGCATTCCATTCTCGACGGTGAGCGCCATGCGCTCAGGCGTCGCGGCGCTCTTGCGCTCCGGGTAGACCGTCAGCGAGCGGCGGACGGCGATGCTGACCTCATGCGCGTTCTGCTCGAAGAACATCCAGCGCAGCGTTTCGGCGCGCTCGAACGGGTCGGTGGGGAGGAAGTCCGTGCCATCAGCGAGATACGTCAGAATGGCGTTGGATTCGGCGAGGAGCCGGCCATCCTCCAGTTCCAGAAGCGGACATTGGCCGGCCGGGTTGCGCTTCAGGAACGCTTCCGTGCGGGTGGAGCCATCGCGCGTCGAGACCTCGACATGGCGGAACGGGCGACCCAGTAGCGAGAGAAGAAGGCGCGGCTTGTAGCAATTGCCGCTGTCGCTCATGCCATAGACGGTCAGCATTCCCGGAGATCTCCTTATTGATCTCCCCGTATTGGAGCCAAGCGCGGCTCGAACGGCCAATTCCTTTTTGTGCGCCTGGCATCAGCGATCTTGATGGGTCTTCGCCTTGCGCCGAGGCGGGTGCGGGACTAGGGTCCGCCGATTTTCGCGCTCGGCCGGCCGCGGGCGAAAGTCGAGTGAAGATTCGATGTCGTTTCCCGGAGCCTGATCATGGGTTTTCTCGCCGCTTCCCTGGACCGCGTGAAGCCGTCCGCCACCATTGCCGTGTCGCAGAAGGCGCGTGAGCTGAAAGCGCAGGGGCGGGACGTCATCGGCCTCGGCGCCGGCGAGCCGGACTTCGACACGCCCGACAATATCAAGCAGGCGGCCGTCGAGGCGATCGCGCGCGGCGAGACCAAGTACACGCCTATCTCCGGCATTCCGCAGCTGCGCGAGGCGATCTCGGCCAAGTTCAAGCGCGAGAACGGGCTCGACTACAAGCCCGAGCAGACGATCGTCTCGACGGGTGGCAAGCACGTTCTCTTCAACGCCTTCATGGCGACGCTGAACCCCGGCGACGAGGTCATCATCCCCGCTCCGTACTGGGTCAGCTATCCTGAGATGGTGTCGCTGTGCGGCGGCACGCCCGTCGTCGTCGAGACGCGGCAGGACGACAATTTCAAGCTGACGGCCGAGGCGCTGGAACGCGCCATCACGCCGAAGACGAAGTGGTTCCTGTTCAACTCGCCGTCCAACCCGACAGGCGCGGCCTATACCCATGCCGAGCTCAAGGCGCTGACCGATGTGCTCATGCGCCACGAGCATGTCTGGGTCATGACGGACGACATGTACGAGCATCTCGTCTATGGCGACTTCACCTTCGCCACGCCCGCGCAGGTCGAGCCGGCGCTCTATGAGCGCACGATCACGATCAACGGCGTGTCCAAGGCCTATGCCATGACCGGCTGGCGCATCGGCTATGCCGGCGGCCCGCTGAAGCTCATCAAGGCGATGGACATGATCCAGGGTCAGCAGACCTCGGGCGCCTGCTCGATCGCGCAATGGGCCGCCGTCGAGGCGTTGAACGGCACGCAGGACTTCATCCCGAAGAACCGCGCCATGTTCGAGCGCCGCCGCGATCTCGTGGTGTCCATGCTCAACCAAGCGAGCGGCATCGAATGCCCGTCGCCCGAGGGCGCGTTCTATGTCTACCCTTCGGTGCGCAGCCTGATCGGCTCCACCACCGAAGCGGGCAAGCGCATCGAGACGGACGAGGATTTCGTCACGGCTCTGCTGGAGCAGGAAGGCGTCGCGGTCGTCCACGGCACAGCCTTCGGCCTTGGCCCCAACTTCCGCCTGAGCTACGCGACCTCGGACGCCCTGCTGGAGGAAGCCTGCACCCGCATCCAGCGCTTCTGCGGTTCGCTCAAGCGCTGATCCGGGCCAAGCGCGGATCGATCGAGGCGGCTGGGCAACCAGCCGCCTTTTTCGTGCTCATACGATGAAGCCCGCCGCGATGAGCGCGAGGGCGACCTGCCAGGGCGGGCGCGACCAGAGGACCAGCAGCAGGAAGCCGGTGACGGCGAGCAGCATGTCGCGCGGGCTCGTCACGGCATGGGTCCAGACGGGATCGTAGAGCGCGGCGGCGAGCACGCCGACCACGGCAGCGTTGGCTCCGCGCAGGGCGGCGCGCGCGGATGGGCGCTGCCGCAACTCGTCCCAGAAGGGCAGGGCCGCCAGCACCAGGAGCAGGCCCGGCATGAAGATTGCGAGCGTTGCCAGAGCCGCGCCGACGAGGCCGCCCGGCGCGGGGGAGAGCGCGCCGAGATAGGTGGCGAAGGTGAAAAGCGGGCCAGGCACCAGCTGAGCCGCGCCATAGCCCGCGAGGAAGGCATCGGCCCCGACGAAGCCCGGCCGAACCGTCTCAGCTTCGAGGAGCGGCAGCACCACATGGCCGCCGCCGAAGACGAAGGCTCCCGAGCGTAGGAACCCATCGAAGAGATGCAGCGCAGGCGAGGGCACGAGCGGGGCGAGGAGGGGCAGAATGAAGACCAATGCCGCAAAAAGCGCGAGGGCCGCAAAGGCGAGACGCCGGCGCGCCGGCGGGGTGTCATGGAGCGGAGAGGACACCGGTTCCCTTGGCCCGCGGCAGAAAAAGAGACCCAGAAGCGCACCGACCGCGATCGACAAACCCTGCGCCAGCGCGGTCGGGCCGAGGGCGACCAGCGTCAGCGCCACGAGTGCGATGGCGGCGCGTTTGCGATCGGGTGTCAGCGTCCGGCTCATGCCCCAGACCGCCTGCGCCACGACAGCGACGGCGAGGATCTTCAGCGATCGAACGAGATCGCTGCCGGCGCCAGTGTCGAAGCGTCCGGCACCGAGCGCGACGACGTACATGAGAAGGGCGGAGGGCAGGGTGAAGCCAGCCCAGGCGGCAAGCGCACCGCGCAGGCCCGCACGCTGAAACCCGATGGCGAAGCCCACCTGACTGGAGGCCGGGCCGGGCAGGAACTGGCAGAGCGCCACGAGATCGGCATAGCTCGCTTCGTCCATCCACTTGCGCCGCTCGACGAAGGCCTGCCGGAAGTAGCCGAGATGCGCGATCGGGCCGCCAAACGAGGTGAGACCCAAAACAAGAAAGACGCAGAGGGCTCCCGCTGGCTTTGCGGCGGTGGGCGAGACGGAGGGAAGCGCGACCATGCTGCGGTTTAGGAGACCAGCAAGACAAACCGATGACAAGTCGGCTCGTCGGTTTCGCGCAGCCTGTGGGCCATTGTACCTAAAAGAAAAGCCGAGCTCGAAAGCCCGGCCTGAAGTTGGAATGCCTGGAGCATCCCTGGGAGGAAACGGCCGGAGAAGAAAGCTCGGGAGGAGGTAAGCTCTCTTCCGTCCGACTGAGACTCAAATTAAATCGATTTTGTGGGTATCACCAGACGCAAAGGCACATGCCTGCTATGCAGGCAATGCATGAAACTTCTCAGCTTCTGATCAGCTTGCCATGCCTTGCTGGACGGAGTTGCCTAGCGACGATGCAATCTGGTTCGAATCTCGTCGCGTAGCGCCGCGTTTCCAAGCAGTCTTCGGCGCTGCATAGCACTGTGCGGCGGTCTGCCGCAAGCGATCCAGCCTTCAATAGGACCAGGTTCTGGCCTTGCCGATCAGGAAGTCGCGAAAAACCTTCAGCTTGGCGGCATCGCGAAGCTGTTCGGGATAGCAGAAATACGTATCGAAGGAGGCGAGATCGAGATCGGGCAGAACCTGCACGAGCTTGGTGTCCTTGTCGATCATATAGTCCGGCAGCAGGGCAAGGCCGATGCCACGCTCGATGGCCGATTTCATCGCCATCAGATTGTTGATCTGGAGAATAGCCGGCCGAATCTGGCCTTCGGGCAGGCCGGCCGTTTCCAGCGCGTTGAGATTGCGCAGGTAGTTGGGCGCGGGTTCGCCGAAGGTGATGATGCGGTGACGGTCGAGATCGTCCACTGTCTCGGGCGTGCCGTATCGGGAGAGATAGGCGGGCGCGGCATAGACATGCAGATGCACGGTGAAGAGGCGGCGCTGGATGAGGTCCGGCTGCTGCGGTTGACGCAGGCGGATCGCGGCGTCGGCCTTGCGCATGGTCAGGTCGATTTCCTCGTTGTCGAACACGAGTTGAAGCTCGACATCGGGATAAAGTTCGAGAAATTCCTGCGCGCGCTGGGTCAGCCAGCCGGAGCCGAGGCCGACCGTGGTCGTCACGCGCAGCTTGCCGGTCGGCTTCTCGCGCGTTTCGGTGAGCTGCATCCGAACGTTCTCGAGCCGTTTGAGAACGTCGCTGGCCGTTTGATAGAGAAGCTCCCCCGGCTCTGACAGAACGAGGCCGCGCGCATGGCGGTGGAAGAGGGGGGAGCCGATCTCCTGCTCCAGCGCCGCCACCTGCCGCGAAATCGCGGACTGGCTGAGATTCAGCGCATTGGCCGCATGGGTGAAGGACCCGGCTTCGGCCGCTGCGTGGAAAATGCGCAGCTTGTCCCAGTCGAGCGCCATGGTCCGCCCCTCGCTCCCTGTTCCGTTCCGGTCTTATTCGGCCGCTTGCCGCGCGGCGTCAGCGTCCAGAGCCTGAGCCGCAAGCCAGCGCTCGGCTTCGAGCGCAGCCATGCAGCCGAGACCCGCCGCCGTGACCGCCTGACGATAGACGTCGTCCGCCACGTCGCCGGCCGCGAAGACGCCCTCGACCGACGTCTTCGTGGTGCCGGGCTCGACCCAGAGATAGCCGCCATCCTTCTGGCGCAGCTGGCCACCGAAGACCTCGGTGGCGGGCGCATGGCCGATCGCGACGAACACGCCGTGCGTCGCGATCTCCTGGAACTCGCCCGTTTCGCGGTTGCGCAGACGAACGCCGGTGACCGACTTCATCGGCTGGCTCTGTCCGAGGATCTCATCGACCTCGCTGTTCCAGATGACCCGCACGTTCTCCTTGGCGAAGAGCCGGTTCTGCATGATGCGCTCGGCCCGGAACTCGGAGCGGCGATGAACCACCGTCACGGAACGGGCGATATGGGAGAGATAGAGCGCTTCCTCCACCGCCGTGTTGCCGCCGCCGACCACCACGACATCCTTGCCGCGATAGAAGAAGCCGTCGCAGGTGGCGCAGGCCGAAACGCCGAAGCCCTGGAAAGCAGCCTCGGAGTCGAGACCCAGCCAGCGCGCCTGCGCACCCGTCGCGATGATCACGGCATTGGCCGTATAGATCGTGCCGCTGTCGCCCTTGAAGCGGAAGGGGCGAACCGAAAGATCGGCTTCCACGATGAGATCGGACGCCATCTCCGCGCCGACATTCAGCGCCTGAGCCTTCATCTCTTCCATCAGGAACGGGCCGCCGATCGGATCGCGGAAGCCGGGATAGTTCTCGACATCGGAGGTGATGGTGAGCTGCCCGCCTTCCTGCAGGCCGGCGACGAGCAGCGGCTTCATCATGGCACGCGCGGCGTAGATGGCGGCCGTATAGCCGGCCGGTCCGGAGCCGATCACGAGAACTTCGGCAAAACGCTCAGACATGGCGAAACCCGCATTGATGCTTTTGCCGGACATGGGACCGGCTCGTCCCTCAATCAATACGGGAGGCTTGTTGCGGCGACAACCGAAAGAGCCGCCAACTGGACCCCCCAAATCTTGTTTTCCGGCTGTTTACGCTCGAACGCATCGCCGGATGATCCCTTCCGGCATCAAATCGGCGAGATCAGGCAGGCTGAGCGAGACCCGGTTTCGTTTCCAGCTTGCATCGGCAGGCCATCAGGTTGTGTCCTGCCTGCCACACCGGGCGCGCTTCGACGAATCCGACTGGACGGTGACGATTCGTCTCGCTACGCTTGCCAAGCTTTCAACACTGGAAAGGGGAGAGTTCATGATCTGTGATATGTTCGTTTCCCCCGCCGGGGCCCGTCGCCATCCTTCGACGCTTCGCCCGGCTTCAGCTTCGTCCCGGGTCTGATCCCCGCCACAGGCTGTCCATCCGTGTTGTGTCCCCTGCGGACCTGACGCTTTCCCCGATTTCCGTCGCGCCCTGACGCGGCCACCCGAGGAGACGGCGACGCTTTGCGCGCCGGAACGCCATGACTCTTTCTTCCGAACGCGATCGCGGCGACGCGATCCGCACCGTTCTTCGTTTCACGATGCGCAACTGGCGGTCCGAGCGCCGTCTGGCCTGGACGGTCGGGCTCGCCATCACTGTGGCGACGCTCGCCGATATTTTCGTGCCCTTCTTCGCCGGGCGGCTGGTGGATGCCGTGGCCTCCACCAATCTCTCGCGCGATGACGCGCTGGGCCAGGGGCTTCGTGCGCTCGGCGCCATGGCCGCGCTCGGCTTCGTGTTTCTCGTGTTTCGGCACTGGGCCTGGGCGTCCGTCGTGCCGATGACGCTTGGTATCATGCGGCGCGTGTCGGAGGGCGCGTTCGGGCGCGTGCAGCGCTTCTCGACCGATTGGCACGCCAACAGCTTTTCCGGCTCGGTGGTGCGCCAGATCACGCGCGGCATGTGGGCGCTGGATCTCCTGCATGACGTCCTTCTGCTGGCGCTCCTGCCGTCCGCCGTGGTGCTCGTCGGCACGGTGGCGCTCATGGCCCTGCAATGGCCGCTGATGGGTCTCGTCATGGCGCTCGGCGCGGTCGCTTATGTCTCGATGACCGTGCTTCTGTCCGTGCGCTATGTCGCGCCGGCCTCGCGCGTTTCCAACAAGATGGACACGCGGGTCGGCGGCGTCCTGGCCGATGCGCTCGCTTGCAACGCCGTCGTCAAGGCCTTCGGGGCCGAGCGGCGGGAGGACGAACGCCTGTCGGGGGCATTGGGCGAGTGGCAGCGCGAGACGCAGCGCACCTGGATGCGGCACACTTGGTCCGGCACGGTGCAGACTACCGTGCTTTGGCTGGTGCGCGTGTCGATCGCGGGCGTGGCGCTCTGGCTCTGGTGGCGGGGGCAGGCAAGTCCGGGCGACATCACCTATGTCCTGACCACCTATTTCGTGGTCCACGGCTATCTCCGCGACATCGGCATGCATGTGAACAACCTGCAGAAGTCGGTGAACGAGATGGAGGAACTGGTGGACCTCCATGATCTCGTGCCCGAAATCGCCGACGCGGCGGATGCGAGGCCACTCGTGGTCAGGGGCGGCGAGATTCGCTTCGAGCGTGTGCGCTTCCATTACGGCGCGCATGGCACCCCGCTCTATGACGGGCTGGACGTGACGATCCGGGCCGGTGAGCGGGTGGGGCTGGTCGGGCATTCCGGCTCGGGCAAGACGACCTTCGTCAAGCTCGTGCAGCGCCTGCACGACATCTCGGATGGCGCCATTCGCATCGACGGGCAGAGCGTCGCCGCGCTCACGCAGGAATCGCTTCGGCGGCAGATCGCCATCGTGCCGCAGGAATCGATCCTGTTCCACCGGACGCTGCGCGAGAACATCGCCTATGGCCGGCCGGATGCCACGCGCAAGGAGATCGAGGCTGCGGCGGAGCTCGCCCATGCCGCCGAGTTCATCCAGCGCCTGCCGCAGGGCTATGAGACCATGGTGGGGGAGCGCGGCGTCAAGCTCTCGGGCGGCGAGCGTCAGCGCGTGGCTCTCGCCCGTGCCTTCCTGGCGGATGCGCCGATCCTGATCCTCGACGAGGCGACCTCGGCGCTGGATTCGGAATCGGAGCGCCTGATCCAGGAGGCGATGGAGCGCTTGATGGTCGGGCGCACGGCGCTCGTCATCGCCCACCGCCTGTCCACGGTGCGCGCGCTCGACCGCATTCTCGTGTTCGAGCGCGGGCGGATCGTGGAGGACGGGCCGCATGAAAAGCTCATGCGCCTGCCCGGCGGTACCTATCGCCGGCTGGCGGAGCGGCAGGGCGAAACGCCCATGCTGCGCGACGCCGGATAAGAATCGAGGCGGGCGGGTCTCATATGAGGCCCGCCCGCTTTGTTGCCGGGCTGGGTCTCAACTTGTAGAACGACCACCATCGGGCGCGCGGCAAGGGGAGGCGGCGGGCGTCGAAGCTTTCGGGGGACCGCGTCATCTTCAGGACCATCGCGCATGTCGCCTCGATCTTCGGTCTGGTTCTGGCGGGCGCCATGCTGCTCCCCGCCCTGGTGGACGTGATCGACTCGAACCGGGACTGGATCGTCTTCGTCGGCTCGGCGGTGGTGATCGCGGCCATCTGCACGCTGATCGCGGTCGCGACGCGCGGCGAGCCCTTCCGTCCGAGCCCTCGTCTCGGCTTCCTGCTGGTCACGGTGATCTGGAGCACGGGCAGTCTGATCGGCACGATCCCGATCTATTTCGCCCTGCCGCAACTGGGTTTTGCCGCGGCCCTGTTCGAGTCGGTCTCCGGGCTGACGACCACAGGAGCGACCACGATCTCGGGCCTCGACGCCTTGCCGCGCGGACTGCTCCTCTGGCGCTCGCTCCTGAGTTTTCTCGGCGGCATCGGGATCATCGGAATGGCGCTTCTGATCTTTCCCTCGCTGCGCGTCGGCGGCATGGCGCTGTTCCATCTCGAAAGCTCGGATCGCTCCGGCAAGCTCCTGCCGCGCGTGAGCCAGCTTTCGGCAGGGATCGTGGGGGTCTATGTCTCGCTGACGCTGCTCTGCGCCATTCTCTATCACGTCTGCGGCATGCCGCTCTTCGACGCGGTGAACCATGCCATGTCGACGCTGGCGACGGGCGGTTTCTCCACCCATGACGAGTCGCTCGGCTTCTACCAGTCCGATGCGATCCTGATGGTCGCGACCGTCTTCATGATTTTGGGGGCCTTGCCCTTCGTGCTTTACATCAGGCTGTTCCTGCCGCGCCGCTTTCAGCGCTGGCGCGATCCGCAGATCGGCCTGTTCCTCGTGATCTGCCTCGTGCTGACGCTCGTGCTGGCGGCCACGCGGATCGTCATCAACAATGTGTCGATCAAGGAGGCCCTGATCTCGTCGGCCTTCAATCTCGTCTCGGTCATCACGACGACGGGCTTCGTGTCGGAGGATTTCACGCTCTGGTCGAATGCCGCGATCGGCATTTTCTTCTTTGCCATGTTCATCGGCGGCTGCGCGGGCTCGACGGCGGGCGGCATCAAGGTCAACCGCATCATCATTCTCTATGCGTTAGTCCGGGCCAATTTCCGGCGCGTGCTGCGGCCTCATTCGGTGCAGCGGCTGAAATACGGGCATGACGACATCTCGCTCGAAACGCTTCAAAGCGTGACGATCTTCATCTTCCTGTTCTTCCTGTCGCTGCTGGTCGGCACGACCGCGCTGTCGATCTGCGGGCTGGACCTTCTCACCGCGTTCTCCGCTTCGCTGACGGCGGTCGGCAATGTCGGCCCCGGCTTCGGCCAGTTGATCGGCCCCGCCGGCAACTTCTCCTTCCTGCCGGCACCGGCGCTCTGGATCCTCTCCTTCATGATGCTGATCGGCCGTCTCGAACTCGTCACCGTGCTCGTGCTTCTGTCGCCGAGCTTCTGGAGGGATTGATGCGCATCGCCTTCATCAATCTCGACCGCGCCACCGAACGCCGCGCCTTCATGGAGGCGCAGGGCGACAAGCTGGGACTCGCCTTCGAGCGGGTGCGCGCGGTGGAGGCGGGGGAGATCGAGGAGGCGCTGGCCGCGCGGCTGAACGGGCGCTGGGAACGTCCCCTGACGCGCGCCGAACTCGGCTGCTTCCTGTCGCATCATATGCTTTGGCGGGAGGTGACGGAGGGGCGGGGGCCGATGCTTGTCTTGGAGGATGATGCGATCCTTTCGCGTCAGCTCCCTTCGGCCTTGCCAAGCTTGACGGCTTTCGCCGGAGCGGAGTTTCTCAATCTGGAGAGTTTCGAGCGGCAGCGCTTCGTGGCGCGGCAGGCTTCGGGCTTGGGGCCAGGGCTCGCCGTGCGGCGCGTCTTTCGCGACAAGTCGGGTTCGGCGGCCTATCTTCTCTGGCCAGCGGGCGCGCGCAAGCTGCTGGCGCGTGCCGAGCGGGGCGCGGCCCCGGTGGACGCCTTTCTTCATGGACTCTCCGGCCTGAACGCGTGGCAGGTCGAGCCTGCGCTGGCCATTCAGGCGCATCTTTGGGAGCGGCGGAGCGGCGGCGCGCCGATCGATGCTGCCACCTCGATCCAAGCCCCGCGCGGCCACTTGCCGCTGACCCTCGCCAATCTCCCGTTCCGCGCCCGGCGGATCGCGACGCAGATCAGGCTCGCGGGGCAGCATCTCCGCCGTCTCGGCCCCGCGACCTATCGCAGGACGGATTTGCGCGACGAGGATTTCCGTTAACGGCCTTCGCGCCACAGCCGCTCATAAACGGCGTTGATCGCCTCCGCCTCGCGCGAGAGGGGAAACTCGGCGCGGGCCTTGGCGAGCGCGGCGCCGACCGCAGCCTCGCGCGCCGTGTCATCCGCCATCCACCTCTCGCAGGCCGCGATCAGCGCGGGCAGGTCTCCGGGTGGGAAGATCGTGCCGGTCTCGGGCGTCACCACGTCGGAGAAGACGCCGACATCGGCGGCGACCACCGGAACGCCGGTGGACATAGCCTCCAGCGGCGTGAGGCCGAAACCCTCCCAGCGCTGCGGGGCGACGAAGAGGTCCAGCGCCTGATACCAGCGCTCGATGTCGCGATGTTCGCCGACGAAGAGAATGCGGGATGTGAGGCCGGCGGCCTCGACACGTTGTCGAAGCTCTGCCTCGAAACCGTGGTGCTCCGCCGTGGCGCGCCCGGCGACGATGGCCTGCCAGCCGGGGTGATGGGGCAGGAGGCCGATCATCGCCTCAACGAAGAGATCCGTGCCCTTCTGCCGGCGCACGCGGCCGAAGCAGCCAAGCGTGCGAAGCGAGGGCTCCAGCCCGAGCGCGGCCCGCGCTGTCTCGCGGCTCTCTGCGGGGCGAAAGCGCGTCTGGTCGATCCCATGGGTGACGACCTTGCTCGGAACGCCGAGATAGGCCGATGTGCGCGAACTCGTGGCGATCACCGCGTCCATGCGCGCAATGAGCCAGCGCGTATAGGCTGTGTGCCGACGCTGCGAGGCGGAGGTGAAGACGAGGCGCAGCGGCATTCGCAGGACATCGCGCAGGAGGATGCCCGGCAGCATTTCCACGTTGCGGCGGGCATGCCAGATGCGGAAGGGCCGGCCGTTCGGTTTTTGCCAGAGGCCGGGCAGGGCGAGCCAGCTGAGCTTGGGGAGATGAGCGGGGAGACCGGGGCCGAGCGCGCGAATGCCGAGCGAGCGTGCCTGTTCGGGAACGAGCTGGATAATGGTGGAGGTCACGCCGGACAGTCGGCGCTTGAAGTTGGGCGCGATGACCTCGACCCGGCGGATCGAGCCGCCAGGTTCGGAGCCGGGATCAGACATTCCGCGTCGGCTTTCCGCCGCAGGGGTCTGTCCCCGGTTCCTAGACGTCCATGTCACGCGGCGGCCTGGATGGCGTCATCGAGAATGCGCAACTCGGCCTCGTAGCGTGCGACACGCTGCTCGGCTTCTGGGCCGGTCATGAACTGCCGGGCGCTTTCCAGATTGTCCTTGAGGTCGGCGCGCTTGACCGCGCGGGCAAGCGGCAGCGCGACGGCGCGGGCGACGAACTCTTCCTCCCGCTCACCCTCGCGGCGCGTCAGTGCGTCCACGGCGGCGACGATCTCGGGCGAGAAACCCTTGGCGGCCAGCGCGTCCAGTGTCCAGCCGGGGCCTTTTTCGACCACGTCGTGAAGCAGGGCGACGATGCGCTCGTCCTCGCCACAGACGCAGCCCGCGACGCGGCGAAGATGGGCCAGAAAGGGCCGACCGCGCTTGTCGGTCTGGCCTTCATGTGCGACCGAGGCGATCGCCTCGGCCTTTTCGAGAAGAGACGTCGGCATGATGAAAGGCACTCAAAGTCTGTTTGACAATTCGCCGGCGCGAGGCCGGCGAGGTATGGTTCGTTCCCGCTGGGCCGCGAGGCTATGAAAGCCGAGCGGCATCAGCAAGGATTTGCAAGGAGAAACCGGCCAATCCCGGCCGGCCGAGGGCTCAGACCCAGCGCAGCTCGATGATCTCGTAGGAGCGGGCTCCACCGGGGGCCGCGACCTCGACCGTGTCACCCTCGCTCTTCCCGATCAGCGCGCGCGCGATGGGCGACGAGATGGAGATGCGGCCCTGTTTCACATCGGCCTCGGCATCGCCGACAATCTGATAGACCTTCTCTTCTTCCGTGTCTTCGTCCACGAGCTTCACGGTGGCGCCGAACTTGATCCTGTCGCCGGAAAGCTTGGAAACGTCGATGACCTCGGCCCGTGCGGTGAGATCCTCCAGCTCGCCGATGCGCCCCTCGTTGAGGCTCTGGGCTTCCTTGGCGGAGTGATATTCGGCGTTCTCGGACAGGTCGCCATGCGCCCGCGCTTCCGAGATCGCGGTGATAATCCGGGGGCGTTCTTCCTGCTGGCGGCGGCGCAGCTCTTCCTTGAGAGCCTCGAAACCGCCGACAGTCATCGGCACTTTTTCCATGCCATCTACCCTTGCTTTTCGGACACCCGGCGCTCGCCGGATCGTCTCGCATCGTCCGGCGCCTGCCGGAATTAAAAAGCCGGCCGGCTTCCCGAGGGATGCCAGCCGACCGGTCATTCATGATCAAACGAACTTAGCGACGTTCGCCCGTAACTCAAGCGGCTTCAAAATAAGACTGAAGCGAGCGGACTTCAAGGCTTCCGGCTTTCAGCGCCGCGATCGCCTGCGCGGCGGCTTCCATTCCGGCCAGCGTGGTGAAGTAGGGCACCTTGTGCATCAGGGCCGCGCGGCGCAGCGAACGCGAGTCGGACAGCGCCTTGGCGCCTTCCGTCGTGTTCAGGACGATCTGTACCTGACGGTTGCGGATCGCGTCCTCGATATGCGGACGCCCTTCCAGCACCTTGTTCACCTTCTCGGCCACGACGCCGTTCTCGGCGAGGAAGCGATGGGTGCCCTCGGTGGCCGAGACGCGGAAGCCCAGCTCCACCATACGCTTGACGGTCGGCAGCATCTTCGCCTTATCGCCGTCGCGCACGGACACGAACATCGTGCCATCGCGCGGCAAATCGACCGAGGCGCCGAGCTGGGCCTTGGCGAAGGCCAGAGCGTAGCCCTTGTCGAGACCCATCACCTCGCCCGTCGAGCGCATCTCGGGGCCTAGCAGCGTGTCGACACCGGGGAAGCGCGCGAAGGGGAAGACGGCTTCCTTGACCGCGATGTGCTTGAGGTTCTTCACATCCGGCTTGCCGCCATAGGAAGCGAAAGCGCTTTCCAGCGTCTCGCCCGCCATGATGCGCGCGGCGATCTTGGCGACCGGCGAGCCGATGGTCTTGGCCACGAACGGCACGGTGCGCGACGCGCGCGGGTTCACTTCGAGAACGTAGATCTCGTCGCCCTTGATGGCGAACTGCACGTTCATCAGGCCGCCGACCTTGAGAGCCAGCGCCATGTCGCGGGTCTGACGCTCCAGCTCGTCGGTGATGGCGCGCGACAGCGAGTGGACCGGCAGCGAACAGGCCGAGTCGCCCGAATGGATGCCAGCTTCCTCGATATGCTCCATGATGCCGGCGACGAACGTGTCCGTGCCGTCGCAGAGGCAGTCGACGTCCACTTCCGTCGCGTCCGACAGGTAGCTGTCGATCAGGACCGGCGACTTGCCGGAGACGACCACGGCTTCCTTCATGTAGCGCTCGAACTGCGTGTCGCCGCGCACGATCTCCATCGCGCGTCCGCCCAGCACGTAGGACGGGCGGATGACGACGGGATAGCCGATGCGCTCCACGATGACGCGCGCTTCCTCGACCGAGCGCGCGATGCCGTTGTTGGGCTGGCGCAGGTTCAGGTCGTGCAGGAGCTTCTGGAAGCGGTCGCGATCTTCGGCGAGATCGATCGCGTCGGGCGAGGTCCCGAGGATCGGGATGCCGGCTTCTTCCAGCGCATTGGCGAGCTTGAGCGGAGTCTGGCCGCCGAACTGGACGATGACGCCGTGCAGCGTGCCCTTCGACTTCTCGACGCGCAGGATTTCGAGCACGTCCTCGGCCGTCAGCGGCTCGAAATAGAGACGATCGGACGTGTCGTAATCGGTCGAGACCGTTTCGGGGTTGCAGTTGATCATGATGGCTTCGAGGCCGGCGTCGCGCAGCGCGAAGGCGGCGTGGCAGCAGCAATAGTCGAACTCGATGCCTTGGCCGATCCGGTTCGGACCGCCGCCGAGGATGACGACCTTCTTTCGGTCCGACACGCCGGCTTCCGAGCGCAGCTCGCCCGCGAAGGGCCGCTCATAGGTCGAATACATGTAGGGCGTCGGGGAGGCGAATTCGGCGGCGCAGGTGTCGATGCGCTTGAAGACGGGATGCACGTCGAGACGCTCGCGCAGCGCCTGAACCTCGGCTTCGCTCCGGCCGGCGAGCTTGGCAAGGCGCGCGTCGGAGAAGCCGACCGACTTCAGGAAGCGCAGGTTCTCCGCGTCCTCGGGCAGACCGGCCGTCTTGATCTTGGCTTCCAGGTCGATGATCGCCTTGAACCGGTCGATGAACCAGGGATCGATCTTGGAGGAGCGATGGACCTGCTCCTTGGTGGCGCCCTCACGCAGGGCCTGCGCCACCATGCGCAGGCGATCGGGCGTCGGCGTGCCGAGCGCGGCACGGATGGCGTTCTTGTCGTCGCCTTCGCCGAGGCCGGGGATCACGATCTCGTCCAAGCCGTCGAGGCCGGTTTCGAGGCCGCGCAGCGCCTTCTGGAGGGATTCCTCGAAGGTGCGGCCGATCGCCATCACCTCGCCGACCGACTTCATGGCGGTGGTCAGGACCGGAGATGCGCCGGGGAACTTCTCGAAGGCAAAACGCGGGATCTTCGTGACGACATAGTCGATCGTCGGCTCAAACGAGGCCGGCGTCGCGCCGCCCGTGATGTCGTTCTTGAGTTCGTCCAGCGTGTAGCCGACCGCGAGCTTGGCCGCGATCTTGGCGATCGGGAAGCCGGTGGCCTTGGACGCCAGCGCGGAGGAGCGCGAGACGCGCGGGTTCATCTCGATGACGACCAGACGGCCGTTCTCGGGGTTCACCGCGAACTGGACGTTGGAGCCGCCTGTCTCGACGCCGATCTCGCGCAGAACCGCGATCGAGGCGTTGCGCATGACCTGATATTCTTTGTCGGTCAGCGTGAGGGCGGGGGCGACGGTGATCGAGTCGCCCGTGTGAACGCCCATCGGATCGACGTTCTCGATGGAGCAGACGATGATGCAATTGTCCGCCTTATCGCGGACGACTTCCATCTCGTATTCCTTCCAGCCGAGAACGCTCTCTTCGATGAGAACTTCGGTGGTGGGGGAGGCGTCGAGACCGCCTTCGATGATCTCGAAGAATTCCGAGCGGTTGTAGGCGATGCCGCCGCCCGTGCCGCCCATGGTGAAGGACGGGCGGATGATGGCGGGCAGGCCGACATGCTCCAGCGCTTCGGCCGCCGCGCCCATGGCGCGCGCCATGTAGCGCTGCTTACGCTCGGTCTCGCCGAGATTCCACTCGTTTTCCAGCGCCTGCAGGGCCTCGTCGCGCTCGGGGCCGTCCACGGTCTCGCGGATCAGCGCCGCGCGCTTCTCCTCGTGCGCGAGGCGGTCGGCGCCCTTCGCTTCCGTTGCGTTGGCGAGATAGCTCTTGGGCGTTTCGAGGCCGATCTTGGCCATGGCCTCGCGGAACAGCGCGCGATCCTCGGCCTTGTCGATGGCGGTGGCGTCGGCGCCGATCATCTCGACATTGTACTTGTCGAGAACGCCCATTCGCTTGAGCGACAGCGCGGTGTTGAGCGCGGTCTGGCCGCCCATGGTCGGCAGGATCGCGTCGGGGCGCTCCTTGGCGATGATCTTCGCGACGACTTCGGGTGTGATCGGCTCGATATAGGTGGCGTCGGCGAGATCGGGATCGGTCATGATCGTCGCCGGGTTCGAATTGACCAGGACGATCCGGTAGCCTTCCTCACGAAGCGCCTTGCAGGCCTGCGTGCCGGAATAGTCGAATTCGCAAGCCTGTCCGATGATGATGGGACCGGCGCCGACGATCAGGATGGTTTTGATATCTTGGCGCTTGGGCATGGCTCATCCGTCTGTTCATCGTGCGCCGACACCCCGCGCCGCAAGCGGCCGGGGTGTGTGCGCGTTCAAATTCAAGGTCAAGGCCGGCTTATAGGCAATACCGGCACAAGGTGAAAGGGACAAACGGCCTTTTCAGTCGATTCCTTGATCGCCGTTAACGGGAGGGCTTGGCGAGGTCGGCCGCCGAGCGCGGCAACGTGCGGCCGTCATAATGCTCGCGGCCGAGCGACAGGGCGAAACAGGCCAGTTCCACCGTGCGCGGAATCTCGACGCGCTTTCCGTCCCGGTCGCCCTTCTCGTAATATTGAATGACCCGCTTCTTCAGGCCGAGCCGGTCCGCGGCATCTTTCTGCTTGAGCCCCATGTCGCGCCGCCATTGGCGAAATCCGTCCGAATCCATCTGCGCGCCCATGGTTCTCTCCTGTTCAGCCTCGCTTAAACTCGGCGGCGCAAGCTGACGCAACGCCCCGCCCGGCGTCCTAGCAAACTTCCCCTCAGATGCAATGAAATGTGCACATCGTGCGGATTTGCCCTCTTGTCGAGGCGCACATTGTGCGTACTTAATGGGGAGTGGAAGCGAGGGTTGTGGCGGTGTGCGCCATCGAACGCTGATCCATCTCGAGGAAAGGAACATGCCATGTTGGCCGATCTGATTGTGAGCCGCTCCGCCTGCGGAGCCGACCGGGGGCGTGACGACCTGCATCGTCATGCGACCTTCAGCTGCGGCGTCAGCGCCGTCTGGCGTCGTCTGATGCGAGTGCTTCATCTCGCATGACGAGCGCGTTCTGTTCGTGTCGAATAGGTGAGCAGAACGATTAAAGGCGCCGGTGAGATCACCGGCGCCTTTTTCATATGACGAAGCTGATGTCGCGATCAGGCGGCTTTGGCGCCCCGATGATCGTGGATCATCTGGAAGAAGCGCTGGAAGAGATAATGCGAGTCCTGCGGGCCGGGGGAGGCCTCAGGGTGATGTTGCACGGAGAAGACCGGCGCGCCCTTGACGCGCAAGCCGCAATTCGTGCCGTCGAACAGGGAGATATGCGTTTGCTCGACGCTCTCGGGCAGCGAGGCCGGGTCCACCGCGAAGCCGTGGTTCATCGATACGATCTCGACCTTGCCGGTCGTGAAATCCTTCACCGGATGGTTCGCGCCGTGATGGCCCTGGTGCATCTTCTCGGTGCGCCCGCCTAGCGCCAGCGCCAGAAGCTGGTGCCCCAGGCAGATGCCGAACATCGGAATGCCGGACTTCGCCAGCTCGCGGATCACCGGCACGGCATATTCGCCTGTCGCCGCCGGATCGCCTGGTCCGTTGGAGAGGAAGATGCCGTCCGGCTGGTGCTTCAGGATGTCGTCCGCGCTGGTGGTCGCCGGCACGATCACGACGCGCGCGCCGTGGCCCGACATAAGGCGCAGGATGTTGCGCTTGGCGCCGTAGTCGATCGCGACGATCGTGTAGTTCGGCTCGGAATGGCTGCCATAGCCGGCGTTCCACACCCAGGGGCCTTCGGTCCAGACTTCCTCGGCTGGCGTCGCGGCGTCCTTGGCGAGGTCCAGGCCGACGAGGCCGGTCCATTCCGCCGCCTTGCGCTTGAGCGCCTCGACGTCGAACACGCCATCCGCCCGGTGGGCGATCACGGCATTGGGCATCCCCTTCTCGCGGATCAGAGCGGTGAGGGCGCGCGTGTCCACGCCCGACAGCGCCACCACGCCGCGCTTCTTCAGCCAGGCGTCGAGGCCGCCGGCCGAGCGATAGTTCGAGGGGGCCGACACTTCGGCACGGAAGATCGCGCCGACCGCGCCGATGGCGTTGTCGGGAACGAGATCCTCGACGTCCTCGTCGTTCGCGCCGACATTGCCGATATGGGGGAAGGTGAAGGTGACGATCTGCTTGGCGTAGGACGGGTCGGTCAGGATTTCCTGATAGCCCGTCAGTGAGGTGTTGAAGCAGACTTCGCCTAGCGCTTCGCCTTCGGCACCGATTCCGTCGCCTTCGATCACGGTTCCGTCGGCGAGCACCAACAAGGCAGTCGGTTTCCTCTGCGGCCAGTTCGCGCTGCTCATCGGGTCTCTCCGTTCGGGATCCATCGGGCTTGTCGAGGCCGCGCGTCGCGGCCGAGCCCTTCCGGAACGTTTCTATTGCCCTAATGGGGCGCGAACGCAACCCTCTTGTCGGTGGAGAACAGGGCTATCCCCTTGCAAACGCACCGATCAAAACTTAATGCATTATGAAATCGGCGGCGCAGGTCGGACCCTGCGCCCTCGCCACGGATCGGAGAGTGCATGTGTCAGGCTGGCCAGTCTGGCTATCTAGCTCATGGACCACGACAGGATGATGACGCTACGGCCAGCCGAGGCTACAGCGATCTCCGCGCCGCTCCGATCGCCTTTACCTTCAGGTCAGTTTCTCGAACTAGGATGGTAGCCCATTCGGCGTGGGCCTATCAGCCTAATCGCACCGGTCGCGGCTTGCCCGCGTCGGGCGCACATAGGACAGATGCGTATGCGTGAACAGATCGCAGCCGCCCTTCAGGACGCCAGCGCTGCCGGCGACAAACGGCGAGGCTGCCTTCTTCGCCTCATCACCGCCGCGATCCGCGATCGCGACGCCGCCAGCCGCATGGCCGGCAGAGACAAGGTTCCCGATAGCGACATCGCCTGCATTCTCTCGCTTCTGGTGGAGCAGCGCGAGCGCACCGCCAATGATCTGGCCGAAAAGGGCCGGAACGAGGATGCGGCCCGCGAGCGCGCGGATGCCGAACTGATCCGCGCCTTCCTGCCCGCCCCGCTGCCGGTGGTGGAAATGGTGCAGGCTTGCAAACAGGCCGTCAGCGACACCGGCTCCAAGGGTCTGCGCGATGTCGGCCGCTGCCTCGGCGCGTTGAAGGAACGCTACGATGGCAAGGTCGACCTGACGCAGGCCTCCGGCGTCGTCCGCTCGCTCCTGAGCTGAAGCGAGCGAGCTTGTTGCGCGGGCGTCAGGCCTCGCGCTCCGCCAATTGGCGGGCTGTC
>NZ_LDQA01000071.1 GCF_001475935.1 Aureimonas ureilytica
TCCGGCGCTGGAGAACCAGGAGCGTATGATCGAAACCGCCGCCGCGCTTGGCGGAGCGAAGACAGATGGCATATCCACGCGACGGATCGCCAAACAGGAAAGTGCGAGTGCGCTGGAAGGAACGTCCACGATAGACCGCGTGGCCCGTCTCCCCAAGATATTGCCGCTCCAAGGCATTGGGGGCTTCCATGGCGGAGGCGTCTTGCGAGGAGGAGGGAGCCGCAACGGACTGGCAGCCTGATGTCAGTCCAAGAGCCAGGCCCAGAACGCAGACAGACAAGCGCGGCGTCATGTCAGGCCGAACACTCGCCCGATCCTGCCTTCCAGCGGGCCAGATCGCCTTCGAGGCGCGAGCGCATGGACGTGTCCAGAAGAGGGCCGTAGGTCTCGACATCGGCCGATCCTGCCCGTCCCTCGACCACCAGAAGCGGCCTGGCCTCCATGCGGCCCTTCGGGACCAGAAGGAAGCGTGGACGCCCGGAGAACGAGGAGAGCTCCGGCGCCAGAGAATAGCCGTTGAAAGCCGGATCGCGGCTTTTGATCCAGCAGCGATTGGCCGTCAGCGCAAGACGCTCCATACGATCCAGTCCGGTATCCACTTTCGGCGTCGAGATGGGCTTCTGCACCGAAGGGGGTACGACCGGCGACGCACAACTGGCCAGGAAGGCGAGCATCAAACCGATCAGCGCGGCAACGGACCCGAGCGCTGCGCCGAAGACACCGAGCAGCAGCCCGACCGTACCCACCATGACCGCGACCAAGCCGAACGCGATCGGGGACAAAACGACGAGGGCCGGCAGGAGCGCGGCGATCAAGAGATATCGCGCGATGTGGGCTCGGCTCACGCGGCCAGACCGTGCGGCGAAAGACCCAGCGCGCTTTCGAAAATGCCACGCCCGTCCGTTCCGCCGTGTTCGGGCTCGATCAGATTTTCCGGATGAGGCATCAAGCCGAGAACGTTGCCCTCGGCGCTGACAATGCCGGCAATGTCGTTGATCGCGCCGTTCGGGTTTGTACCCTCCGCGTAACGGAAGGCCACATGACCTTCGCCTTCGATCCGGGCGAGCGTCTCGGGATCGGCGAAATAATTGCCGTCATGATGCGCCACGGGGCAGCGAATGATCTGACCCTGCGTATAGGCGTTCGTGAAGCGCGTGGAGGCGTTGGCGACTTGCAGCTTCACTTCGCGGCACACGAACTTCAGGCTCGTGTTGCGCATCAACGCGCCGGGAAGAAGACCGGCTTCGCAGAGGATCTGGAAGCCGTTGCAGACACCGAGAACCGCCACGCCCTTCTTCGCCTTCTCGGCGACGGCGCGCATGATCGGCGAGCGCGCAGCGATCGCGCCGCAGCGCAGATAATCGCCGAAGGAGAAGCCGCCGGGAACGACGATCAGATCGACATCGGGGATCTCCGTGTCGGTCTGCCAGACGGTGACAGGCGCTGAGCCGGAAATCTTGGTCAAGGCCGCGATCATGTCGCGGTCGCGGTTGAGGCCGGGAAGAAGAACGACGGCGGATTTCATGATGGTCCGACCTCAGGCGATCTGAATGGCGTAATTCTCGATGACCGTGTTGGCGAGGAGCTGTTCGCACATCGCCTTCAGATCGGCCTCGGCCTTGGCGCGGTCGGAGCCTTCAACTTCGACGTCGAAGACCTTGCCTTGGCGAACGGCACCGACGCCCCCGAAGCCGAGCGTTCCGAGCGCTCCTTCGATCGCCTTGCCCTGTGGGTCCAGAACGCCGTTCTTGAGGGTGACGACGATGCGAGCCTTGATCACGGTATAAGCCTGCCTTGAGAATGAACCAGTCGAAGAGCCGGCGCCGGTTGCGACGCCGGCAGAGGCGTCACTTGACCAACACCGGCCCGGAAGGGCGGGGCGGCTCGTTTTCGTTCATAATGCCCAGCCGGCGGGCGACTTCCTGATAGGCCTCGACCAGCCCGCCCAGGTCGCGGCGGAAGCGGTCCTTGTCGAGCTTGTCCTGGGTTTGCGTATCCCAAAGGCGGCAGGAGTCGGGCGAGATTTCGTCGGCCACGACGATCCGCATCATGTCGCCTTCGAAAAGGCGGCCGGTCTCGATCTTGAAATCGACCAGCTGGATGCCGACGCCGAGGAAGAGGCCGGACAGGAAGTCGTTGACGCGGATGGCAAGCGCCATGATGTCGTCGATTTCCTGCGGGCTGGCCCATCCGAAGGCCGTGATATGCTCTTCCGACACCATCGGATCGTCGAGCTGATCGGCCTTGTAATAGAATTCGATGATCGAGCGCGGCAGAACCGTGCCTTCTTCGATGCCGAGGCGTTTGGCGAGCGAGCCCGCCGCCACGTTGCGCACCACGACCTCGAGCGGAATAATCTCCACTTCCTTGATCAGCTGCTCGCGCATGTTCAACCGACGAATGAAATGCGTCGGAATGCCGATCCGGTTCAGATGCGTGAAGATATACTCGGATATCCGATTGTTGAGGACGCCCTTGCCGTCCACGACCTCGTGCTTCTTCTTGTTGAAGGCGGTCGCGTCGTCCTTGAAAAACTGGACGAGTGTGCCGGGCTCGGGACCTTCGTAAAGGATTTTCCCCTTGCCTTCGTAGATACGGCGGCGACGTGACATGGACATTGCTCGATCGTTGAAAAGGCGAGTCGTTGGAAAACTCGCGATAAACCGCATGCTTAAGCCGGCTGCATATCCCAAACGCCGGGTCTAAACAATCGCCTCGCCGAATTTGTCGGGCCCAGCGGCGAGATCCGGCATCCCATCTTGCCAAACGGACCCGGCTCGTTCGATCTGCAAAAAAATCAATGGAGGCAAGCGATGACGATCCCGACTCTGCGAAGCATTTTGGGTCAGGAGCGCGCCGCGCTCTCGGCCTGGTCCGGTCTGGGCGATGCCGTGGTTCACGAGACTTTACTGCGCGCCTTCGACGCCATCACGCTCGACGTGCAGCATGGGTTGCAGGGCATATCGGAAATCCGCGAGGGATGCGCCCGCGCGGCCTTCCTGGGCAAACCAGCCATCGTGCGCGTGCCAGTCGGTGATCTCGCCATGGCGGGCCGAGTGCTGGATTTCGGCGCGACGGGCGTCATCATGCCCATGGTGGACAGCGCGGAGGAGGCGAGACAGTTTGCTCGTGCGTTGCTGTATCCCCCGCTTGGAACACGGTCCTTCGGGCCGGCCAGAGCGGTCGATCTGTTCGGGGCCGCGTCGGGCGCGGCCTATATCGAAGCGGCGCAGGAAGCGATCGTATCTCTTGCAATGATCGAGACCGCGGGCGCATTCCGCGAGATCGACGCCATTCTGGATGTGCGGGAACTCGGCGGCGTGTTCGTCGGCCCGTCCGATCTGTCCTTGGCGTTGACCGGGCGTCTCGATCCGAATGGCGCGGGCACGGACGAAGCGGCGCTCTCGATCTGTCGCAAGAGCAAGGGCGCTGGCAAGATCGCCGCCGTCTATGCCGCCAACGCGCCCGATGCGCGGCGCTATCAGGCCATGGGCTACGATCTCATCTGCGTCGCCAGCGACGTGTCCCTGCTTAAGCAGGCGTCGTTGGCGATCTGCGCGGACATCCGCGGGTAACGCGGGTCAGGGCGCGGGCAGGCGGGACAGGAACTTGCCGAAGGTCAGGAGCCCCTCCGGCCAGGGCCCGTGCCCGCTTTCGCCGTTCAAATGACCGGACTCGCCAGCGTCGATGAACAGCGAGCCCCAGGCCCCGGCGGCTTCCTCGGCCGCCTCGAAGCTCGAATAGGGGTCGTTTCGGCTGGCGACGACGACGGATGGGAAGGGAAGCGGATCGCGCGGATATGGCCCGAAGCTCATGAGATGCTTCGGCCGGATCGCGTCGTTCTCGACATCGGGCGGCGCCACGAAGAAGGCGCCCGCCACTTTCTTGCGAAACTGCGGAATGGCCTGCACGACGCTGGTGACGCCGAGCGAATGGGCGACGATCACCGGCGGGCGCTCGGCGGCGTTCACGGCCTCGGCGACGGTCTTGATCCAATCCTCGCGGACGGGCTTCGACCATTCGAGCTGCAGAACCCTCCGGGCCGTGGAAAGCTTCTGCTCCCAACGGGTCTGCCAGTGATGTTCGTCCGCTCCCTTGTATCCGGGAACAATGAGGATATCGGCTTCTGATACGCGCATCGCCCGCAGATGCGAGCGACGAGCCGTCATGTCAAGAAGAGCGCTACAGAAGCGGGCTGATCAGGCGGGTGACGTTCTCTGTCAGCTGGACGAAGAAACCGCGCCGGGACCACTCCTCCAGCTTCAGCCGATGGCTCTTGTAGCGGTAATCGTCCTCGATCACGCGGAGATCGCGCACCACGTCCTCGCTATAGGCGATCAGCGTCACCTCGGAATTCAGCTCGAAGGAACGCCGGTCCATATTGGCCGAGCCGATGATGGCGATGTCGTCGTCAATCGAGAGGTGCTTGGCGTGCAGAAAGCGCTCCCGATAGAGCATGACCTCGACACCGGCTTCCAGAAGCTCGTCGTAATAGGATTGCTGGGCCCGATCGATCAGCCAGCTATTGGTGGTGGACGTCACGAAAAGCGTCACGCGCACGCCCTTCGATACGGCCGTGCGCATGGCGAGCAGCAGCGGCTCGTTCGGAATGAAATAGGGCGTTGCCAGCACGACGCGTCGTCGCGCGCTGTAGATGAGGTCTGTGAAAAGAATATCGACACCGGCATCGGGATAATCCGGGCCGCTGGGCAGAACCTGCGCGGTGGCGGTGCGCTCCAGCGAGGGCGGCGGAGGCTCTGGCATGAGGTCCGGCGAGGCGATGTCTTCTTCGGTTTCCAGATACCAGTCGCCGATGAAGATTGCCTGGAGTTCGAGAACCACCGGGCCTTCCACCCGCGCCATCAGCTCGCGATAGAAGGTTTTCGGCTCGTATTCGATCCGGTGCATATTCTGCGATCCGACCCAGCCGATGCGCCCGTCCACCACCACGATCTTGCGATGGTTGCGCAGATCGAGGCGGGTGGCCTGATTCCAGAACCGCAAGGGGAGGATCAGCCGAAGCTCGACGCCTGTGCCCTCCAAGCGCTTGGCGATGGCGCGCCGATCGCGAGAGGACCCGACCGCATCGATCAGGAGGCGGCATTTGACACCGCGCTTGGCTGCACGCTCCAGGGCACTCAGAACACGATTCCCGGCCTGATCGTTCTGCAGGATATAGACCATGACATGGGCATGGTGGACGGCATGGTCGATATCCGTCGCGATCCGATCCACCACGCGGTTGTAGTCGGCGTCCAAGACGATGCGGTTGTCCGGCAGGACGGGAAACCGGCCGATACGATGCACCAAACGCCCGGTGAGCTGGTGGTGCGGCCGCAAGGCACGCAGCGCACCCATGGCCCGCAGCGAGATATGGTCGATCGCCTTACGGATGATGTCCGGCATGGCCTCCAGCCGGTCCCGCCGCCATTTCGGGTGCCGCGCATTGCCGACCGCGAGATAGAGGAGCAGCGCCGCCCAAGGCATGAAGAAGAACAGCAGCAGCCAGGCCTGGGCCGCGACGGGCGAGCGCCGGAACGGGATATAGATGACGGCGCCGATCAGGATCGACCAACTCAACATGGCGATGAGAACCGGCCAGATCGTACCGTCGAGAAACTGGATCATTCTGCCCCGATGCCGCCATCCGCTGGGTTCAAGACTGGCGCCGCGAGGAACGCGCCTTGCCGGAGGCTCTGCCCGAGGATATGGGCACGGGCAAGATCGGGTCCAGCGTTCAAAGCCATATCCTCCGGCGGTTTGTTGTCAGTCGATCGATGCGGAACCCATCGGCGCCATAACCTTTAACCGGCGGCGTCGAAGCAGGTGAAGGAAGCCAAACGACCATGCTCCGCATCGTCTACGCCAACCTCGGCTATTCGCGCGCCATCGACGGGTCCTTGGGGCATCACGTCAAGCGCGTGCACCACCATGTCTTCACGACGCGGAACGTGCAGCTTCGCAGCCTTCATTATGTGCGGGACCGTCTGCGCGAATTGCGCCCGGACCTCAGCTGTTTCGTGGAAATCGATCGGGGGTCGCTGACCAACGGCTTCTTCGATCAGTCGCGCGCCCTGGTGGAGGATCACCACACCACCGTTCGGATCGACAACAAATACAGCGCCGAGCGCAAGTTCCGCCGCTTGTCGGTCTCGCGCGGCAAGTCGAACGCCTTCCTCGCCTGCCGGCCGCTGACCTATGTCGCGCGCTATCTCTCAGTCGGCAAGAAGCGCTTGGTCTATGATTTGGAAATGGCCGGCATCCGGGTGCTCGTCGCGCATCTGTCGTTGCGATACCGGGTGCGGTGCGTTCAACTCGCCGAGCTTGCGCGCTGGGTGGAGGAGCGGGACGGGCCGAGTGTCGTGATCGGTGATTTCAACCTGTTTCGTGGTTCGGGCGAGCTACAGCCGCTTCTGGCCAGCGGGCGCATGGCCCATGCCAATGCGGATGCCGGCCCGACCTTCCGACTCGGCCCCTACAGAGCGACGCTCGACACCTGCTTGATCTCGCGCGATCTCATGGATCATTGCGAGCTTCATATTCTCGATCAGCCCTTTTCGGATCACCAGATGATCCAACTCGACATCAAGGGCTTCGAGATGAACGAAGCGCCGCCACTGGCGACGCCGCTGCTGGTTTCGGCACAAGCCGAGCCCGCCTGAGCGGAAGAGCGCGGCTCGCGAGGATGCGAGCCGCCGAGCCAGGATCAGGCCGCTCCAAAGACACGATTGAAGATCGTGTCCACATGCTTGGTGTGATAGCCCAGATCGAACTTCTCGCGCAGGTCCGCTTCCGAGAGCGCAGCCGTCACGTCCTTGTCGGCCAGAAGCTCGGTGAGGAAGTCCGCGCCGTGCTCCCAGACCTTCATCGCGTTGCGCTGAACGAGGCGATAAGCATCCTCGCGGCTGACGCCGGCCTGCGTGAGCGCCAGCAGAACGCGCTGCGAATGGACGAGACCCTTGAACTGATTGAGGTTCTTGTCCATTCGTTCGGGGTAGACAAGCAGCTTGTCGATCACGCCGGTAAGGCGCGCCAGCGCAAAATCGAGCGTGATCGTCGCGTCGGGGCCGATATAGCGCTCGACCGAAGAGTGCGAGATATCGCGCTCGTGCCAGAGCGCGACATTCTCCATCGCGGGAATGGCGAAGGAGCGGACCATACGGGCGAGGCCCGTCAGGTTCTCGGTCAGAACCGGGTTGCGCTTGTGCGGCATGGCCGAGGAGCCTTTCTGGCCGGGCGAGAAATATTCCTCGGCTTCCAGAACTTCGGTGCGCTGCAGGTGGCGAATTTCGGTCGCGAGGCGCTCGATGGACGAGGCGATGACGCCCAGCGTCGCGAAATACATGGCGTGGCGATCGCGCGGGATGACCTGCGTCGAGACCGGCTCCGGTTTGAGACCAAGCGCGGCGGCAACATGCTCTTCCACACGCGGGTCGATATTGGCGAACGTGCCGACAGCGCCCGAGATCGCACAGGTTGCGATCTCCTCACGCGCGGCCACGAGGCGGTTGCGGCAGCGATCGAACTCGGCATAGGCGAGGGCGAGCTTGACGCCGAAGGTCGTGGGCTCCGCGTGGATGCCGTGCGAACGGCCGATCGTCACCGTGTCCTTGTGCTCAAAGGCGCGGCGCTTGAGCGCGGCCAGAAGCGCGTCGAGATCGGCCAGAAGCAGGTCAGAAGCACGGACAAGCTGAATGTTGAAGCAGGTGTCGAGCACGTCGGACGACGTCATTCCCTGATGGATGAAACGCGAGTCCGGGCCGACGAATTCGGCGAGATGCGTCAGAAAGGCGATCACATCGTGCTTCGTCTCGCGCTCGATCTCATCGATCCGCTCGACATCGAACGTGGCCCCGCCGCCCTTTTCCCAGATCGTCTTGGCGGCGTCCTTGGGAATGACGCCGAGTTCGGCCAGCGCGTCGCAGGCATGGGCCTCGATCTCGAACCAGATGCGGAACTTGGTTTCCTGAGACCAGATGGACACCATTTGAGGTCTGGCATAGCGCGGGATCATGGGAGCGGCCTTGCAACGGAAAGGGATGAAAGGGCTCTAACAGAGCTCTTCTCCAGCCTCAATCCATGCTCGGGCGCGCTGAGGAACGGGATTAAGCCATGTCCCGCCATGCGAGAAGCGGCGCTGAGGCCGGAGCCGAAGCGGCATGGAAGACGCCGCGCGCGATCGCACGGGCCATGACGACGGAGGCGGCTGCTGCCAATTCCAGCCGATCGGAGGGGCTGAGATCGCGCGGCGCGGTTCCGGTGGCGGCCGAAAAGACGAGATCGCCGTCGAAATCCGTATGGGCCGGATAGAGCGCCCGCGCGAAGCCATCATGGGCTGCGACAGCGAGGCGCTTGAGTTCCGGTTTGCCGAGGTCGAGGTCGGTCGCGATGACGGCGATGGTCGTATGAGCACCCGCGCGAAGATCGAACTTCGTTCGCAGTCGGGATGCATCCTGGGGCAAGGGATGCGGGTGCCCAAGCCCGCCGAATTCATCGCCACATTCGAAATGAGCGGCCCAAAAATGGCGGGACGAGCCGACCATCGGCGAGCCGACGGCATTGACCGCGACCAGCGCACCGACCATTGCGCCATTCCGCAGGACAGCTGATGCTGAGCCCAGCCCGCCTCGGCAGGTCGCGGTGGTCGCCCCCGTGCCGGCCCCGATGCTCCCCAGCGGAAAATCGAAGCCCGCTTGTTCGGCCGCCGCCATCCCCAGCTCGCGGTAGGGCGAATGAAGGCCCCAATCCTTGTCGCCACCATTGGCGAGGTCGAACAGGATCGCGGCCGGCACGATGGGCACATATTGGCCGGCGACCTCGAACCCGCGCCCCCGAGCGCGCAACATGCTCTGAACGCCCGAGGCCGCGTCCAATCCGAAGGCCGAGCCGCCTGAGAGAACCAGCGCATCGACCTGCTGCACGAGGTTCTGCGGGTTCAGGAGTTCGGTGTCGCGCGTCCCCGGCGCACCGCCCAGAATCTCCACTGCGGCGTGAGCTGGCTGATCAAAGAGGATCGCGGTCGAGCCCGACAGAAGCTGATTGCAACTGGCGTTGCCGACCTGAAGGCCTCGAACGTCGGTGATGAGATTGCGCGGGCCGGGCTGCCACATGTTTCACCCCTGATTCTCGGTGACGAACCTGTCGCCCTGCCAGCGATAGGCCTGAAATGGTACGACATCGGCAGAGCCTTGCGCGTCGAACCGAACCAGCCCGCCCGACGTCACGAAGGTTTCGGCGTCGAGCAAATCTTTCAGGGTGCGGCTTTCAGCCTTCGCCCGCCGCAGGGCCTCGATCGCGATCTCCGTGCCGATCCGGGCGATGCGGGCATAGCCTTCATCCGCCGGCGCCGTCTCGCTTGGGGTCCAGCTCACATCGAAGCCGGAGGCGATCGTCAGGACGCCATTGGGCAGCGGCACATCTCCCGGTTCGTCCAACAGCGACTCGCCGCTCGCGATCTGCAGGCCGGGGTTCACATCGAGCGCATCGCGCGCGACGATCGCCACATCGCGTCGCGTCCCGAAGACAAGGACATGACGCAACCCGCTCTGCGCAATCCGGCGCGCAAGGCCGAACTGCTTTTCCTCGGCGGGTCGGAAATTGTCGACAAGGGTCGGCCGAAGCCCTTGCGCTTCCAGAAGACCGCGCACGGCCTCGGCCAGATCGCTTCCATAGGACGATCCGTCCTCCACAATCCCGAAGGGCTCGCCGTTCCAGCGCGCGCGAACGAAACTCGCGACGGCGGCAGCTTCTGCGCCCGAGCCCGGCGCCAGTCGCCAGATCAGGCCGCCGCCGCGCTCGCGCCTTGCCAGGACCCTGTCCGAGCGCGCTCCGATATCGAGCGTCGGGATGCCGGCTGCAGACAGAACGGGCAGGGCGCCTTCCAGCGCGCCTGTGCACAGAAAGCCGACTGCGATTTCGGCCCGAGCCGCGACGATCTTTTCGGCCGCTTCCCGTCCGGCGTCGCGCTCGCAACCCGTGTCGAAATCCGCGAGTGGCAGCGAGCTGCCGTCGACGGCCGCACGCGCGCCGTCAACGGCCTGTCGGCCGAGAATGGCGTTCGGGCCACTCAGCGGGACAGCGACAGCAATGCCGTCCGCCAAGGCTATGCGGGGCTTTGGTAGAAGCATCAGAAGGGTCGCAAGGACGATTCGCGGCGGCAGGGTCATACGGGGGAACCTAGCCCAACTCGGGAGGGCGACGCGAGACACGGGAGCTTAACTTGACCGGCCATTCTCGCGCCGTTTAACTCCGCCCGAAGGGCTCAGCCGCATCACGCGCCGGGCCGGACACGATAGGAGAATCAACCGCATGGCAGGCTCACCCAAGACCCTTCTGGCCGCCAGTTTGGCTGCCTTGACCTTCAGCGCGTCCCCGGCTGCTTTCGCGCAGGACGCGGCGGTCAAGCTCGGCTTCATCGGCGGCATCACAGGGCCGATCGAGAGCCTCATGCCACCGATCACCAATGCGGCCAAGCTCGCGATTGCCGAGGTGAACGAGCAGGGCGGCATCGGCAAGAATGGCGCGAAGGTCGAGATGGTCATCGGCGACGATGGCTGCATCGACGCGGCCCGCGCTTCCGACGCTGCCGACCGTCAGGTTAACTCGGAAAAGGTGGCGGGCATCGTCGGCGCCATGTGCTCGGGTGCGACCATCGCGGCGGCCAATGCGGCGGCTATTCCGGGCGGCGTCGTCATGGTCTCGCCGGCCTCGACCTCGCCCGCTGTTTCGGCGTTGAAGGACAAGGATCTCGTCTTCCGCACAGCGCCCTCCGACGCCTATCAGGGTGAGGTTCTGGCGCGCGTCGTCAAGAAGAACGGCATCAACGAAGTCGCCGTCACCTATGTGAACAACGACTACGGCACGGGCTTCGCCCAGTCGTTCAAGACCGCCTTCGAGGCGGCGGGCGGCAAGGTGCTGGCGTCCGAAGCGCATGAGGACGGCAAAGCCGATTATCGCGCGGAGATCGGCTCGCTAGCATCGTCGGGCGCGCCGGCGCTCGTGGTTCTCGCCTATGTTGATGGCTCGGGCGGGCGCATCGTTTCGCAGGCCCGCGAGACCGGTGACTTTTCGACCTTCATCGGCGGCGACGGCATGGTCGGCGCAGCGCTGACCAATGTCAGCGGCGGCGATGAGAAGCTGATCCTGACCCGGCCCGGCGGCAGCGCCGCAGCGGGCGCGGCGAAGTTCGCGGAAGCGGCGAAGGCGGCCGACCTCGACCCGGCGGCGACCTATGCCGCAACCTCCTACGACGCGACCTTCGCCCTGCTTCTGGCGCTCGAAAAGACCGGGGGAAGCCGCGAGGGCCTGTCGGCGGCGCTGCGCGACGTGACCAGCAATTCCGGCGAGGTCGTCCTGCCCGGCGAATGGAAGAAGGCCAAGGCGCTGATCGATGCCGGCCAGAAAGTCAATTACGAGGGCGCGTCCGGCTCGCTCGAGTTCGACGCCAATGGCGACGTGCCGGGCTCCTATGATGAGGTCACCGTCAAGGACGGAAAGATCGTTCCGGTCGGCCCAGCGCAGTAAGATTAATAGGCCCCGTCCGCGAAATCGGACGGGGCCTTTGTCTCAGTCCTTCAGGGGGTCGTGGCCCCAGTTCATCAGTGAATAGCGCCAGTTCGTATCTTTGATGTCGCCCTTGGGCTTCTGCTTCGAATGGCGTTTGATGTAGCCGATGACCTTCTGCATATGCGCCCACTGATCGTCCGTCAGATCGGCTTTCTTGGTGTGCTTGATCTCGACGATCGCATGGCCGGACTTGTGGCCGACGGACTCACCGCCCGACTCGCCCTTCTGGCCGACCTCTTTAGACTCCTCGGAGTCCAGCCATTTTTCGAGTTCGCTCGGCGTCATATTCACCAGCGAACGAAACTCGTCCCAAATCTCCTGATGGTCATCTGTCGCCATGGCTCTGCTCCGTTGCCCGATCTTGGCTGGCGCAACGGGATGATGCGGCGGCGGTTCCGGAGAAGCCACCGCACCTGCCTAATCTAGTGTCGCAGCCGCTCGGGTAGAACCCCATCAGGCGCAAAGCGCAGGACAAGCGTGATGGTGAGGCCGATGACGAAGACGCGCATCTGCAGCGCGCGCGAGTCGAGATCGGCGGGTGGAACCCAGCCGAACCAGGACGAGCCCCAATCGCGCGCCAAGGCGAAGAGCGACAGGGCGGCGGGCTCCGACATGGTCCAGACGATGTAGACGAAGACCGCGCCGAAGATCGCGCCTCGATTGTTGCCCGCTCCGCCAAGGATCACCATCACCCAGATCAGGAACGTGTGGTTCAGATCCACGAAGCCGGACGGGTCGAAGATCGAGGTGAAATGAACGAGGATCGCGCCGCCAAGGCCCATGAGCATGGCGCCGAGGACGAAGATTTCCATCCGCCGCCCATCGACGTTCTTGCCCATCGAACTTGCCGCCGCCTCGTTGTCCCGAATGGCGCGCATCATACGCCCCCAGGGGGCGCGGTAGGCGCGTTCCAGAAGCAGCGTGACCACGATCAGGATGAGAGCCGTCAGCGCGAGATAGAGGCTGCGCGCCCAGAGGAAACCGATCTCGTTCGGCGTCGGCACGGGCCAGGGCAGCGGCGAGACGGTGAGCGTGCCGCGTGTCAGCCAGTCGGCATTCTTGAGGAAGGTCTTGATGATCTGCGCGATGCCGAGCGTCGCAATCGCGAGGTAATCGGCGCGCAGACCGAGGCAGATCTTGCCGATCACGAAGGCGATGCCCCCCGCGACGATGCCAGCCGCGATCCACCCGACCGCGACAGGCAGGCCGAAGCCGCCGATAAAGCCAGCCTCGGCTTCGATGGCCGTGGTGGCCGGGTCGAACTTTGCGGACACCAGCATGAAGGCGATGGCCGCCGTCGCCAGCGTCATGGCGGTGACGAGCCCCTTCGGCACACCGATGCGCCTCGCCTGCGACACGAGGGCGACAAGCGCCACCGCGCCGATCAACCAAACCAGCGCCTCGCCCAGCATCGGCGCGCCCGTGCCCGCCCAGAAGGCCGGGTTGACCGGAAAGGTCATGAGGACCGAGGCCGCCGCGCCCGCGACGATGAAGCCCATGATGCCGACATTGAAGAGGCCGGCGTAGCCCCACTGGATGTTCAGGCCGACCGCAATGATCGCGTAAGCGGCCGCTTCCACGAGCATCCGCGTCGCATAGGCCGAGCCCTGCAGCGCATAGATGAGAAGCACGAGCGTCAGGAGCGCGGCGACGAGCAGAATTTCGCGGCGAAGCCCGCTCGCCGGGCGAGCACGAG
>NZ_LDQA01000072.1 GCF_001475935.1 Aureimonas ureilytica
CGGCGTCGGCCGTTGCCGGCGATCAGATCCTCGAACGACGTGCGCGGCGCGACATCGAGCAACGCGACGGCGGTCAGGGTCGCGGGGCTGCGCCGGATGGGCATGGGCGCGCCGCCCGAAAGGGCGCAGACGGCAGCGAGAATGGCGGTAACGGCATAGGTCGCGTCGGCGTCGGCGGCCGAGGTCGCCCGTCCGGTAAGGCTGGCCCGCGCCGGCTGGACGCGCCCGGCTCGCGCGATGATCGTGGCGCGCGCGTTGAGATTGGCGGCGACATTGACCCGGTACGTGGCAGTCGCCGCGACAAGCGCCCTCGCCTGCAACTCGGCAGACCCGGCGTGCGGCGCAGCCGATAGCGCGGCCGTGGAAAGCGGGGACTGGCCGAGCATGGCCTACCTCATGCGAAGGTGATGGTGAGCTGCCCGACCGCGAACTGGAGGCTATCGCCGGAATTGATGACCTTGGAGACGGCCAGCGCGCCGTAGAGCAGCATGTTGCCGCCGCTCGCCGCGTCCATGACCGCGATGTGGGTGATCGTGCCCCAATCGGCCGAGGCCGGCCCGAAGGTGACGGCTGCTGTGTTGGATGATGTGCCGGCGCTGGCATCCGCCGCAGCCATGCCGGGCGTGATCCCATACCGGGCATAGCCGCCCGCCGAAACCTCTGCCGACAGGCTGCCGGTCTCGCCCGGATCGGCCGTGAACAGTGCGAGATAGACGTTGGTCGGCATGGTGTAGGCCGCCTTGCCGAGCGTGTGGTCGAGAAGCTTCTTCTCCAGGTAGTTCGTCATCGCGGACATAGGCGCGCCTTCAAAAGAAAAGGCCCGCCGAAGCGAGCCTGTGAATGGTCTTCGTGCCTGATGGACACGAGCGTTCGGTTATGGCGTTCTCAACCACAGATGGATGAGGGGCCGTTATGCGTGGTTTTCTTCTTGCGGCAGCGACGTGCTTGGGGTTGTCGGGATGTCAAACAGTGACGCAGCAGCCTGACGAAGTAACCGAGATATATCGCCCCACAACCAAGGATAATTCGGCTATTGCTGACGCATTCGAGAAGGTCTTGAAGGACCCCGATAGCGCTCGCTTCCCCGTGATATATGCTAGGAAGGCCCAAAGCGGCCTCATCTACTACTGTGGCTTCGTGAACAGCCGAAACAGCTATGGCGGTTACGTCGGCAACCAGCCATTTTTCGCCATGGGAGACGATCGGTTCGTATCTGTCCAGAAGATCGGCGGGACTGAGATAGAGAAAATCGTCGTAACCGAGATGTGCCGCAGAAAAGGCTTCCCCCCTCTGGATGGCTAATCGGCCACCAGTTGAAATAGTGACCTTAGGGTTTGATCGCTTTTTGCATTCACATAATCGGGCAGGGACTGAACGATCAAAGCATCTCATGGCGCTTTGATCGTTGCTCGCCTCGCCGCCAGTCGGTCCGAACTGGCACCCCTCCGTTGTTCTGCCTCTGACGTTTCTCCGATCGTCTGTCGGGTCCTGTCGTCCGATGCGACGATGGTCTCCGCCAGTTTACGAATGTCGTCACGCAGGGCCCTTAACTCCGCGAGTTCGCCCCGATCGCTACGGGCGGCCCCTCCAGACGAAGCAGGCGCCCGTCCCGTCCGGTTGATCGTGTCGAGGATGGGATAGGTCTGGCTGGTGACGTGAGGGGCCTTGATGACCATCTCGCCGCCCGCAAGACCAACCATTCCGCCGTTCGCATGGCGAGCCAGAACGCTATCGACGTTCCAGATGCCGTTTGCGACCAAGCCACCGTCCTGGTAGCCAACGAGGCCGCCATTCACGAAGCCGGCCTGCTTCCAAGCCGTCATGAAGTGAGGCGCAATCCCCGCGTTGTAATAGCCATATTCCTGGCTCCACGCGTTGAACGCCTCCTCAAATGTGCCGCCCTGCTTCAACCACACGGACGCGCCGTTGAAGCTGAAAGTCCGTCCAGCGAGGCCGTTGCGATACTCCATGGCAGGACCGGCGGCAGCGGTGGCCGTTGCCGCAGGTGTTGATGTGACCGCAGGCGTTGGAGCGGGCTGCGCCGCTGCTGGCAAGTTGGCGGTCGGGTTGAGCGCCTGGACATACTGCTGCAACGAGATCACCTGCGCCGCGTCCCGTGCCGCCTGAGCGGCGTTGAGCGCGGCAATGGCTTCCGTCACCGACTTCACCGAGGTGTCGATCGCCAGCAGCGCGCCGTACTGAGACTTAGCCATGTCCAGTTCGGACATCGCCGCCGTCTCCGTTCGGCTCAAGACCTTCTGCACCTCGTCAAAGGCCGCGAAGTAGGCTTCCGACGATGCGTAGTAGCTCTTCGACTCGTCCAGGTAGCCCCGGCTGAGTTCGATCAGCTTGCCCTGCGCCTCGGCATCGCCCTTAGCCGCCTTTTCCGACGCCTCCCGGAACTTGGTCTGCGCTTCAAGCAGTCGCTCCTGCGGACCCAACGTCGAGAGATTGCTGTCGAGCCGAATGCTGTCCTTGAACGCCCGCAAGCTGTCCACGAAACTCATCACTCGCTCGAACGCCGTGCGCAGGTTACCCTGCGCCGTGGTCACCGCGTTATCGAGATCGGTCGTAGCCGTCCGCACTACCCCCGAAAGCTGAGGAAAGACCTTGACCAGTTCGGTCAGGCCATCAGCCGAAAGATCGGCCCCGTCCACGATCGCCTGCGCCTGTTTCTGGAACAGGGTCGGCAACAGGGAGGTGTCTGCGCCCAGCCTCGCCGCGTCCTCCTGCGTCGCGCGGAAGGTGTCGATGAGATCTCGGACCTTCGACATATAGCCCTTGCCGTTGAGGTCTGCGACCTGATCGGCAATGCCCCTCTCGAAGTCGGATCGCATCTTGCCCATGCCGGCGGCGAGATCCTCGCCTACGACGCGGGCGACGTCCTCACTGGTCAGCCCGAGCTTGACCAGTTCCGTGCGGAGTGCCGCCGCACCGCCCTCCAGGGACTGAATGCCGGACTGGACGCTGGTCAGCTTGTCCGCGCCACGAAGAACGGATCGCAGCTGCGCGACGCCAGCCTCTCGCGCCCGCTCGACCTCGGCAGCCCCCTCCCCGAACGACACCTTCGCGTCATCGACAAAGGTCAGCATCGCCTTGGCGGCCTCGCGGACCGCATCCCGCGCTTTGACCCAAGGGCCTTCAAGCCCCTGACCCGAGAGAAGGCCGCTTTCTGCTGCGCCGAAGCTGTCGCGAAAGGCTGCTTTCGTGCGATCCTGATAGGTGTAGCGATTGAGCCCCGTCTGCCAGAACTCGGCAGAGGAATTGCCGCTACCGAGCTTCCACGCCGCACCGCCGGTCTTCATGAAGTCGTTGAGGGCCTGATCGTCGGCCGCGAAGGCTGAGCGCAAGCCACTGTTGGGGCCGACACCATCCTTCATTCGGTCCTGATAGGCGCGGTATTGCGGAAGCATCTGCTCCCACTGCGCGGCCGCCTGCTTGTGAGCCTCCTCACGCTTCTTTCGGGCGCCGATGATGCCGCCGATGATGCCGAGGGCAGCGCCCCCGATCATCCCGATAGGACCCGCGATGCCGGCCAGGCTCGGGAAGGCCGTGGCGATCGATTGAGACGCGCCCAGGCCGCTGAAGATGCCGCCAATGCCGCCCGAGAGTGGCGAACCGGAGGAATAGCCGTTGCTGAAAGCTCCAATTGCAGCGCCAGCGACTTCCATCCCGGCCATGCCGCGCTTGCCGAACAGGCCTTCGCCGCTCCCGCGGGAGGAAGAATCGTAATCTGGGCGATCGTATGTCGAGGATTCTATGCCTTTTTGAACGCCCGCAGCCGTAGCCTTTTCGATTGTCCTCTGGGTCTCTCGCGGTGAGGCCGCGACGCTGCCGCTGTAGGTTTCGTAGGCCTCCTTCGTGTATGCGAGGCGCCCGCTATAATTATGCGCATTTTTGACGCCCTTTTCGTATCCGGAGGGGCGCTCGAAGCTGATCATGGCCTCGTTGGCCTCGAAATAATCCCGCGCGGCGAGCAAGCGCTTGTAGGCCGCGCCCTCCGTCGTGTTCAGTTCCTTCCAGACGAACTCCAACTGCGCGTTGACGTCCGAAAGGTTCTGGCGTCCCCCGATGTAGTTGAAGAGGCTCTGCTTTCGATCATTGTGCTGAAAGAGGCCGAACGCCTGTCCGTTGTCGCCGACGGCAGTGGGATTAAAGGAGCTTTCGGCTTTGGCCTGCCCCATGATCCCGGCGATCTGGTGCGATGCAAGCCCCTTGGCCGCAAAGAAGTCCCAGATTTGCGCCGGCACCGACTGACGCGCGACGGATGCAGCCTTCGTAGGCGAGAAGCCGTCTCCCGTTACGATCGGAGGCAGAGCGGTGCGGGTGACCGCTCCAACCGGAGCGGCAAGCGTCCGCTCCATGGCCATACCGCTACCGTAGGCCGGAATTTGGGACGCGGCTTGTGTGATAGCGCCGGCAACGCTGGGCGCGCTCGCCCCACCTTTGCCGAGCAAGCCACCGAAAACCTGATCGAAGCCTTTGGACGCGAGCTGCTGAGCAAAGCGTCCAAAGGTGCTCGACAGCGCGTCCATGATGCCGCTGCCCGACGAAAGAGCCTCGAAGAACCCCTGCGCTGCGTCTTTCAGCCCATCGAACACCTTCTGCTGCTTCATCAGCGCATCGTCCATGTCGGAGATTTGCTGGGCGTTGGTGACATAGGTTCGGCCCCACTCGCTGTTCAGGTCGATCCCCTGGCGCCGGAGTTCAGCCTCCGCCTGCAGAGTGACGACAGCCTTGCGGCGCACGTCGTCGTTCTGGCCGATCAGCCCCGCTTCCATCTGGAGCCGGCGCAGTTCTTCTTCCTGACCATCGAACAAGCTTTTGCGGGCGCCGACCTCCAGCGCCTTGAGGTCGAGATCACGCGCTTCGGTGAGCGAACGGACAGCCGCCTCCGACCCTTGGGCGAGTTCGATCTGGCGGGCGTATTGCGCGTTGATCGCCGCGATCTGGCCGGCGTAACCGTCCAGGCCGGCCTGCGCATAGGCATCCTTCGACGATCGAAGAGCCTCGGCCGCAGATTCCGCCGCCTCAGCATAGACCATCTGCGAGGCAGCCGCCGCGTCCGCTGCCACCTTCTCCTGATTGATCCCCGGAATGGTGAGGTTCAGCCGCTCGCGCTCGGCCGCAATCCGGGCGCGCTCGGCGACGGTGCGTGCGCCGAGCTGCTGAATGTCGAGCTCACGTCCCTTACGGGCGCGCTCGTCCTGCACATCAAGCTGGCGGAGCGCCTCGTTGTAGCGCTGCACATCCTTGGGGTTGAGCGGCCCCATGGACGTCGACTTGAACTTCTCGAACGCCTCGTTGATGCGCTGGCGCTCGGTCTTGAGCGTCTCGAGATCGAAGCCGGCACCGCGGAACTTCTCGTAGGCCGTACCGGCCTTCTCCGCGTCGTCCGCCGCCTGCTTCGCGATGCGCAGGTTATCGAGTCCATCCTTCAGCTGCTTGATCTTGGCTTCCGCGTCGATCGCGGCGTCGGTCAGCTTGGTAACTTCATCGATCGTGCCATGAAGATAGCGTGGCACCTCGCCGGTCGCCTGCAGCCGGTCCAGTTCCTGGCGAAACTCGGATGCGGACTTGGTGCCGTTGACAAACTCGGCGGCCAGATCCTGCAGGTCGCGCACGTCGACCCCGCCACTGAGGGTCTGGATGGCGTCTTTTCCCCAATTCAGGGGGTTGAAGCCAACGCCGAAGAACGCGGACTGGCCGACGCCTTTGCGCGCCTGCTCCGTCGCGTCGATCTGGCGTTGTTGTTCGGCGGCGAGACGATCCCGAAGCATGTCGGGACCCATGGTCAGGGATCGATTGACGCCCTGCTCGATGACATCCGCCAGGTCGGCATTGCCGCGCCGAATGTCCCGCAGGGTGTTGGCGAACTTCTCCGCCGACGCATTGACGCGATCGATACGGTCCTGAACCTTCGGCCACATGGCGAGCGCGACGGCGCCGGCCGCGCCGAGCACACCGATCGCAATGCCGACAGGCCCCAATCGCGCCCCAAAGGCGAGGACCGAGTCCCCGATCACCTTCAAAGCGCCCTTCACGCCTCCGGGACCGTCGCCGAGCGCTTGCACGACTTGGCCGCCCTGAGTGGCGAGGACTTGGAACGGCGACGAGCCCGACAGGAGCATCGTCGCGGCATCGTTCAGCTGGTACCCAAGGTTCTGGACCTGATGGCTCGACAGCCGAGCCTCGTCGCCAACGCCGCGCAGGTTGCGTGCCGAGTGGTCGAACTCGCGGCGCGCCTTGCTGGTCGCAAGCGCCAGTTCGTCGCTCGTGATCGCTCCACGGCGTGCCATCGCCTGGTAGGACTCGAGCTTTTCGTTCAGCCGGGCATGGGCTGCCGCAAGGGGGTTCAGTTCCTCACGCAGCTGCGCGACGGCACGCGCTTCCTTGTCGGCAGCCTGCGCGCCCGCATCGTATTTCCGTGCGATCTTCTCGCGCGCCGTCGCATAGCCGCCCGCAATCCTGATGCCGGCATTCTCCAGCATCGTGAGTTCGCTGAGTTCACGCGCCATGTTGCGCGCGGAGGCATAGGCGGGGTCGATCGAGGCCCTTAAATTGTCCAGCATCGCCGCATGGCGGGAGGCGGCTTGTGCCGCCCTATCCTGCTCGGCGGCCAAGGCCTGCGTCTCGCGCGCGGCCTCGCTGTCGGCCAGCTGGTGAAACCCGTTGATCGCCTTACGCACGGCGGCCGACATTTCGTCGGTCGAGATCGTGCCTCGACGCGCCATCGCCTCATAGGCGCCGACCTGCTGCAGCATCTTGGCGTAGGCCGCGCCGAGAGGGTTCAATTCCTCGCGCAGCTTTTCGGCCGCGCGGGCCTCCTCCTCGAACACCTGCGCGCTGTCGCGCGCGGAGGACGAGGTTCCAGACCGAACCCCCATGAAGGAGCTGAACTTGTCATGATTGGCGCCGGCCGACGCCTTGGAGTTGGCGGCGTTCTGATCCTCGCGTGCCTGCCGGATCATATCGGCCTGAGCGGCCTTGGCCTTGGCCGCCGCCTGAGCCGTCTCGTCGTATTTCAGAATGATGCGGTCGAGCGCCGCCGCGTAGCCGCCGGCAATCTTGATGCCCGCGCTTTCCAGCTGCGCCAGTTCATCGACCTCGCGCGCCATTCGGCGCGTCGCGTCGTAAACGCCATCATGGGATGCCCGCAGATCGTCCAGCGCGGCCGCGCTACGTGCGGCGGCCTGCGCGGCGCGCTCCTGAGCGGCGGCCAGCGACTGCGCCTCGCGCGCCGCCTCTCGGCCGGCCACGGACGAGGCCTGCATCGTCCGGACATATTGCTCGAGGACGTGATCGGCCTCAGCCTGCGTGGTGATGCCCCGGCGGACGGCCGCGTCCGCGTCCAGCATGGCCTGCTGGATCTTCTTCATGAGGGTGACGTGGGGGTCCGCCACCGCGCGGAGCTTTTCCCACGCTTTGGCCGCGCCCGTCACGGTGCCGGCCGCCGTCGTCATCGTGGTGGATGTCTGATCCATCGCGTTGCGCAGGGCGTTGTCGCGATCAAGCATGCGATCGATCGCGGCCTGCGCCACCTTCATGGCGCGATCGTAGTTCGCAGTCCCCTGCTGGGCCCCACGCGCATCAACGACAAGTTCGGTGACGATGACGTTGCTCATAGGGGCTCCAGGAGGCGCAAGGGATCAGTTCCCCGGCACCTCGCCGGAGAACCGCGTTTCAGTTTTGGCGTCCCGCTTCGCGATGGCCCCAAGAAAGGCCGCGTCGCAGTCCTCGATGACCTCGATTTCCCAAGGGGAGAGCGCGGAGCGGGTCAGCCGCACGAAGGCGTCGATGTCGGGCCAGGTGATCGGACTGACCCCGAACCCGCCGGACGATCGACGGTTATGAAGGCGGGTGAAGATGTCCCAGAGATACCGTCCTGCCAGCGGAAGCGCGTCGGAATGGAGTTCGGACTCCAGTTCCTCCCGCTTCTCGGGCGTGCGGGCGCGCTTCAGGAGCCCTTCGATGGTCTCCCTATGGCTGACGCCCGTTTCCGGGTCGATCAGTCCGAGTTCGAAGTGGCGCTCGGCGAAGCGTCGGACGTCTTCGCGGAGCCCTTCGTAAAAGACCGCTCATCCGTCATGAACTCGACGACCTGAGCGAACACCCAACCATAGTTGGGGTCCAGCAGCATCTGGAACGCAGCTTCTTCGCTGAACGCGACCGGACCGCCGGGACCAAGCTTCACAGGTGTCCAGTCGAGGATGCGCGCAACGATCCAGGCGACGTTCTCGCGGCGCACTTCATCGACTTCGCGCTCTTCCGGCTTGAACTTGCGGTTATTGATCTGAGCGGCTTCGATCTGACGCTGGCGGCGCAGGTTCTTGCGCGAATTCTCTTCGGCGTAGGCAACGGCCTTCGGATGGCTCGGGCCCGCGAAGGTGATGGTCCAGCCGGTGCCGTTCACGCCGCCGGGGGCGAGGATCTCGAGAAGTGCCGTATCGGTCGGAACGAAGGCGGAAAGGTCGACGATGGCGTTCATAGTTCTGTCCTTTGTCGAAAGGAAATGGATCGGGCGGCGCCGACACGCCGCCCGCTGTCGCGCGCGCTACGAGGGGCCCGTGTGCGGCGGGCATCTGGTGAAGGTCAGTCGGCCGTCGCGGGCCGCGTCTCGACCTTGATGCCGGTGAGATCGTCGGCTTCGGCGGCGTCGCGCACGGAACCGGTCTCGCTGATCAGGATGGCGAGCAAGTCTTCCGGTCGGCTCGGCCAGGTGACCGCGAGCCCGACCGCGCGGGCCGCGTCCAAGGCATCGTAGAGCGCGTCGGCCGCCTTGCGGACAGCCGCCGCCTTCGGATGCTCGGCATCCGGCTTCTTTTCGGCCATGGTGGCCTCCATTCATGGGGTTGAGGATGGCAGGCGCAGGCGCGCCGCCCGGCTCGGCGTCCGCGTCAGGCGGCGGACGTCTGCATCTTGACCATGACGGGGTCGAAGGCCCCGCCGCGGTCGTCGGTGCCGATCATCAGCGCCAGCTGCTGTGTGCGCGGGCCGTCCGAGCCGAGTTCCGACTTGGTAGCGCTCGAAAGGGTCAGATTTGGCACGTAGAAGGAAATGAAGTCGCGCGGCTCGCTTTCGTTCTCCGTGAACAGAAGATGCAGCGACAGCTGATCCTCGTTCAGGAAGTTCTTCACGCGGCTGACGTCGTTGCGCAGCGCGGTCAGCGAACCCTCGACGGTCGCGAGGTTGGTGAACACGTCCGGCGTGACGTTCGATCCGACCACCGGGAAGCCGGCGGCGTTCAGATTGATCGAAAGGCTCGCCTGGCTGATGTCCAGAACATCGCGGTCGCCAAGCCGGATCACCGCTTCCACCGCCGTCATGCCGAGCGAGACGGTCGTGGTCGCCGCAGCGAAATAGGGAGATTCCGCGCCCTCCTTCACCTGCATGTCCTGCCCGACCAGCGAGAACGTGACGGTCGCCATGCCGTTCGGCTGTAGGTTCAGCTGCATCTGGCCGACGCGCACGCCGGTGAAGACTTCCGAGCCGTCGATGTCGATCTCGGCCTCCTCGACCGCGAACGAGCGGGGCGTGACGCCCTGAAGCAGCTTTTTGGGCCGGGCCAGGCCGACGCCGGTCTGGGCCGAGCCCACCGTCACGGGCGCCTCGGCCACCGTCATCACCGTCGCCGTAAGGCCGACGACGCGCAGATTGCGGGCGTTGTTGGCCGTGGTCGAGAAGGCGGAGAAGCGCACGACGTCGCCGACGCGCAGGCCGTCGCTAATCCACGAGCCAGCCGAGCGTGTGAACGTCTTGGCGGTGGCATCGGCCGTGACCGACAGGCCGGAGAGCGCCAGCGGCGTGTCCCACGTCCCCCGGAACACGGCCGCGAAGAGGTCGTCGAAGGAACCGAGGCTGAGATCGGCGGTGTAGCTGCCCGAAACGCTCTTCGAGCCGTGGCGGCCGCGCGTCTGCTGGCCGTCGCGGCGGTTCTCGCCCGATCGGATCGGCTCCTTCGAGAGCGCCACGGAGCCGCTGTTGGCACGGAAGGATTTGCCACCCGTGTTGTCGGGCAGCACGCCATAGCTCGCTTCCGGCTTGACGTTCACGAGGATATTTCGGCCGGTCTGATAGCCCACGGCTCGTCTCCAATGTTGGGAAGGCGCCATGCGCCGGGTCAAAAGCCCTGCATCAAGGATCGTGGCGGCCGGGCTTGCCGTCCGCCGTCACCCGCGATGCAGGTACTCGAATGGGATGGTCGCGGTGACGCGCCACCAGTTCTTGTCGTCCGTGGCGGGTCCGCCGCCATCGATGCGCGGCGCCCAAGAGCGCACGCAGCAGCCGGGCGTCTCCCGGTAGAATTCGGCCGCCCGGAAGATTTCGCCGGCCTCGGTTGCCAGCGCCTTAGCCGGCGCCGCGCCGATGCCCACCGGAACGAAGACGTGGATGGTGATGAGGCCGAGATATTCCCACAGCTGATCGCCCGGCCGGCCGACGCCGCGCAGGTTGCTTGTGGAGACGCCAGTCTCGAAAAACACCCACGGCTGGAAGTCGCCGTCCGAGTTCGCTTTGTCGATCTCGGGCCCGTTCGGGAGGGCGATGGGCGTGCGGCTCCAATTCGCCTGAAAGCGCGTGAGGATCGCGGCCTCAGCGCCGGCAATGTTCGCCATTATCCGAGTTCCCCGATCCAGAGCGCGGGATAACGGGCGTCGGACTGGTCGAATGCACCACCGCTGCCCGTGCGAATGGCCCCGCCGTTGGCGCGCCCGTCCGCAATTCCAATCCACGTCCACCCGACATTGGCGATGTTGCCAAAGCGGCGGTGCACGATCCAACTGGCCTGCGCGTAGACTTGGTCCGTGCCCGGTACGCGCATCTTCATCGAGCCGTTTTCGATGACGCGCGAATACGGAAGGAAGCTGGAGATATAGATCTCCTCGCCCGCCCGACGCCGGCGCAGGTTCTTCACGGCGCGGCCGCGAATGAACATTGTGTGCGAGTTTCGATAGTCACCGCTCAAGACGGGACTGAGATCGAAGAGCGTTTCCATGGCAAACTGTGCCACCATGTCGAGCCGCTCGTATTCGTATTGGATGACGCCGAAGTCCTTCACCGTCTCCTCGGCCGCGCCCTCACGCCCGTCCACCCAGCGGCGGAAGCCACCCGGGCGCGGAACGGTGCTCATGATCTTGGCGTGCTCGCGCTTGGCGGTCTCGACCAGGGCGCGCTGCGTCGCCTCGAGCGTTGCCGCCCGCGCGATATCGATCGCGGTGCGCACATTCTGCAGCTTCGCCATGATCAGCCCCGAACCGCGAACTCGTAAGCGATCAGCACGCCGCCGACGCGGCGCGTCTTGTCGTTCGGCGGCCCGACGATCGTCATGGTCCTGCCGTGGACCAGAATGCGGTCGCCCTTCTCGAAGGGCGGGTCAAACGTCACGTCTTCGGCCAGCACGACGACCTTCAGATCGGATTGCTGGATATCACCCACGATCTCATCGGCGCGGAACGTGGTCACCCTGGCACGCACGCTGATGTTCCGGCCGGTCGGGCCGGTCCCACGCCGAAACGTGACGGTCTCGCCGCTCTTGGCGAATTGCCGACGATAGGCGCGCTGCTGAGCGGCCGCTGCGGACGGAACGGCGCTCATGACCACACCCGCAATGGCGCGAGCAGGTTGCCGATCGTCCGCTCGATCGCCTCGCTGACGTCCTTTGAAACGGTCCAAGTGGTCGAACCAACGCCGTTCACCTGCTCCTGCTCGATGAAGACGTCGTCGCGATTCATGGATCGCAGCATGTTGGTCGAGAGGATCACAGCTGCCTTGGCGTTGGCGGGCACCGCCGGGGTTTTGGTGCCATCGTAACCTGCCCGCCAGCGCAGAACGACCTCGCCAGCAGGAGCGCCATCTGGAACACGCAGCCGGCCGACCGACGAAACCGTGATGCCTGGAACAAGAACACCGTCCACGCTCGCGGAAACGAGTTCCAGGAATGGCGGATAAGGCAGTTCGCAGGGCCATTCGTCGGCCGTGAGTTCGAGCGTCTGCGGACCGAGCGCGCGGCCCAGCCAGCCGGTCGGTCCGTCGATCTCGGCTTGAGCGGCCGAGATCATGAGAAGGAGAAGCGCGTCGTCGGTATTCCCGCCCGGAATGTCGGCCGGCGTGGCGATCGGCGCGGGAGGGACGATAACGGCGACGCGCACGCTCAAGAGGCCTTCTTCGCGGGGCGCTGCGCGGCCTTATTATCCGGCTCGTCGGCCTTCTTGTTTTCGGCCTCGTCTGCCACCTTGGCCGCGCCATCTTCGCCCGTATTGGCGTTGGTGATAGCCAGAAGGCGTGCCTGTTCAGCCTCGACTGCCCGGTCGGCGGCGGCCTTGGCTTCTGCGACGCGAGCTTCCTCGGCCGCAATCGCCTCGTCCGCGTTCGTTTTCGCGAGCGCAACACGCGCCTCTTCGGCCGCGACGGCCTGCTCGGCGGCGTCTTTGGCGGCCTGCAAGCGTGTCTCGGCATCGGAAAGAACCGCGGCAAGCGCGTCGTTCGAGGTTTCGGCCTGCAGCGCGTCGCCCATGGCGCGGACCAAGCCGCGGCCGCTGAGTTCCTTGTAGCGATCCTGCGAAACGCCAAACGGCTCGCTGGTCTCGTCCTTATAGCCCTCGACGCCCTCGAACGGGCGCAAGGCGCGAACCATGAGATCGGTCATGATATCCTCTCAGATGAAGGGGAAGCCGGCCGGAAGCGGGCTTCGCTTGTCGAAAGGCTGTCAGCCGATCAGGACGGGTTCACCTGCCCCTGCACGAAGGCCTCGGGACGATAGGTGGCGAGCGCGACGCGCTCTTCGGCGCGGATCGTCATCATGTTGCGCTCGAAATCGTCCGAGTTCTCGGTCGAAAGCAGGACTTCGATCTCCATACGATCGAAGATCTGCGCGGCCATGTCGAAGGCACCGGTCAGGAACCGGTTCTGCGTCATAGCCGGCGTCGCCACCACAGGCAGGTTCCACAGGGTCGGCGAGGTGCCGTCCTGGGGATTGCTGATGATGTAATTGCCGCCGGCATCCTTCAGCATTTCGATCGTCGCCCAATCGATCGGGTTCAGAACGTAGGCGGACGCCGGATATTCCGCGAGGATCACCTGCAGGATGGCGATGCGCAGGCGATCGATCGCGGTCGGCGAGGCGACGGCCGCCATACCAGTCGGAACGGCGAAGGCCGTTGCCTGCGGCACGAGACCGAACAGGTTCTGGCCGGTACCATCGCCGAACAGGAACTGAAGTTCTTCCTTGAACTCGAGGCCGTAGGTGGCGCGACCATCGATGTAGGAGCGAAGGGCCGGCGCGTCGTCCATGATCTGACGCGAGGCCTTGAAGATGTGCGCGAGCGTGCGAACGTTCGCCGTCTTCAGTTCGAACGTGATGTCCGACTTCGGCTTGGTCGCGCCTTCGGCGACCATCGCGGCGTTGTTCGTGAAGCCCGTTTCGACCGGATATTCGATCGAGGCGGCGCCCGTCTCGCCGGGCATCAGAAGGTCGCGAATGCGCATGCGCCGCTGGGGCGGCGCGACGATCGAGCCTTGTCGATCCGCTGGCACGAGCGAGTTGCCCGGGCTTCGGACGGTGCCGACCGTGCCGTTGCCGCTGGTGATATCCTTGCGGCTCATTTGGACGCGCAGCGCCTTGCGGGACGAACTCGTCATGCCGCCGGTCTTGAACGCCTCATCGTCGATGACGAGCTGACCGAGCGACTTGCGCTCGACTTCACCCTCGCCGGGCTCGCGGGCGCCCTTCTGCTCGAGTTCGGCAACGCGGCTCTTCATCTCGTTCATGCCGAGAAGGGCTTCGTCGATCTGCTCCTTGAGAGCTGTCGAGAGGCTGTCGCCCTTCTCCAGCCGCCCCTTCACCTCCTCGGCGAAGTTCTTCACCGTATCGGTGATGGCGCCGAGCTTCTGGCTTAGGCCGACCAGTTCGCCGTCACCGCCCCCGCCGGAGCCGCCGCTGTTCTTGCGGCCGCGCTCAAAGGCCAGCGGATCATGCACGGCGCCGAGCGCCATGACGCCGGCCGAAAGAACGTGAGTGAGGTCGAGATGGGACGCGACGGACAGGGCGGGCAGCGTTGCCGCATGCGCGGCATCGGGGCCGAACAGGCCAAACGTCGTCAGCGCGACCGCCATCAGGACGGCCGCGAACAAAGGAATTCGCATGGAATGCTCCGTTTAGAGACTGGGGAGGGAGAAGCCGTCGAGCATGGAGTTCATGCGCTCGATCGCGGCCTGCTTTTCGCCGGCGCCCTCGGACTCGCTCCGGAGCAGATGCGGAAGACCACGGTTGGCGACCACCGCAGCCTGCGTTTTCGAGAAGCCTGCCTCGCGCAGGAGCCGCTCAAATTCGGAAATCGTGGGAAGCTGGCCGTGCGCCAGCTTCATCTTGATGGCGTCAACGCGCGCCTCGTCGTTCGCCGGGAACGTCACGAGCGAAATTTCGACCAGGTCGAGCTTCGTCAGCGTGCGAACGCCGGTCTTCTCATCGTAGGAGGACTCACGCACCCAATAGCCGATCGACAAGCCACTCACGGCGCCAACGCGCATCAATGCGTGCGCTTCCTTCGCCAAGGCCAAATCCTCGATCAGAAGGCGCGCGGTGCCGAAAAGGCCCTTGGTATCCTCGGCGAGTTCATCCCAGACGCCGATCGGCTGACCGGAACGGTGCTGCCAGAGCACAGGAACCGGCCGGCCCTTGGCCTTGATTTCTGCAAGGCTCTCGGCAAAGGCGCCCGGCGCAACGATCTCGCCATAGCTGTCGACGACGCCGAACACCGAACCGTAGCCCTTGAACGTTCCGCCGTCCTCGACGGCTTTCACTTCCAGGTCGAAGTCGCGAACCTTCAGCGAGGCGTGCTTCTGTTTCATTGCTCATCCTCCAGCGGAGGCCCGCCGTTGTGACCGACCATGGCGCTCTTGACCGCGTCCGCGATCACGTCACCGATGCCGAGCCAATTCATGAAGGCCGAGCGCGCCTGCTGGTCGCCGCCGGCCGTAATCGCCCCAAGCTGGTCCAGCGGGACGAGGTTCGATTGCACGGTAAGGACGTCGCCCCCCGGCATTGGCGGAAGGTTCTCCTTCTGCCGGATTTCGTTGCGGGTCCGGATGCCGTTCTGGGCCATCACGTTCCAGATCGCCGCGCGGCCGGCGCTGTCGGCGCGCATCAGACCGTCAAGCACGAACTCGGCGTAAACGTCGGCGCGTTCGGCCGGCCCAAGCAACTGCTTCTTCACCGCTTGCTCGATGCGCGTCAGGTAGGGGCGCAAGGAGAATGTCAGGAAGCCGATCATCTGCTGTTCGAGGCCGGTGCCCCAGCTGGTGGTCTTCTCGGTGTGCCCGATCATAAACGGGGGCACCCTGAACCACCGGCAGAGTTCTTCGACGGCGAAGGCGCGGCATTGGAGCAGCTGCAGGTCTTCCGGGGGAAGCCCCTTGGTTTCCTTCCAATCCATCCCCTGTTCGAGGATGCCGGCTTTCGCTGTCGCGTTCGGACCGGTGATCGGGTCGATGAAGGTCTCGCGAAGATCCTTCTTCTGATCCTTCGTCGTCTTCGTCGGCACGATCAGGAAGCCGGCCGGCCGGGCTCCGTTGCGCATCGCGCTTGAGGCCGCGTCGTCGGTGTCGATCGAGAGCGCCAATGTGCGTCGAGCATAACCGACTGGAGAAAGGCCGACGTCGCCCCCGATACCGAAGCCCCGCACATGAAACATGCGGGCCTCAGACACCTGACGACGCTTCGTCTTGTCGATCACCGTGTAGACGCGCGCCCCGGCCTCGTTGCGCTCGACCTTCACCTTGTCCGGCACAAGAAAGTTCAAAGCGACGATCTGGCCCGTGCCGTTGCGCTTGATCTCGGCGTAACCGTTGCCCCAGAGAGCGAGGGACGCGATGATGGCCTCCCAGAACTCTGCCGCTGTCATGTCGGCGTTTGGGCTGTCGTGCAGAATCGCGTAGAGTGGATGGCTGCCGTCGACCTCACGCCCGCCTTTCTTGTCCTTCCGGTAGAGAAGGAGGGGCAAGGTGCCGATCGTCTCGGACAGAAGGCGAGTGCAGGCCCAGACCGTTCCCAGCTGCAGCGCGGCGTCGATGGTGACCGGACGCTGCCCCTCTCGCGGGCCGTCGGCCGGCGCGCCTTCGCTGCGGCGGACCGGGCGCCAGAAGCTCCCGAACCACTCGCTCAGCCGAAATGTCGCCATCAGACCACCACCGCGTTCTTGATCAGATCGTCAATGTCGATCGATCCCCCGCCCATTTCATTGGTGGCCGCGCCGACACCCATGGCGATCGTCACCATGCCGTCGATGCGACCGCGTGAGCGCTTCTTGTCGAAGGCCCGGTTCTTCATTCCGTCCGAGGTCACGTAAGCGTTGGCCGCGCAGGAATAGGTCAGCGGCGACCGTTCGATGACGATCGTCTTCGTCAGGATCCGATCTTCGAGCTTCTCGATCGACCGCGGCATGCACAGCTGCTTGTCCTCGAAAGCGACGCGCGTGCCTTGGGCGTGCGAAACGAGCTTGAGCCCGTATCCTTCGGGCTCGCCTAGCCCTTTGTATTTCCAGGTCTCGAAGCCGATCCGCTCGCAGGCCGCCTCGAAATCCGCCATGCCGGCGACGTCGAAGGCCAAGAACTGGACGTCGTGGGCCGAGCAAAGCTCGGCGACCTGAGCGGCGACGAAGGTCTTGTCGATCACCGCGCCGTCGACGGGCGTCAGATAGCCCTGCTCGACCCAAAGGTCGTAGGGAGCTTGATCCTTACGCGCCCGGTCGGCCAAGCCGTCCTTCGTCGTCCAGTACCAAGTCTTCACATAGAGCTTATCGTCAGGACCTAGCCAGACGGCCGAGAGAGCCGTCAGGTCGTTCTTCTGCGACAGGTCCAGCGACAGCCAGCACTTGCAGCCCTTGAGCTTCTCCACATCGACCGAACCCTGAACCGCGTTCCAGGCCTCTTCGGCGATCCAGAACTCGGAAGCGCCGATCGGAATGCCGAAGTAAAGGCGCTTCACCGATAGCGCGGTCGAGAGAATCTGGCGGGCCGTGTTGACCTGCCCGCGAATGTTCTCGATCGGGAACGTGATGCCTAGCGCCGGCAGCGCCTTCTGCCAGCACGCCTCATTATCGAAGACGTTCTCGCGGTCGGCCTTATCGACGCGAGCGATGAACGAGAAAGCTTCGTCGTCGCGGATCTCGCCGCGCGCCACCTTCTGGTAGAACTCGCTGTAGTCGGTCCCGACAAACTGTGTCGAGGCCGGTGTGTTCGTGCCCAGCATCATCAGCGCGTCGCCAGGCATCTTCGCGATGGCCGCGCGCCAGATTTCCAGGCTCGTGTTCGACTTGAACTCGTGGATTTCGTCGGCGCAGACCAGCGTCGGCTTCGGTCCGGAGGGTGCGTCGCCGTTCGCGAGCGCCTGAAACAGCGAGCCCGTCTCCGGGTGCTCGATCTTCCAGGCGTTATCGCCCTCGCCTCGAATAATGACCTCGCCCCGCGCTTCCAGCGTGTCGCCGTCGTCCAGTTCTTCACCGTCCTCGACCGGGATCGGCGCGCGGCACATGGCGGCGGCATCCTTGAACAGGACGTTCGCTGTGTTTTTGTCCTGCCCGATTGCGAAGACCTTCGCGCGCGGCACGCCGTACCACGCCATCATGTAGAGGCCGATGCCAGCCATAAGCGGCGACTTCGCCTGTCCCTTGCCGGTCTCCATCCAGGCATTGCGCCAGCGCATCCGATCCACGGCCGTCCGCCAACCGAAGAGCGAACCGATGGTAAAGACGTGCCAGGGCAGCGGATGGAACGGCTTGCCGGCCTTCGCGCCCTCAGTGATGGAGAGAACTGCCGGAAAGAACGCCAAGGCCCGCGAGGCCCTTTCAGGACGCCAGTAGAGCCCGCGCTTCTCGCCGTCGCGGATGTCTCGGAGTTGTCGCTCGCAGGTTAGCCGGACGAGATCGCCGGCAACGATGTCGCCATCGACGACGGCCTGCGCCCAAGCCGTCGTCGGATCATTTGGCCACCGGTCGGAGGAATGCATCGGATGCCCGTTGCGTCTTGGGCTTCTTCACCACTTTGGCGGCCTTGCCGCGGCGAACCGGCGGGATGCCGAGTTCGACCTCGAGGATGCGGATTTCTTCACCGGCCTGACGCATGACGGTCCACGCCGGGCTGATCTGGGGGACGCCGGTCCGCTTGGCCTTCACGATCGTGCCGATCTCGGCAACCTGACGCGAGGCGCGTTCGAACTGGACGCGGTAGAGCACCATGCGCTCGATCATGTGAGCATTGGCGAGGGTGATCGTCTGAGCCTCTTGAAGCTCGCGAATGATGCGGCCCCACTCATCATGGGCCAGCGCGACGTCGAGCACGTCAGCGAAGACTTGTTCCCAATCCGGCTCCGGCGGGGTGCCTTCGCCGCCCAGTAGCGCGGTCAACGTCATGGTTCATCCCCTACGGGGATGGCGAAACCCCCCTTTCAAAATTTGCTCTCAGTGCGAAGGAAGGGACCCATGCGGTCTAGCCCCCTACGCCCCCAGACTTTCGACC
>NZ_LDQA01000073.1 GCF_001475935.1 Aureimonas ureilytica
ATGGTGTTCCAGTCCTACGCGCTCTATCCGCATATGAGCGTGCGCCAGAACATCGAAACGCCCCTGCGGATGCGCCGCCTGCCCTTCTGGGCGCGGATGCCCCTGGCGGGGCGGATGGTGCCGGGCCGGGCGCAGACGCTGCGCGAGATCGGGGCGGAGGCTGTGCGCGCCGCCGAGCTTCTGGAAATCGGCCATCTTCTGGATCGCAAGCCCGCGCAATTGTCGGGCGGCCAGCGCCAGCGCGTGGCGCTCGCCCGCGCCCTGGTGCGCTCGCCCGCCGCCTTCCTGATGGACGAGCCCCTGTCCAATCTCGACGCCAAGCTGCGCGCCCATATGCGCGAGGAACTGACGGCCCTGCATCGCCGGCTCGGCGCGACCTTCGTCTATGTCACGCACGATCAGATCGAGGCGATGACCATGTCGAACCGGATCGCGCTCATGTCGGGCGGCCGGATCGAACAGCTCGGCACCCCGGACGAACTCTACGGGCGCCCCGCGACGCTCACCGTCGCGCGCTTCATCGGCACGCCGTCGATCAACCTTCTGCCGGTGCAGATTTCCGCCTCCGGCGAGATTTCGGCGGGAGCCGAACGGTTCGACCTGCGCGCGCCGGCGGGCACGAGCGGGACGGGAACGCTCGGCTTCCGGGCCGAGGATATCGAGCCCGCATCGAGCGGCGTCGCGGCGCGGGTCCTGCGATCCGAAACCCATGGGGCCGATCAGTTCGTGACCTGCCAGCTTCTGGGGGACGAGGCGGTGCGCCTCGTCATGCGGCAGAAGGCCGGCGAGGCCATCGGGGCCGATGCCGACGGGATCGTCTATCTGCGTTTTGCCGAGCGGCGCGCACATCTCTTCGGCAGCGACGGCATGCGCTGCGACATCTCCTGCCGGGAGCGCATGGCGGCATGAGCACGGTCGCTCTCAGCCCAGCCCCCGCGCGCCCCGCCGGAGCGAGCGCGTCCCGCGCAAGCCGGGATCGTCGGATGGCGCGGCGGGGTCTCCTCTTCGCCGCCCCCGCCGGCCTCCTGCTTCTCGCGATCTACCTGATCCCGATGGTGGTTCTGGCCGGCTTCTCGGTGACGGACTACCGGCTCGGGGCGCTCTCGACGCATTTCGTCGGGCTCGCCAACTTCACCAAGGCCCTGCATGACGCGGTGTTTCTGCGCGCCGTCGCCAACACGCTGGTCTATGCGCTGATCGTGATCCCGTTCGGCGTGTTTCTGGCGCTGGGCATCGCGCTTCTGGTGCATGGGCGCAAGCGCAGCCGCGCCTTCTGGGAGGCGGCCTATTTCCTGCCCGTCACCGCGACCCTGGTCGCCATGGCGACGGTCTGGCAATTTCTGCTGCATCCTTCGCTCGGGCCCGTCAACGCCGCCATCAAGGCGCTGGGCTTCGAGCCGGTGGCGTTTCTCTCCAACCCCGCGCTTCTGATCCCGACCATGGCGCTGATCGGCATCTGGCAGATCCTCGGCTTCAACATGGTGCTGTTTCTGGCCGGGCTCACCGCCATTCCGCAGGATCTCTACGAGGCCGCGCGGCTCGACGGGGCGAAGAGCCCGGTGGATCGCTTCTTCACCGTGACCTGGCCGATGCTGGGGCCGACCACCCTGTTCGTGGTGGTGACGACCTCGATCTCCGCCTTCAAGGTGTTCGAGACCGTGGCGGTGCTGACCAAAGGCCGGTCGGGTTCGGAGACGCTGCTCTACGCGCTCTATCTCGAAGGGTTCGAATATTCGAACACGGGCTATGCCGCCGCGCTGACGCTGGTCTTCCTCCTCTTCGTCCTGATCCTCTCGGTCGGTCAGACCCTCTATCTGGACCGGAAGGTGCATTACTGATGCTTCGCCTTCGCTCCACCGCGCCGCATGCCGTTCTCGCGCTCGGCGCCTTCGTCATGCTGCTTCCCTTCTACTGGATGGCACTGACCTCGATCCGCTCGCCCGCCGAGATCTTCGACGTCTCGCTCTGGCCGATCCCCGAGCATTTCGACGCCGCCGACAATTACGCCCGCGCGATCGGGCAGGTGCCGATGGCCCGCTTCATGCTGAACGGCGTGATCGTGTGTTTCGGCATTCTGGCGGTGCAGGTGCTGACCGCCGTGCCCATGGCCTATGCGCTGGCCAAGCTCCGCTTTCCCGGCCGCAAGCTCTTGCTGACGCTGATCATTGCGGCGCTCTGCGTGCCCATGCAGGCGCTGGCCTTGCCGCTCTTCGTCGGGCTCGCCAAGGCCCAGCTTCTGAACACCTATTTCGCGATGATGGCGCCCTTCTTCCTGTCGGTCTTCGCCGTCTTCCTGTTCCACCAGTCCTTTCGCTCCTATCCCGACGAGATCATCGAGGCGGCGCGGATCGACGGGTTTTCCGAATGGGAGATCTGCTGGGGGCTGGTGCTGCGCGGCTCGCTGCCCTCGCTTGCCGCCTTCGCCGTGTTCTCGCTCGTGGCGCACTGGAACGATCTCTACTGGCCGATGATCGTGGTGTCGGACACCAACCTCGCGCCGCCCCCGCTCGGAATGCTGTTCTTTTCCGACGTGGAATCGGGCGCGAACTACGGCGCGCTCATGGCGGGCGCGGCCATCATCACCGCACCGATGGTCCTCTGCTTCCTTCTCGCCCGCAGGCACTTCATCGCGGGCATCACCATGACCGGCGTCAAGTAACGCCGCCGGCCCAACACCGTATCAACTGGAGTTCATCATGATCACGACACGACGGACCGCCCTTGGCGGCCTGGCGGCCGCGCTGACCCTTTTTTCGGCGGGACTCCCCGCGTTCGCGGAAGGTAAGGTCACGCTCAACGTCCTCTACAACCTGCCGGGCTTCACGAAATTCCATCAGCCGCTGGCCGATCAGTTCATGAAGGCCCATCCCGACGTGACGATCAACTTCCTCGCGCCGGCCGCCGGCTATAACGAGGGGCAGCAGCAGGTTCTGCGCGCCGCCGTCACCGGCAATCTGCCCGATGTCTATTTCTCCGGCTACAATCTGACCGGCGAACTCGTGCACACGCTGAAGCCGCGCGGCCAGATCACCGATCTCGGCCCCTTCATCCAGAAGGAAGGCGGCCAAGCCTTCATGGATAAGAACTACAGCCCGAAAATGGCCGCGCTCGGCCAGGTGGACGGCGAGCAATACGGCCTGCCGGTCAACGCTTCCTCGCCCATCATCTACATCAACGCCGATCTCGTGAAGAAGGCCGGCGGCGACCCCGAGAACATGCCAAAGACCTTTGCCGGTCTCATCGAACTCGCCGCCAAGATTCATGCGCTCGATCCCAAGATCGCCGGCATGGGCTATGACATCAACGGCTGGCCGGACGACTGGCTGTGGCAGGCGCTGATCCTGGAGCAGGGCGGCAAGGTCGTGGACACGGCAGCCAAGACGGTCGGCTTCGACAACGAGATCGGCCTCAACGCCCTGAAGCTGACGCGCCGCTTCGTCACCGAGGGCGGCCAGACCCTGCTCGACTGGGACCAGTCGCGCCAGCAGTTCGGCGCGGGCCTCACCGGCTTCATCTTCTCGACACCCGCCCATGTCCAGACCATCGAAGGGCTGGTGGGCGATCGCTTCGCGCTGAAGACCGCGACCTTCCCGCTCGACAACGCCGAAAAGGGCGGGGTTCCCACGGGCGGCAATTCGGCCGTGATCCTGACGCAGGACAAGGCCAAGCAGGACGCGGCCTGGGACTACTTGAAGTGGATCACCGGGCCGGAGGCGCAGAACCAGATCGTGCGCATCACCGGCTATCTGCCCACCAACAAGCTCGCCACCGGGCCGGACTATCTCGCCCCCTATTATGCCGAGCATCCGAACGTGAAGACCGCCTCGCTTCAGGCCGACCGCTCGCTGCCGTGGGCCGGCTATCCCGGCGGCGATTCCGTGCGCATCTGGCGCACCCAGCGCGACATCATCGGCACGGTGATGCGCGGCGAGGTGACGCCCGAGGCCGGGCTCAAGCAGATCGTCGAGCAGACCAACGCCTTGATGAAGTAACGGCACCAGCGGCCGCGAGGGCAAAGCCCTCGCGGCGTCTTCTTATACCGCAGGACATCTCAAGCGATGAAGATCATTCAAATCACCGACACGCATCTCATGCCGTCCGGCGTGGTGGTGAACGGCGTCGATCCCGAACAGCAGCTGCGCGCCGCCGTGGCCGATATCGTGGAGCGCCATGCCGACGCCGATCTCCTCGTCATGACGGGGGATCTGGGCAATCACGGCGACCCACAGGCTTACGCCCTTCTTCGCGAGATTCTGGCGCCCGTTCCGTTCCCCATGCGCCTCCTTCTCGGCAATCACGACGACCGGCCGAACTTCATCGCGGCCTTCCCCGAGCAGCCGCTGGACATGAACGGTTATGTCCAGTCGCATCTCGACACGCCCTTCGGCCGCCTCCTGTTTCTGGACAGCCACGAGGCCGGCGTGATCGGCGGTATCTACGGGGATGATCGTCTGGCCTGGCTTTCGTCCACGCTGGCCGAGGGCGGCGACCAGCCCGTCACCGTCTTCGTCCACCATCCGCCGATCGAGGTCGGCATCGCGCATTTCGACGCGATCGGGATGCATGACGAGGGGGCGGTGATGCGGGTGCTCGACCAGCATCCCGCCGGCATCCGCCATATCGTCTTCGGGCATATCCATGTGCCGCTGGCCGGCACGAGCGCGGAGGGCATCGCCTATAGTTCGGGACAGGCCTGCGCGCATCGCTTCATCACCGATCTCGACCGGCCCGATCTCTGGTGGACCGGCGGCCATCCCTCGTATCGCATCATCAAGCTGGATGCTCTCGGCTTCCGGGCCTATGCCGCGCAGGTGGGCGAGGTGCCGACCGTGAAAGCCACGATCTGCGCCGGCCCCTGAGAGCCAGCCACAGGGCGACCTCGCAGGCGAGGGGCGGCCTGCGCGGGACCCGACCCATGGCCGCTTGGCTTCGGCGGGAGGCACCCAGCCATCCACCACCCCAAGGGCCGCCTCAGCCGTTCACGGGGACAAGGTGGATGGTCGCGGCTGACACGTCGTCCTTGATCCGGTCGCGCCCGCTTCGCTCGGCATCCCATGAGTATGAGGCGAAGGGCTGTCGCCCCTACCATGCCGCGGGCACCGCGCCCGCACGCCCAGCCAAAGGTCAGCGGGCCTGCGTCATCTTCCGCAAGGATCGGGATTTTCGCCCGCGCTCGCAGGCTCCGCCTTGCGCCTGCTCATGAGATCGCGGATCGCGCTCGCCTCCATCGGGCGGCCGGTGTGCCAGCCCTGCGCCTGCGCCCAGCCATTGGCGCGCAGCCAGTCGAGCTGTTCGGCCGTCTCCACGCCCTCGGCGGTGGTGGTCATCGCCATCGCCCGGCCCATCTCGCCGGCGGCCCGGATGATGGCCTCGGATTGCGGCGAGCCCCCGATATCGCCGACGAAGCAGCGGTCGAGCTTGAGCTTGTCGAAGGGGAACGAGCGCAGATAGGACAGCGAGGAAAAGCCGGTTCCGAAATCGTCGAGCGCGATCCGCACGCCCGCCTCGCGCAGGGCGTGCAGCACGGCAATGTTGCGCTCGCTATCGTTCAGGAGCACGGACTCGGTGATTTCGAGTTCCAGCCGCGACGGCGCGATGCCGGCGTTCGAGAGCGCGTAGAGAACGCGCTCAGGAAGGGTTTCGTCGCGGATCTGGACGGGCGAGATGTTGACGGCGATCGTCCGGTCGTCGGGCCAAAGCGCGGCCTGCATACAGGCTTGCCGCAGAATCCAGTCGCCCATCTCGACGATCAGGCCCGTATCCTCGGCGAGCGGAATGAACTCGCCCGGCGAGATTTCGCCCAGCGTCGGATGGCGCCAGCGCACCAGCGCTTCGGCGCCCGCGATCCGCCCGGAGGCGATGTCGAGAAGCGGCTGGTAGACGAGGCGCAGTTCGCCGAGCACCAGCGCCACATCGAGATCGACCTTCATCGTCTGCCGGGCCTGCAGGCGCTCGGCCATGCCGTCATCGAAGGCGCGGATCGCCCCGCGTCCGTCTTCCTTGGCGCGGTAGAGCGCGATGTCGGCCGCCTTGAACAGGTCGTTGGACGAGGTGTCGGCTGGCGAGGACTTGGCGGTCCCGATGCTGGCGGCCAGCTTGATCGCGATGCCGTCCACGAAGAAGCACTCGGTGAAGCTCTCCATCAGGCGCTCGGCCAGGGCCTCGACGCTGCGCCCATCGGCGCTCGGGCGATGGATCACGGCGAACTCGTCTCCGCCCAGGCGCGCGAGAACGTCCCTCTTGCCGATCGCCGACTGGAACCGGAGCGCCACTTTTCTCAGGAGCCTGTCACCCACCGGGTGGCCCAGCGTGTCGTTCACCTCCTTGAAGAGGTCGAGGTCGAGAAGGAGTACGCTGGTGTCGCGCTCGGCCCGGTGCTCGAACGCCTCCTCCAGCGCCTTGTTGAAGAGGGCACGGTTGGCAAGGCCCGTCAGCTCGTCCCGATGCGCCTGTTCGATGAGCGCGTCGCTGGCGCGCTTGACCTCGGTGATGTCGCGAAAGAACACCGCGAGCCCATCGCTCGTGGGACAGACGTTGAGGTCGAGCCACCCGTCGCTATCGATCATCCCCGCTTCGAACCGAACGGGTCTGCCGGTTGCCAAGGCTTGTCGGTAGTGGATTTCGTAGTCGCTTCCGAGATAGTCTGGATAGATATCCCACAGGACATCCCCGATCTTCCCTTGACGCCGATCGTGTATGAACCGTGTGGCTTGCGCGTTCATGAAGGTGATGCGCCAGTCCCGATCCATGACCACGACATGATCGGTCGTGCTTTCCAGCACGCGGAGCGCGAAGGCTTCGCTCTGCTTCGACGCCTCTTCGGCGACCCTCCTGTCGTGAGCGTCCTCCAGCGTACCGTACCAGCGAATGATCGATCCGTCTTCCGCCTTGCGTGGTACGGCGCGGACATGGAACCAGCGCAGATCGCCGTTGCGCATGATGAGCCGAAATTCGGCCTGCGCGTCCTCACCGGTCGAAAGCGCCTGCTGCCAGATCTCCTTCAGGGGTTCGATATCTTCGGAATGGACGGCAGCGACCCATCCGTTCCCCAGGCTGTCCTCGAGGCTCAGCCCGGTCAGCACTGTCCAGAGCGGCGGAAGTTCCATGAGGTCGCCGTTCGGCGCCGCCATCCAGGGAATTCGATTGCTGAGTTCACAGGCGTAGCGGTGGCGGATGTCCTGTTCGCGGATCTGGTCTTGCAGGGCCGCGATGATCCGATCCTGAACGGCGATCCGTTCTGCCACCCTTTCGGCGGGTGGCGAGTCAATTTCGCATTCGCCCAAGGGGATCCGCTGATGCATATCGATCACTGGGCTCCCCCCTCAGCACTGCCAACATTACGCGCCGATGATAGGTGAAGTCACTTAAAGATTGTGTTGCGGGGCCAACGAAACCATTCGCTTGTGCGATGTGCGGGAGAACGAGCGCGCAGCCGGACGCGCCGCTCCCCTTCAGGCGGGCTTCGCCCCGATGATCCGCAGGAGATCGGCCCGTGTGCCGGGGCAGCCCGCGACGACGGGACCGCCATCCATCAGGCCGCTCCACTCGGCGGGATCGACGATCCAGCCGCCCGCTTCTTCCACCAGAAGAAAGCCGGCATAGCAGTCCCAGGCGTTCATATGCGGCTCCCAATAAGCCGCCAGACGCCCGGCCGCGACATAGGCCAGCATCAAGGCGCCCGAGCCGTTGCGGATGAACATGCCGCCTTCGGTGAGAAGCTGCTCCACCACGCGCGAGACGGTGGCGGCGGGCACGCGGTGGTTGGCGCCGAGCCCCAGAATGCCGGTCTGGAGCGTCGCGCTCTCCGACACGCGGATCGGCTGGCCGTTCATCGTCGCGCCCGCCCCGCGCCGGGCGGAATACAGCTCGTCCGTCGTCGGCGCGTAGATCACGCCCGCCACGATCCGCTCGCCCTGCATCAGGGCGATGGACACACACCAGGCCGGAATGCCGAACACGAAAGGGCTCGTGCCGTCGATCGGGTCCATCACCCAGCGAAAGCCCGACCGGCCCTCCTGAAGCCCGTATTCCTCGCCGAGCAGGCCGTCCTCGGGGAAGCTCGCCGCGATGCGCTCGCGCAGCAAGGTCTCCACCTCCTTGTCGGCGATGGAGACGACATCCTGCCCGTTCATCTTCTGGTCGACCGTCAGGCGCGAGCGGTCGCGGAAATAGGATAGCGCGACGCGTCCGCCCTCCCGCGCGATGGCTTCGGCCAGCGTCTGGCGCGCGCGGATGGCGTGGTCGGTGGTTTCGTTCATGTCGGTCATGATCTCTCTCAAGCCGGGATCAAGGCGACGCCCCGCTCGTGCAGGCCGATGCCGATGGCGCTGGAAACCGGGCGCACGGTCTCGATGGCGGTATCCACCACGAAAAGGCGGCCGAGCGCGGTTTCCACCTCGTATTCGATGTGATCGCCCAGATACGCCGCGCTGGCGACGCGACCGTCCAGCCGGTCGGGCCGGGGATCGCCCAGCGTGATGGCGTTCGGGCGGATCGCGAGCTGGGCCGCGCCTTCGCGCGCCGTCGCCGCGCGGATCGGATGGCGCAGCCCGCCGAGCCGGGCCTCTAGCCCGCCATCGCCCGCGCGCGCGACCTCGCAGGGCACGACATTGGCCTCGCCGATGAAGTCGGCAATGAAGGAGGAGGCGGGCGTCTCGTACAATTCGCGCGGCGAGCCGGCCTGCGCGATCTCGCCGCTCTTCATCACCACGATCCGGTCGGACACGGCCAGCGCCTCCTCCTGATCGTGCGTGACATAGACGGCGGTGAAGCCGAGGCGCTGCTGCAATTCGCGGATTTCGGTGCGCACATGGCGGCGCAGCCGCGCGTCGAGATTGGACAGCGGCTCGTCCAAAAGCAGAACCTGCGGCTCCAGGACGAGGGCCCGCGCGACCGCGACGCGCTGCTGCTGGCCGCCCGACAATTCGCTCGGCAGGCGTTCGGCGAAGCCTTCGAGGCCGACCAGCGCCAGCCCATCTTTTGCCCGCTCCAGCGCCTCGCGCTTGGAGCTTCCGCCCGAGCGCAGCCCATAGGCGACGTTCTCGCCGACGCTCATATGCGGGAACAGCGCGTAGGACTGGAACACCATCGAAACGTCGCGCTCGTTGGCGGGCAGGTTGGTCACGTCCCGCCCGCCGATCAGGATGCGCCCGGCGGTGGGCTGTTCGAGCCCGGCCAGCATCCGCAGGGTCGTGGTCTTGCCGCAGCCGGACGGCCCCAGCAGCGTCACCAGCGTTCCCGGCTCGATGTCGAAGGAGAGCGAGCGGATGGCGAGGACGGCGCCGAAGCGCTTTTCGACGGCTTCGAAACGGACGGAGCCCTTGGCGGCGGTCTGGGTCATGCGACCTTCTCCTGCGAAAGCGTGGCGGCAGTCGTGGGGGCTGCGGCGGCGGGCGCGGTGTTGCGCGTTTCGCGCCGCAAGGTGCGTTTGCCGACGAGGAGCTGGAACAGGCCGATGACGACGACCATCACCGCGATCAGCATGGTGGAATAGGCGATGGCGACGCCGTATTCGCCGTTCTCCGTCAGCCCGACGATATAGGAGGTCGCCATATTGTACTGCGCGCTGACCAGGAAGATCACGGCGCTGATCGAGGTGATCGAGCGCACGAAGGAATAGACCAGCGCGGCAACGATGGCGGGCTTCAGGAGCGGCAGCACGACGCGGCGCAGCGTGGTGAAGGAATTGGCTCCCAGCGTCAGCGAGGCCTCGTCGAGGCTCCGGTCGAGCTGGCTCATGGCCGCGATGCCGCCGCGCACGCCCACCGGCATGTTGCGGAACACGAAGCAGACCACGAGGATCATCGCCGTGCCCGTCATCTCGATGGGCGGCAGGTTGAAGGCGAGCACATAGGACACGCCGATCACCGTGCCGGGAATGGCGAAGGAAAGCATCAGCACGAATTCCAGCATCTCCCGGCCCGCAAAGCGCTGGCGCACCAGGAGATAGGCCGACAGGAGGCCGACCAGGGCGGTGAGCGGGGCGGCGATCAGCGCGATCTCCATCGTCGTCCAGAACGAGTTCCAGGCAACGCCCGTCCAGCGCAACCCGCTTTCGCCCGAGGCGACCGAGAAGGCCTTGGCGTAGTGGTCGAGCGTCAGCGTGTTGTCGAGGCCGAGGGTGCGCACGAAACTTCCGAAGACGATCATGGCATAGACGGTGAGCGTGAAGACGACCCAGATCGAAACCGCGCCGACGACGATGGCGCGCAGCTTGGGGTCGAGCGGCACATGGCGGCCGGAATCGCCCTTGCCGGTGACGGTCGTATAGGAGCGCCCGCGCAGCCAGACGCGCTGGAGGAAGAAGGCCGAGAGCGTGAAGGCCAGCAGTACGAGAGCGAGAACGGCCGCGCGGGCCGGGTCGTTCTGCGCGCCGACGACGGCGAAGAAGATTTCGGTCGAAAGGACGCCATGGCTGCCGCCGAGCACCAGCGGATTGCCGAAATCGGCCATGCTTTCGATGAAGCCCACCAGAAAGGCATTGGCAAGGCCGGGGCGCATGAGCGGGAAGGTGACGGTCCAGAAGGTGCGCCAGCGGTTGGCGCGCATGGTCTGCGCGGCCTCCTCCATAGCGGGGCTGATGCCTTCCATGACGCCGATCAGCACCATGAAGGCGATCGGCGTGAAGCTCAGCATCTGCGCGATCCAGATGCCGGGCAGGCCATAGAGCCAGCGCCCGCCATCGAGGCCCGTCAGCGTCAGAATGGTCTGCGTGACGACGCCCGAGCGCCCGAAGAGAAGGATCAGCGCGAGGCCGATCACGAAGGGCGGCGTGATGATCGGCAGGATCGTCAGAAGGCGCAGGAGGCGCTTGAAGGGAAAGCCGGTGCGCGTGGCCACCAGCGCGAAGGCAAGGCCGAGGATCGTCGTGCCGAGGCCCGTGCAGATGGCGAGCGTTACGGTGCGCCAGGCGAGGCCGCAATTGCCCGAGCCCGTCAGGCAGCCGAGCGACCAGATCGAGGGGTCCTGGATATTGGTGAGGAAGCTGGTGGCGTCGAACGAGCCGTCGAGCGCCTGGAACGCGCCGGCAAAGAGGCTCGCCAGCGGATAAAGAACGAAGGCCGTGACCAGCGCGACGACAAGCGCGATGGCCGACAGAACGAAGGCATCGCCCCGCAGGCGGCCGCGCTCGGCGAGGCCAAAGGACAGAAACAGAAGAAAGGCCAGGGCGAGGGCGAAAGCGCCGAGGCCGAAGGGCGGCTGGCCGTCCTCCAGCGGGCCGAAGAGGGATTCCCAGCCGCTCCAGTTCCAGCCGCCATAGCCGATTGCCAGCCCTTCCGCGACGAGACAGGCGAGGCCGATGCCGCCGACAGCGGCCAGCCACCGCCCGCGCCGCTCTCCTGGCGGCGTGAAGCGCAGGGCGAGCGCGGCCGCGATGGCAAGCGCCAAGGGCACGAGCCAGAGCGCGGAGCGCACTCCGATCTGCACCAGAGCGGGCGCGGCTTCGCGCGCGAGCGGCCAGGAGGCGACCCAGCCCCCGTTCCAGATGCCGCCCTCCAGCCCGTACCAGGGCAGGAGCGCGAAGGCGACGAGGGCGAGCAGCAGCGCGCCGTCGAGCCGGCGAACACGCGAATCCATCGGCAAGTCCTCCCGTTGACTGAGACAGGCGGGCGCTCATCCAGCGCCCGCCGACGTCGGATCAGTTGGCGGAGGCGCCGATCTCGCGGTCCCAGCGCTCCAGAAGCGCCTTGCGGGTCTCGGCATTGCCGTATTTGGCGAAGTCGTAGTCGATCAGCTTGATCTCGCCGAGCTTGGGCGCTTCGGGCGGCACGGTGGCGCTCGTGTTGGAGGGCAGCTGGAAGCTGTCGGCCTCGGCGGCCTTGGACTGCACCTCGGCCGAAAGCGCCCAGTCGTAGAAGATCTTGGCGTTCTCGAGATTCTTGGCGCCCTTGACGATCGACATGGAGCCGACCTCGAAGCCCGTGCCCTCACACGGGGCGACGGTTTTGACCGGGAAGCCCTGCTTGGTCATCGCCACCGCGTCATGCATGAAGACGATGCCGATGCCGGTCTCGCCGCGCGCCGCCGCCTTGACCGGGGCCGAGCCGGACTTGGTGTATTGCGTGACATTGGCGTTGAGCGCCTTCTGATAGGCGAAGGCTTGGTCCTCGCCCATCAGCTGCACCAGCGTCGCGAGCGCGGTATAGGCGGTGCCCGACGAGTTCGGATTGGCGATCTGGATTTCGCCCTTGTATTTCGCGTCCGTCAGGTCCTTCCAGCAGGCCGGGGCGTCCAGCCCCTTCTTGGCGAGGATCTCGGTGTTGTAGCCCCAGCCGAGCGCGCCGGAATAGATGCCGACCGTGCGATAGCCCGACACTTCGGCCTGTTTCTGCGCCCAGGGCTGAAGCTGCTCCAGCATGGGGGATTTATACTCCGCCGTCAGCTTATCGTCGGCGGCCTGAAGATGCGGGTCGCCCGTGCCCGCCCACCAGAGATCGGTCTTGGGGTTGCGCGCTTCGGCGCGAAGCCGGGCATAGGCCTCGCCCGAACTCATGCGCACCATGTTGACGTCGATGTCGTGATCGGCCTCGAACAGGCGCTCCATCAGCTCGCACCATTTCACGTCGGCGGCGCAGATCAGGTTCAGCGTCCCGGCTGCCTGAGCGGGAAGGGGAGCGGAGGCCGCTCCCACGAGCATGGCGGCGATGAGAAGTTTGGTGCGCATTGTCGAGCCTCCCAGCATCGTTGGTACTTTGCACTCCTGTGCAAGCTCGACGTTTCGATCCGGATTGTCAACCTTTCTGAGTTCTGCCATCGTCGCCTCTGTTGACGTTGCACGGCCTTGCAGACAGAGCGATGACGAAAAACAAGGGATACGAGGAGGCGGTGCGTCCGGTCGCCTTTGCCAGCGCACAGGAAGTGGCGCGGCTGGCGGGCGTCTCGCGCTCGGCGGTGTCGCGCGCCTTCACGCCGGGCGCCAGCATCTCGCCCGACACGCGCGCCAAGGTCGAGGCCGCCGCAGCCGAGCTGGGCTACCATGTCAACCATCTGGCGCGCGGGCTGATGCGCCAGCAGACGGGGATCGTCTGCCTGGTCGTCGCCGACATCCACACGCCCTATCTGTCGAGCCTGATCGAAACCCTGTCGCGTGTCCTGCAGGAGGCCGGCAAGGTCGTCATGGTGCTGAACGCGGGGCGCGCCTCCGGGCGGGTGGACGAGGCACTGCGCCAGACGCTCAACTACCGCGCCGACGCGACCCTGGTTCTGTCGGGCACGCCCTATCGTTCGATCGCGCAAAGTTGCCTCGACAGCGGCCAGCGCCTGATCCTTCTCAATCGCGACGACCACTTGCCCGGCACGGTCAACCTCTCGGTGGACAATGCGCGCGCCGCCCGCACGGCCGCCAACCTGTTTCTGCGCGCGGGTTATCGGCGCCTCGCCCTCGTCACCTCGGGGATCGGAACCCCCAGTCTCACGGCCCGGCGGGACTGTTTCCTCGCCACCGCGCGCGAGGCGGGCCGGCAGGTCGCCGTGTGGGAGGGCGGGGCCACGGCTTATGAAAGCGGCCTTCAGGGGGGAACCGAGCTGTTCGCTTCCGACGATCCGCCCGACGCCGTCTTTGCCGTGACCGATCTTCTGGCCTGCGGCGTTCTGGACGCCGCGCGCCATCGCTTCGGACGCAGCGTGCCGGGGGAGGTCGGCGTGATCGGGTTCGACGATATCGAGCAGGCGGGCTGGGCCTCCTACGATCTCACGACCTTCGCGCAGCCCGTGTCCGACATCAGCCAATGGATGGTGCGCATCGTCGCGGGCGGCATTGTGGACGAGCCGGCGGATCGGGTGTTCGAGGCCCCGCTCGTCTGGCGCTCGTCGGTGGCGCGACAATTGTAATCTCTTTGGCGATCGGCGCTCTTCGCGGGCGGGGCGAACGAGCCTTCAGACCGGTCGGGACGTGCGGGTGCGTAAGGCTCCGCCGTGTTGCTCAGCCCGCTTCCTCGACTGCCGGAGTGTCCAAGGATGGGCTCGGCGGCCGGAGGCGGGGTCGTCGGAGCCTCCGCCCCGTCCACGCCTCCGGCCGATGGCCGCCTTACGCGCTCATCCGGTCGAACGCGTCATCCAGATCGAGGCTCATCCCCGGCTTCTTCGCCGGCGACGCGGCGGGGGCCTTGGCCGCGTGCTGGTGTCCGAACTCGTTCACCCGCTCCTGCAAGGCACGCACGGCCTGCTGGCGATCCGGCTTCTGAAGCTGCCGACGAACAACGCTGTGTAGATCTAGCTGGTCGCCGGAGCCTGACAAAAAAAACACACACAGCATCA
>NZ_LDQA01000074.1 GCF_001475935.1 Aureimonas ureilytica
TCAGACGCTAACAGGCCCTAACAGGCGCGGTGATCTGCGGCAAGCTGCGGCAAGCTGCGGCAGGGGAGGGGACCGCAAGGGACCGAATGCCCCCAATCCGCCTCATCCAATCGCGCTCGACTGAACCGCGCCGGGTTTGCCAGAGGCTGGTTGATTTGGGTCCTACGCGGCGATGAGCGTGGCCTCAAGCGTGGCGTAGCATGCGGCTTCCGCTTTGGCAGGTGGGATATTGCCGATGGGTTCAAGGAGACGTCGTTAGTTGAACCAGTTGATCCATTCAAGGATAGCGAACTCGACAATCTCGAAGGAGCGCCAGAGTCCGCGTCTGTAGATCACCTTGGTCTTTAACAGGCCGATCACCGTCTCGGCGAGCACATTGTCGTACGAATTTCCTACACTGCCGACGGAGGGTTCGATGCCGGCCTCGGCGAGGCGTTCGGTCTAGCGAATGCTCACATATTGCAATCCTCGGTCGGAATGGCACATGAGCCCGCTGTCTGCGAAGAGTCGTCGCTCATGAAGGGCTTGCTTCAACGCATCGAGGACAAAGTCCGACCGGACAACGCGTGACATGCGCCAACCGACGATCCGACGAGCGAAGACGTCGATTACGAAGGCCACATAGACAAAGCCGCACCATGTGGCCACGTAGGTGAAGTCCGACATCTCCCAGCCGGCAGGCGAATGCTCGCATTCGCCGTAAGGCCACAGCATGTTCGGTCGCGGCGCCTTGAAGACGCGCTTCACTCGGTCGAGCGGACACGGCACAAGGCGTCGCGGATGGTGCCGCGCACGGGCTTACCCCGGACGACGACTTTCGATCCCATTTCCCGCACAAGGCGCGAGACCGTACATCGGGCAACGCCGAAGCTCTCCGCGCATCATCTGCCGCCAGACCTTCTGAACGCGGTAGACGCCGAAGTTCTCGTTGAACACCCGGCGCACCTTGATCGCCAGAACCGCATCCCGCTGAGTGCGCGCCGGCAATTAGAACGAGTCAGCCCGCCGGGCGGCATGCTCACGATAGGAGGAGGGAGCGATCGGCAGAACTTTGTAGATCGGCTCGACCCCGTCGACATCGCGATGGTCGTCGATGAAAGCCTTCATCGCCTGAACGGGCGGTCGAGCTCCGCCTGGGCAAAAGACGCCGACGTGTTGCGAAAGATCTCGTTGGCTTGGCGAAGCTCGCGCACCTCGCATTCCAGTGCCTTGATCCGCTCGCGTTGCTCGCTCGTCGGGCCAAGCCGCAGACGCGCGTCCCGCTCACCCTGGCGAACCCAATTGCGCAGCGTCTCACCTGAGCAGCCGATCTTTGTCGCGATCGACTGGATCGCCGCCCACTGCGAACCGCGCTCCTCGCGGTGATCCAAAACCATCCGAGCCGCGCGGGCGCGCAACTCAGGACTAAACGGCGGTACCTTCTTCGTCGTGGCTCCATCCTCTCAAGAGTTGGAGCCTCCGGCAAACCCGGCGCGGTTCAGAGCCTACCATTGATCGTACGCAGCCACACCCCGTGATTGAATATATAGGAGGACGTCCGCGCGGATCTTCGACGCAGAAGTCCCAGCTGACATCAGCGGTCGGTTAACGACTCGCCGTCGCTGCTGGGTTTCCATCTACGGCGGGATGTCAACAGGCAATTTTCTTCAATATCTTACGAACCGGCGTCGATAGCTTGACCCCTATGGCAACACCAAATGCTTGTGGGCCTTCGATCGATGCACTTCATTCATGCAGACGAAATTTGGCGTCGTTTCCCCCAACTGCGGGCTTTGGCGCTCGTCATCCGAAATGTCGCGATGTTACAATCCGATCGAGTAGACACGACGGAGACGGTGAGCGAGATCTGTAAACGCTTGGATGACGCTCCCGAGGGCGATCTTCCGTCCATCCAAGCCTGGCGTCGGACCTATGCGGAAATGGGGCTGAAACCGACGCAATACCGATGTGCCGCCGAAGCTCTGCTACGCCGCCTCCGCAAGGATAAGATGCTGCCCCGTCTTCATCCGTTGATTGATCTTCTCAACGCGGAGTCAGCCAACATGGGCATTCCCATCGCAGCTTTCGATGTGGCGAAGGTGTTGGGTAGCATTACCGTGCGACTTGCTGATGGGACAGAGGAACACAGGACCTTTCAAAGTGAGATAGAACGCCCCGCACCGGGAGAGGTAGTTTTTGCCGACGAGGCGAACCACGCCCACTCCCGGAGATGGGTCTTCCGGCAGAGTGCCGCATCCGTCGTGTGTCAGGAGTCGGTCTCGGTTCTCGTGGTAGCCGAAGCGCTGCACGATGCCGCCGAGGACGATCTCGGCGTGCTGAAAGCGCGACTGTTAGATCGAGCAGCTCGCTTAGACCTAGTGGTTACCGAACTTGCCCAGATCAATCCTCGAAATCGGAGGTTCGATTATGCCGGTTGCTGAGTTTACCGAACCCAGCCCGATGCACATCCTTCAAAGCGGGCACGACGTTACTGCGGACCTGAAAACAAATCTCGAGACAGTACGCAGCCTCATTGCCGACGCTACGAAAACTTCGGGTCGGAGAAACGACGCGGTAACCCTCATCGCAGCATCCAAGACAGTAGATGTGGATCGACTTCGGCTGGCTATTGGAATGGGTCAGCGCGTTTACGGTGAGAACCGTGTCCAGGAGGCAAAGTCCAAATGGCCCATTCTCAAGGAACAGTTCCACGGGATTGAACTTCACCTCCTTGGTCCGTTGCAGTCGAACAAAGTCCGAGATGCAGTTAGGATTTTCGACGTCGTCCAATCCGTTGACAGGCCCAGCATTGCACGCGCAATCGCGGCCGAATGTGATCGGCAAGGCCGCCGTCCCTTAATCTACGTGCAGGTGAATACAGGTGAGGAGGCACAGAAGGCGGGAGCTATGCCGGCTGATGTCGCTGCGCTGGTGCGGGTATGTCGGGATGAGTGCGCGCTCGACCTGACTGGGCTGATGTGCATTCCTCCCGCCAACCTTGATCCGTGTGCCGATTTCGTCCGGCTCGCGGACATGGCTCGGGACGAGGGTCTACCGATGCTCTCGATGGGCATGAGCGGCGACTTCGTGCAGGCGATTATGTATGGCGCGACCCACGTGCGGGTCGGAAGTGCCATCTTTGGGTCGCGGATTCGTTCACAGCCATGAGGCACCCAAAGCCCCCTCCCTTCAAGTTCGACGTTACGGGACGATTCAAGCCATTATTTGAGCCGCTCGCCATCGGGCCTGTTACTATTCGGAATCGTTTTTACCAAGTGCCTCACTGTAACGGGATGAATAGGCAGCATCCGAGTTCTATGGCGCGGATGCGAGGCATCAAGGCGGAAGGAGGCTGGGGCGCCGTATGCACCGAACAATGCGATATTCACTACTCCAGTTGCCATCCCCGGGAACTGCGCCTATGGGACGAACGGGATCTACCGACACTGATCCTCGCGGTCGAACAGATACACGCAGGGGGAGCCCTCGCGGGCGTCGAATTGGCGCACAATGGCGCCTACGTGCACAACCTCGAGACGCGTGCGATCCCGATTGCCCCCTCAGGGACGCCCACACGGGGCAACGCTCCCGTTCATGCTCGGGCCATGGACTTGGCCGACATCCGCGATCTCCGACGATGGCACCGAACCGCGGCCATCAATGCAAAGCATGCCGGCTTCGACATTGTTTACGTCTACGCGGGTCACGACATGACCTTGCCCGCTCACTTCCTTTCGCGCCGTCACAATCAACGTATCGACTCGTATGGTGGCTCTCTTGAGAACCGGGTCCGTTTACTCCGTGAACTGCTTGATGATGCGAAGGACGCTGTAGGCGACCGATGCGCCGTGGCCCTCCGATTTAGCGTGGACGAGTTGATTGGCTCGGACGGGCTCACATGCGAAGGGGAGGGGCGGGACGTGGTCGAGATTCTGGCCGATGTTCCCGATCTATGGGATGTGAATGTTGGCGACTTCGCCAACGATGGCCAGACCGCTCGTTTCAGTGAGGAAGGCTTTCAGGAGAACTACGTCAAATTCGTCAAGTCCGTGACCGGGAGACCCGTCGTGGGCGTGGGCCGCTACACATCCCCGGACCGGATGCTTTCCTTAGTTACGTCGGGCACCCTTGACCTCATTGGTGCCGCCAGACCATCGATCGCTGATCCATTCCTGCCGTTCAAAATCGCCTCCGGTCAGTTCGACGACATCCGTGAATGTATTGGCTGCAACGTGTGCGTAGCGTCAGACAAGTTGGGCGTTCCACTCCGGTGCACACAGAACCCCACAATGGGCGAGGAGTGGCGCCGGGGTTGGCATCCAGAGCGAATAGCCGGAAAAGTCTCAGAAGACCGAATCCTAGTGATAGGAGCTGGACCGGCCGGACTCGAGGCCGCGACGTGGCTGGGACGGCGTGGCTACGAAACGGTCATTGTGGACCAAGAGCCAGTCTTTGGAGGCAGGGCGGTTCGCGAATCCACACTGCCTGGCTTGTCGACATACAAGCGCGTGGCCGATTGGCGGCTGCAGCGTCTCCGTCTGGATCCAAACGTCACTCTCCTGGCCGGCAACCGAGTGACTGCGGACGTAGTTCTAGATGCCGACTTTTCGCTCGTCGCGGTTGCGACGGGAGCGACTTGGCGAGCCGACGGCATCGGACGAACCAACGCGCGGCCAATCCCCGGCCTCGACACGATCCAGGTCTTCACGCCTGACGACATCATGGCAGGCCGGCTTCCACAGGGCCGGGTCGTCATCTTCGATGACGATCACGGCCATATGGGCGGCGTCATAGCCGAACTTCTAGTAGCAACTGGGTGCTTAGTCACGTTCGTCACCCCTGAAAGCCTAGTTTCCGCCTGGACGGTGAACACCGCCGAGCAGCCTCGTATTCAACGAAGGCTGTTGGAGCGTTGCATTGATGTGCACGTGTCTACCAAGCTCGTCGGCCTGGGGGCAGGCATTGTGGAACTTGCCTGCTGCTTTACTGGACGCCGGCGCCAAGTGCCAAGTGACGCGGTTCTGCTTGCCACCTCGCAGATACCGCGTGACGAACTGTTCCATGACCTCGTTAAGCGCATCGCCGAGATGCCAACTGGGAAAAGCGACATTGCGCCCAGGATCGTACGCATCGGGGACTGCCTTGCGCCAGGTTCGATAGCGGCGGCTGTCTTCGCCGGTCACCTCTTCGCCCGCACTCTCGGCGAAGGCCTCCAAGACCGGCCATCCTTCAGGCGCGAGAACGTCGTTCCAGATTGGGATCAGCCCTTTCCTTCGGCGATCGAGGAGCCGGTGTTTCCTGGAGAGTATACATGCCAGACCTGAAGCTGATCTTGAACAGGGTCGCGGCGGGAGAAGTGATGACCCGCGAGGCTTCTCAGGAACTGTTTGACTTTATGGTTTCGGGTGCCGCGACCGGACCGCAGATTGGCGCCCTCCTGATGGGGTTACGCATGCGAGGCGAGACCCATCAAGAAATCGTCGGTGCGGTCGAGGCCATGCGAAGGAGAATGGTGAGGGTGAGTGCACCGGACGGTGCCGTTGACATCGTAGGAACCGGGGGAGACGGAGCAGGCACCTTCAACATCTCGACGGCTGCTTCGTTCATCGTTGCCGGTGCCGGCGTTCCAGTAGCCAAGCACGGAAATAGGGCGGTTTCGTCCAAGTCGGGGGCAGCCGACGTACTGAGGGCACTAGGCGTCGCGGTCGACCAGCCACCGGTTGGAGTCGAGCGTTGCCTCCATAAGGCGGGCATGGGCTTCATGTTCGCCCCGTCCCATCATCCTGCCCTTCAGACAGTTATGAGCGCGCGCGTGGAGATGGGTGTACGGACGATATTCAACATCCTTGGGCCGCTGCTGAACCCCGCCAGCGTGACGCACCATCTTATAGGCGTGTACTCACGAGATCTGCTTCTGCCTATGGCCCACGCGTTGCGCGATCTCGGGTCGACGCGTGGGCTTGTGGTGCATGGTGCCGACGGACTCGACGAGATCACCACCACCGGGGTGACCCATGTGGCCATGCTCTCAGAAGGGCGAATTCGCACCTTCGATCTCGTGCCCGAGGACGTTGGAGTACCGCGATCGTCCTTGGCTTCCCTAAAGGGCGGAGACGGACATTCCAACGCCTCCGCGTTGCAGGCACTCCTTCGCGGGGAAGGGGGGCCATACCGGGACATCGCCCTCCTGAACGCGGCCGGCGCCCTGATCGCGGCCGGCGTGTCGGAGACGTGGGTGGAAGGCATTGAGCGAGCACGCAAGTCTATCGACGGCGGATATGCGGCGTCAGTCCTCAGACGGCTGGTGCAGGTTTCGAACGAGGCTCTGGAGGCAGTCCCTGCATGACGCAGTTATCGTACGATGCCGGTCGGCTGCTTGGTATCCTGGATTCGATCAAGGCGCACAAAGTCGATGAGGTCGCGCGCTTGTTGCGGAGCGGCGCACGCTTGCGGCTCGAGGAGATCTGCCAGGACCTGCCGCCCACCCGAAGCTTCGCTGACAGGATCGCATCGCTGTATGCCGCCGATGATGTCGCCCTTGTAGCCGAGATCAAAAAGGCTAGGGCCTGTTAGCGTCTG
>NZ_LDQA01000075.1 GCF_001475935.1 Aureimonas ureilytica
GCGCCATCCGGATGGCGCAGGAGATGGGCCCCGGCCATACGATCGTGACGATCCTCTGCGACTACGGCAATCGCTATCAGTCCAAGCTCTTCAACCCAAGCTTCCTGCGCTCCAAGAACCTGCCACTCCCGGCCTGGCTGGAGCGGCAGCCGGAGTTCGACATCCCGTTTGCCCGGGTTGACGCATGAGCGGGGAAACCGACGCTGTCTATAGCGAGGACAGCTATCTCTCGACCATGGAAGCGCGTCTCCTTCGGATCGAAGGCACAGCCGGTCTGGTCTTCGATCGCTCGAACTTCTTTCCCGCGGGCGGAGGGCAGCCGGGAGATCGCGGCTTCATCGAGCGGGCGGACGGGACGCAGCTGCTTGTGGTGGATACCCGCTACAACGAAGATCGCTCGGCGATCCTCCTGGTGCTGGACGAGACCTCACCGCTGCCCGAGCCTGGCGAGACGCTGATCCTGCATGTGGATTGGGCGCGGCGTTATCGCATGATGCGGATGCACACGGCGCTGCACCTCCTCACTGTCGTCTGCCCCTATCCGGTGACGGGCGCGGCGGTGGGAGAGGACGATGGCCGAATCGATTTCGATCTACCGGAGGCCGACACCGACAAGACGGAGGTGACGCGCCAACTCATGGAGTTGGTGCGGGCCAATCATCCGGTTTCCATCCGCTGGATCACGGATGCCGAACTCGACGCCAACCCATCTCTGTTGAAATCCGCCCATGTACGCCCGCCGCGTGGCTCGGGCCGTGTGCGTCTCGTCGTCATCGGAGCCGAGGGCGAGGTAGATTCCCAGCCCTGCGGCGGAACGCATGTGTCCGAAACGCAAGAAATCGGAGACATTCACATCGCCAAGATCGAGAAGAAGGGCAAGACAAACCGCCGCTTTCGTGTGCGCTTCGGCGAGGCGTCCCTCGCCTGACGCTTCGCTCTTCCGTCCAGCGGCCGCTCTCTCTATGTTGGCGGCCGAACAGTCGGCAACGAGGCTCCGGTGAGCGACAATCCCTTCTTGATCAGCGCGTCTGAACTCGAACGCTATATCGGCCGTGACGGTCTCTCGATCATGGATGCGTCCTGGTATCTGCCGGCGCAGAAGAGATTGGCGCGGCCTGAGTTCGAGGCCGGCCATATCCCCGGAGCGGTGTTCTTCGACCAGGACGAGATCGCCGACATATCGTCGCCCCTGCCCCACACGCTGCCGGACGAAGCCTTCTTCGCTCAGGCGGTCGGCGCGTTGGGGATTCGTGAGACCGATACGATCGTCGTCTATGACGGACTCGGCTTCTTTTCCGCGCCGCGCGTCTGGTGGTTGCTGCGAACTTTCGGCGCTCGGGATGTGCGGCTGCTGGATGGCGGCCTGCCGGCCTGGACGGAAGCCGGCTATCGCCTGGAAACCGGCCCGGCCTCCCCGCGGCCCGCTTCGTTCCAGGCCAAGCTCGACACGAACGCGGTCGTGTTTCTGGATGAGATGAAGCGCATCGTGGATAGCGGCGCACACCAGATCGCCGACGCGCGCTCGCCGGAACGCTTCCGGGCCGAAGCGCCCGAGCCGCGCCAAGGCGTGCGCGGCGGGCACATGCCGGGCGCGCGCTCCGTGCCCATCGGCACTCTCACTGACGCTGGTCGTTTGAAAAGCCCAGATGAATTGCGCGTCGTGTTCTCGGCAGCCGGCATCGATCCCTCCCAGCCCGTCGTGACCTCCTGCGGATCGGGCGTGACGGCCGCAGCCATCAATTTCGCGCTCGCCTCGCTCCACAATCACACTGTACGACTCTACGACGGCTCCTGGACCGAATGGGGCTCCCGCGACGATACGCCGGTCGAGACCGGCCCCGCTCGATGAAAGACTGACCCCGAATCATGCGCCTTCTCACCACCACCGTCACGCAGCTCGTCATGCACCAGCTGCCCGAACGGCCCGTGCCCGCCCCTCAGAACGGGCGCGACTATGTGCTTTTGAAGGTTCGCCAGATTCCGCTCGGCTATTACCGCTATCTCTACGAAGCGGTGGGCAAGCCCTATCACTGGACGTCGCGCCGGCTGCCCGACGCCAGCCTGTCACGCGAAATTCATGCGCAGAACGTAAGATTGCGCATCCTCTACTGCGACGGCGTTCCGGCCGGCTGGTTCGAACTGGATGTCGGCCGCGCGCCGCGCGACACGCGACTCGTTCATTTCGGAATTCTGCCCGAATTCCGAGGGCAAGGTCTTGCACGCCACCTCCTGTCTCAGGCCATCACCACCGCCTTCGAGGAGCAGCCGAGCGCGCTGACGGTGGAAACGAACACGCTGGATCACCCGGCGGCGCTTCCGCTCTACCGCAAAATGGGGTTCCGTCCGCTGTCGACCCGCGAGGTTTCGACGCCGGCCTACGACGATTGATGAAGCGGCCCGGCGCTCGGAGCTTGGGTCCGCGTTCGAAAGGACATGCCATGACTGCCGACGCCAAGCTCAACCGCAGACATTTCCTGGCCGCCGGCGGCGCGGTGGCGGCCGGTGTCCTCATGCATCCCTGGAGCGCGCGGGCCGAGGCCAATCAAGCTCATCTGCGCCTGATGGAAACGACCGATCTCCACGTCAACGTTTTCCCCTACGACTATTACGCCGACAAGGAGACGCCGACCGTCGGGCTGGCGCGCACGGCAGCCCATATCGATCGCATCCGGGCCGAGGCGCGCAACTCGCTGCTGTTCGACAATGGCGACTTTCTGCAAGGCAACCCGATGGGCGATTACATCGCCTTTGAGCGCGGCATGAAGGCAGGCGACATGCATCCGGTCGTCGCGGCCATGAACACGCTGAACTATGATGCCGGCACGCTCGGCAACCACGAATTCAATTACGGCCTCGACTTTCTCGACCATACGCTCGCCAAGGCGAACTTTCCTGTCGTCAGCGCCAACGTGCTGAAAGCGTCGGGCGAGCCGCTCGTTCGTCCGTACATCGTGCTGGACCGCCAGCTCGAACTCGGCGACGGCACGCGCCATCCGATCCGCATCGGGGTGATCGGCTTCCTGCCGCCGCAGATCAGCGTTTGGGACGCGCAGAACCTCAAGGATCGCGCCTCCACGCGCGGGATCGTGGAAGCGGCGCGCGATCTCGTGCCCAAGCTCCGCGCCGAGAAGGTCGATCTCATCTTGGCGCTTTGCCATTCCGGCATCGCCTCCGGCTCGGCTGACGACGCAGGGCTGGAGAACGCCGCGCTGCAGCTCGCCTCAGTCGAGGGGATCGACGCCCTTTTCTGTGGCCACCAGCATCTGCGCTTTCCCGGCGAGGATTTTAAAGCCATCGATGGGGTGGATGCGGAAAAGGGCACGCTGGCCGGCAAGCCCGCCGTTATGGCTGGCTTCTGGGGCTCCGATCTCGGCGTGATCGATCTTCGATTGGAACGCGCCGGCGATCGCTGGAAAATCGCCGAGGCCAGTTCCGAACTGCGCCCGATCTATGAGCGGGTCGATCGCAAGCCCAAGGCGCTGGTGGAATCGAAGGCCGCTGTTCTCGATGCCGCGCGCGCGGAGCATGAAGCAACGCTGACCTATGTCCGCCGTCCGGTCGGCGAGACGAGCGCGCCGCTCCATTCCTATTTCGCGCTGGTGGCGGATGAACCGTCCGTTCAGATCGTGAATCAGGCCCAGCTCTGGTACATGAAGGAAATTCTGGCTCAGACCGAGCTGAAGGACTTGCCCCTTCTGTCGGCGGCAGCACCCTTTAAGTCGGGCGGTCGCTCGGGACCGGATTATTACACCGACATTCCGGCCGGCCCGATCGCGATCCGCAACGTGGCCGATCTCTATCTCTATCCCAATACGGTTCAGGCCGTTCGCATCACGGGCGCCGGCGTGCGGGACTGGCTCGACATGTCGGCCGGCATCTTCCGGCAGGTCGAACCCGGCAAGGCCGACCAGGAACTAATCGCCGACGGCTTCCCGTCCTATAATTACGACGTGATCGACGGCGTGACCTATCGGATCGACGTGACCAAGCCGGCCCGCTTCGACAAGGATGGCAAGCTCGTCAACGCGAATAGTTCCCGCATCGTGGACCTTGCCTTCGACGGCAAGCCGATCGATCCGAAGGCCGAGTTCGTCGTGGTGACGAACAATTACCGCGCGGGTGGCGGTGGCAAATTCCCCGGAATCGGGCCGGAGAAGATCGTCTTCATCGCGCCGGACGCCAATCGCGACGTGCTGATTCGCTACATTATCGAGCAGAAGACGATCAATCCGACAGCCGATCGCAATTGGCGCTTCGAGCCGGCGGCCGGCACCTCCGTTCTGTTCAGCACGGGTCCGGCCTCTGCCGCGCATCTCAACGACGTCGCCGATCTGAAACTTCAGGATGCCGGCCGCACGGACGATGGATACGCGCGTTATCGCTTGCCGCTCTGATGCCCTTCCCGCCGAGGCGAGACGGCGGCGGCGGGATTTTTTTGGCAAGCGGGCGACGATCCTGGCGGATGCGGTTGAAGTCACGGCTTCAAAAGATCGCGCTGGTCTCTTAGAGCCTGTTGGAGAGCCGTGGCCAACGTCTGGTCCGGCATTCCGCTCGCCCTCGTCGCACCGCTCGCTCGCGCGGCCCTGCGCGCCATAGGATGCTCACTTGCTGATCTTGCGCCGCACCTTGCTCGTTCTCATCCCGATCGTTCTGATTCTCGCGGGTCTCTGGGTTTTCGGCCCGCGCGAGCCCGCAAGGCTGGAGCCGCAATTCAGCGCGGCCGCGATCGGCGATGATCCCGCAAGCTATCTCGCTCGAACGGAAGCCGACGTCCCGAACCTTCGTTCGAATGCGGAGAAGGAGATCGTCTGGGCCTACCCGCTTTCAAAGGCTAAGACTCCGATCGCCTTGGTCTATGTTCATGGCTTTTCCGCCGCCAAGGGTGAGCTCCGCCCCCTTGTGGACGATGTGGCCAAGAAGATCGGCGCCAATCTCTTCTATACGCGCCTGTCGGGCCACGGCCGCAACGGCGCGGCCATGGGCGAAGCGACCGTTGGGGATTGGGTCGATGATATGGCGGAAGCCATGGCGATCGGCCGGCGCATCGGCGAGCGGGTCGTGGTGATCGGCTCCTCGACCGGCGCGACCTTGGCAACGCTGGCCGCCAGCCGCCCGGACCTCTCGCAGGATATGGCGGGTCTCGTCGCGCTCTCGCCGAATTATGGGCTGCAGAACTGGCGCAGCTTCGCTCTGACGCTGCCCTTCGCGCGCAAGCTCCTGCCCTATCTCCAGGACGAGACCTATTCCTATACGCCGCTCAACGACGCCTTCACCGCCAATTGGACGGTGAGCTATCCCACCAGCGCGCTTCTACCCATGGCACGTCTGGTCGAGGTCGTGCGCGGCCTCGATATGTCCGCAATCCACGTCCCGGCCTTGTTCATCACCTCGCCCAACGATGTTCTGGTGGACCCGGAGAAAACGGCGGAGATCGCGGCCCATTGGGGTGCTCCGCATGAGGAGATCAGCGTGACCGACGATGGCGATCCCGAGCACCATCTCTTGGCGGGCGACATCGTCTCGCCCGCGACGACCGCGCGGCTGGCGGATCAGATCGCTCAATGGATCGAAACGCTGCCGGCGCGCTGAAACGAAGACGGGCGGCTCGAAGGCCGCCCGCTCGCATCGTCAGATCAACAGATCGGACATAATCTGGTTTTCGGTGATATCCTGATAGCGGATGCCTTCGTCGGCAAAGCGACGCAGCAGGATATCGAAATTGCCGGGCTCGCGCGTTTCGATGCCAAGCAGGATCGAGCCGAACTCACGAGTGCTCTTCTTCAGATATTCGAAGCGAGCGATATCGTCGTCCGGTCCCAGCAGGGCCAGGAAGTCGCGAAGCGCACCGGGGCGCTGGGCCAGGCGCAGGATGAAATATTTCTTGCGGCCCTCGAAGCGCAGTGCGCGCTCCTTCACATCCGGCAGGCGCTCGAAATCGAAATTGCCGCCCGAGACGACCAGCACGACCGTCTTGCCCTTCACCTCGGGTCCGAGCGTGCGCAGCGCGTCGATCGCCAGTGCGCCAGCGGGCTCCAACACGATGCCCTCGACATTCAGCATTTCCAACATGGTGCGGCAGAGCCGCCCCTCCGGGGCCAGCACGACCTGCTCCGGCGAGAAGCGGCTGAGGATTTCGAAGGGCAAGGCGCCGATCTCGGCCACGGCGGCACCGTCCACGAAGCCTTCCATTTGCGGCAGGCGCACGCGGCGCTTCTCCTGAAGGCTGGTGCGCAGGCTCGGCGCGCCGAGCGGCTCCACGAGACGGAAGGCGGGCTTGCGCTGACCCTCGAAATAGAGCGCCATACCCGAGGCGAGCCCACCACCGCCGACCGGCAGGACGAGCATATCCAGCGCTTCGTCGCCGAGCTGGCGCAGCACTTCGAGCGCGACGGTCGCTTGACCTTCCACGATATCGGCATGGTCGAAGGGCGGCACCATTTCGGCTTGGCCGGAGGCGGCATAGGCGCGGGCGGCAGCATAGCAATCGTCGAAAAAGTCGCCGACGAGTTCGATCTCGACCGCGCCGTTGCCGAAGGTTCGCGTCTTGTCGATCTTCTGCTGCGGTGTCGTCACGGGCATATACACGCGCCCTTCGACCCCGAAGTGTCGGCAAGCGAAGGCGAAGCCCTGCGCGTGATTGCCAGCCGAAGCGCAGGTGAACCGCGCCGCCGGGCCGCCCTGCGCCAATCGCTTGCGCATAAAATTGAAAGCGCCGCGGATCTTGTAGGAGCGCACCGGCGTCAGATCCTCGCGCTTCAGATAGATGCGCGCGCCATAGATGTTCGAAAGATGCTCGTTGAGCTGCAGCGGCGTCTCGGGGAAAAGCGCGCGTAGGGAGTCTTCCGCCTGCGCGACGCGGGCGTGAAAGTCAGACTGGGTCATGAAACGAATCTTCGTCGAAGGGCGGGACGGTACGGAAATGTCCGTGCCGCTTGGAAGCGGGCCTCGAGGCCCTGATAGGCTCGGATGCGGCGGGCCGTCATCGGACGGGCGGCGCAAGCCGGACGCGCTCTGCGCTGATCGCTGCCACGCAGCGGCGGCGAACCTAGAGGGCGCCGGCGCCGATAATCAGGGAGACGATCCCGCCGATCGATGTTCTTGGCGTCATCGCACGTCTCCCTTCGCTTCCCGTTTCGATCGGCTTTGCTATTCCTCCATGGCGGAGGATTTGTAAAGCCGCGCCGATGCGGGAGATCAGACGAAGACGTCCACAATTTCGAAGCGCGTCACGTCCACCAGCCCCTTGTCGGAAATGCGCAAAGCGGGAATGACGACGAGCGCCAAGAGCGAATGCTGCATATAGGCATTGTTCAACGCGCAGCCGGCCGCGCGCATGGCGGCGATCAGACCGTCCGCCTTTTCTGCGACGATCTCCGCCCTCTCCACCGACATGAGACCGGCCACAGGCATCTCGATCAGCGCCTTCTCCTCGCCATCGGCAAAGAACACCACGCCGCCGCCGACTTCGCCCAGCCGATTGGCGGCCTTGGCCATGCACTCGCCATCCGTGCCGACGACGATCATGTGGTGGCTGTCATGGGCGACCGTGGAGGCCATGGCACAGCGGCCGCGATAGCCGAAGCCGGAGACGAACGCGTTCACGACCTCGCCCGTCGCGCGATGGCGTTCGACCAGCGCGATACGGCAGATGTCCTGGGCCTCGTCGCCGGGCACCGCGCCATCGACAACCGGCAAGGTCGCCGTCAGGGCTCGCGTCGGCGCCTGGTTTTCCACGACGCCGATCACCCTCGCCGTCACCTCGTTGCGCCCCTTAGGCGCGGCGAGAAGGAAATCCTTTTCCTCAAGCTGCCGGCCAAGCTTCACCGTTCCGATGGCGCTCTTGGGGTAGGGATAGGCCGGGATGTCCGCCACGAGACGCCCGTTTTCCGCGAGCTTCCGGCCGCGCGCGAAGACGGCGTCGATCTTGAGCTCCGCCAAATGAGACACGAGCAGGAAATCCGCGCGGCGGCCGGGGGTGACGGAGCCGATCTCGCGCTCGAGGCCGAAATGCTCGGCGGTGTTGATGGTGGCCATCTGAATCGCGGTGATGGGCTTCAGTCCCTGCGCGATGGCATGGCGCACGACGCGGTTCATATGGCCATCGTGAACCAGCGTTCCCGAATGGCAGTCGTCCGTGCAGAGAATGACGTGCCGGGAGTCGATCCCCTGTTCCGTGACGGCCCGGATCTGTTCGGCCACGTCGTACCAGGCAGATCCCAGGCGCAGCATGGCCTTCATGCCTTGGCGCACGCGCGCGATCGCATCCTCCATGCGGGTGCCCTCATGGTCGTCCTGCGGGCCGCCGGCGACATAGGCATGGAAGGACCGACCGAGATCGGGCGAGGCGTAATGGCCGCCGACCGTCCTGCCCGCACGCCGCGTTGCCGCGATGGCGCCGACCATGGTCGGATCGTTGGCGATTACGCCGGGAAAGTTCATGACCTCGCCAAGGCCGATCATATTGGGCCATGCCATGGCCTGCGCCACGTCGTCCGGCGTCACGCTCGCGCCGGCTTCTTCAAGCCCCGGTGCCGACGGCACGCAGGAGGGCATCTGCACCCAGACATTGACGGGTTGCTCCACCGCCTCGTCATGCATGAGCCGAACGCCGGCGAGCCCCAGAACGTTGGCGATCTCATGCGGGTCGATGAACATGGAGGTCGTGCCATGCGGGATGACTGCGCGGCAGAACTCCGTCACCGTCACCATGCCGCTTTCGACATGCATATGCGCGTCGCACAGGCCGGGCACGACATAGCGCCCGTTCGCCTCCACGATCTCGGTTCCCTCGCCGATGCAGTGGGAGGCGTCCGGGCCGCAATAGGCGAAGCGACCTTCCACGACCGCGAAATCAGTCTCCGGAATGATCTCGCCGGAATGGACATTCACCCAGCGCCCGCCGCGCACAACGAGATCGGCCGGCCGGCGGCCCATCGCGACATCCACGAGCTTCGGGGCGACGTCTTCGAAAGCGTTCATCGGATTTCCATTCGGCTCGGCCAATTCCTCCCTTCGTATCGGCCCAACGTCCGAAAATCCATGCTGTCGGGTCAGAGGACGTGTTCCACCACGGCTCGCGGGACAGGTGATCGAGAGCGCGAAAACAGGGATTGAGGAAGTGATGCGAGGAGGCTATCAAGCAGGAAGCAGATGCGCTACGGCGTCTTGAACGAGACCCGCTGACGCGGCTTCAAATCCCCACTCGTGGGGTGCGCGGGCTTGGCGAAATGGTAGACGCAAGGGACTTAAAATCCCTCGAACTTTGTTCGTGCGGGTTCGAGTCCCGCAGCCCGTACCAAATGATCAGACGATGGATCGCTTCTCGCGGCTCAGCTTAGCAATTTTTAACTATGCCGTGCGGTGGGTGAATGTCATCTGGTCATCTATCGAGCGAAGTTTCAGCTTCAATCGCAGCAACTTACCAATTTATCAGACTATTTAATCTTCGAGTTGTGCGCCAATAAGCGCAGGTTTGGGGCGCTTGTTAAGGTTTATGCGCTGTGCTGTGATGCCGGTAGCGGTTCAAGGTTGCTTCCAGGGGGAACACCTTATGATGCAGGCAAGACTTTTCCCACTTTCCTCCACGCCGGACGCCGACCGGATTGCGTTCGATCACGACGATATCCTTATGGACGAAATGCTGGATCACCTGCGCAGCGACAATGTCGCTCTGGATACGCTTCGCGTCGCCTTGGAGCGAGACGGATCGTCCGACGCGGCCACCTGCAAATAAAGAACAGATCAGTTCGCAACAGGCATGGCGCGGCGGAGCTCCTCCCCACCGCGCCATGAGCCATCAGGCGGTGAGCTTGGCCGCGATTTCCGCGATATGCTTGCCCTGGAACTTCGCGCCGTCGAGTTCGATCGCGCTGGGCTGACGCGAGCCATCGCCATTGGCGATCGTCGTCGCGCCGTAGGGCGTGCCGCCGACGATCTGATCCGAGGCCATCTGGCCCTGGAAGGAATAGGGCAAGCCGACGATCACGAGACCATGATGCAGGAGGGTCTTGTGGACAGACAGGATCGTCGCTTCGTTGCCGCCATGCTGGGTGGCCGAGGAGGCGAACACGCCGCCGACCTTGCCGATCAGCTTGCCCTGGTACCAGAGGCCGCCGGTGCGATCCCAGAAGGCGGCCATCTGCGAGGCCATGTTGCCGTAGCGGGTCGGCACACCCACGATGATCGCGTCGTAGTTGGCGAGCTCTTCCGGCTGCGCCTCGGGGAAATCATGGTTGGTCTTGAAACCGGCGGCCTGGACCACTTCGGCCGGCGCGGTCTCGGGCACGCGCTTGATGTCCACTTCCGCGCCCGCCTCGCGCGCGCCTTCGGCCACGGCCTTCGCCATGGTCTCGATATGGCCATAGCTCGAATAATACAGCACGAGAACCTTCGCCATCGTCATCCCTGTCGCTCAAATCTGACGCGGCCTACCCGCGCCATGCCGAGGGCAAGATAGAGCGCCATTCGCGCGGTAAAGCGAGCCACGATCCATTGACGCTCTGTCTTCCGGTTGGCACCTGCCGCCGTCGCTTTATCTTCATGCGACTGCCGGCCCCTGTCGCGCGACAGGCGAA
>NZ_LDQA01000076.1 GCF_001475935.1 Aureimonas ureilytica
GCGTTGGGCGTGGCGGGCGGGGTTGGCGTGTCGCGGGCGGGCGCTTCCGGCTCCGGCGATGCGTCAGGCTTCGGCGGCGCTGGTCGCTCGGGCGGTGCCGGTCGCTCGCGAGCGGGCGGCTCGGCGGGTTCTGCGGCAGGCGGCGGCGGAGGTGCAGAATCAGGAGCGGGTTCCCCCGGCGGTGCAGCGTCCGGTGGAGCCTGCCCCTCGGCGGGCGGAGGTGGTTGCTGCGCAAGGGCAGCCAGAGGGCCCGTCAGTGCGGTCGATGCTGCGAGCGCCGTGATCGCCAGAAGACGCCCTGCACGTTCGAAATTCGGCATAAAAGACCTTTCCATCTGTCCCTTGCGGTTTCCAGCTCGCGAAAGCGCCGCGCCGCCATCGCAAACCGGATGCGCGTTCGGAAAACCGAAACACAGGTGAAAGGAGCTAGGTCGTGGGAGGCGGAGGGAAAGCCGGGGCCTGTGCGGCGGAGGCCCACAGACGCGTGAACGGGACACAGGCTGCTGGAAGGTCTGGCATTAAACGGGCCACAAAGACAGCCTCGGCTTTCTTTGTGTAGCTCAGAGCGGCGGCGCGATCGGTTCGGCACGCCAATCATAAAGCCAGGATAGGTCCGCCCGCATGGCGGCCTCCGGGCGCACCCGCATTGCGAGGTTACGCGCCAAGCTGAGCGGCCAACCGAGATGATAAACCCGCCGGTGGAAGCTGACACGCTTCAGCACCCGCTGAATGCGCGGAAGACGGGTCGCGGCATAGGCGGCCAACCCCTCTTGGATCGTCGCTTTTGTCGCGAGACAGGATGCCAAGACCCAGGCGTCCTCCAGAGCCATGGCCGCACCCTGCGCCGCGAAAGGGAACATGGCATGGGCGGCGTCGCCGATCAGAACGATGCGCTCTCGCGAGCGAAGGCGATCGTCCGCATCGACCGTCAAGAGCGGCCAAGCCCCGAGATAGTCTCCACGCGTCAGGAAGTCGCTCAGACGCGGGTTCCAATCCCGAGAGTCGGGAGCGCCGTGAGGAACGCCGACGGGTTCGACAACGACCAGGTTGCGCTCGCCGGACTTGCGCATGGGGTAGGACACGGCGTGAGACGAAGGCGCCAGCCACGCCTCGATCTCCGGACCGGGTGCATCTGCAATCGAAAAACGATGAGCGACGAGTCTGCTATCGACCGGCGGCTTGCAACCCGCGAAGGCTGCGACGGGCGAATGGACGCCATCGGCACCGATCAGCAGCGAGGTTTCGACTGTGGTCTGCGAACCATCCGCGCCTAGAAACCAGACGGACAGTCCGTTCGCCTGGGATTCTACCCGTTGAAAACTGAGCCCCAGCCGGACTTCCACGGAGGGGTCGGCCATCGCCGCGTCCAAGAGGACAGATTGCAGATCGGCACGGTGAACGGCGATATAGCCGTCCTGCCCCGACTCGACGGGAACAAGAGCCAGAAGCCGGTCACTCGCGCCATCGCGCAGCGCGACGCTGCTCGCCGAAAACCCACGTTCCGCCAATGCGGCTTTGAGCCCGAGCTGATCGAGAACACTGAGTGCGTTAGCGGACAGTTGCAGCCCCGCGCCAACCGGCTGGAGGCTGGGCGCGCGTTCGCAGACGAGGCTGCGACACCCCGCTTTGGCCAGAGCCAGGGCGCAGGCAAGACCCGCCACGCCCGCTCCGACGATCAGGAGTGGGCGTGACGCGAGCTCCGTATCCTTCAAAGCCGAGGCCTGTCAGGCGGCCTTGTCGTGATAGGCGCAGCCCGCTGGGAGCGTTTCGTCGCGCTTCAGCGCGGGATTGTAGCGATAAAGGGTCGAGCAATAGGGGCACACCTTCTCGCCTTCATCGCCCATGTCCAGATAAACATGCGGATGATCGTAAGGCGGGTGAGCACCCACGCACATGAATTCAGCGACGCCGATCTCGATCACGTCGTGCCCGGCGCTGTTCTGGAAGTGAGGCGTGCCATAACCGGCCATGAGGCTCTCCATGCGACCCTTGGTCTGAAATCGGCCGGACCTTAATCCCGCGAGCGTTAAAAGAACAGGGTGGTCGAGCGGCTCGGATCGCGATAACGGGTCGAAACATCGCGAGTTGGAAGGGCTGTCATGGCTGAGTTCGAGAACGGCGGCTTTCGCCTTCATTATATCGATGAGGGTGACCCGGAAGCCCCGGCGATTGTCCTCGTTCATGGCTTCGCTTCCAGCCTCAAGGTCAATTGGGTCGATCCCGGCTGGGTGAAGACCCTGACCGACGCCGGTTATCGCGCGATCGCCTTCGACCATCGGGGCCATGGCGAGAGTGACAAGCCGAGAGCTGGCGCTGCCTATACGCCCGAAGCCATGGCGTCGGATGTGCTGGCTCTCGCCGACAGGCTCGACCTTCGGACCGCAGCCCTGTTCGGCTATTCCATGGGCGCCCGCGTCTCGGCCTTTGCGGCACTTCGCTATGCCGAGCGTTTTCCGCTCCTGATCTTCGGCGGCCTCGGGATCGGTCTGGTCGAGGGCGTGGGGGATTGGGACCCGATCGCCGAGGCGCTTCTCGCGCCCTCGCTGGAGGATGTCTCGCACGAGCGAGGACGTATGTTCCGGGCTTTCGCCGACCGCACGCGAAGCGATCGATTGGCGCTGGCCGCCTGTATCGAGACATCAAGGAAGGAACTCACGGCAGAAGACGTCTCGCACGTTCTCCAGCCAAGCCTAGTGGGCGTCGGGACGAAGGACGATATTGCCGGCTCCGCTCAAGCCCTGGCGGACCTCCTGCCGAACGGCGAAGCCTTCGACATCCCCAACCGCGATCATATGCTGGCCGTGGGCGACCGCCTCTTCAAGGCCAAGGTCCTGGAATTCCTCGACGGGCACCGGGCGCTGATCGAGCGCTGAGCGGGCGAGTTGGAACGGGCGGCGTTTTTAAGTTAAGGCAGGGTGCTGGCAACGGTCGGGCGCAGGCTTACCTTCTGGTGAGCCGGCGTCAAAACGCACATGAGACGAAAGCGACAGGACGATGACTGTGATTCCCGCTTCCTTCGCGGATCGTGTTCATTCGGTCGATCCGATCTGGACGCGTATGCGAGAGGAAAGTTTGCGTGCCGCCGAGCGCGAACCCGCGCTGAGCGGTTTCCTTTATGCGGCCGTGCTTAACCAACGCTCGGTGGAATCGGCCGTGGCGCATCGCGTAGCGCAGCGGCTGGATCACCCCAATGTGCCAGCGTCTCACATCGAGCAGGCCTTTGCCGACATGGCGACGGCCCATCCCGAATGGTCCTACGAAGTGCGAACCGACCTTCAGGCCGTGTTCGACCGCGATCCGGCCTGCGAGCGCTATATCGAGCCGCTCCTGTTCTTCAAGGGTTTCCAGGCCATCCAGACGCATCGTCTGGCGCATTGGCTTTGGCAGGTCGGGCGGACGGATTTCGCGCTCTATCTCCAGTCCCAGTCCTCATCCGTTTTCCAGACGGATATTCATCCGGCCGCGCGCATGGGAAAGGGCATCTTCCTGGATCATGCGACCGGGCTCGTGGTCGGCATGACGGCCGTCATCGGTGACAATGTTTCGATCCTTCAGGACGTGACGCTGGGCGGGACGGGCAAGGAGTTCGGCGACCGGCATCCCAAGATCGGCTCCGGTGTGTTGATCGGCGCGGGCGCCAAGATTCTCGGCAACATCCATGTCGGCGCCTGCTCCAAGATCGCTTCCGGCTCGGTGGTCCTGAGGGAGGTGCCGGCCAACTCCACGGTTGCGGGCATTCCTGCCAAGATCATCGGCACCTCCGGCTGCGCAGAGCCGGCGTCCGCCATGGATCAGAATTTCAGCCGCGAAGATTGAGGTTCCGTCCTCGCGACCGACAAAGGCCCATGAGGCCTGATATCCCCAAGCCTTGGCTACCATCCCTGCCTTGGCCGTCCCGACAAGGAGTTCTGGACTTGAAACCCGACGAAATCCGCAAGCTCGAAGCCTTCTTCAAGCGCACCTTCAAGGGTGTCGAGTTGAAGGTGCGCCCGATGCCCAAGCGGAACGACACGGCCGAGGTCTATCTCGATGACGAGTTCGTCGGGACGATCGGGAAGGATACGGACGAGGGCGAACTCTCCTATCACTTCACCATGACGATCCTCGACATCGATCTCGACTGAACCGACAAAGGCCGGCGCTCTCGCCGGCCTTTTGTTGAGCGCAGGCCCTAGCGAACGCTGCCGACCAGCATTTCGCGGCCGTCGTCGATCGAAACCCATTTCGACGAGTCGCGCTCCGACTGGCGCTTGAGATACTGATAGGGGGTCAGCGTCCAATCCAGAACGCGCTGGTCGAGATTGTCGAGGATCATGTCGCCGCGATCGGTGCGAACGGTCAAAACCGCATGACCTTCGCCATTGCTCTGGCGCACGACGGTGAGCAGGAGAGCCGAGCGCGGAAAGCCCTCGCGTTCCAGCATATACTGCTTGAGCAGCGCAAAATCCTCGCAGTCGCCTTCCGTCGTCGGATAGGCCCAGTGCTCGGGAACCCCATAGATTTCTTGATCGGTCTTGGCGGTGATGCCGATATTGACCGATGAATTGACCTCCATGATCGCGGCCCAGGTCCGATCCGTGATCCGAACGCTGGCGACCTCGGCATTGGGCCCGCATTCCGCCGGATAGGATTTGCAGAAGTCGAAATGGCCCACTGGCTGGGAGGTCGGGCCGCGCGTCGCCATCGCAGCTTCCGCGCCCACGAGAGGCGCGAAGAGACCGACGATGAGAGCGGCGAGGGCCAGAAGCGATTTGGTCGAGATGAGCACGATAGACCTCCCGAGGACTTGGGAGGACCTTCGCAGCCCAGGTTGACGAATTCTCGAACGAGAACTGCCGGATTTTACGCAAGTCCGAAGTCGAACGGCAGGTTTTTGCCGCTATTACCACTTCGATACTTGTGTCAACGAGGCCTTATAGCCGTTGAGACTTTGTTCGCCATCAACTCTTTCGGTTACGAAGGTGAAGGTCATCGATCACCTGAGGCGCGGCGAAACAGGGCGCGGCGGCTCGGCCGTTAACATATCAGGCGGCCTGACGTTAAGGTCTCTGAACGGGGAGAAGGCGGTGCGACCTTCGCCGCCCGCCGCTGCACCGATGTTTCGGACGCACTGGCCCGTTCCGGGCTTCGGAACGGGTCTCCTGAGCCAAATTGCGTTATCCACAGAAGCTTCGCCCGCTTTCGGCAGGCAGCCCCGATCCAGACGCGAGGTGCTTCGTTCAGCGGAATGATTCGTTGAGCGTGTCCGGCGTCTGGAGCGTACTGAACTCGATTGCGAGACCGTCTTCCAACTGACGCACGACCCGTCCCGGCATGGTGCCGAGCGTGAGCTTCGACCCATTGGCGGGCCGCACGGCGCAGGCGACAGCCGCGCCGGAGAGCGAAAGATCGATGATCTTGACCTGATAGCGGCGTCCGTCGTCCAGAACCATCTCGATAATGGGGTTGCGCGGCTGGATACGCTCGTGCCGGCGATCCTCGGGCAGGGCGAGTTCATGCCGGTTGGCGAGCCACGTCAGCTGCGCTGCGAGTTTCTCACGCTTGCGTTCCGTCGCGTGAATCTGGACGGCGAAGCCGCCGCGGAACTGCCGCACCACATTTCCCTCGATCCGCCCGATGTGATCGACATAGAGGATCACACGTTCGGACGTTCGAGGCTCGACGGCCGAAATCACAGCGATGCCGCCGGGGCTGACATTGTCCACGCGGCACGGAAACTCGTTCTGGTTCTCCAGCATGAACCGGCCCAGCAGATCCACCTTCACGCGGTTGTGGTGCCGTCGGTCTTCCGTCACGAGCGGAACTGCGGGGAGAACGTCCAGCATAAGGTTTCGCTGCCATCTGATCGCTGTGCTGAACGAACCCTATCGAAGAATGGTTAAGAGTTCCGGTTGCGAAAGGATGGACGTGGCGTCCGTACCATCAGGCCGGTCCGTTGGCCTTTGCGCCGTCCCGACGTAGAACAGAACCGCCAATCCAAGGAGTGCCGCGTGTCTCTCGACCCTGCCCACATGTCTGGCGAGAGCCGCCCGCCTCGCTCCGTATCGCCCGTCAACGTGCCCGGTATCGTTCTGGCGCTGATCGCGATCTTCGCGGGAATTCACTGGCTTCGAACCAGTTGGCTGTCGCCCGAGAACGATGTCTGGACGCTTGTGAACTTCGCCCTCATCCCCGGCTGCTACAGCGATCTTGATCAGATCTGCGCGCTCCGCGAATCATGGGCCGGCCTGATCTCTCCGCTCAGCCATGCGTTTCTTCACGGCGACTGGACGCATTTTGCGACCAACGCCGTCTGGCTGCTCGCCTTTGGAACGCCCGTCGCGCGGCGTTTGGGAACGGGCGGCTTCCTGATCTTCTCCGCCCTCGGCGCGATGGCCGGCGCGGCGCTGTTTTATGCGCTGAACCCGACCCTGATCCAGCCGATGATCGGCGCATCCGGCGTGGTCTCCGCGCTGATGGGGGGCGCTGCGAGATTCGCCTTGGGATCGATGGGTCGGCTGCAATCCTCCGACGTGGCCTATGCTCCGAGACTGTCGATTCGGCAGAGCCTTTCGGACCGGACCATTCTGTTTTTTATCCTCATCTTCTTCGGTACCAATCTCCTGCTCGGCTCCGCGGGCGGAGCGATCTTCGGGGAGGCCGGGGCCATCGCCTGGGAAGCGCATGTTGGCGGCTTCCTGTTCGGTTTCCTGGGGTTCGCGCTATTCGATCGTCGCCAGCACATCTGGCAGGAGCGCTTCTAGACGCGCTGGAGCGCCGAGGTTGCCAGCAGGCCTCTCTCGTCGCAGGATGCACTGTCCGATGGAAAGGGAGGTCCAGATGACAGTGCAGACCATTCTCGAAGCCAAGGGGCGCGATGTCGCCACGGTCGATCCCTCGCACAGCCTCGCGGAGGTGATCGAACATCTCCATGAGAGGCGGATCGGCGCGTTGATTGCGCTCGATGCCGACAATCGGTTGCTGGGTCTGATCTCGGAGCGAGACATCGTTCGCCTTCTGGCCGAGCACGGTGCCGAGGCGTTGTCGCAAAGCATCGGGGACGTGATGACGCGCCAACTCGTGACGATCGACGAAGCGGCGACGATCGATGACGCAATGGGACTGATGACGCGCGGCCGGTTTCGCCACCTACCAGTGGTCCGGGACGGGCGATGCGTCGGTATCATCTCGATCGGCGACGTGGTGAAGCGACGGATCGAGGACGCCGAGCGCGAAGCGGAAGACCTGAAAACCTACATTCACGCCGGCGTATAAGCGGTCCTCAACGACCCGGCAGGGAGTGGCAGAGACGTTCGATCTCGTGCATTCCCCGCATGGCTTCCTCATAGCCGAAGGCGATACATTCGCGCGCCCGGAAGAACTCGGACAGTCCGATTTCACGGACGCGCGGATGAACGGTGTAGTCGGGCGGGTCTCCCGCCAGACGCGAGCGCGAAATGCGGTCCTGGATGATATTGAAGGCATCGACCATCGAGCGGCCAATGCCGATCCGATCCGGCTCGCGCGCGCCGCGCGCCGATTGAGCAAGGGATGGATCGATAGGGCTCGCGTCGTCCGGGCGCTGCGGCGAGGCATTTTCCGCGCTCATGCGCAGCACGGCCGCGCGCCCGAACAGGTCGTAGTGGAGATTGACCGCGACGACCAAGGGCTCTTCCAAGGCCCGACAAACCGAGACCGGCACCGGGTTCACGAGCGCACCGTCCAAGAGGCGTCGGCCATTGCATTCGACCGGAGGGAAGACGCCCGGCAGCGCGTAGGAGGCGCGCATGGCCAGAACCAGAGAGCCGGAATCCAGCCAGACCTCGTGTCCGCTCCGCGCCTCCGTCGCCACGCAGACGAGCGGCCGGGTGAGCTCTTCGATCCGAAGATCCGCCAATTCGGCGGCCAGGCGACGATGCAGCCGCGCGCCGCCGATCAACCCGCCACCGCCCCAGCGAATATCGAAGAAGCGCATCATGCCGCGCCGCGTCAGCGAAAGGGCGAACTGCTCCAATTCATCGAGATGACCGGCGAGATAGCAGCCGCCGACAAGCGCGCCGATCGATGTGCCGGCAATCATGCTGATCGGGATTCCGGCTTCCGTCAGGGCCCGGATGACGCCGATATGCGCCCAGCCCCGCGCCGCGCCGCCGCCCAGGGCCAGTGCAACGCCGCGCTTGGGCGCGGTCGGCTTCGGCGAACTCTTGGCCGACTCGCCGCCCATGCTGCCACCGACCGGAGCACTCCGCCTGAAAACCAGATCGAGCATGGGGGCCTCCCGTCACCGTTTCGGCTCGTTGGTTCGAGCTTATGCGACCACCGCTTTCCAGTTTGCTGACCGGAACGGTTGACGGTCTGCTAACTATGCTGCGTTGCAGCGCGTGGCTCCGTGTCTAGCAAGCGAAAACGACCGTTTGACGAAACGACCTTCCGATAGAAACAGGTCGTGCGGCCGGTGTGGCAGGTGTCTTCCGGCTTGGCGACATCGACCTTCAGCCAAACCGCGTCCTGATCGCAATCGACCCGGACTTCGCGAACCATTTGCAGCGCGCCCGACGTTTCACCTTTTTTCCAGAGGCTCTGACGCGAGCGGCTGAAATAATGCGCGATCCCGGTCGAGAGGGTGAGATCGAGGGCCTGCGCGTTCATGTGCGCGACCATCAAGAGCTCTCCGGAAGCGGCATCGGTGACGACAGCGGTGACGAGCCCCGATGCGTCGAAACGAGGCAGGAGTTCCACCCCTTCCTCCAATTCGGCCTTCGTCGCTGCCGTGGCAAAAGAGGCGGCGTCGCTCACTTCGCGCCGACCATGGTCAGGAAGCGGGTCTGCTCGCTTTTGTCGTCCCGGAAGGTCCCGTAGAAAGAGGTCGTGATCGTCGTGGAGCCTTTGGTGCGAATACCGCGCATGGACATGCACATATGCTCCGCTTCAAGCATCACGGCCACACCGCGCGCGCCGAGCGCGCCGTCGATGATGCCGGCGATCTGTTCGGTCAGCGCTTCCTGCGTCTGCAGGCGGCGAGCATAGACTTCCACGATGCGTGGTATCTTGGAAAGGCCGACCACGCGCCCGCCATTGGGCAGATAGGCGACATGCGCCTTGCCGATGATCGGCACCATGTGGTGCTCGCAATGCGAGGTGAAGTCGATGTTCTTCAGGAGAACCATGTCGTCATAACCCGCCACCTCATCGAATGTGCGGTTCAGGATCGACGCGGGCTCCTGCCGATAGCCGGAGAACAGTTCCTCATAGGCTTTGACGACGCGCCTCGGCGTGTCGAGCAGGCCTTCGCGTGAGGGGTCTTCGCCGATCCAACGCAGGAGAGTTTCCACCGCCGCTTCGGCTTCTTCCCGCGAAGGGCGGTTCGTCTCGTCCGGCTGCATGGTCTGACTGGTCTTTCTGACGATCGCGTCCATCACTTCATCCCGAACTGGTTTCGGGCGCGGCTTTTCTCGCGGCACAAGCACCGCAAGCCCCACCGACATCGAACCGCTTGATGTTGGAAAGCTTCGATGGCGTCAAGCAAAGACGTTTCTCTGCTGGCGCTGCCGCTTCCTGTCATCTTGTCCGACCCCTATATGACGGGGACGATCGACGGTTTGAAGAGGACCGTCGGTGAACTGTCTGTCGCGAGGCCGATCATGATCGACGATCTCTACAATGCCCGGATCCTCGAATTCGCCGGCAACATCTCTCGGCTCGGGCGGTTGGACGATCCCGACGGCACGGCAAAGGCGCATTCCAAGCTTTGCGGCTCGACCGTCATCGTCGATCTCAAGCTGAAGGACGGCGTGGTGGCCGAGTTCGCGCATGAGGTGCGCGCTTGCGCGCTGGGGCAGGCGTCGTCCGCCATCATGGCGCGCAATATCGTCGGCGCTTCGCCGCAGGAATTGCGCGATGTGCACCGGGCCATGCAGGCGATGCTCAAGGCCGGCGGCGCGCCGCCCGGAGGTCGCTTCGCGGATTTGAAGTATCTGGAGCCCGTGCGCGATCACAAGGCGCGCCATGCCTCGACGCTTCTGACCTTCGAGGCCGTGGAAGCCGCCCTCGACATGGCCGAGTCCGACCGGGCCGGCGCGGCGGCGTGAAGCGGCTGGGACGCAACTATACCGGCCCTTGGCGCAAGACGCCTGGTCGGCTCCTTGGCGTCGGGGTCGTTCGTGTCTATCAGATCGTCTTCTCGCCGCTTGTCGGCGGGCATTGCCGCCATGTGCCGACATGCTCGGAATATGGATACGAGGCGATCGCGCGCCACGGGCTTTGGCGCGGCGGATGGTTGACCGCGCGCCGCGTGGCGCGTTGCGGGCCGTTCGGCTGCGCGGGACACGACCCCGTCCCGGATTGAGCTCTTTCTCTAGCAAGCTCAGGAAAGGCTTCGCGCTTGCGAAGGGTCTTACGCGCGCCTAGAAGCCAAAGCCTCGCAGACAGACGCGCTGCGGCCATCGATCGACAGGCTTTCCCGCATGGTAGGCGGGGGTGAGCGGAAAGGATATTCATGATCGACGTCACGTTTCCCGACAATTCCGTGCGTTCTTACGAGCCCGAAACGACTGGCGCGGCTGTCGCCGCCGGCATTTCGAAGTCGCTCGCCAAGAAGGCCATCGCCTATGCGCTGGATGGCGAAGTGCGCGATCTCTCGCAGCCGCTCGGCGGCGCGGGCCGGATCGAGATCGTCACGCGCGAGGACGAGCGCGCGATCGAGCTGATCCGCCACGACGCGGCCCATGTCATGGCCGAGGCCGTGCAGGAACTCTGGCCGGGCACGCAGGTCACGATCGGTCCCGTCATCGAGAATGGCTTCTATTACGACTTCGCCAAGGAGACCCCGTTCACGCCTGATGATCTGCCCGTCATCGAAAAGAAGATGCTGGAGATCATCCGCCGCAACGCGTCGTTCACGCGCGAGGTTTTGTCCCGCGAGGAAGCACGCCGCGTGTTCGGCGAGAAGGGCGAGACGTACAAGGTCCAACTGGTCGATGCGATCCCAGAGGATCAGGACGTCAAGATCTATCGTCAGGGCGAGTGGTTCGACCTTTGCCGTGGTCCGCACATGGCCTCCACGGGCCAGATCGGCGAAGCCTTCAAGCTGATGAAGGTGGCCGGCGCGTATTGGCGCGGCGACTCGAACAACCCGATGCTGACGCGCATCTACGGCACGGCCTGGCGCACGCCCGAGGAGTTGAAGGCCTACCTCACCATGCTGGAGGAGGCCGAGAAACGCGATCACCGCCGCCTCGGCCGCGAGATGGACTTGTTCCATTTTCAGGAGGAGGGGCCGGGCGTCGTCTTCTGGCACCCCAAGGGCTGGTCGCTATTCCAGGACCTCATCGCCTATATGCGTCGCCGTTTGCGGGCCGATTATGCCGAGGTGAATGCGCCCCAAGTTCTCGACAAGTCGCTTTGGGAGACCTCCGGCCACTGGGGCTGGTATCGCGAGAACATGTTTCAGGTGCAGTCCGCTGGCGACGAAGCCGAGGACAAGCGCGTCTTCGCGCTCAAGCCCATGAACTGTCCGGGCCACGTCATGATCTTCAAGCATGGCTTGAAGTCCTATCGCGAACTCCCCATTCGCTATGCCGAATTCGGCACCGTTCATCGCTATGAGCCGTCAGGTGCGATGCATGGTCTCATGCGCGTTCGTGGCTTCACGCAGGACGACGCGCATATCTTCTGCACCGACGAGCAGATGGAAGCCGAGTGCCTGAAGATCAACGATCTGATCCTCTCGGTCTATCGCGACTTCGGCTTCGAAGAGATCATGGTCAAGCTCTCGACGCGGCCGGAGAAGCGCGTTGGCACGGATGAGATGTGGGACCGCGCCGAGGCGGTCATGCGCGACGTGCTCAAGACGATCGAGGCGCAGTCGGGCGGCCGCATCAAGACGGGCATCAACGAAGGTGAGGGCGCGTTTTACGGGCCGAAGTTCGAGTATACGTTGAAGGACGCGATCGGCCGCGAATGGCAGTGCGGCACGACGCAGGTCGACTTCAACCTGCCGGAGCGGTTCGGTGCGTTCTATATCGACTCGAACTCCGACAAGCGCCCGCCGGTCATGATTCACCGCGCCATCTGCGGTTCGCTGGAGCGGTTCCTCGGCATTCTCATCGAGAATTTCGCCGGCCATTTCCCGCTCTGGATGGCGCCCACGCAGGTCGTCGTCGCGACCATCACATCCGAAGCGGATGAATATGCCGCTGGCGTCGTGCGCGAACTGCGGGCCGCGGGGATGCGGGTGGAGAGCGATCTTCGCAACGAGAAGATCAACTACAAGGTCCGCGAGCATTCGCTGGCCAAGGTTCCGGTCATCCTCGTCTGCGGCAAGCGCGAGGCGGAGGAGCGTTCGGTCAACCTGCGCCGGCTCGGCTCGCGCGATCAGGAAGCGATGAGCCTGGATGCGGCCAAGGCGCTTCTTCTAGCGGAAGCCGTCGCGCCGGACCTTCGCTCGGCAGCGGAATAAAATAAGGGGCGGCTTCTCGGAGCCGCCCTTTTTTTTCGAAAGCGCTGGATCAGTCGCCGGTGCCGATATCAGGGCTGTTGGGATCGACCAGATCGCTCGTCAGCACCTCGACGTCTGAGTCTACGCCGCTTTTGACGGCGAACTGACGTTGGAACAGTCGGTCCTTGTTGCGCGCGACGATCACATAATCGCCTTCCGCCAGAACCATGGACGGAAAAGCACCGACGCTTTCGCTGATTAAATCACCCTGCATGCTGGTGATCGACCAAGCCGTGTCGGCCAGAGCTTCGCCGCCATGTTCGCGCACGAGCTTCATGGTCAGTTGCGCGGCGCGCTGGGTCATGACCGCATCCGTGATGCGCCCGGACTCGACCCGCACCTCGGCGCGGGACACGGCATTCACGTCGCCATAGCGCGACACGACATGGTAGTTCCCGGAGTTCAACCTGATGACGACACCCGGCTCGACTTCGGATGCGACGAGCCGGCGATCGTGCTCGTCGGTCGCCTCGCTGAAGATATCGAAGTGAACCTTGTCCTTGGTCAGCACCGCGTCCGCCGAGGCTTTGGCCGACAGGCGCAGTCCGCCCGCGTCGATCGCGACCGTCTCGCGCGTTTCACGCCCACTGAAGTCGATGCGCTTGGTGACGCCCGCTCGCCCGAATCCGACATGCAGAATGTAGGGTCCGGGCGGAACGTCGAAGACCGCTTCACCGCCCTTGGCCACCGCAATCACCGGCAGCTTTCCATCAGCAGCGGGATCGGGCGAGAACAGGCGCCAGACGAGATCGGACGGGATCGACGGGCCGTCTTTGCCAAGGGTCGCGTGCAAGGTCAGCGCGTTGGGCGGTCTGGTGATATTGAGGCTGGGCTGCGGTTGCGGCGCAAAGGCGGGTATCGCCGGCAGCTTGAGGTCCGACCCCTGCAGACTGGGCGGGGGTTGGGGCAGGGCGATCGGCTCCAGCTTCTTCAAGCCGCGCGATGTCGGAATGCCGAGATCGACAGCGGCGGGGTCCTTGGGGATGGCGGAGGGAGAAGCGTATGCGCCAGGCCCTTCGGGTTCGTGCCCACCGCCGCCGGGAGGCGCCTGCTGCGCAAGGGCTGGCTGTAGAAACAGGATGGAGAGGGCGAAAGACGCGGTCCCGAAACCTGGGCGCATGTTCGGTCTCCCTTTTGTATGATCGCTCATCTGTTGAGCGAGAAGGCATAGCCCATTTCAAGGCGAAAAGGCGACCGTTCCCCTCATCGAAGGAGGCGATTTGCAAAATGCACGCTTTCGCCTAGCTCTGTGCCAGCACGAGAGAGGATAGTTCCGTGATCGAAGCCAAAACCCTTCTTGCGACCCGACGCTCCGTCCCGATTCCCGCCCTGACGGCCCCCGCACCAGACGGCGCGGAACTGACCGACATCCTCACCGAAGCGACGCGCGTGCCCGACCATGGCAAGCTTGCGCCCTGGCGCTTTATCCTGTTTCGCGGCGACACGGCGAACGCCATGGGCAAAGCTCTGGCCAACTTGGCCGAACGTCGCGAAGGGCAGGCTTTGAGCGAGGGACGGCGGACCTTCGAGGAGAATCGCTTCACGCGCGCGCCGCTCGTGGTCGGTGTGGTCTCCACCGCCAAGCCGCATTTCAAGATTCCCGAGTGGGAGCAGGTCTTGTCCGCCGGTGCGGCGACGATGAACCTGATCCATGCCGCCCATGCCCGTGGATATGGCGCCAACTGGATCACCGAATGGGTGGCCTATGACGACGAGGCCAAAGCCTTGATGGGAATTGCGCCCGACGAAAAGGTCGTCGGATTCGTCTACATCGGCACGCCGACGGAGAAGCCGAGCGATCGTCCGCGCCCGGATCTGTCGACCGTCGTGTCCGAAGCCTCGCTTCCGGCCTCAGCCTGATGTTCTACGAGACCGCCCACAACGACCATGGTCTGCCGCATGATCCGTTCAAGGCCATCGTCGCGCCCCGGCCGATCGGCTGGATTTCAACGCGAGCCAAGGACGGTTCGGTCAATCTCGCGCCCTATAGCTTCTTCAACGCGATCGCGGACGATCCCAAGCTCGTCATGTTCTGCTCGTCGGGTCTGAAAGACACCGCGAGCTTCGCCATCGAGAGCGGCGAGTTCGTCGTCAACCTCGCGACCTTGCCACTAGCCGAGGCGATGAATCGATCCTCCGCGCCGGCTCCACGGGGATCGAGCGAGTTCGAGATCTCCGGGCTGACGGAAGCACCCTGCCGGCTCGTATCGGCACCGCGCGTTGCCCAGTCCCCGGCCGCGCTGGAATGCAAGGTCACCCAGTCGTTCCGCCCGCTCGGGCTCGATGGCCCGTCGCCTTCTGCCGTCATGGTGATCGGGCAGGTCGTCGGCATTCATATCGACGAGCGAATCCTGCGAGATGGGATGCTGGCGATGGATCTCGCCGAACCGCTCACACGGCTCGGTTATCTCGACTACGCCGTGACGCGAGAGGTCTTCGCCATGACGCGGCCCAAGCGCCCGGACGCGAGCGACCAAGCTCCGCGCCATCCTTAGCAACAGGTTCTTAAACGTGGTGAAGATTTGTTAAAGAATTTGGGTGCAGAAATAGGGCCTATGCCCTGTTTCCGAGGCCAGTTCGAATGCTCGCTCATCACTTCGTCAAATGGTGTGAGACCGCCAGCACAGCGGAGCGCTGCGCTGGCGTAGCCTTGTTGGCCGATGCCGTTACGGAACAGAAGTTCCTACCCAAGGAAACGCGGGAGGCGGAAGCGGCCCTCTTATTTGCGCTGGACGATATCTCGCCGCGCGTCCGCCGAACGATGGCAGTGCATGTCGCCGCATCCGAGCGGGTTCCCCGGCAGTTGGTTCTGTCGCTGGTCAAAGATGTGGACGATGTGGCAACCCCCGTCATCGGGCAGTCTCCGCTGCTGACGGGGGCGGATCTGGCGAGCCTCGCGCGGACGGGCAGTCGCGCTGCCCGGCTTGCTTTGGCGCGTCGGGCTGGACTGCCGGACGAGGCCTGCCGGGCGCTCGCCCATGGCGACGATGCCGATGCGGCACGCGAAATGATCTGCAACCGTCAGGCCGCTCCGTCCGCTGACACGCTGCGAATCGCGGCGCAGCGCTTCGGCGGGGACGGGCGTATTCGCGAGTTCCTCCTGGAGCGCGGCGATCTTCCCGCCGATGTCCGCCATGGTCTTCTCCAGTCTTTGTCGGACAGCCTGACTCAGTCCAATCTCGTCACCGGGCTGCTCGGAGCAGAACGGACCGAGCGGCTGAGGATGGAAGTTCAGGATCGGGCGATCTCCGCCGTGATCGAAGAGGTCGCCCCGGAAGATGTGGTGGAGTTTTCTCAACACTTGCGCGCGCAGGGCGCCCTGACGGTGGCCGTTCTCCTGAAAGCCGTGTGCTCGGGCCGGATCGATCTTTTCGCCGCAGCGCTCTCGCTACTGACTGGCCATTCGGAGCGCCGCGTTCGCGCCATCATCGCGGAAGCGCGCGAGCCCGCCTTCGCCGCTCTGGTGCGATCGGCCGGGTTTCCGCCCGCCGTCGTCCCGCTGCTTCTTGCCGCCATTCGAGTCTGGAAGGATGCGTCCGGCCAGGATGAGATCGACGCGGCCGATGTCGCGGCATCCGTCATTCAGCGGCTGGTCGGTCGGCAAAGGCATGAAGGCACCGCCGCAGAGGCAGCTCTTCTCGATCTCCTGGAAATTCTGTCGAGCGAGACGCAGCGCTCCGCGATGCGCCATCGCCTCGAACGTCATCTCGCCGCTTGATGCGTTTCGGACGGCCCGTCAGTAGCGGAACTGTTCGGCCAGGATACGCTCGTCCCAGGAATGTTCTGGGTCGAAGAGAATCAAACTGCTGAGATCCCGAACCTCGCGAATCTCGATCCGCTGAACCGACTTCACCTCGCGATGATCCGCGACCGCGTTGACCGGTCGCTTCTCCGACTCCAGCACTTCGATGTCGACCACCTGCCTGTTGGCCAGCAGCGCGCCGCGCCAGCGACGCGGGCGGAAGGCGCTGACAGGCGTCAACGCCAGGAGAGGCGCTTCGATGGGAATGATCGGCCCCTGAGCGGAGAGGTTATACGCTGTGGAGCCGGTGGGGGTCGCCACGAGTACGCCGTCGCAGACCAGTTCCTCCAGCCGCGTGCGCCCGTCGATCGAAATTTTCAGCCGCGCCGCTTGGTAGGATTGGCGGAACAGCGCGACTTCGTTGATCGCAAGCGCGGTATGGCGCATTCCCACTTCGTCGATCGCCGTCATCTGAAGGGGGCGAATCTCGCTCTGAACGGCTTGGTCCAAGCGCTCGGCGAGATCCTCCTCCCGATACTCGTTCATGAGGAACCCAATCGTTCCCTTGTTCATGCCGTAGATCGGCTTGCCCGTGTCCATGAAGCGGTGAAGCACGTGGAGCATGAAGCCGTCGCCGCCCAGCGCCACCACAACTTCGGCCAATTCAGGATCGACGGTCTCGTAAAGACTTTGCAGACGCTGGAGAGCGTCCTGCGCCTCCGCGCTTTCGCTCGCCAGCAGGGCCACGGGTCGGCTCGTCTGTCGCATGGGCATCCAATATCCGAGGTTGGTGGGTGCCCACCCCTTTGAGCATGGCTGCGAACCTAATTCCTATCCCGCAGGACGCAAGCCATTCCCACGCGTTTCTTCCCCCAACCCGAAAGCACGACGGGATGCGTCGGTATCATGGGCGGCATCTGGCTGTTATGCCTGAGGTTAGACCCCAGACTTCGAGGCTCCGTGTCATGTCCCGATTCGCGATTTCCGGTATCGATATCTTCGACGGCGTTCGCACGCTTCGAAACGCCGCGCTGATCGTGCGGGACGGTTTGATCGAGGCGTTGCAGGAAGAGCCGGTCACCGACCCCGACGTCACCGTGGAATATGGCGATGGCGGCGTCATCGCGCCCGGCTTCGTGGATATTCAAGTGAATGGCGGTGGCGGCGTGCTCCTGAACGACCAGCCGACAGTTGATGGCGTGCGCGCGATCTGCGCCGCCCATCGAACGTTCGGCACGACCTACCTTTTGCCAACCATTATCACGGATCGCGAAGAGGTCACGTTCGCGGCGATCGAGGCCGTTCGCAAGGCTATGAGCGAGGGCGTACCGGGCTGCGGCGGCATCCATGTGGAGGGACCGTTCATCGCGCTGAAGCGCAAGGGCGCGCATGACGCCGCGTGCGTGCGCGCCATGTCGGACGAGGATGTCGCTAAACTCTGCGCGGTGGATGTCAGACCGTTCCTGATCACGGTTGCGACGGAATCCGTGCGGCCGGACCAGATCGCCAAACTCGTGCAGGCCGGCATCCGCGTTTCGATCGGCCATTGCGACGGGAGCTACGACGACGTTCAAGCCGCCATCGCGGCGGGTGCCAGCTGCGTCACGCATCTCTTCAACGCCATGAGCCAGCTCGGCCATCGTGCGCCCGGCGTGGTGGGCGCGGCGCTGGATTCGCCCGATGTCTGGGCCAGCATCATCGCCGATGGCCACCATGTCCATCCCGCCATGGTCGATCTCGCCCTTCGCGCCAAGAAGGGCGAGAATCGCATGATCGCCATTTCCGACGCGATGCCGACCGTCGGCAGCGCCGGCAATGTGTTCGATCTGGGTGGACGCCGAGCGACGCGCGAAGGCGGGCGTCTGACGCTGGACGATGGCACGCTGGCAGGCTGCGACATCTCCCTGCATGATGCCGTGCGCTATCTCGTGGATACGACCGGTATCGCCAGGGAAGAAGCGTTACGAATGGCGACCGCCAATCCGGCTCGCTTCCTTGGCATATCGGACAGCCGAGGTTTTCTGCGTCCCGGCATGAGCGCCGATTTCGTCTGGCTGCGGCCAGACCTCTCGCTCGGGCGCGTCTGGATCGCGGGCCGCGAGTAGCGGCGCCCCTCGGCCGGCGGAACGGGGCGGCTGACGTTAGCCGAGCGAGAGAATTTCCTCGGCCGCCCGAAGGCCGGTTTCCCATGCACCGTGCGCCGTGGAGAAGGCGCTTTCATGCGTGGCTTCTCCCGCCCAGGCGATGCGATCGTCCAGTCGCTCGGCGAGGATGCGTCGCGCCTCCGCATGGCCGGGCAGGGCATGGGAATAGGACCCGCGTGAAAACGTTTCCTGTCCCCAATGAGTCTCGCAATCCGGGGTGATGGTTTTGACGATGTCGCTGCCGTAAAGGCCGCGCAGTTCTTCAAGAGCGAAGGCCGTCATGGCGCCCGGTCCCTCAGTTTCCAACGCCGCAGCGTGCCGGCCGCCAAAGAAGGCTTCGATCAGCGGACGGCCGAAGGGGCGTAGATTGTAGCTGCCTGTCGCCGCCCTATCGATCCGGCCGAACAGATGCCCTTCCTCGGAGAAGGGCTCAGGGTTGCCGAGCTTGAGGAAAGCCTTGTTGGCGAGCCCCAGCGGCAGGCCAGCGGCCGCCTCGATCTTGGCGGCATAACGAGAGGGGAGCTTCAGCTCGCCCTGCGCGAGGATGGCGGTCGGCAGCGTCACGACGACATGCCGCACTTCGAGATCGCCCGCGCTGGTTCGAAGCACTGAGCCGCCGAGGCGATCTTCGATTGCCAGAACGCGGACATTCAGTCGGTATGACAGGCCCTTCGCCAAGGACACGAGCGCCGCGCCGTAGCCGCCCGGCAAACGCCAGTTTTCGCCCGTATCGACATAGCGCCCGTAGTCGAACGCCGAGACTCGCTCGAACTCGGTGCCATTGTAATAGCTGCTAATGGCGTCGATCAGTCCGTTCCAGCGGCAGCCGGGTTCGAGATAGGCAGAGGCGGGGCCGTCCGTCGCATTCTTCGAAGCGGCTTCCAGCCGGTCGTCGAACGCATCGAAGGCCGCCGCGAACTCGGCCTGTTCCGTCTTGGTGAAGCCACGGTTTCCCTCCTGCTCATCCCAGCGCGGGCGGGTTCGATTCACCTCCAGTCCCTTGCTTTCGAACAGGGGAACCAGGGGATTCCGATCGGCGGAATGGAGCCATTCACAACCGAGATCGATCGGCGCTCCATCTCGGGACAGAACCGTGTGAGCCCGACCGCCCAATCGGTCTCGCGCTTCCAAAAGAACGACCGAACGCCCGGCGGCCGCAAGGCGAGTGGCGGCGCCGAGCCCAGCTGCGCCCGCGCCCACAATGGCTACATCGCAATGGTTCATGGACGAAATGGCTTTCGGGACAAGGAGGACGCTGGCTGATAGCTCGACCCATACGGCCTTGGAAAGCAAGCATTCGGCTCGGTGCGACGAGAGGCGGGTGGGACGCCGAAAGCCGCCCGTGCCGAACGCTTGATGCATCTATAGCTGCGGAAGATTGCAACCCGATGAAGGCACTTCACCAAATTGTACGCGACCCGCTATGGCGCCGAGATGGAGCACTCTCGCCGCGCGTCAAGCCCAGTGCCGCAAGAGATCGTCCGTGGTTAGCGTTTCGACCTGCTGTCCGTAGCGTCCCTGATAGACCGCCATCTGGGCATCATGCGCCGCGTCGCTGGAAGAGCAGAGCGCGTCCATGACGACGATCACCCGATAGCCGCGATCCACAGCGCCTAGAACTGTCCCGAGCACACAGACATCGGTTTCCCCACCTGTAATGACCAACGTGTCGGCGTGACGAGCCTGCATCATCTCGTCAAACCGGGGATCCACCCAAGGAGAATAGACCGTCTTATCGAAGATCGCGGCCGGCGGCGCGAGAAAGGAGAGTGATGGAACGAGATCCGCCATCTCGTCGCCCAGCCGCTCGAGCGTCATCGATTCCCAGCGTTCGTAATAGCGTCGCCATGTGCCGTGTCCTTCTCCGGCGCGGCGGGCAGGTATGAACCGCGTGAAGATCGTCCGCTCGGCGTGTACGGTTGCTATGCGTTCCACTCGTGGCAGAACGCGCGTCATCCAGGGAGTTTTCCAATCCGTGTCTTCCGCGAAGAGACGTTGCAGATCGACGCAAATATGAAGCGCGTTCGGTCCGATCGGGCCGAAGCGTAGCTCGCTGTCCTGGCAGGTCATGGGCGTTCCTTTCCGCTGCAGGACGGGGAAGGGCGGCTTGTCGTTCCCGGCTCCTCCGGAAAGATCGATAGACGCACGGCAAAATCGCAGGCTCTGAGATAGGATGAAGCAAACGATCCGCGTTGATTCTGGCAAGATGTCATCCACCTCACGGATCGAGCGACATATCAGATGAGGCAGAGACCCGATGATCATCGACGAGCAACAGGATCGTTCCGCTCGGTTCTTCTCTCTTCACGAGCACGGGTTCGTCCGCGTCGCTGTTTCGACGCCCAAGGCCCATGTGGGCGACCCCCAGCGAAACGGCGAGTCGATTGTCACCGAGGCGCGCCGGGCCACGGAGCGCGGCGTCGATCTGATCGTCTTCCCCGAACTCAGCGTTTCGGCCTACGCGATCGATGACCTGCACTTGCAGGATGCGCTTCTGGACGATGTCGAGCAGGCGATCGGCTCCATCCTGCGCGCTTCGGCCGATCTCTCGCCCGTTCTGCTGATCGGTGCGCCGCTGCGCCGCAACGGGCGGCTTTACAATTGCGCGATTGCGATCCTGCGCGGCGTGATCCTCGGCGTCGTTCCGAAGGTCTTCCTGCCGAACTACCGCGAGTATTACGAAAAGCGATGGTTCGCCTCCGGCAGCGGGATCACCGGAGCCGAGATCGACGTGGCCGGGCAGACGGTCCCCTTCGGCACCGACCTTCTCTTTGCCGCAGCCGATTTCAAGGATTTCATCTTCCATATGGAGGTCTGCGAAGACTTCTGGGCTCCCGCACCCCCTTCGATCGAAGGGGCACTGGCGGGCGCGCTGCTCCTTTGCAATCTTTCGGCCTCGAACATCGTGGTCGGCAAGTCGGCCGACCGGCATATCCTGACGTCTGCCCAAGCGATGCGATGCATGGCGGCCTATATGTATTCGGCGGCCGGCGGCGGGGAAAGCAGCAACGATCTGTCCTGGGACGGGCAGGCGATGATCTACGAGTTGGGCGATTGTCTCGCCGAGTCCGAGCGCTTTTCCCGCGAGCCGCAATTGACGGTCGCCGATGTCGATTTGCAGCGTCTGCGGCTGGAGCGGATGCGCATGCCGACCTTCAACGATGCGGCCGTGCGCGCCGGCAACCCCGAACGGACATTCCGCCGCGTCGAATTCCTCCTGCAGCCGGATTATGCCGACAAGGGTCTCGAGCGCCACATCCGGCGCTTTCCCTACGTGCCCGACGCCCCTGCGCGGCTGGACCAAGACTGCTACGAGGCCTTCAACATCCAGGTTCATGCGCTCATCAAGCGGTTCGAATCGACGCCGGGAGACCGAATGGTGATCGGCGTCTCCGGCGGTCTCGACTCCACCCATGCCTTGATCGTCGCGGCCAAGGCCTGCGACGTGCTTTCTTTGCCACGGACCACGATTCTCGGCTTCACCATGCCAGGCTTCGCGACGGGTGACACGACCAAGGGCAATGCATGGGCTCTCATGAAGGCTCTGGGGATCGAGGCGGCCGAGATCGATATTCGGCCCGCCGCGCGCCAGATGCTGGCCGACATGGGCCACGCCTTCTCGCAGGGCGAACCGGTCTATGACATCACGTTCGAGAATGTGCAGGCGGGGCTTCGCACGGACTACCTGTTCCGCCTCGCCAACCAGCGCAACGGCTTCGTTATCGGCACCGGCGATCTGTCGGAACTGGCTCTCGGCTGGTGCACCTATGGCGTCGGTGATCAGATGAGCCATTACGGCGTCAATGCCGGCATCCCGAAGACGCTGATCCAATATCTCATTCGCTGGACCGTTTCCTCGGGCCAGTTCGATGCGGAGACGGGCCGTGTTCTCGATGCGATTCTCGACACGGAGATTTCGCCCGAGCTCGTTCCGGCCGATGCGACCGGAGCCCTGCAGAGCACGGAATCGAAGATCGGGCCTTACGAGCTCAACGATTTCTTCCTGTTTCATACGATGCGCTACGGCCAGCCGCCCGCGAAGGTCGCCTTCATGGCCTATCACACTTGGCATGATCGTCAGACCGGTGCCTGGCCCGTCCATTTCCCGGAGGCCAAAAAGAACGCCTACGAGCTGGATATCATCCGCCACTGGCTGGAGCGGTTCCTGATCCGCTTCTTCCAGACCAGCCAGTTCAAGCGAACGGCCATGCCGAACGGACCCAAGGTCTCGGCAGGGGGCAGCCTGTCGCCGCGTGGCGACTGGCGCGCGCCATCCGACGGCAGCGCGGCGGCGTGGCTGCGAGATTTGGAACGCGTTCCCAAGGCCTGACGGTCAGGCGACGCGGACCCGGTTTCGCCCCGCTTGCTTGGCGGCGTAGAGCGCGCCGTCGGCACGCTCCAGCACGGTGAGAAGCTCGGATCGGCTGTTCGACAGAGCGACGCCTAGGCTGACCGTGACGCCGATCGCTCCTCCGTTCCAAGGGATGGGCAGGCGCTGGACAATAAGCCGGAGAGCTTCCGCCAGGCAGACGGTGGCCGGCACCTCGCGGCCTGTCACGACGAGCACGAATTCTTCCCCACCCAGGCGGGCGATATGACCGCCCTCGGGCATGAGTGCGGCCGCCCGTTCGGCGAACTCGCGCAGAACCTCGTCACCAGCCGCGTGGCCGAATCGATCATTGATCGATTTGAAGTGATCGAGATCGGCGAGAATGAACCCGGCATGTCCGCAATGTCCTTTCAAGGCCTGCGACAAGCCCTCGCGATTGAGCACCTTGGTCAAGGGATCGGTGCGCGCCTGATGCTCCATCGCCAGATAGGCTCGTTCGGCTTCGAGGGCGAGGATGAGGGTGGTCAGAAGGATCGTGGTGATATGATCCACGATAAAGATCACGATGACCATTTGAGGAGCCTGCTCCGCGGGGATCGGCAACAGCGGAAGACAGATCGCCACTGCGATCATGAGAAGCGCGAAGGCGGCCAGCTTTCGGGTCGGCGAGCGCGGCACACCGGCCGTATAGACATAGCGGGCGACGGCCGCCTCGTGCATCGCATAGGCGAGCGTGCTCGCCATGTTGACCTGATCCCCCGCCAACCCCACCGCCGCGGCCGTCAGATGGGCCCCGGCCGGCAGAAGGCCAAAAAGCACCATCGCGAGAGTGACTGGACTGCGACCATCGAAAACTCGAAATCCGCTCCAGAACAACGAGCTCGCCAGCACCCAGCCAACGGTCGACCAGACGCTTCCATAGTAGCCGAAATCGACGAACCAGACGGACAGTCCCGCACAAAGCGCGAAGCTTGCGCTGAACAACAGAAAATGGCGCTTCATCGGCTGCAGCAGCCAGCAGACGAAAAACACGACGGCCGAGATCGCGAAGACGACGAAGTCGGTGAACTGTAGGGTTGGAATCGACAGGTCCATCACCGAGTGCCGCCCATGCAGGAGAGGCTAGCCTAAAGTCTCCTTCGCTAACGTTCCTTTGGGCATAGACGAAAACGCGTAACGTCCTTAACCAAAGGCTACGACGACGTACGAACGACCAGCACCGATACACAGGCGCCGCTCGTGCAGGGAATGAACTGTCTCTTTACACATCCTACGCTGCCGACGATCCACCCTGTTTTGGACCTCGCAGGTGGCCTCAGCTATAAAAAATCACAGCGAGACTTCTGTGATGATTTTTTGGACAAACAGCTAAAGCCTAGTTGCCATGCTGAGCACCCGACGGAGTGCCTGTCGTTTATAACACAGCGACTGTTCCGGACGATGGCGTTGGTAACTCAGCTGATTTCCAGTTACCACTAGA
>NZ_LDQA01000077.1 GCF_001475935.1 Aureimonas ureilytica
GGGACTGTCAGGAATTTCGTGTGGGGCGGCGGATTGAAGATCAGGCCGCCATAGCCTTTGTGAATCGCTCGCCGAAGAGGATGGCGAACTGGGCCTTGGCCATGGCCCATTCACGCGGGGCCATCTTCCACTCCTTTTCCGAGCGGTTCAAGACCAGGAAGAGAAGCTTCATCGCGGCATCGTCGTTCGGGAAGTGGCCTCGGACCCGGACGGCGCGGCGAAGCTTGGAGTTCAGGGCCTCAATCTGGTTGGTGGTGTAGACGATCCGGCGAACCTCTTCCGGGAAAGCCCTCCAGGCCATCGACCACAGCCAGAAGCACGTCCTCGACGTCGCGGTTGCTCATGCTCAGCGCAAACGCGACGCGTTTGTCGCGACCGGGCCTACATCGAGATCACCTTCTCGTCGAAGCCCGGAAACCGCCTTTGGTACTTGGCGATAAGTTGCGGATCGAAGCTTGCCTGACGATCCCGGGGCACGGAAAGATCCAGCCGGCCCGTGACGGTCGTCACCGTCTTCCGGCCATAGCCGTTGCGGCTGTTGCCCGCCTCGTTCTCACCGGACAGATGATGATCCATCTCGCCGTTCAGCGCCCGCTCCGCCAGCGCCTTCTTCAGATCGTCCAGAAGGCCGCCCGGATCAAACGCCGTCTTGGGAAGCGCATCAGGAATATGAGGGGCTTTGCGTCGTGCCATCGGGAACCTCCTTCGGGTCCACTATGGCCGCCCCACACAAAATTCCTGACAGTCCCGAAGGATGGCGGACCGCCGGATCGAGCACAACGCAACTTCACCGATCCCGACAGCCGTATCCTGCCGACCCGTGGCGGCTTCGTGCAGGGCTACAACGGCCAGATCGCCGTCGATGCGGCTTATCAGGTCATCGTGGCGCACCGCCTCGTAACGAACTCCGCGGACTCACGCGCCCTCGTGCCGCTGATTGACGATGTTCGCTCCCATCTCGGTCGTAAACCGCGTGAACTCTCGGGCGATGCCGGCTTTGCCAACGAGGCGAACCTATCGGCGCTGAAGCAGCGCAGGATCACGGCCTATCTGGCTCCAGTACGGGCCCGCCATGGCGAGGCGAATGCGACGGGACAGCGCAAGCTGACCAAAACACCTCTGATGAGCGCCATGGCCACGCGCCTGAACAGAGCTGGACGCAGAAGCCGCTACCGCCTGAGAAAACAGATCGTCGAGCCGGTCTTCGGGCCGATCAAGCAGGCCAGAGGCTTCCGGCAGTTCCTCCTACGTGGGCTCGATCAGGTCCGATGCGAATGGGCGATGATCCGCACCGCCCACAACATTCTGAAACTGGCCAAAGCGACCCGCTGAGGCCAAACGCACAGCAATCAGCGTCACGGTACAGCATACGACTCTCGCCTACTCTTATATACATCTGACGCTGCCGAAGATCTACTCTGTTTATCTTATGGTGGGCGACGTATTATCTAAAAACACGTATCACCGCA
>NZ_LDQA01000078.1 GCF_001475935.1 Aureimonas ureilytica
CGATGTGACGAGCGCGGAGGACGGGGAGGCGGCGATCGCGGCCGCGCTCGCGGCCTTCGGGCGGATCGACGTTTTAGTGAACTGCGCGGGCATCGCGCCGGGCGAGCGGATCGTCGGTCGCGAGGGGCCGCACGATCTCGGCACCTTCGCGCGCGTCGTCGCGATCAATCTGACCGGCACGTTCAACATGCTGCGCCTTGCCGCCTCCGCCATGGCGGGGCAGGAGCCGGGCGAGGCGGGCGAGCGCGGCGTGATCGTCAACACCGCCTCGGTCGCCGCCTTCGAGGGGCAGATCGGGCAAGCCGCCTATGCCGCCTCCAAGGGCGGGGTCGCGGCACTGACGCTGCCGGCCGCGCGCGATCTGGCGCGCCACGCGATCCGCGTCGTGGCCATCGCGCCCGGCATTTTCGAGACGCCGATGGTGGCGGGAATGCCGAAGGATGTGCAGGAGGCGCTGGGGGCCGCCGTGCCCTTTCCGCCCCGCCTCGGGCAGCCATCCGAATATGCCGCGCTGGTGCGCCATATCGTCGAAAACCCGATGCTGAACGGCGAGACGATCCGCCTCGACGGCGCCATTCGCATGCCGCCGCGTTGAGGGATAAGGAGAAAACCATGAGCGAACGCGATCCCGTCGTCATCGTCTCGGCCGCCCGTACGCCGATGGGCGGCTTCATGGGCGACCTTGCCGCCCTGTCTGCCCCCATGCTCGGCGCGGCCGCCATTTCCGGCGCGCTGGAGCGGGGCGGGGTGGAGCCGGACGCCGTGTCCGAGATCGTCATGGGCTGCGTGCTGGCCGCCGGCCAGGGACAGGCGCCCGCGCGGCAGGCGGCGCTCGCCGCCGGCCTGCCGCTGGGGGCGGGGGCGACCACGCTCAACAAGATGTGCGGCTCGGGCATGAAGGCCGCCATGCTGGCGCATGACATGCTTCTCGCGGGCTCGGCCGATGTGGTGGTGGCCGGCGGCATGGAGAGCATGTCGAACGCCCCTTATCTCCTGCCGAAGGCGCGCGCCGGCCAGCGCATGGGCCATGGCCAGATGCTCGACCACATGTTTCTGGACGGGCTGGAAGACGCCTACGAGCCGGGCCGCCTGATGGGCTCCTTCGCCGAGGATTGCGCGCAAAGCTACCAGTTCACCCGCGAGGTGCAGGACGCCTACGCGCTCGCTTCGCTGTCGCGCGCACAGGCCGCCATTGCGGGCGGGCGGTTCGAGGCCGAGATCGTGCCGGTCCAGGTCAAGAGGGGCCGGGTGGAGACAGAGGTTCGGATCGACGAGCAGCCGGGCAAGGCGCGCCCCGAGAAGATCCCGACGCTCAAACCCGCTTTCCGCGAGGGCGGCACGGTGACGGCGGCCAACGCCTCCTCCATCTCGGACGGGGCGGCGGCGCTGGTGCTGATGCGCGCGAGCGAGGCCGAGCGGCGCGGGCTGACGCCCCGCGCGCGGCTCGTCGGCCATGCGAGCTTCGCGGACAAGCCTTCGCTCTTTGCCACCGCGCCGGTCGGCGCGCTGCGTCGCTTGAGCGAGCGTACGGGGCTGGCGCTCGATGAGATCGATCTCTTCGAAATCAACGAGGCCTTCGCCGTGGTGGCGCTCGCCGCCATGCGCGACCTCGACCTTCCGGCCGATAAGGTGAACGTCAACGGCGGGGCCTGCGCGCTCGGCCATCCGATCGGCGCGTCGGGCGCGCGGATTCTGGTGACGCTGCTTGCCGCGCTGGAGGCGAACGGCCTGGAGCGCGGCATGGCGAGCCTCTGCATCGGCGGCGGCGAGGCGACGGCGGTCGCGATCGAAAGGATGCACTGATGCTGCTGACGGACCTACAGGAAGACATTCGCGATGCCGTGCGCGACTTCGCGCAGGAGCGCTTGGCTCCCGGCGCCGCCGCGCGCGACCGCGACAGCGCCTTCCCGCGCGAGGAACTGCGCGAAATGGGCGCGCTCGGCTTTCTCGGGATGCTGGTGCCCGAAGAGTATGGCGGCTCGGATGCGGGAACCGTCGCCTATGCGCTCGCGCTGGAGGAGATCGCGGCGGCGGACGGGGCCTGTTCGACCATCGTTTCCGTTCATTCCTCGGTCGGCTGCGTGCCGATCCTGCGCTTCGGCACGGACGAGCAGAAACGGCGCTTTCTGCCGAAGCTCGCGTCGGGCGAATGGATCGGCGGCTTCGCGCTGACCGAGCCGCACACGGGCTCCGACGCCTCTGCCCTGAAGACGCGCGCCCGGCGGGACGGCGACCATTACGTGATCGACGGCGCCAAGCAGTTCATCACCTCCGGCCAAAACGGGCAGATGGTGATCGTCTTTGCCGTGACCGACCCGGAGGCCGGCAAGAAGGGCATCTCGGCCTTTATCGTGCCGACCGACACGCCGGGCTATCAGGTGCTCTCGGTCGAGCACAAGCTCGGCATCAAGAGTTCGGACACCTGCGCGCTCGCCTTCGAGAATATGCGTGTGCCCGCCGAGAACCGGCTGGGCGAGGAAGGCGAGGGCTATCGCATCGCGCTCGCCAATCTGGAGGGCGGGCGCATCGGCATCGCCGCGCAGGCCGTGGGCATGGCGCGCGCCGCGTTCGAGGCGGCGACGAGCTACGCCAAGGAGCGCCGGAGCTTCGGCAAGCCGATCCTGGAGCATCAGGGCGTCGGCTTCCGCCTGGCCGACATGGCGACCGAGATCGAGGCCGCCCGGCAGCTGACGCTCCACGCCGCCGCGCTGAAGGAGGCGGGCCGCCCCTGCCTTCAGGAAGCGTCCATGGCCAAGCTCTACGCCTCCGAAATGGCGGAGCGCGTGTGTTCGGCCGCGATCCAGGTGCATGGCGGCTATGGCTATCTCGCCGACTATCCCGTCGAGCGCATTTATCGCGATGCCCGCATCTGCCAGATCTACGAGGGCACCAGCGAGGTGCAGCGCCTCGTGATCGCCCGCGCGCTTTGAAGGGATATTCCATGGCTGATCTCATCGACATCACGCGGGAAGGCCGCGTCGCCCTCGTGCGCCTCAACCGCCCGGCGCAGCTCAACGCGCTGAACCTGGCGCTGGCCGAGGAACTCGTCGCCGCCACCGAAGCGCTGGACCGGGATCGCACGATCGGCGCGATGGTCCTGACCGGCTCGCCCAAGGCCTTCGCCGCCGGGGCCGACATCGCCGAGATGGCCGGCAAGAGCGCCGAGGAGATGGTGGAGGCCGATTTCTTCGCGATCTGGGATCGCTTCGCCGCCTGCCGCATCCCCAAGATCGCGGCCGTCAACGGCTATGCGCTGGGCGGGGGCTGCGAGGTGGTGATGATGTGCGACTTCGCCATTGCGGGCGAGGGCGCGCGCTTCGGCCAGCCGGAGGTGAAGCTCGGCGTCATCGCCGGCATGGGCGGCACGCAGCGCATGACGCGGCTGATCGGCCGCTCGCTCGCGATGGACCTGCATCTGACCGGCCGCACCATGCGCGCCGACGAGGCGCTGCGCGCCGGGCTGGTGGCGCGCGTCGTGCCGGACGAGGAGGTCGTGCCCACGGCCATGGCGGCGGCGGCCGAGATCGCCTCCTATTCGCGCGGGGCGGTGCGGCTGGCGCGCGAAGCGGTGGCGAAGGCCGAGGAACTGCCGCTGGCCGAGGGCATCCGCTATGAGCGCGCCGTGTTCCACCGCCTGTTTGGCACGCCGGACCAGCGCGAGGGCATGGCGGCCTTCGTGGAAAAGCGCCCGGCGCGGTTCCATGCGCCGGCGGACGAAGCCGCCCCGTCCGACCCGGAGGCCGGGGCATGACGAGCCCGTTCGTCCGCGCCGAGGTGGACGGTGCGCTCGGGCGCATTCATCTCGACAGGCCGGAGGCGCTGAACAGTCTCGATCTCGGCATGATCCGCGCCATCGCGGCGGCGCTCGATCGGTTCGAGGGGGACGACCGCGTGCGCGCCGTCGCGCTGACCGGCGAGGGCCGGGCGCTCTGCGCGGGCGGCGACATCAAGATGATCTGGCGCGTCGGCCGGACGCAGCCGGAGGAAGCGCTCGGCTTCTGGGCCGAGGAATACCGGCTGAACGCGCGCATCGCCCGGAGCCCCAAGCCCTGGGTCGCCGTGATGGACGGCATCTGCATGGGCGGCGGCGTCGGGCTGTCGGTGCATGGCAGCCACCGCGTCGTCACCGAGCGCACGCGCTTTGCCATGCCCGAAACCGGCATCGGCTACTTTCCCGATGTCGGCGGCACATTCGCCCTGTCGCGCGCGCCGCATCGGCTCGGCTTCTGGCTGGGGCTGACGGGGGCATCGGTCGGGGCGGCGGATGCGATCGTGGCGGGGTTGGCCGACGCGATGATCCCCTCGGATGCCATCCCGGCGCTCCTCGCCGATCTCGCTGCCGGCCGCCCCGCCGACGCGGCGCTGGCGGCCCATGCCGCCGATCCCGGTTCTTCTCGGCTCGCCGATCATGCGGGCGTGATCGAAGCGGTTTTCGCGGGCGCCGACATCAGCGCGATCCTGTCGGCCCTTCGAGCGGATGGCTCGGAGTTTTCGGCCGAAACGCTGGCGCTTCTCGACGCCAAGTCGCCCACCAGCCTCGTTCTGACGCTGCATCTCCTTCAGGAAGCGCTTCGCTCGCCCGATCTGGAAACCTGCCTCGACCGGGAATACGCCGCCGACGCCGCGATCCTCCAAGGCCACGATTTCTACGAGGGTGTGCGCGCCGCCGTGGTGGACAAGGATCGCAACCCCGTCTGGCGACCGGCGACGCTCGCCGAGGTCGATGCGCCCGCGCTTGTCGCCTCGCTGCGCCCCCATCCCTCGCTCTTCCCCTCCACAGGAGATTGAGATGACCCTCTTCGCCTTTATCGGCCTCGGCAATATGGGTGGCCCGATGGCCGCCAATCTCGCGAAGGCGGGCCATGTCGTCCGGGGTTTCGACGCCGTGCCCGAGGCTGTGGCCCGCGCCGCCGAGCGCGGCATCCAGCCGGCGGCGACGCTTCGCGAGGCGGTCGAGGGGGCGGACGCCATCGTCACCATGCTGCCGAGCGGCGCGCTGGTGCTGGAGGTCTGGCGAGAACTGGCCGGTCTCGTCGGGGAGGGCGTCGTCGTCGTGGATTCTTCCACGATCGATGTCGAAAGCGCCCGCGCCGCCCATGCGCTCCTGCCGCACTGCCTGACGGTAGACGCGCCCGTTTCGGGCGGGACGAGTGGCGCGGAGGCCGGCACGCTGAGCTTCATGCTCGGCGGCGAGGGGGCCGCGATCGAGGCGGCGCGCCCGCTTCTTCAGCCCATGGCCGGGCGGTTGATCCCCTGCGGCGGCCCCGGCGCGGGGCAGGCGGCCAAGCTCTGCAACAACATGCTGCTCGGCATTTCCATGATCGGGGCGGCGGAAGCCTTTCTGCTCGGCGAGCGCCTGGGGCTCGACCGGCAGGCGCTTTTCGATGTCCTGTCCACCTCGTCCGGCCAATGCTGGTCGGTGAACACCTATTGCCCCGTGCCCGGCCCGGTGCCGGCCTCGCCGGCCAATCGCGACTATGCGCCGGGCTTCGCCACCGCCCTGATGCTGAAGGATCTCCGGCTCGCCACGCAAGCGGCCGAGGCGAGCGCCGCCCCGACCCCGCTCGGCTCGGCCGCGCGCGATCTCTTCGAGGCCTTCGGCGCGGCGGGCGGCGGGGGGCGGGATTTTTCCGCGATCATCGAGTTCCTGCGCGCGCAAGCGGCGGAGCCGGAGGCGTCCTGAGCCAAGGCAGGCGTCACGGCTGGAGCAGCGCGGCGGGAGCTGGTCGTAGTATCCGCTCTCTGGGTTGCGCCTGCCCCTTCGGCGAGCCCGGCATCCGGCGCGCATGAGGGGGTGGTCGATCGCCGTCGAGGATGCGAGCTTCGGGGGGCGCGCGCCAATCGGGACACGGCGAGATCATTCGGCATCTCGACGCCGGCATCTCGCCCCGACTTCAGCGAGGGCTACGACGCCTTCGACAAAGCGGCTCGGCTAGCTGCTGTCTCGCGCCACGAGGCGCAGCGGCACATGCTCCGACACCGCTTGGGCTGAGCGCTCCAGCAGGCGGTCGGCCAGAAGCTCGCCCGCGCGGCGGCCGATGGCCGCGCCGTCGATGGCGATGGTGGAGAGGGAGGGGGTCATCTGGGCGGCGAATTCGCTGTCGCCCATGCCGAGGATGGCGAGATCGTCGGGCACGGTGAGCCCGAGGCGGCGTGCTTCCAGAAGCGCGCCGATGGCCAGCAGGTCGTTGGCGAAGAACACGGCGTCGGCCTTCCTGTCGGAGGCCACGAGTTCGCGCAGGACGACATGCCCCTCCGACATGGAGCGCACATGCTCGACCTCGCGGATCACCACGATCTCGGCGCCGAGTTCGCTTGCGCGCGCCTCGAACCCTTTCAGCCGCAGCCGCCCGCGCCCGCCGCTGCGCCCGACGAAGGCGAGGCGGCGACGCCCGCGCGAGACGAGATGCTCGGCCGCCATGCGCCCGCCATCCGTGTTGGAAATGCCGACCAGCATGTCGATGGGATCGCGCGGGAAGGCCCAGCTTTCCACCACGGGCACGCCGAGATCGCGCAGAAAATTCCGGTTGTCTTCGAGCTCCACGACGCCTGTGAAGAAGACGGCCGCGGGCTTCAGCGCGCGCAGCGAATGCACCGCCGCCGTTTCGCGCGCGTAGGAATAGGAGGTCTGGCCGATCATCAGCTGATAGCCCGCCGCCTCCAACACCTCGCCGCAGGCGTCCGCCGCCTCGTGATATTGCTGGCTGACGAGATTGGAGACGAAGGCCGCCACCACGCTGGAGCGGCCCGAGCGCAGGGCCGAGGCGTGCGGGTTGGAGACATAGCCCGTCTTTTCCACGACAATGCGCACGCGCTCCAGCGTCGCGGGCGACACGAGGCCGGGCGAGCGCAGCGCGCGCGAGACGGTGATGGGCGAAACGCCCGCCTCGCGCGCGACATCCTCGATGCGCGGCGGGCGGGCGATGAGCGCGGCCCGAGCTTTGTCGGGCGCGGGTTTGGCGGCGGAGCGAACGCGAACGACCTCGTCGTAGGAGGGGAGGGGCAGATTCTCCCGCTGGCCCGTCGGGGCCGATGCCGCGTCCGTCATGAAGGGTCGCACGTCCTCGTTGAAATCTCAGCCGGCCTCGCCGACGATGCGAGCCACTTGGATCAGACAATCGCCCGATCGGCAATCGGTGTGGAGCCGCCGCGACAGGACGATGCCGCCGCGCTGAAAGCGCAGTTCCTCTTCCGGCCGCTCGATGCGCTCGAAATCATGATACCAGCCGGCGAGATCGCCCGGCTCCACACGGTCGCCGAGTGCGACCGCCGGCTCGAACCAGCCGCGATGCGTGGCGAAGATCGCCTGTTCGTGGCTTTCCAGCGCGAGGATCGTCATGGTCTCGAAGGCGCTCGGGTCGGTGCCGAAGGGCGGCGTTTCCACCATGCCGAGTTTCAGGAGGAGATTGTCGAGCGCGCGCTCGGTGCCCCGCACGCTGTCGCGCGTCGCCGTGCCCCCGCCGCCGAACTCGCCGGAGAGGCCAATGGCGCCGGCCCGCGCCGCGCCGGCCATGGAGGTTGGGGCGCTCGCGCCGTTCTCGGCGACGAACCCATAGGCAAGGCCCATGGCCTTCATCAGCTCCAGAGCGCGGGCAAAGCGCTCAGGGGGGCCTTGCCGCTCGATCAGAGCGCAGGGCAGATGCTCCATGGAGGTGCCGCCCGAATGGAGGTCCACCACCACGTCATGCCGGGGGAAGAGCTCGCTTTCCAGGAAATGCGCCATGCGGAAGGTCGGCGTGCCCGCGGGGTCGCCGGGGAAGGCGCGGTTGAGATTGCCCTCGTCCAGCGGCGAGCGGCGGCGCGCGGCCATGACCGCCGGATGGTTGGCGAAGGGCAGGATCGTGAGTTCGCCCCGGATCCTATCGGGCTCGATCCGGCGCACGAGCCGCGTCAGGCAGATTTCGCCCTCGTATTCGTCGCCATGGTTGCCGGCCATGAGGAGAACGCGCGGGCCGGATCCGTTGCGGATGCGGCAGATGGGGATTTTCACCTGATAGTAGGGCGAGCGATCGACCGAAAAGGGAATGCCGAGATGGGACAGGTGCTTGCCGTCCCGCTCGAAATCGATCGAATGAAAGAGACCGGTGTGCATGAAAGCCTCCGCCGGAGAGCGCGCGCCGCGCCCACCCGGCCGAAAGAGGGGATCAGAGAGCTGCGATCGCGGTCATCTCGACGCGCAGGTCGGGATCGGCGAGCCGGGCTTCCGTGCAGGCGCGGGCCGGCGGCTCGTCCCTGTCGACCCAGGCGTCGTAGATGACGTTCATCGCGTCGAAATCACTGATGTGGGGCAGGAAGACATTGACCGCGACGAGCTTGGACGTGTCGCTGCCCGCTTCCGCCAGCAGCGCCTCGATCTTGGCGAGCACTTCGCGCGTCTGCACCTCGATCGTGCCCTTACGGGTATCGGCCACCTGGCCGGCTATATGCACCATGCCGCCATAGGCGACGGCCTGCGACATGCGCGAGCCTTTTTGAAAACGCTGGATCATGGGTTCGTCTCTGGGAGTGGGTGTGGGTGTGGGAGTGCCGGGCAGACAGCTTGGGTCGGCGCTGCCGATCCGGTCGAATGACCAGAAATTAGGCGAGCCATATTTTTCATCGTGACAACGTTGTCATAACTGGCTCCCGGATGATAACGTTGTCAAGCAGCTTCTCGTGCAGATCTCATCACGACCCCGTGGAGACGTTCATGACAGTGCCATCCCCGATTTCCCGCCGCCTCGCCCTCAGCGCGGCCGTCACGTGTCTCGGCCTCTGCGCAACGCTCCTCGGGGCCGGCGGAGCCGAGGCCGCCGCCAACTGCATCAAGGGCGACCGCAAGGCGCCTTATACGGTCGGCTGGGCGAACATCTATTCCGTGCCGACCTGGATGAAGCAGACCGAAGGCACGATCACGGCCGAGGTCGAGGCGCTCAAGAAGGACGGGCGCGTCAAGGACCTGATGGTGACGGACGCGCAGGGCAACGCCCAGACGCAAATCCAGCAGATCCAGTCCATGATTGACGCCAATGTGGACGCGATCGTCGTGATCGCCGGCTCCTCCACCGCGCTCGACCGCGTGATTTCGGACGCCTGCGACAAGGGCATCGCGGTGGTGAACTTCGACAGCCTCGTCGATACGGACAAGGTGACCGCCAAGATCAACACCGATTCCAACGAATGGGGCTCCAAGGCCGCGCAATGGATGGTGGATCAGCTCGGCGGCAAGGGGAAAATCATCATCATGAACGGCCCGGCGGGCGTCTCGGTCAGCGATGACCGGCGCAAGGGCGCGCAGCCCGTGCTCGACGCCAACAAGGGGCTGGAGGTCATCACCGAGACCAACACCGAATACAACGTCGCCCCGGCGCAGGAGGCGATGACGAGCCTTCTCTTCGCCAACCCGGAGATCGACGGCGTCCTTTCGCTCGGCGGCGCTTTGTCGGCGGGCGCGCTTCTGGCCTTCGACCGGCAGGGCCGCGAGCCCGTGCCGACGACCGGCGAGAACGCCCGCCAGTTCCTGGAGCTTTGGAAGGAAAAGGGCATCAACGGCTGGGCCACCATGCAGCCCAACTGGCTCGGCGCGCTCGCCGTCTATACGGCGGTTCAGGCGCTGGACGGCAAGCCGGTGCCCGCCTTCGTCAAGGTGCCGCTGCCGGTGATCGACGACTCCACCATCGACACCTATCTCGCGCGCGCCAGCGAGTTCCCCGCCGATGGCTATATCTACTCGGCCTATGACAAGGCGCTCTTCGACAAGCTTCTGGCGCAGTAAAACCGAAGCGAAGCGGGGAGGCGCGCGATGGACGGCACAGACAGATACGACGGCCCGGCGCTGCTCGCGGCGCGCGGCGTTCATCGCGGCTTCTTCGGCAATCCGGTTCTGAAGGGCGTCGACATCGCCCTTCGGCCCGGCCGCGTCCATGCGCTGCTCGGCGAGAACGGCGCGGGCAAATCGACGCTGATCAATCTCCTGTCGGGCGCGCTCGCGCCGGATCAGGGCGAGATCGTGCTGGACGGGCGGCCCGTCTCCGGCTTCTCGCCGGGAGCCGCGCGCAAGGCCGGCATCGCCGTGGTTCAGCAGGAACTGAGCCTGACGGCGGAACTCTCCATCGCCGAGAATATCGGCCTGGGCGCCTATCCCCGGCGCTTCGGCCTCGTGGACTACCGCGCGCTGGGGCAAGGCGTGGAGCGCGTCTGCCGGATGGTCGGCATCGACGAGCCGCTTGAAACCCCGGTCGGCGCGCTGCCGCTCGGCCGCCGGCAGATGGTGGAGATCGCCAAGGCGCTGTTCCGCCGGCCCCGCGTTCTGATCCTCGACGAGCCGACCTCCTCGCTCTCCGCGCACGAGGCCGGCATCCTCGCCGATCTCGTCCTGCGCCTTGCGGGCGAAGGGTTGGCGCTTCTCTACATCTCGCACCGCCTCAACGAGATCATGGCGCTCTGCTCCCATGTCACCATCCTGAGGGACGGCGTGGTGACGGCCGACCGCTCGCTTCGGGGCGTCGCGCCGGACGCGCTGGTGAAGCTCATGGTCGGGCGCGAGGCCGAGCATCTGTTTCCCGCCTGGGAGCCCTCGCCCGGCGAGGGGCTGATCCGGCTGGAAGGCTTTTCGGCGGGCGCGGCGCGCGAGGTCGATTTCGAGGGACGGCGCGGCGAGGTCGTGGGCATCGGCGGACTGGTCGGGCAGGGGCAGGAAGACTTCCTGCAAGGGCTCTATGGCGCGATCCCCGCCAGGGCGCGCGCCGTGTCGCTGGCGGGCGGCACCGCGTTGCCCGGCAGCGTCGAAGCGGCCAACCGGCTGGGCCTTGCCTATGTCCCGGCCGATCGCAAACGCGAAAGCCTCGTGCTCACGCATTCCATCGCCACCAATCTGACGCTGCCCTCCATCCCGCGCCTCGCCCGCTCCGGGCTGCGCGACCGGGCGGCCGAAAGCGGCCTCGTGGCGGAACTCGCCCGGCGCTTGGGCATCAAGGGCGACCCGGCGCGGCCGGTTCAGGCGCTGTCGGGCGGCAATCAGCAGAAGGTGGCGCTCGCCAAATGGCTGCCGCTCCAGCCCTCGATCCTTCTCCTGAACGACCCGACGCGCGGCGTCGATCTCGACACCAAGCGCGAAATCTACCGGATGCTGCGAGACCTTGCGGCAGCGGGAACGCTGGTCGTGCTCCTGTCCTCCGACACGCCCGAACTCGTCCATCTCTGCGACCGCGTCTTCGTCTTCCGCGAAGGGCGCGTCGCCGGCACGCTTCAACGCGGGGCGATCACGGAAGAGGCGATCGTCGGCGCGGCCTTGGGGCTAGCCGGAAAGGAAGCCGCGTGATGGCCAGCCCCTCGCTCTATCGCGCCGTCCAGCGCGGCCGCAATCGGGGCCTCGGCGGGCTCTACCTGCTCGTGGCCGCCCTTCTGCTCGTCTATATCTGGCTCTTTCCCGGCGTTCTCGGCCTGTCCGGCTTTTCCAAGTTCACGCAGAACTGGCTGCCGCTCGCGCTTGTCACCATGGCGCAGGCCCTGCTCATGCTGAATGGCGGCATCTCGCTCGCCATCGGGCCGCTGGTCAGCCTCGGGGCCGTCATCGCCGCGACCACGATGGGCGGCCCGCTCGGGGCCCTCGGGTCGATCCTTGCCGTGGCGCTCACCGGGCTCGGCGTCGGCGCTCTGTTCGGCTCCATCGTCGCCCTGTTCCGCCTGCCGGCGATCATCGTGACGCTGGCCGGCTCCTTCATCGTCGGCGGCGTCGCGCTTCTCGTCCTGCCGCGCCCTGGCGGCTTCATTCCCGCCTGGTTCTCCGACGCGCTGGCCGGCCACCAGCCGACCGCCTTCGTCCTCCTGCTTCTCGTCGTCGCCGGCTGGAAGCTCTTTCTGGCGACGCCTCTCGGTCTCGGCCTCTATGCGGCGGGCGACAATCCGCTGGGGGCCTATCGCTCCGGCGTGCCGGTGGAGCGGGTGCGCATCGCGGCCTTCGCGCTGTCGGGCCTTCTCACGGCGCTCGCCGGGCTCTTCGTGGCCGCGCAGACCGGCTCGGGCGATCCGGTGATCGGCACGCCGATGACGCTGAATTCGATTGCCGGCGCGGTGCTCGGCGGCGTCGGGTTCCTGGGCGGGCGCGGCACGATGCGCGGCGCGCTCGCCGGCAGCCTGCTTCTGACCGTGATGATCAACGTCATGTTCTTTCTCGGCTTTCCGCCCGTCGCGCAATATGTGGCGCAGGGGCTCATCATCGTCGGGGCCGTCGCGGTGCCCGAATTCCTCGCCCGGAGGCGCGCCGCATGACCTCCTCCCGCCTGCCGCGCCTGATCGCTCAGCCCTGGCTTCTCACCTTCGCGCTCGTCGCCCTCGTCTGGTGTGGTGCGGGTCTGACGCTCCGGGGCTTCGGAAGCTGGGGGCATCTTCGCTATCTTCTCGAACTCAGCGCCGCCATCGGCATCGCCGCCGCCGGGCAGACGCTGGTGGTGATCGCCGGCGGCATCGACCTGTCGGTCGGCGCTGTTATCACCGTCTCGGCCATCCTCCTGCCGATGCTCTCGCCCGCCGCCGACCCGACCGGCCTCGTCGGCCTCGGCGCCACGCTCGCGCTCGCGACCGGCATCGGCTGTCTCAACGGCGCGGGCGCGGCTTACCTACGCGTGCCGCCCATCATCATGACGCTCGCCATGGCGACCTTTCTTCAAGGCCTCCTCATCATCGTGGCGGGCGGCAGCGCGGTTTCGGTCTCGAACCCGGCCGTGATCTGGCTCGGCTCGGCGCGGCCCCTCGGCCTGCCGGCGGGCGTGATCCTCTGGGTGATCGTCTCGGCCGCGATCCTTCTCGTGATCCATCGCACGCCCTTCGGCGCGCGGCTTCTGGCGATCGGCGCGAACCCCGTGGCCGCCAAGCTCACGGGGCTCGGCGTCGAGCGCGCCAGCCTTCGCCTGTATGCCGCGTCCGGCTTCTTCTCGGGGCTCGCCGGCATCCTTCTGCTCGGCATGAACCGGCAGGGCTATGCCGGGATCGGCGAGCCCTATCTCCTCACCTCCATCGCGGCCGTGGTGCTCGGGGGCACGTCGATCTTAGGGGGGCGCGGCACCTATGCCGGCACCATCCCCGGCGCGATCCTTCTGGTGACGACGACGGCGCTCATCACCGTCGTCAACGCCTCGCCCGGCTGGCGCTCGATCATGTTCGGCTCGCTGATCCTCGCCCTGCTTCTGATCTCGGGCCGCGAGGCGCGCCGATGAGCCGCTATGCCGGGCCGGTGATCGACCCGCATCATCATCTCTGGGACCTCTCGTTGAAACGCCATCCCTGGCTGGGGGTGCGTCCCGAAGCCGAGGAGATGGTGTTCGGCTCGATCGAGGCTCTCAGGCGCGACTATCTCCCGTCGGACTATCAGAGGGACTCCAACAGGCAGAACATCGTCGCGACCGTTCATGTCGAGGCTGGCTGGCGGGACGACGATCCGCTGGGCGAAACGCTCTGGCTGGAGGGGCAGGCCGACACGCGCGTCGCGCGCCGCCTCGTCGCCCGTGTGCCGCTGGCCCACCCGGACGCGGAGGCCCGTCTGGAGGCGGAAGCCGCGCGCCCGCGCGTTGTTGGCATCCGGGACATCGTGAGTTGGGACGCCGACCCTGCCAAACGCTTCGCCCTGCGCCCCGGCCTGATGAGCGATCCCGCTTGGCGGCGCGGCCTGAAGGCTGTGACCCGGCTCGGCCTCAGCTTCGACCTGATGCTCTATCCCCCGCAAATGGCGGAGGCGCAGCGCCTCGTCGCGGACTTCCCCGATACGCTCTTCATCCTCAACCATTGCGGCAGCCCGGCCGATCGCAGCGCGGACGGGATGCGCCTGTGGGCCGAGGGCCTGCGCGAACTGGGCCATCAGCCGAATGTGCGCCTGAAGCTCTCCGACCCCGTCGCCTACGATCCCCAATGGACGCTGGACAGCCTGCGCATGGTGATCCGCCATGGCATCGATTGTTTCGGGGCCGAGCGCGCCATGTTCGCCAGCGACTTTCCCGTCACCGGCCTTCATGCCTCGTTCGACGCGATCTATGAGGCCTTCCGCACCATCGCGGCCGATCTGACGATGGACGAGCAGGCCGCCCTCTTCTTCGACACCGCGAACCGGACCTACCGGCTGGGCCTCGATCGCTCGGCCTTTTCCGACAGGACTTCCGCATGAGCCAGCTTCTGCCCTTCGACACGGACCTGACCGTCGACGATCGTATGCGCGGCTTCCCGCCTGGCCATGCGCCGCTGCCGCTGTCGGCCATCGGCGCGCAGGGCTGGCACCCGCAGGACGGCGCGATGGCGCTGCCCCTGATCTCGCTCGACCGCGCCGCCTTCGCCGGCAATGCGGCGCTGATGATGCGCGCCGTCAGCGAGGCCGGCGCTGCGATCGCCCCTCATGCCAAGACGCCCATGTCGCCGGACTTGGCTCGCCGCTTGGTGGAGGCCGGAGCCTGGGGCACGACGGTCGCCGATATCCGTCAGGCCTCCGTCATGCTGAAGGCCGGCCTGAAGCGCCTGATCCTTGCCAACGAGATCGGCGGCGCGGCCGCCGCCCGGCGTCTGGCCGCGCTGCTGGCCGGTCACCCCGACGCCGAAATCCATGTCTTCGTGGATTCGGCCGATCTCGTCGCGCATTACGCCGCCGCCTGGGGCGAGCGGGACGATCTGCCGGTGCTCGGCCTTCTCGTGGAACTCGGCCTCGGGCGCGCGGGCCTGCGCACGGTGGAAGCGGCCGAAGCGGTGCTGCGCGCCGCGCTGGAAGCCGAGAGCCCACGCCTGCGCGTCACCGGAACCGGCGCTTACGAGGGCGCGGCGGCGACCACTGATCCGGCCGAAACGCGCGCGCGCATCGAGGCGCTGATGGCGGTAACCTCGGCCTTTCATCGCAGCCTGCGCCGCGCGGTCGGCCCCGCGCGCTCCTTGATCCTGACGGCGGGCGGGTCGGTCTTCTTCGATCTCGTGATTGCGGGCCTTCGCGATGTGCTGGCCGACGATCCGGCGACGCAGCTCATCCTGCGCAGCGGCGCGATCTTCTTCCACGATCACGGCATCTACGAGCGCGGCATGGCGGCCTTGGACGAGCGCCGGGGCCTCGTGGTCGGCGGCGAGCCGGTCTCGGCCTCCGAGGGGTTCAAGCCGGCCTTGCGCGTCTGGGCCGAGGTTCTTTCCGTTCCCGAGCCGGGCCTTGCCATCTGCGGCATGGGCCTGCGCGATGTCGCGATCGACCAGGGCCTGCCCATTCCGCTCCAGGCCTTTCGCGACGGGAGCCCGAGCGAGGGCGCTGACGGGGCGAGCGTCCTGCGCCTGAACGACCAGCACGCGTTCGTCAGCTTGAGCGCAGGCAGCGACCTCCGAGCGGGAGACGTCATCGCCTTCGGCCTGTCGCATCCCTGCACTTGCCTCGACCGCCACGCTCTTCTCTATGAACTCGGCGAGGACGGAGGGGTGGCCGGCGCGTTGGCGCTCCGTTTCGGCTGAGAAGAGAGGCCATCATGCAGCGCTCGATCTGGACCTACCCCTGGGACATTCAGGATGTCGGTCTGCCGGCCTTTCTGCGGGATGTGACGGAGCGCGCCGGGCTCGACATGGTGAGCCTTGCCACCTCCTATCACGCGGGGCGCTTTCTCCAGCCGCGCAGCCCGCGCCGCAAGGCCTACTTCCCCGAGGACGGAACGGTCTATTACCGGCCGGACCCGATGCTCTGGGAGGGCGCGCCGATCCGCCCGCTCGTGGCGCGCAATCTGGAGGAAGGCGGCGACATGCTGGCCGCCCTGTGCGAGGCGCGCGAGCAGGGCGGGCCCGCCGTCTCGGCCTGGACCGTCTGCCTCCACAACACGCGGCTCGGGATGCTGCATCCCGGCGAGGTCACGCGCACGGCCTTCGGCGATCCGAACCTCTACGCCCTTTGCCCGTCGAGCCCCGCCGCCCGGCGCTATGTCACGACGCTGGTGCGCGACATCACGAGTGGTTATCAGCCCGACAGGCTGGAGTTGGAAAGCCCGAATTTCATGGGCTTCGCCCATGGCTATCACCACGAGAAGGATGGCGTCGGACTTCTGCCGGAAGAGGAGTTCCTGCTGTCGGTCTGCTTCTGCCGCCATTGCGAAGTGCGGGCCTCGCGGGCGGGCGTCGATAGTGTGGGCGCGCGCCGCGCCGCGCAGCGCTTCATCGCGGAAGCCTGCGAGCGCGCCGTGCCGCAGACGCAGCTGCCGGACTTCGCCGAACGGGGCGTCGAGGCGTTCCAGCCCTGGCCGGCGCTCTACGAGTTCCTGCTCTGGCGCACCGAGCCCGTCACCAGCCTTCTCGCCGAGATCGCGGAGGCCGCCGACCCCGCCACCAAGATCGTGCTGATCGATCTGCCCGAAGCCTGGGCGGGCGGCGTCGATCTGCGCGAAGCCGCCCGGCTTCTCGACGGCCTGCTTCTCTGCGCCTATGACCGCACGCCGCAAGCGGTCGCCGACCTCGCCCGGTTCGGCCGCGAGCTGGTCGGGCCGGACCGGTTTATGGGCATCGGCTATCGCCTGTTCTATCCCGAAATGGCGAGCGCCGGGGATCTCACGGCCCGCGTCGAGGCGGCCTGCGAGGCGGGCGTGGACGGGCTCAACTTCTACAATTACGGCCTCGTCCCGGCCGCGCGGCTGGATTGGGTGCGCGAGGCGCTGGAGGGCGAGAGAACGCTCGGTCCCTGATGCCTGTCGCATGGGCGTGTCACGGCGGACCGGCCGGGATGACGCCGGCCGAAACCTCGAACCTCATTCCCCCGCTCGCCTGACGCCCGTCGCCCGTGCCGCGATGGGGCTGCCCCCGGTTCCGGGATCTTGTCCATCACCGGCCGGACGAAGGGCTCGATGCTCTCGAAACCGTGCGGCAGATGACGGCGAATGGCGGCGGCCGGGGCCGCATCGTTCGCCTTCACCATGGTGCCGATGGTTCTCGTATCGTCCAGACGCGAAAACCGATCCGGCTCGCACGAGGTGCTTCAGGAGCTTTCGCGCCATTTGCGCCCGAGGGCGCTCCCCTCGCGCCCGGGCATGCGCGGATCGGGCGCGCGGCGGCCGCTTGGCGCATGGAAGGATGCCTGCCATATGTTCTCGGATCAGGGTACTGCCTGCCCATGGATCCCAGAGCCGAGCCGCCATGACTCTCGACCTGCTTCTTTATGCCGTGATCGTTCTCGCCACCGTGGCCGCGATGGAAGGATTTGCCTGGGCGGCGCACAAGTTCGTCATGCATGGCGACAGCGGCTGGGGCTGGCACAAGTCCCATCACGAGGAAACCGAGGGATTCTTCGAGAAGAACGACCTTTACGCCGTGATCTTCAGCCTGTTCGCGGTCGGCCTCTTCTTCGTCGGCCATTTCCTGTCGCCGATCATCCTGGCGATCTCCTGGGGTATCACGCTGTACGGGCTTCTCTACTTCGTCGCCCATGACGGGCTCGTCCACCAGCGCTGGCCGTTCCGCTACATCCCCCACCGGGGCTATGCCAAGCGGCTCGTGCAGGCCCATCGGCTCCATCACGCAGTGGAGGGTCGCGACCATTGCGTGTCCTTCGGCTTCCTCTACGCACCGCCGATCGACAAGCTGAAGGCCGAGCTGCGCCGCTCCGGCGTCTTGGACCGCGAGCGCATCGAGCGATCCGTCACAGCCCAGGGCTCGGCGCACGCGCCGGTTCGCGACTAAGCGCTCCACACCTGACGAAACCGGCGCTTTGTTCGAGGCGGGCGGCTTCGGCGGGATGCCGGGTGGCCGCCGCCATCTCGTTGGCCGCGCCCGAGTTCGATTGGGTCACCTGATCGATCTGCTGGATCGACTGATGGAGCTGGTCGATGCCGACAGACTGCTCGCGGCCCGCGGGTGAAATCTCGGACAGGAGATCGGCGGTGCGCGGGATATCGGGCACCAACGCATCCAGCATCTCTCCCGCTTCCTGCGAACACATAAAATACGCTCAGAGGTTGAGACGGAAAGCATTTTGCCGGCTCAAGACTTTTGATAAAAGCGCGTCTCGTGAGACTATCGAGCGTCTGCGTTCGTGTGCGTGTCAGGAGAAGGGTTCGGCATGGGGAATGAAAGCCCGGTCGCCTGCTCGAGAGCCGGGAACGGAACCCTCCGAGCGAGACGATCGCGCCCTGGTCCCGCCGGGCAGGGTTGCCTGCGCCGCGTGGGTTCGTTCGGCGTCCCCGGCCAGCCCGCGACAGCGCGCTCGGCATGACGCCCGCCCGCGACGCCTTTGTCGGCCGCCTCGACGCTTTAGGCGAACTCGGTGCGCTCGCCCGCTCGCCGGCCCTCGTCACCGTCACCGGCCCCGGCGGGGTCGGCAAGACGCGGCTGGTGCTGGAATGGCTGGGGGGGAGGGGCGAGACGGACGCGCGCCGCACCGCGCTGGTGCGCCTCGACGGCTTGTCGGGCGAGGGGGCCGTGCTCGGCGCGGTGGCCGCCGCCGTGGACATGCCGCAGACCGGTGGCCGGCCTTATCGAGAGGCGATCGTCGGCTGGTTGTGCGACACCGAGCTGGTGCTGGTTCTCGACAATTGCGAGCATGTGGCCGAGGACGCCGCCGCGCTGATCGACGCGCTTCTGCAGGGCACGAAAAACCTTTGCGTCATCGCCACCAGCCGAACGCCGCTGGGCTATGCCGGCGAGGTGCAACTGCGCCTGCCGATGCTGGACGAGGCCGCCGCACTCGATCTCTTTCTGTCGCGGGCGAGCCGCCGCGCGCCGGAGCTTGCCCTGCAGGGCGGGGCGTCGGACGCAGCAAAGGCGATCTGCCGGGCGATGGACGGGCTGCCGCTGGCGATCGAACTCGCGGCGGGCTGGGTGGGCGTCCTGCCGCTCGATGAGATCGCCGCGCAATTGACGGAGGGGCTGGACATTCTCCAGCGGCGCGGCCCCGTGCCGGCGCGTCAGGCCAATCTGACCGCCACGATGCAATGGAGCCACGCGCTTCTCTCACCGCGCGCCCGTCTTCTTCTGCGCCGGCTGGCGGCCTTCCCCGCCGGCTTTGCGCTTGGGGCCGTCGCCCCGGTTTGCGCGGGGCCGCGCGCTACCGGCTGCTTCACACGGTGCGGCTCTTCGCAATGGCTCTGGCCACGCAGGCCGGCGAGTTCGAGGAGGTCAAGCGGGCTCATGCCGCGCATTTCTCGGCTTTGGCCCTGGAGGCGCGCGCGGCCGATTTCGTGCCCGAGGATCACTGGCTTCCCCGGCTCCAGGCGGAGGTCGAAAATTTTCACGCTGCGCTCGGCACGCTGCTGGAGGCCGGCTGCGGCGTGGAGGCGCTCCAGACTGCCGCCGCGCTCACCCTGTTCTGGTGGACGGCGAGCCGGCATCGCGAGGGCATCGGCTGGCTGCGCGCCGCGCTGGAGAAGGCCGACGGCGCTCCAGCAGCGCTTCTGGCGGCGGCGCAGTTCGGCATCGGCTTCCTCGAAGCGCATGACACGGGCGATTGGGCGGCCGCCGCGCGCGAACTCGATCGGGGGCTCGCCCATCTCGTGGGTCTCAACGATCCCGGCGCCGATCATCTGCGCGGCTATCTCCTGTGCCTGCGCGGCGAATGCGACATCATGGGCGGCGAGGCCGAGGCGGGGCTGGCGCGGGCGCGCGAGGGCGCGGCGCTGATCGCGCATTGTCCCGAGGACCGCTGGGGCCAGGGCTTCGCGGCCTGGAATGTCGGTTTCGGCTTCGAGCGTTCGGGCGATTGGGAGCGCGCCGCCGACCGCTACCGGACGGTGATCGCCACGCAGCGGGAGGGCAGCCTCGTGGTGCGCATGATCGGCCATCAGAGCCTCGCGCATGTTCTGGAGCATCGCGGGCAGGCGCTGGACGCCCTGCCGCTCTATGACGAGGCGCTGGCCCTGTGCCGGCGCGTCGGGCTGTCGCGCCTGGGCGACGTGCACGGCTCGCTGGCCCGTCTTCTCGCCGACTGCGCGCGCATTCGCGTCGCGGCCGGGACCGGGCGGGACGAGGCGAAGGCCTTGGCCTTGGAGGCCGAAGCCGTGGCCGAGCGGTTGCAGGACGGCGCGGCGCGCGAAGCCGCCGCCGGTCTTCTGAGGCAGCTCGAAACGCCTCTCCACCCTGTCGGCCTGTTCCGGCGGCAGGACGGCGTGTGGGTCGTCGGGCTGGATGGGACGCAGGCTCTGCTGCCCGACAGCAAGGGCCTGCGCCAGCTCAAGCACCTCCTCCAGTCGCCCGAAGCCGACATCGCCGCCGGGGATCTGGCGGCTTTAGCCGATGGCGAGCCGCGCGAGACCGGGCGCGGCGAGCCAGTGCTCGACCGCGAGGCGATCGCGGCCTATCGCAAGCGTCTCGCCGCCCTCGAACGCTTGCTCGCGGCCGACGAGGATGCGCTGAGCGACGAGCAACGCGAGCGGGTGCGCCGCGAGCACGAGAGCGTCTCGCGGGAACTTTCCACAAGCGCGGGGCTCGGCGGGCGCACGCGCCGCCTCGGCTCGCCGGACGAGCGGATGCGCGTCAACGTCACGAGGACGCTGCGCGCCGCCATCGCGGAGATCGAGACCCTGTGTCCGGCGCTGGGTCGCCATCTCGCCGCCTCGGTCGGCACGGGGAGCTACTGCCGCTACCGGCCGGCGAGCCCGATCGACTGGCGCTTCTGAACCGGGTCGGGCGGGCGCGACCTGTCAGGTCGCATCGTGTTCGTTGTCATCGAACGCCCGCGCGCCGTCCCGCGAACGCCTTTCCGGATGAGGTCCGCGAGAACGGGGACCATCGTCAGCCAAGGAAAGGACCATCCGATGAGCCCTCTCGACACGATCCAGCGCCTTTACGCCGGCTTCGCCTCCGCCGACCTGCCGGCCGTGCTGGCCGGCATGGCGCCCGACATCGAATGGACGGAGGCGGAGGGCTATCCCTATGCCGGCACGTTTCACGGGCCGCAGGCCATCGTGGACGGCGTCTTCATCCGTCTCGCAACGGAATGGGCAGGCTATCAGGCCGTGCCCGATCGCTATGTCAGCGAAGGCGACGAGGTGATCGCGCTCGGCCATTACAGCGGCACCTACAAGGCGACCGGCAAGAGCTTCCGCGCGCCTTTCGTCCATGCCTGGACGGTGCGGGGCGGACAGATCGTCCGGTTCGTGCAGCATGTCGATACGGTACTGGTGCAGCGCGCCTTGCAGCCCTGAGGCGGAGGTCTGGGGTTTGTCGGAGCCTGCGCGGGATCGGGCGGGACACATCCGCCGGCCCGAGCCCGCCAGCGTCGGCCCTCACAACCGGAGCCTGCAAGGGCGCGGAATCTTTCGCGCGCTTCGCCCCGGCATTGTCGTGAACGTGTCATGGGCGGGGATGCATACGCGCTCCTGAATGGAGCCACGCATGACATCTCAATCTCTCGCGCTTTCAGGCATCGGCAAACGGTTCGGCGGCGACGACGTCCTGAAGGGGATCGATCTCACCGTGCAGCCCGGCGAGTTCCTGTCGCTGGTGGGCATGTCGGGCTGCGGAAAGTCCACCCTTCTGCGCATCATCGCCGGGCTGGAATCGCCCACCCAGGGCAGCGTGTCCATCGGCGGGCGGGATGTCACCGATGTCGATCCGTCCGACCGGAACCTCGCGATGGTGTTCCAGTCCTACGCGCTCTATCCGCACGGGCACCTATACACATCTGCGATCACA
>NZ_LDQA01000079.1 GCF_001475935.1 Aureimonas ureilytica
TGTGAGCGGTACAGGGAGATTATGTTTATCGTGAGTGATCCGGCAGCCACCGAGTACTACAGAGGGGAGAGAGTCGGAAGCGTCAGATGTGTAGAAGAGAAAGGGGGGGGTCAGCTGCTGAGCCGACCTTTCTGAATTTGGCGAGCAACCCAACCGGAGCGGCGCGGATCGTGCTCGACGGCCCAGCGTGCGGCCTCGTCCATGATGTGCCGGACGATTTCCGCCGGCTCGTCGTTGAGCAAAAGTCGCCCGCGCCCGACCGGCACTGCCGGGTCATCGTCACGCGGCATCAGACGTGGCTTGCGATGACGCTCCCTCATGGCTGCGCCACCTTCGCTTTCAGTGTCGAAAGCTCGCGCTCCAGGTCGCGGATGGCTTCGCGCATCGCCCCGCGCTCTGCGCTGCAGATGTTGCCGTCCGCCAGTGCGTCGTCCGTGACCACGATCAGGTCGGAGACCTCGCGCGAGATGCGGCGCAGATCGTTGTCGCACACGTCGCCGACCGTGCCGGTGCCGTCCCGCACGAGGCGGTCCGTCATCCATTTGGAGACGATCCCCTGCCCCGCGGCGATTTCCAGGCGCACCACATGATGGATCGGCATGAACCGGGTCATGTCGGACGTTGTGCAATAGCCGGAGACGCGTGGCTCCGAGATCGGGTGCACTTCGCCCTTGTCGTTGACAACCGGCATCAGGAGGCTGGCTGCCCCCGTGCCGCCCACGGCCGACACCAGTTCGCCTGACATCGTCTTGAGCGAGCGCATGTCGAGATCGGAAAAGGGGCGGATCATCGAGCCGCCTCCGAGTTCGGGAAATCGGCGCTGGGCGAATTTCCGTGAACGCTGCGACCGCCTGCCACATCTTCCGAGAACGACGTGGCGAAGAGGGCACCATGAGGAACAATGGCGGACGAAGCAGAAGCATCGTCAGGCTGCGCTCCGGAAGTGTCAGAACTGACACCTTCGGCACTCACGGCAAAGGTCGGCACGATATCGAGCGCGCGCATCCAGCGGATGCCGACTTCCAATGTCGGGCTCCCATCCGAATATTCCCAGCGCTTGAAGGTGCGCAGGCTCACGCCCAGGCGGTGCGCCATGTCGGCTTGCGTCAAACCCTTGGCCGCGCGCTGGCTTCTGACCAGCGCGAAAAGGCCGGCGCTGATCATGGTGGCGGAGAGGGGCGCGGTCATGCGGCGGCCGAGCCTTCGACCGCAAGAAAATCAGAAAGGGCAATCTCAAGCCCTTGCCGCTCCCCGGCCTCTTGGATGCCGATCCAGTGATCCTGCGGAATACGGCCGCGGTCCCTCCAACTCTGCACTGTGGTCACAGGCCGGGGCGATCCGTCAGGCATCGGGTAGGCACGTGCCATCCCCGATAGGCCACCAAACTTTTGGATGATGATTTCAGCCGGGTTCCGCGATGCTCGGTCGGCCGTGGCGATATCAGACATCGATCGCACCTCTTACGCACATTGGGTAAGGATATACGCATCATGCGTAAATGGTCAACAGCGATCAACGTGGAATGCGTATGGTCTTTACGCGTATCTACGCCTCTATGAGCAAGAAGCCGGATGAGACGAAGGACGAACGGCGCGAGCGCCTCGCTGCGCAATTCAACAAGATTCGCGACAAGACCGGCCTATCTATGGACGAATTCGCGAAACTCTTGGGGTACGCACGCGCGTCCAGCATCCAGCGATACGGAAACCCGGCGCTTCACAGCGGCCAGTATCTGAGCGGCCCGCTCATGGAGCGAATGCTGGCCAAACTGCCGGGTCAGTTCGGGATCACCGAGCAGGAGGTCAGGGCTCTTGGAGGGCCGATTATGGCGCCCGTCGTGTCGGCGCCTGTATTGTCAGCCCCGGTGCAGGATGGACGGCTAGCTCAAGCCATGCGCCAAGCGCGCAGACAAAGAAGCTATACGATCCGGTATGTCGCCGATGCTCTCGGGGAAACGATCGAAGAAGTTGACGCCTGGGAACGCAGCGCTTTGACGCCTACGAGCGACCAACTGGAAGAGTTGGCGGCTCTGCTGGCCGTGGATTCCGAAGCCCTGCGGCAGGGGATCGTTGACCCGCTCGACCTTGAAAAATTGGCCGATGCGACTTTCGTCTCGGACAAACTACCGCTACCCAATGGGCCCCGCGATGTGGAAAAGCTCGGCGTGGTGGCCGCCGGAATAGATGGCGACTTCGCATTCAATGGAGCCGTTTCTGAATACATTATGCGGCCCCGGGGCTTGTACCAGAGACCCGGCGTGTTCGCCCTCGAAGTCATCAGCGATAGTATGTATCCAGCATACCGCAAGGGCGACATCGTCTTCTGCGACCGGACTGAGCCCAGCGTAGGGGATGACGTCATCATTGAGACGTTCCCCGAAGCCGACGGAAGCGCAGGGAAAGCATTCCTGAAGCGCTTGAAGCGACGCAGTAAATCCACGCTTACAGTCGAACAATTCAATCCGCCAGAAGACCTCACGTTCGATCCATATGAGATCAAGCACCTTTGGCGCGTCGTGCCGAACCGCGAGCTTCACGGCTATTGATCAGATAGGCCTCTGCCCTGAGCCTATGGGCTTCGCTGACGAAGACCACCTGTACGGAAACTCGACGTCCAGGTAGCCCCTCGTCACGGCAGCCAGCACACGTGAGCCTGGCGCAAAGTTGCGAGAGCGGCACGTCATCACTGACGCCATAGCGCCATAGCTCATCCCTGCGACGCATGCGGGTGCGACCGCAGTCGGCACATTCGATCGTCAATGACGATACTTGGCCCAAAAGCGCTTCCCGACCGGGAAAGCTCATCTCATTTCCTCCAAATGTTCACCCTCCGTTCTCATTAGCTATCAAACAATGGCGGGAGTCGAGTGTGCCATTTTCTCGCCTGTGGATTGCGGGAATAACCGCGTAGGGTGAGAGCAGCTTTCGCCTGCCTGCTGGCCGAGATCATTCCTCCCGCGATCAGCTTACGCATATTCATACGCACCATGCGTTGACTTTACGCATCGTGCGTATATCCTCGTCTCCAGTTCGCTAGCCAAGCGCTACCGAAGCCCCCTCATGTCGGAGACGAGACATGGCATCCAAAAAGCTCGGCAATCGGCCTGATCAGCACGACAGGCGCAACCTTAAAATCGGCGATCTCACTAGGTATTTTGCTGCCTGGGCGATGCTTGCAATTTGCATGTCCACCCTTGGCTACAAGGCTATTGGCCGCTGCATCGAGGCGCAGGCCGCTCAGGTTCTGGACCGGCAGGAGAACTTCCGCTCGTTCCGCACCGCTTCCTCGGAGGCCGGCCGATGAGCAGGCGCCAGAAAACCAAGCGCTACGACTGGAGCGACTTCAACTTCGACCAGTCCGCGCCGGAGTTCGAACCCGTCCGCCGCGTCGATCTCGAAGACAGCGAGACGCCGGCCGACGTCCTGGCCCAGACCCGCACCCCAGCGGGCTTCGTGGACCGGGAGCGCGACGCGCAGCTGCTACCGACAACCCGCGCCTATGACGGCACACCCACCTATCTGGTTGACAAGAACACGCACGCCGCCCAGGTGGTCGCTGGTGTCAAAGCCTCATGCTCCATGCCCCGGATCTCGGTGCGCGGCGGCGTCGCGTTCAGCCTGCGCCTCAACGGGGTCGAGTTCGAACGCTCTGTGGTCCTGTCGGACGAAGAGGCAGACCGGCGCGAACCCTTCTATCGCGCCTCCCTTTACGCCTACGCCGCCGCGCAGGGCTGAGGCGGCGCAATGGCTCGGGCGCTCCGCGAAAACCGTCCTTTGTTCGTACCGAAGGGCGACGAGCATCTGACGCTGGCCGACTGCGCCCGCGCTAAGCGCAATTGCGCCCTGCTCATCAAGGCGCGTGGCAAAGTGCCGATCCTCCTGGAGATCTGGGAGGACATCAAAGCCTTCGAGCGGCAGCTCATGAACAACGACAATCTCGATCTCGAAGTCGAGATGGCTCTGCGCGGCGCGGCCTGAGGCCGGGCCGCCCGCCATATCCGCCGTGCGGGTTACGCGCCGCGCCGTTTCCCTCGTCTTGAAAGTGACCGCCATGCCTAAAACTCGCGACCCCATCGACGTGGACCTCGGCGCGCGCCTGCGCGCCATGCGCACCGCCCGCCGCATGAGCATGGAAGCGCTCGGCCGCAAAGTCGGCGTGACCTATCAGCAGATTCAGAAATACGAGAGCGGGATGAACAGCATCAGGGCGGCAACCCTCATCCGGCTCGCCCAGGCGCTGAACTGCGAAACATCCGACCTGCTGGTTTCAATGCCAATGCCGGAGGGCGACGCCGCTCTTCCTGCTCCTTCTGCTAGCCGGCTTGGGTTGGCGGACGAACCGCTTCCCGGCATTCAAGATCTCCAACCGGAACTTCGCGGGCCGGTCTCGGCGCTCATCAAAACTATCGACGCGCTCCACTCGCGCCCTCGTACCGCCGCGCCGGCCAAGGCCTCCGCGCCCCTCGCGCACTGACCCTTTCCCCACCCCCGGAGCTATCATGACCCGCCTGCCCTTCCTTGCGGCCATCCTCGCCGCCGCCGCCCTCCTTGCACCATCCGCCCAGGCGCAGGACGCCCCCTTCCGCGTCTGCACCGCGCGGAAGGACGGCAATTATTTCGCCTTCGGGCTCGAGTTGCAGAAGACCCTGCGCGGCACCGTGCCGGTCGAAGTGATCGCGACCGACGGCAGCTGGGACAATCTCGGCAAGCTGAAGAACGGCCAGTGCGACGCGGCCATCGTTCAGTCGGACGCCGACACGGTTTTCCGCGCCTCGAACGCCGGCGCGGCGCTGACCGCGCAGCGCATCGGGGCCGCGTTTCGGGAAACCCTGAACCTCGTCTGCAATCGCTCGCTCGGCATCAACGATCTGAGCGACTTCGTCTCGCGCAAGCCGAAGGTCGCGATCGGCAAGTTCGGGTCCGGCTCGTGGGTGTCGTGGAATGGCATCGTCCAGGCGGACCGGATCGAAGGCAGCGACGCTTATTCGGCCATCCCGACCGAGACTGTCGGCGACACGCTGGCACTGACGCAGGTCGTGGACGGGTCCGACGTCGGCTGCCTGTTCTTCACCTCGTCGAAGAACTCCGACTTCACCGCCAAGATCGCGGCCGTCGCCGGCAAGGGCAAGGTGCTCGACTTCGTCGACATCAGCGACAAGGATTTCAACGACACGCTCGATAGCAAGGGCCGGCCGATCTACGAGCCGACGAAGGTGTTCATCGACGGCTTCGGCCATTGGTCCTCGACCCCGACCTATGCCGTCAACGCCCTGTTCTTCGTCTCCGACCGCTGGGCGGGCGAGAACTCCGACGAGTTCGACGCGGTCGTCTCCGCCTTCCTTCCCACCGCCGCCAACGTGAAAGCCGCCCGGCACCTCGACTGAGGCCGGCCGCGCTCACACCAACCCGGAAAAAGGCAGAATTGCTATGTCGACCTCCGCTGACAATAGGCCCTTCGTGGCCATCATCCAGAGCCGCATCATTCACGCATTCGGCCCGATCCTCCTGTCAGCCGCGAAAGAGGTTTTCCGCTGGAAGGACGGGGCTTTCATGGTGTTCCCGCACCCGGAAGGCGCGCTGTGCGTGGCGACCGACGGTCAAACGCTGGCCATGATGCTCGACCGTGAAGCGGCCGTCGCGAGCCCGAGGGCCTTTCATCTACCGGAAGCGCTCATCAAGGCCTGCGCGCCACGCGCACCGATCAGCAGCATCTATGCTGACGAGCAGGCCGATCTTCCTTTGCCGGAATGGAGCCAGCCGGCCGCCCTGCAACTAACCCATGCCTGCGCCAGCGTGCTACCTGCGATGCACCACCCCAAAGATGCCGAGTGGAAACCTCGAGGGTTCCATCTCCTCGGCCGGATGGGACGCGAAGATGGTGGCGTGCAGCGCGTAACCGACTATCAGGTCTTCACCCCTACCAAAGACCCTCGCGTTATCCTCCCCACGATCGTCCCCGGCGCCACTAGGCTGTCAATGGACCCGGCCTTGGTCTCGAATTTCAGCCTCATCAAAGAGGTGTTCGGAGAAACGGGGTGCATGACCTTCACGGGCGGCACCGATCACAGCCCGATCATGGTTCTTCTGGAGAGATGCCCCGACTTTTTCGGCGCGATATCTCCGATGCGTCTGTCGCAGGAGACCGAATGGCCGGAGTTCGCGAAGGCGCTTCGAGACGAGGTCAGTGCTGAGAGGGCAAAGTCCGCTGACGCCGAGCGCCGAACGGAAGTCGCGGAGGGCCGGCCGTGACCAGCCTTTCCGAACAGGTGGCGCGCGACGTCTCCGCCGCCATGGCGCGCCGGGCGGCCGCGACCGAACAGAAGATCGAGGCAAGGCTCGCCCGCGAGCAGGCCGACATCCGCTCCGCGATCGAGACGAAAAGCGCCGTGGACGGTAAGGCTTCCGCGCCTCGCCTCCGCTTACAGGCCGAAGCGCGGGCATTCGGTCAAGCGGCGCTGGCCGCCGCCGAGGTCGCGCTTGAAATCGCGGCCGAGGATGCGAGGGCGGCGCGATGAGCGTGCGCCTCCGCCCCGGTCTCGGACCTATCCTGCAGACAGCCGTCGCCTGCGCCCTGAGCGGCGCGCTCATCGGCATTCCGGTCGGCTTCGGCCTCGCACTCCTCCTTCTCTGATTTCGGGCACTCCGATGCAGCTTGATCCGAACAATCCAACCATCGGCCTTTCGCGCGGCGCGCTCGACGTCCTGCGCGAGCGGCTGCGTCAAGCTACGGACGAGGGCTGGACGCGCGAACATGACGACGCGCACCGCAACGGCGAGCTTCTGGAGGCAGCGCTTTGCTACGCGCGCGTCTCCAGCTGGGCCGACGAACGCCAGCGCCGCTATCTCCGCCCCTCGGGCTGGCCTTGGGCGCATAGCTGGTGGAAGCCGACCACGCGGCGCCGTGACCTCGTGAAGGCCATTGCCCTTCTACTCGCCGAACTCGACCGCCTCGACCGCGCGCAGGAGCCGGCACGGGCGCCGGCCGAGATCGCCGTCGAGCAGATGAGCCGGACATTCGAGCGCATCACCGTCCGACATGTGTTCGCCAATGCGCGGCAGATCGCGCGCACGCGCAAAGCCTCCGGCGCGAATTGGGTTTTCGCGATGGACCTGTTCGGACTGGGCTCGACCTACGCCCACGAAATCTGCCTGCGGATGGGCATTGATCCCGATGCTTCGACTGCGACGCCTTGGCCGGAGCAGACGCCATGACCGACCGGCCGATCCTTTTTTCCGGACCGATGATCCAGGCGCTGCTCGACGGCCGAAAGACCCAGACGCGGAGGGTGCTTCGCATTCCAAAGGGGTTCACGGTCGAGAACTTAGCTGAGAGCAATCCCGGATTTTATTCGGGCCTGCCCGGCGACGCGAGCAGCTGGGGCGATAACTTCTCCGACGACGGCGGGCCAATGTCCCTATGGGAACTCGGCAGTTTAAGCTTCGCAGCAGGCGACCGCCTTTGGGTGCGCGAGACGTGGTCGCACACCGGCGATGGTGTGTTTGAAATCCATCAAGCCCGCATTGCGCCGACTGGTCGCGTCATTTACGCGGCCACGCCCGCGCCAGACGCTCCGCACGCGAAATACTGGCCGTCGATCCACATGCCCCGCGAGTTCTCTCGGTTGACGCTCACAGTGTCAGATGTGCGGGTCGAGCGGCTCCAAGACATCAGCGAAGCGGATGCGATTGCTGAAGGCGCGACGTGCCGTCTCGAATGTTCTGGATGCATGGGACGCTATCCAGGCTGGTCGATGGACTGGTCGGCCGTCGGCAAACCGTCCCGGTTTGCGCGGAACGGCGGAGTGCTGTCCGAGCGCGACATCTCTCATGGCACCCCCGTCGCCGCCTTCGCAGGGTTCATCAACGAACTTCACGATCCCCGTTGGAATTTGAAAGGCGACGGAATCTTCGGCCGAAACCCCTGGGTGGTCGCCCTCACCTTCACCGTCGCGAAAGCGAATATCGACGCCCTTCCAAAGAGTGAGGCCGCGTGATGATCAACCGTAGATCACTCCTGCGCGGGATGGCGGCCGTCGCGGCGGCACCTCTCCTTCCGCCGATCGCCGCTCCCGCCATCGCTGGCAGCGCCGGCATAGTTTCATCGGCAGAGCCCCTGCTTTCCTATGCGGTTGGGATCGCTGACGAGTGGAACTGGCTGCCGATCAAAGCGCGCAGCCCGGAGCACGCGATCGAGCTTTGGCTGAGCGAGCGCGGCATTCCATCGATCTGCGAGGCCCTCGAGGATGGCGAGACGACCGAGCCTTGCGGCGACTGCGAGTTTTGCAACGCTCAGAACCCGGATGTGGTCCGCCACGAGGAATGGGACGGCCACGCCGTTCCGATCGGCAGCCGCTTATGGTGCGAAAGCGGTCTCGGGAGCATCTGCGTTCGCTGCCAAGACGAAGCTTGGCTTCAGGAAGGCGGCTTTTTCGACCCCAACGGCAGGCTCGTCTGTGTCTCATGCGAAACGCCGGCCGAGTTTGCCGCGCGCAACGGCCGAGGCGATGCCTAATGGCCGACGGCACCCCCATCGAATGGACCGACGCGACCTGGAACCCCATCACCGGCTGTTCCGTCGTCTCGCCTGGCTGCACGAACTGCTACGCCATGAAACTCGCGGGCTCGCGCCTGCGCAACACGCCCTCCCGCGCCGGCCTGACGCAGGAGACGAAGGGCGGCTCCGTCTGGACTGGCGAGGTCCGGTTCAACGGGCAATGGCTCGACCAGCCGCTGCGCTGGCGCCGGCCGCGCATGATCTTCGTCTGCGCCCATGCCGATCTGTTCCACGAGAACGTGCCGGACGAGTGGATCGATCGCGTCTTCGCGGTCATGGCCCTCGCCCCGCAGCATCAGTTCCAGGTGCTGACGAAACGGCCGGAGCGGATGCAGGATTACTGCTGCCGTGCCGATGAACGCGGCCGTCATCCTTCGATGACAGCCGCGGCCTTGATGGCAGCCACAGGCCGCTGGAACACTCCCGCCCTAGACTTGGGCCTATGGCCTCTTTCGAACATCTGGCTCGGCGTCTCTGTGGAGGACCACTACCGCGCGGCCGAGCGCATCCCGATCCTGTGCGAGACGCCCGCCGCGTTGCGCTGGGTCAGCGCCGAACCGCTGCTCGGCGCGATCCATGTCAGCTTGGCCGACATCGATTGGGTCGTTGCAGGCGGCGAGAGCGGAGCCGGCGCGCGCCCGATGTATCCGGGCTGGGTCCGCTCGCTGCGCGACCAGTGCGCAAACGCCGGCATCCCTTTCTTGTTCAAGCAGTGGGGTTCTTGGAGCGTTCACGAGGTGGATGCCGGCGGCAGGATCGAGCCCGGCATGGACATGACCAGTCTTGCCGGCATCCGCCATTGGATAGGGGATCGGTTCATCGAGCCCGATGAGGGCGCGTCCGTGGCGGATGTCATTCATCCCTTCGCCATTCTCGCGATCCCCTGCGGCAAGAAACGCGCCGGCCGCCTCCTTGATGGCGCCCTGCACGATGAATTCCCATCTCTGGAGGTCCCGTTCGGATGAGGCTCCCTCGCGGTCCAAGAGGAGAGATCCTGCCGCCTCCCACCTACACAGCTGCGCGCCAAGCCAAAGCCATGGCCGACAGCCGCGCAGAACAGGACGCCCGCAAGGCGCTTCGCGCTGCGCTGACCCGATACCGCAACAAGCGCGGCACGGATGAACTTATCAGCGCGCTGAAGATCGAGCTAGAAGCTTTGGGCGAGCAACCCAAGCTGCTGTACAGCTTGGCCCCGACGTTCGACGCCAAGGGGCAGTCGTCCATCCTCAACATCGCGCCGGGGGCTTCACCCGGCACCAAACAAGCGAGTTAGCCGCATGTCGAACGCCACGGATGACGTCGCGCAGGACCAACTGCGCTCCTTCGTCGAACGGATCGAGCGGCTTGAGGAAGAGAAGAAGACGCTCTCCGACGACATCAAGGATGTCTACGCTGAAGCCAAAGGCAACGGCTTCGACACGAAGGTGCTTCGCAAGGTGATCAGCCTTAGGAGGCAGGACGCGCAGGAACGGCAAGAACAGGAGGCGATCCTCGACCTCTACCTACAAGCGCTTGGGATGCCGCTGCGTAGCTGAGGAATTCAACATTCTTCCAAGCACGCCCCCTTACAACCTTGACGTCAAACGCTGCGTGAACTCAAAGTCGGGTAGAACCAGAGGAAACATCGGCATGCAGCCGCGAATCGTTACCATATTCAATAACAAAGGGGGCGTCGGGAAGACGACCCTGACCTACCATCTGGCGCACGCGCTGGGAGAATTGGGGAAGAAGGTTCTGCTCATTGATTTGGATCCTCAGTGCAACCTGACGATCTTTTCGCTTCCTATGGAAGAAATTCATGACATTTGGCGCCCCGAAGACAATTTCATCGAAGACTTCCCAGCGGCTCGTTCCCAGGCAAATCCCGCCTATTTCGACCACCTCATCGGCAGCCCTCGATCCATCCATTTTGATTTGAAGCCCACCGAGGACGGAACTGCCGAGCTAGACGAACTTCCGCCTGCTGTTAGGCTGCGCAATAACGTGCACCTAATCCCGGGCCGCCTGACCCTCCATCTTTTTGAAGCCAAGATTGGCGAACGCTGGAGTGGGATCTACCAAGGCGATCCCCTTGCTATCAGGACTGCTACTCGCGTTCGATCAATCGCCTACGAATACGCTAGGCGTGATGGCTACGAGATCATCATTTTCGATACCTCCCCCAGCCTTGGAGCGCTGAACCGCAACCTGCTTTCGCTTGCGGACGGGTTTATCATCCCCTGCGCGCCAGACCTATTCTCAGTTTATGGTATTCGAAATATTGGAAACGCACTTTCGGCCTGGCGCCGTCAGTTCGAAAGCATCTTTCACTTCTTATCGGATTCCAAGCGGGAAAACTTCCCGAAGAAATTCGTGAAACTTCTCGGCTACACGATTTACAATGCCCGGCGGTATGGTGGAGAGGGCAACTATCTTGATCTAGCACGTGCTCACGAAAACTATGCAAGACAGATACCAAGCACTATTCGTGAATTTATCCTCAGCGACACTATTCTCGACAACGATGGACGCGCGCTGGACCATTCAATTGGCGAAAACTCAGTCATTCACTCACACAATACATTTCCGAGCATGTCTCAGAAATATCATTGCCCCATGTGGCTTGTTCCAGACAATCCACATTTAGAACCTGGAGACAAGGCCTCTATAGGCGGCAACCGCCAGAAGTATGTTGATACAAAAAGGGCCTACCATGCCTTTGCGCGCGATTTCCTCCATCGTGTAGGTATGCTCGATGTCTGAGGCGAATGAGCATGCTGACCTGATTGCCCTTTTCGACAACCTAAATCATCATTTGAGAACCTTCATGAAGAATGTGGAGGAATTTATCGGAAACCACCCTGATCTCAATAAACCCAACCATTCCGCTGTTCATTCCTACAAGAGTCGTCTGAAAGACAGGGAACACCTTCGAGCAAAAATCTCTCGCAAGATGGCGGAGGGCCGGGAGATCAACGGAGATAACCTCTTCAGAGAGATAACCGACCTAACAGGGGTCCGCATCCTCCATCTGTTCCAAGACGACTTTCAACACATCGACGCCGTGATCCGCTCCAAAGTAGACGAGGGCGACTGGGTGTTCGCCGAGCCTCCGAAGGCATACACATGGGATCCAGAGGCAGCGTCGTATTTCCGGGGCTTTGAACTGTCAGTTTCAGAAAAGCCCACGTCATATACGAGCGTTCATTACCTCGTTCGCCCCCGAGCCAACTCCCCCCTCTGCTGTGAAATACAAGTACGGACCCTTTTCGAAGAGATCTGGGGCGAGGTTGACCACCAGATCAATTACCCAACACCAACTGAAAGCGTTGCATGTCGTGAGCAAATCAAGGTGCTCTCGAAGATCGTCGGTGCCGGCAGCCGCCTTTTAGACTCCCTGAGAAGGGTGCATCACGCAGGGGAGTAAGGATCAACTGCCCACAATGGCTATAAGGTGTAGATCGAACACCCCACCGCGCATCATCCGCTCGAGGTTGCCAATATCCAGCGCGACCGAGATGCCACACTCGGCCGCCCTTTCCACAAAAGGTAAGGGCTGGGATCGGATGTACCGATCCCAGCAAAAAGGTTCGACAGCCTTGGCCCGGTTATGCCCAGGGACTACTCAGTCCCGAGCGATCTTGTTGAACGCATCCCAAAGCTTCGAGACGACACGGTAGATAAGATACAGGCGGTGGGCCATGCTAGGCTTCACCGCGAGCGCGAGCTCCTTGAGGAGCCAGTCCTTGGCGGCTTCATCTCCGTCCTCGTCCTGGATGATCGAGTAGAGGATCAGCAGCTCCGGGAGCCAGTGCAGTGCATAGCGCCCCACAGCAAGCGTTTGGTAGATTTTCGTAACCCACTTACGCGGGGAACGGTTGTCCTTCGGAAGTTCGTTCATCGTTATCTCCTACAAGAGGAGATGAAAGCTCCCGGTAGGTGGCCGCCGTATAGTTCAAAGCCCGTGTGCCGGACGCTTCCATCTGGAAAACGCGTCTACGGCGACCACCACGCACGGGCTTTGATTCGGAACTTGCAGAAGAGACAAATCCCTTATCCTGCAAGCGCTCGAGCGCAACAAACACTTGCGCAAGCGAAACATGTCGATTCAAATCTTTGGAAAGGCTTCGCGTTATTTCCGCAGGAAAAGCCTCTACTCCAAGATTTTTGACGCATTTCAGCACTGCGAACTCAAAGTGTTGTAGCAAGAGAAATCTTACATTGCTGGCCTCGGGCTCTGCCGTGGCCTTAACATTGCTTTGGGTCTTTGCGTACACATGGGTAATCCTTTGATAAGAGTGGATATTTTGGAGGAACGTTTCCTCGGACTGATCGGGGCATTGGCCCCGACCCTCCCCAAAACCGCGGTGGAATGCGGCTTTAGCATATCAATTATGGTTGCTAACGATATGCAAGGCAAGTGGCGCCCGTGATTATTTGCAGAAAGACGGCGAGGAATCTGGCACCAGCAGCTACTTACCAAACTCGCTTAGCTCGGCCGGAACTGCGAGCGTGAACCAACTTCGAGATTTAGCACCTTGTCGAGAAGCGTTCGTCCTGTCGCAGAGCCGGCAGAACGCGTCGCTGCTGGTAGAACCGGATCGCGTTGGCCAGCAGGTCGAGCCCCAGCGGTGCGAGCTCATCGCGCCAGAGGTCGGCGACCGTAGCGCTTGGCGGCACGAAGCACCAATCCTGAAACGCGACCGGCCCCTCGTCCCATCCGTCCGTCAGATGAAACACCGTGCCGCCCGCAATGGCGTCGCCCGCCGCGATCGTCGCCTGCACGGCCCGCGCGCCTCGATGACGCGGCAGAAGGGACGGATGATAGCCGATGGCGGCCGCGGCGAGGGTCCGCACCGACGCGGGCACGAACTTCGTGGCGTGGGCGGTGATGAGGAGGTCCACCACGCGGCCGCGCATCATCCGCTCCAGGTCGCTCATGTCCCGCGCAACGGGAATGCCCCGCTCGGCCGCCTTCTCCGCGAACCGGCAGGAGCCGGCCGTGCTCAGGACGGCAAGAACTTCGCCGTGTGACACGGCAAGGTCCAGAACGGCGCCCGCGAACCACTTCTGCCCGACGATCACGAAGCGCACGTGGGCTCTCCCATGTAGCGGAAGCCCTGCACCGCGCGGAAGTGGCCGCCATAGCCGGAGCCGCTGGGTTTCTGGCCGGCCGATTTTGCGATCGAGGCGGCGCAGCGCAGCTTGTTGTCGCCCACGAGGCCGGCCGATACCTGCGCCCATTTCGGATCACGCCGCAAAGCGGCCGCGAGCCCCGGATGCGAGGTATGGAACAGCGTCGGCATGGGAATGCCGTAGCGGTTCCGACCCCAGCGCCATTCCGAGCAGACGGCGTTCAGGAAGCGCATGCCGACGCCGGCCCCCTGCCATTCGGGCATGATCACCAGCCGGCAGGCCCTCGCCTCGCGCAGGCCCGGCCGCGTGGACACCGCCAGATGCGCCACCGGCTCGCCCTCGACGAGGCCAACATAGCATTTCGCCGCGATCATCTTTGGTAGCTTCAGATAGTGATGCGGCTCAAAGAGCGGCCAAAATCGCCAGTCCGTTTCGACAATTTCGAGATTGAAGCGGGGGCGTCGTCGAAGACCCCTCCCGGTGAACTCACCTGTCGCTGTGTCGAAGATCCAGTCGGGCTCGAGCCAGTCGGCAATGTCGTAGTGGCAGGACAGGAGGACCGCCTGCCCGCCCGTCCGACGCCAGGCCTTCGCGAAGGCCCCGGCACCAATGCGCGCGATCTGCCGGTCCACCACGCTGGTGAACTCGTCCACCACGACGCGGGCCGGCCGATCACAGATGATCCGCGCGAGATCGGCGCGGAACCGCTCGCCGTTGGACAGCACGCCGTAGGGGCGCAGCCAGGACGGGACGCTGCCGAGTCCCACGGCCGAGAGAGCGCCGGTCGCCTCGTCGAACGATCCGGCCGCGCCGATCGCGTCGATGATGGGCCGATCCTCGGGCCAGCCCTCGGCCTGATAGAAGGCGCCCTCCCCAAAGATCAGCCGGCCCATGGACGTCTTGCCCGAGCCGGACGGCCCGACGATCAGGCCGACCTTCCAGTCGGCCCCTTCGATCGGGAGTTCGGCGGTCAGTTCGAAAGCGCTGCCGTCATCGACGTTGAAGAGGGATTTTACGCGCGCGGCGCGGTAGCTGGTCGCGTCGGCGCAGCGGTGGCGAACCTCGACCCTCACGTGACCACCACCTTGATCTTGCATGAGCGGATGGCTTCGAGGGCCTCGTAAAGCTTGGCCTGGTCTTCCTCGCTGGGGCAGACGAGGACGATGCCGTATTGCTCACGGTATCGGTCCTTCGCCGGCCGGCCGGGCGCGGTCACTGGTAGGGGCGGAGGGGTTCCCTCGCCCTGGCTCGTTTTGGTTTGCATGGATTTCTCCGATCGGAAGCTCAGGGCTTTCGAAGGAGGGCTCTGACGGCCTCAGGTGGTTCAAGCGTCCGCATCGGCGGCACTTGATTTCGAGCGCGCCTTTCAGCGCGTGGCGCTCCATCCTGAACAGGAGGGCGCGGCATCCACAGCGTATGGGCTCCATTGGAGTCGCTTTTGTCCGAACGATCGGCCACAACGCCTTGCTGTCCATCAGCAGCGGCAGGGTGGCGACATTCTTTCGTGCGTCATGCGGGGATCAGACCGGCAAAGTTGAAGCCCCGTAGCCGGTTCATGCCGGCCCCTGCCACACTTACATTTCTACCCCCCTTGCAAGACACCGCCATTCATGTCCAATAGGTACATGTTCACGGTTTGTCTTGTGCTACATTTCGGGGTACATTCCGGGTTACAAGACACCATAGGCGATCAGCATTTTACAATAAAAACAATAGCCTAAGCGAATCAACGGCATCCCCGGCGAATCCCGCTCCCTCCGCCATGCTTATTTTCTGTCCCCTAGATTTCAATGGGTTACGGGCGTTTTCGTCTAACTTGCCAGTTGAGTGAGACACTTCGGCTTGCGGTCCTGCCCCGTGAGCGGTCAGGGCGCGGCCTTCCTCGCCCTTGTTCGGATAGGTCGCGTTATCGGTGATGCCGATCGCGGAGGGCGGGAGGCCGAAAGTGCGAGAGATGACGAGACCGGAATCTTCCTGGCCGTTCAGACGCTCGCTGTCCTTGTTCAAGATGGTGCAGAAGGCTGGCGATCCTCCATTCGCGCCTGGCGAAGGAGGTCAGGCCGAGCCGCATCTTGCCTTGGAGCACCGGATAGAGAGCATGGTGCGTGGCGGGCACGATCCCCTCCCTCGCTGAAGCGGTGCGGCTTGAGCGGCATAGCCGCCAGGGTTTCAACAATAAGGCGGATGCAGGCGAGCGCGCCGTGATCACCGTCCCCTCGCAACCCGGCCATGCGAGGACGATCGAGACCTCATGCAGCTCGATGGCGCGCAGCTCGCGCCTGTTGCCGGTGCAGTGCTCGTCCACTGCGTTGAAGCTGAAGAACATGCCGCCGAGACTGCCCCGCTCGGCCAGCGCCAGAACGTCCGGCCAAGCGCATCTCCCGAAAGATGAGGCCTTCCGCTCTGGATGCGGCCAAAAACCCGGCCGGGGTCATGATCGACCAGGGCGAGCATGTCGCGGCCGGACCGCAGCGAAGCGGCGAAAGCGCCCGCTTGGATCGTCTGCGTGACGCGCTCGCCGATACGGGCCTCAATCTCGAAGGATGTGGCGTAGCCCCCCAGCTGCCGCCCGTGACCGGACTTCGACCGGCACGGCTCGACGTTCGAACGTCGCCGCATTCATCTGCAATCCTCCGCTGCAATCCTCCGCGTGGGCGAAAGCCTTCGGCTCGCGGACCACGCCGTCCGCGTCGAGGAAAGCATGGATGAGACACCGCCAGCCCCATGCTGGAAGCCCGCGCCTGAAGACGGAAGCAAGTTCCAATGCCCAAGGGGCAACGGCATCCGGCGGCGCTGAAGCAGGCAAGCCTTCGGGAACAGGCCGATCATTCGGGAATTCGCCCTGGCGCAGACATGCCCCTTGCGGAAGGGGGCGAGGTAAGCTCGCTTATGGTCTCGGGTCTGCCTCGTGGCACGGCTAGGGCGTGCCACAGATCGAGCGGCCTCGCTCATTTCGATCCCATCATGGGAAGGCCCGATCGGATCGATCTCGAAGAGAGGCGTGACAGCCAAGGGCCACGGGTCAACCACAGCGAGACCTCAGCTCGGGAGCGCCTGACCCAACACGCCGGATGGGGAAATCCCGATCACGACGATCCAATTGGCTATTCGAAACAGACCCTTCGCAGAGCGCCGATCCGCCTACAACATGTTCTCCACTCTCTCCCACGCACGGGAAAGATGGCGGGTGAGGATTTCGGCGAGCGCGGGGCCGTCGCGCTTTTCCAGGGCCACGATCATCTCCTCATGCTCGGCAACGGCCGCCGCCCATTTTTCCGCGCCCTCGTGCGCGATGAAACGCACGCGCTTCAGCCGCATCTGCAACCCGGCATGGACATGAGCGAGAGCCGAATTGCCGCTGAGTTCGACGATCCGCGTGTGGATCTCCTGGTTGAGCTTGTAATAGGCCAGCCGGTCGCCGGCCCGATATCGCTCCATCATGGCGTCGTGCGCGCGTCGGACGGCGGCGATGCCCGCGTCCGTGCCGGCCTCGCAGGCGAGGCGGCCGGCGAGGTGCTCCAACTCACGGATCACGACCAGCATGTCGTGGACGTCCTTGCGGTCGAAGCGCCGCACGGTGGCGCCGCGACTGGGGATCAGCTCCACCAGCCCTTCGCTCGCCAGATACTTGATGGCCTCGCGCAGGGGCGTGCGCGACACCCCGAGCTGTTCGCCGAGCTGGCCCTCGTGCAACCGGGTGCCGGGCTCCAGCGCGCCTTCGATGATCATGTCGCGCAACCGCCCGACGATCGTGTCGTGCAGCGAGGTGCGTGAGATGCGCCCCATGTCCGAACCGGCCGCGCCGTCGCTCGGGCGCGGTGCCGACACCGTTTCGCTCATCGTTCCTCCCTGCGGCAGACGCCCGATCCTTCTCATCCGTCACTCACCACAAACGCACGAAACCGTCAAACCAGAATTCTGTATGCAGAATACAAAAGGCTTGATGCGTGTGTTCAGATGGTTTAGCGATAGCGCCACGCTTCATTCGGGAGAACTGGGAATGGCTTTTGCGACCAACGGCACCGAGCGTCCGATCGTGGCCCTCGCCATGGGCGACCCCGCCGGTATCAGCCCGGAACTCACCGCCATGCTGCTGGCCGATCCCGAGACCAACGAGCGCGCGCGCGTCGTGGTCTTCGGAGACCGCCGCATTCTCCAGCGCGGCGCGACTGAGGCCGGCGTGACGCTCGATCTCGGCGAGGCCGCCGACGCCACATCGATCGGCGACGGCTCGCGGCCCGTCATGGTGGATCTGAAGAATCTGGCGGTCGAGGACGTGCGCCGGGGCGAGGCGACGCTGGAGGGTGGCACCTTCGCCACCACCAATTTCCGCCGCGCGCTGGAAATGGCCCATGCCGGCCAGGCCGACGCGGTGATCTTCACGCCCTTCAACAAGCAGGCGATGCGCTTCGCCTATCCCGGCTACGACGACGAGATCCGCTTCGTGGTCGACGTCACGGGCTTTTCAGGCAAGGTGCGCGAGTTCAACGTTCTAGAGAAGGTCTGGAACGCGCGCGTCACCTCGCACATCCCCCTGAAGGAGGTGTCGGACCACCTGTCGGTTGAGGCGATCCTGGCCGAGGTGAAGCTCACCCACGACTGTCTCAAGCAATCCGGCGTCACACGCCCGCGCATCGCGATCAACGGGTTGAACCCACATGCCGGCGACGGCGGCGCTTTCGGCATGGAGGAGATCGAGATCATCGAGCCCGCCGTGCGCGCCGCGAAGGAGGCCGGCTACGAGGTGGACGGGCCGTTCCCGGCCGACACCGTGTTCCTGCGCGCCCTGAAGGAAGGCTGGCACGCGGTGCTCACCATGTATCACGACCAAGGCCAGATCGCGATGAAGCTGATGGGTTTCGACAAGGGCGTGACCATGATGGGCGGCCTGCCGTTCCCGCTCTGCACCCCCGCCCACGGCACGGCCTACGACATCGCCGGCAAGGGCAAGGCCGATCTGGGTGCGACGCGCGAGGCTTTCCGCCTGGCGGTTCGCATGGCCAACCAGCGCCGCGCGCTGGCCGCCGCTGCCGAATAGGCGAAACGTTCCGAACAGGCGGGGGGAGAGAAACCGCATGTCAGAGGCAAACGCGCGCAAGTTCGATCGAACCAACTGGCCGATCGCGGCCGCGATGATCCA
>NZ_LDQA01000008.1 GCF_001475935.1 Aureimonas ureilytica
CAGCCGCAGCCGCAGCCGCCGCGCCCGGCCAGCCTGCCAAGCGCCTCGGCCGCGCCGAGCCCCGTAAGACCCGACGCGCCCGCAATCGCCGCGCCTCCATCCGCGCCACCGGCATCCGCGTCTAACACCAGCGCACAACCCGCCCCCTCCAACGGCTGGCGTCGCCACCTCATCGCCGGGCCGGAGCTGGCTTTGTCGGGCGAGATCGATCGGCGGCGCTGGTCGATCACTCTGACGCGCGAGGAAGCGGAAGCCGCCGCCCGGCTCAACATCGCCTATCAGAACGCCATTCTGGTGGCTCCCGAAGCGTCGCGCCTGCGCCTTCTCGTCAACGACATGCCGCTGATCGACGCGCCCGTCGCCTCGTCGGACGGGTTGAGCGATCTCACGGTCGCCGTGCCGGCCGGCCTGCTGCGCCCCGGCCTCAACACGATCGGCGTCGAAAGCACTCTGCGGCACAGGACGGACTGCACTGTCAGCTCCACCTACGAACTCTGGACGACGCTGGCTTCGGGCCGCACCTTTCTCGAATTCGCCGGAAGCGCCGCCGATTTCGCGCCGCGCCGGCTGGAGGACGTGCGCGCCACCGGCCTCGACGGCGAGGGGCTGACGCTGATCCGCCTCGCGCTGCCCGCCGGAGACCTCAGCGACGCCGCCCCGGCCCTCATGCGCCTGTCGCAGGGGCTGGCGCTTCTCACCGCCATGCCCAACCAGAGCGTCGAGATCGTGCAGGGCAGCGTGCCGCCGGCCCGCGCCGGGACGCTCGATGTCGTGGTCGCCCCGGCCGACGCCTTCGGCGCGCTGGCGGGGGCCTTGAGCGCAAGCCCGAGCGGGGGCGCGAGCTTCCTGCGCCGCGGCGATGGATCGAGCGTTCTGGCTCTCACCGGCTCCAACTGGGACGAAGTGGCAGCGGGCGCCGAGCGCATCGTCTCCTTCGTGGACCGGGAGGGAGCCGCCCCGCGCCCGGCGATCCTCAACCCCGCGCTGCGCACGCCCGACGCGCCCTTGATGCGCGAGGGCGGGGCGCTGAGTTTCCGCGAGTTGGGCGTCGTCTCGCAGGAGTTCGCCGGGCGGCGTTTCCGCACCGAGTTCGCCGTCGCGGTGCCCGGCGATTTCTTCGCCGAAGCCTATGGCGAGGCCGTGGTTCGGCTGGACGCCGCCTATAGCGGCGAGGTTCTGCCGGGCAGCCTCGTCAATCTCTATGTGAACGGCAATATCGCGACGACCCTGCCGATCGGCGGCGGGGGCAGCGGCGTGCTGGACGGCTTTCCCTTGCGCATGACCATGCGCCATCTCAGGCCCGGCGTGAACACGATCGCGCTGGAGGCCAATCTTCTGACCGAGGCCGACCGGAGCTGCCGGCCGGGCACCTCCACCGGCGGCGCGCCGCGCTTCGCTCTGTTCGATACCTCGCGGCTCGAAGTGCCCGATTTCGCCCGCATCGCGCGGGTGCCCGATCTCTCGGCCTTTCAGGGCGTCGGCTTTCCCTACAATGTCACGCGCGATCCCGTGGATGTCGTGCTGCCGGACGATCGGGCGGAGGGCCTCAGCGCCGCCGCGACCTTTCTGGGCCGCATCGCATTTTCGGCCGGCCATGCCATTCCGCTGCGGCTCGCGCCCGCGCCGACCGGCGCCCTCGGCTCGCACGCGCTCTTCATCGGGCCGACGCGCCAACTGCCGCCCGAGGCGCTGACGCGTGCCCATATCGATCCCGCCCGCGCGGCCGAATGGGGCGGGCAGGCGCCCGGGCCGGCCGCCGCCCCCGCGCTGACGCTGGAGGGCTGGCAGAAGCAGTTCGGCACGGCGTCTGGCTGGCGCGCGACGCTGTCGGATCTGGAAGGCTGGCTGCGCGAGACCTTTGACATCGAGGCTGGCGGGCTTCGGCTGGTGCCCGCCAGCCAGCAGCCCTTCGCCCCCGGCGCGGATGACGGATTGGTGGTCGGGCAAGGCGAGGGGCCGGCCGGCGTCTGGACCGTTCTCACCGCGCCGAGCACGGCGGCCTTGAGAGAGAATATCGCGCTGGTCGCGCGCGAGGCGAACTGGGTGCAGCTCGTGGGGCGCGTGTCGGCCTTCGACCCAAAAGAGAGCACAACCGCCAGCCAGCCCGTCGGCGCGGCGTCCTTCGTGCCGACGCAGCCCTTTTCCTTTTCCAATATGCGCCTGATCCTCGCCAACTGGCTGTCGGAAAACGTCCTCGCCTATGCTTCGCTGATCGTGGTGGTGGCGCTTCTCCTCGGCATCGCCACCACCGCCTTCGTGCAAACCTTGGGGCACCGCGAATGAGATCGCTGACGCCTCTCTTGTTCGCGCTTCTTCTGGCTTGGGGGACACCCGCCATGGCTGCGTCCTCGCTTCCACCCGGCGCGTGGGAGAGCTACCGCGCCAGCTTCCTCGACGCGTCGGGGCGCATCGTCGACACCGGCAATCACGGCATCAGCCATAGCGAGGGGCAGGGCTACGGCCTGCTTCTGGCCGTGATGGCCGATGACCAGGCCAATTTCGACCGCATCTGGAGCTTCACGCGCACGCAGCTTCTGGTGCGCGACGACGGGCTGGCCGCCTGGCGCTGGACGCCGGGCTCCGAGCCGCCCGTCACCGATCTCAACGATGCCAGCGACGGCGACATCCTGATCGCGCTCGGCCTCGCGCGGGGCGGGGCCAAATGGCAGAGGTCCGACCTGACAGAGGCCGCCGCGACGCTGGCGGGATTCATCGGCGCGCGCCTTCTCTTCGCCCATGATGGGCAGACGCTGCTGCGGCCGGGCGTCTCCGGGTTCGATCGGGGCGAGCGCGCGGACGGGCCGGTTGTGAACCTGTCCTATTGGGTGTTCGAGGCCTTCGGCGAACTCGCCGCGCTCGCACCCGGCCATGACTGGAGCGGGGCCGAGGGGGGCGGGCGGCACCTTCTCGCCAGCGTCCTCACCGACGCCGCCCTGCCGCCCGAATGGCTCTCGCTCGCCCAGCGGCCCAAGCCCGCCGCCGGCTTCCCGGCCGAGTTCGGCTACAACGCGCTGCGCCTGCCGCTCTATCTCCTGCGCGCAAGGGAAGGAGATACCGATCTCCTGCGCAAGCTCACGGCCGGAATGACAGACGCGAACGGCAACCTGCGGATCGTGGATCTCGCCAGTGGCGCGACCAAGGAAACGCTCAGCGACCCCGGCTATCGCATCATTCCGGCCGCAGTCGCCTGCGTGCTCGAGGGAACGCCCGTGCCGGAGGACCTGCGCGGCTTCGCGCCGACGCTCTACTATCCTTCGACCCTGCACCTTCTCGCCCTCGACGCGCTCAACGAGAGGCATCCCGAATGTCTGCGCTGAAGACCCTCGCCGCGTTCTCCGCGATTGCCGGCCTGTCCGTCGCCATGCATGCCTGGCGCGAGGGTTACGACCTGTCGCCGCCGGCCGCGCCGAGCGTGGCCATGGCAGCCGAGCCGAGCGGCGCGCTCGTCGCGCAGGCGCAGACATCGAACCCGGCACCGGCGCAGGCTCCGACGCTGCCGCCAACGCAGGTCGCACCGTCTCAACCGGCCTCCAACGAGCCAGCCGCCGCGCCGCCGCAGGTCGATCTGACGGCGCTGCGCTACTTCGCCCAGCAGGGCGATACGAGGCGTCTGGAAGCGGAAATCGCGCGGCTCAAAAGCCTGTATCCCAACTGGCAGCCGCCCGAGAATCCGTTCGATCTGCCGGCCGCCGCCCCGGCCGGCGACCCCGAGCTGGACCGCATCTGGCAACTCTATGCGCAGGGACGCCTGGGCGAGGTGCGCGAGGCCATCGCGGCGCGGACTGAGAGCCAGCCCGGCTGGCAGCCGCCCGCCGATCTTCTGGAGCGGGTCGCGGTGGCGGAAGCGCGCCTGCAACTCGTCAACGCCTCGAATCTCCAGCAATATGAAAGCGTCATCCGCATCGCGGCCTCGACCCCGAGCCTCCTGACCTGCTCGGAGGTGGACAGCCTCTGGCGCGTGGCGCGCGCCTTTGCCGAAACCAAGCGCCCCGAGCGCGCGAAGGACGCCTATCTCTACGTCCTCACCCATTGCGACAATGTCGGCGAGCGGCTCGCCACGATCCAGATGGCGAGCCAGCGGCTGGCCCGCGCCGATCTCGACCCGCTCTTGGCGGCCGAGCGCAGCGGGCCGGACGGGGTCGGCGAGTTCGCCGCGCTGCGCGCCGATCTCGCCCGCGCGAGCCTCTCCAAGGCGGCGGACGACGCCTCGGCGCAGGTCTCCGACGCCGATCTCGCGTTGATCCGCAAGTTGGTCGATGCGCCCGAAGGCCGGGCGTCCGATGCCGAGCTTCTGGGCTGGTACGCGCTGCGCCGGGGCGATGCGGCCGGTGCCCTGCCGAATTTCGAGCGCGCCCGCGCCAGGGACGACAGCGCCACGATCTCGCAAGGCTATGCCCTGTCCCTCATTCCGCTCGGCCGCTTCGCGGAGGCCGAAAACGCCATGGCGCGGTGGCGCACGGCGTCGGATGGGGCGCGGGCGGTCTATCTCGCGGCGGCCGCCAATCTGCTGGCGGCGAGCGGGGGCCAAATCATTCAGCCCGATGTGCTCGCACGCATCACGGCCGCCGTCGGGCAGGCGCGCGATGGCGCGAGCGCCCAGCAGCTCGGCTGGTATGCCTATGGGCTGAACCAGTTTGTGACCGCCGGCCAATGGTTCGCCGCCGCGCTCGACTTCCGGCGCGGCGACGAGCCGTCCGCCTATGGTCTGGCGCTGGTGCGCCAGCGCCTCGGCGATCAGCCGGGCCTCGCCGCCCTCCAGCGCGCCTTCGGCCCCCGCTCGCCGCGCATCGCCGCGATCGGCCGCCCCGATCAGGCGGAGGTCGCGGCCGCCCAGGCCGCGCGCGACGGCGGCACCGTTCCGCCCACGGCCTATGCCGCCGCGCAGCCGAGCGCATCGGCGCAGGCCATGGCCGGGATGGCGGGCGCGGGTTCGCCTTTTGCCGGGGCGCCATCCGGCACCTCCGCGCAGCCGGGCGGAGCGATGGTCGGTCCAGCCGGGGCGAATGCGCCCGCCGCCGGTTTCGCGGCCGCGCAGCCGAGTTCCGCCATGAGCGGTGCCCCGCAGATGGCGGGCGCAGAATTGCCCGCCACTGCCGATGCGGGCTCACAGCCGGGAGCTTCGATGCGTGCGGGAACTGCGGCTGCGATGGCCGGCGAAGCGGGAGCCGGTTCGATTGTCTCCGCCTATGCGGGCATGCCGTCCGCGGCAGTGATGGGAGCCGGTGCCGGCTCGCAGGGGATGTCCCACACCTCGCCGCAGCCGGGCAGCAGCGCCATGGCGCAAGGCCAGACGCCGCCTGCGACACGCCGCGCCCACGTCGCGCCATCCGCTCGATCCGAGCCCGCCGCCAGCGCCGCGCCCGCCCGGCGCGTGGCGTCGAGGTCCGCGCCCGCAAGGGGATGCGGCGGCGCTGAGATCGATCCGTCGACGCTTTCGCCCGACGCTGCCATGGCGCGCGGCTGGTGCCTTCTCGACCTCAACCGCCCGTTGGAGGCGGCCGGCGCGTTCGAAAGCGCGGCGCGGCGGGGCGAGGGACGCACGCGCCAGGACGCGTCCTATGGCGAGAGTCTGGCCTATCTGCGCCTCGGCGTCGGAGACCGCGCTGCCATTGCCGCCACACGCGCGCCCCAGCCCGCCGCGCGCCGCATCGAGCTGGACACCGCCATCCTCTCGGCCCGCGCCACCAGCGCCTTCGAGGCCAAGCGCCCGGTGGAGACCCTGCAGGCACTGGACGAGCGCGCCCGCATCGCGCCCGAGCGGCTCGACCTCATGGTTCTGCGCGGCTACGCCTATCTGGAACTGCGCCGCTGGGCCGACGCGCGGCAGGTCTTCTCGGCGGTCGCGCGCACCGGCAACCGCGAAGGCGTGCGCGGCCTCGCCGCCCTCGATCAGGCACAGGGCCGCTTCGCGAACGACGGCTGAGGCGAGGGGCTGTAGCTGATCGCCTTCGGGCGGCGGTGCGGCGCACGGAGGATGGCAGCCGGTGTCATGCCTGCTCGCCAACCGGGTGTTCGGGCCGTGAACCGCGCTCGCCTCACGGCCGCTCCCACGCCCTAGCGGCAGCACCGAATGAAAGTCGTTTCCGGCCCTCCATTGCGAGGGCTCGGAACAGGACGTCAGCCCCCAACCGTCTACGCGTCCGTCGCGGCGCTGCCGAGGCGATCGAGCATTCGAATAAGATCGGCCAGGGATTTCGCCTGCATCTTGCGCATGGCATGTCCGCGCCGAACCTTGACGGTGATCTCGCTGAGGCCCAGCTCGCCGGCGATCTGCTTGTTGAGAAGACCGCGCCCGACCATCACCATGACCTGACGCTCGCCCGGCGACAGCGACTGCCAGTTGCGGTGGAGATCCGCGAGCGCGCCGTCGGCTTCGAGCCGCGCCCGATCCCGCTTCAGCCCCTCCTGGATCGCGTCGATCAGGTCTTGGTCGCGGAACGGCTTGGTCAGGAATTCGATCGCCCCGTTCTTCATCGCGCGCACCGACATTTCGATGTCGCCATGGCCGGTGATGAAGATGACGGGCATCCGCAGGCCCTTCGCGCCCATATCCTTCTGGAATTCGAGGCCGCTCTGGCCGGGCATTCGGATATCCAAGACGAGACAGCTCGGCGCGCTCGGCTGCTCGGCGGCGAGGAACTGCGCCACCGAGCCGAAAGAGCGCGCTTCGAGATCGACCGAGGCTAAGAGGTCGGCCACCGCCTCGCGCACGCTCGGATCGTCGTCCACGATGAAGACGAGGGGCGCCTGCGTGGGCGGGGTCATGCGTGGTCCTTTTCGGGCAGAGGCAAGGTGCAGCGGAACACGGCGCCCGGTCGCGGCTCGGAGGTCACCCAGATGCGCCCGCCATGCGCTTCCACGATGGAGCGGCTGATGGTCAGGCCGATGCCCATGCCCCCTTCCTTTGAGGTCCAGAAGGAATCGAACAGATGCTCTAACGCGTTGGCCCCGAGGCCGACGCCCGTGTCCGTGATGGAGAAGCCCAGATGCCCCGAATCCTCGCGGAAGGAGGCGATGGCGAGTTCGCGCCGTGCGGGGGGCACCGCGCTCATCGCCTCTATGGCGTTGAGAAGCAGATTGGCCGCGACCTGCTGCATCTGCACCTCGTCGGCGAGGATGGGCGGCAGCGCATCGGCGAGATCGAGCGTCACCGCAATGCCGTTGCGTTCGATCTCCGCCTGCGCCAGATCCAGCGCCGTCAGAAGCATGGCGTTGAGGTCGAGGCGCGTCTTGCGCGGCTTTTCGCCCTTGGCGAGGCCGCGCACGCGCAGGATGACGTCGCTTGCCCGGTTGGCCGCGTCGATGACGCGATGGAGCGCGGCGCGCGCTCGCTCGGGCTCGGGCGGCTCGCGGTCCAGCCAGCGGTGCGCGGCCTGCGCGCTGGTGGTGATGGCGGCAAGCGGCTGGTTGACCTCGTGCGCGATGGAGGCGGTGAGTTCGCCGAGCTGGGTCAGGCGCGCCATCTGACCGAGCTTGGCCTGCGCGGCGAAGACGGCGGCCTTGGCGGCGACCAGCTTGAGCGAGAGATAGGTGGTGACGGCGATGGCGAGAACGCTGATCACGCAGTTGGCGAGGCCAGAATCGAAGGCGCCGGCGCGCGTCAGAAACAGGCTGAGCACCGTCAGAAAGGCGCAGAACCACGCGAGCGCCACGACGCCCCGTACCGACAGCGCATCGACAGCCAGAAGGATTACGGCCGTGTAGAACACCGCGACGGCGATCTCGAAATGCGTGGCCGTGTCGGCGATGAAGATGAGGGCCGTGAGAACAGCCAGCGCGGCCAGACGCCAGCGCGGCCGTCTGGCCGCCTCACGTCTCGTCTCTTCCGCGCCCGTCTGCATCCCGCTCGCCCTCATGCCAGCTTTCGAAACTTCAGACGCGCTCGAACCGCCAGCGCGCGGAGGTGACGAGCGGCTCCAGGCTCAGCCGCCCGATCATCTGCTCCACCAGGCGATCCTGTCGCTGGTCGGCACGCATGATCGCGTTGACCTCCACCCGGTTGGAGTCTTCGATATCGGTGCTTTCGATTTCCTGAATGTGGAGATGGGTCCCCACATCGCGCAGCAGCAGGCCGCGCACATCGGCCTCCCGCTCGCCATGGCAGACGATCGAGATCGTGTAGAGGCTCTTCAAGTCGGGCGCGAGCGGCAGGCGCAGCTCGATGGCGCGCACCAGCGGGCGCAGGAGCAGGTTCACGCAAATGACGAAGAGCGTGCAGACGGCGGCATGGGGATAGAAGCCCGCGCCGCACAGCGTGCCGACGCCCGCCGAGCACCAGAGCGTGGCGGCCGTGTTGAGGCCGCGCACGTTCAGCCCTTCCTTGAAGATGATGCCCGCGCCCAGAAAGCCTATCCCTGAGACGACCTGCGCGGCCATGCGCGTCGGGCTGGATTCGCCGGGAAAGAGCGCGGCGAAGGTGACGAAGATCGCGGCGCCGATGGCCACCAGCGTGTTGGTGCGCAGGCCCGCCATCCGCTGGTGCCATTGCCGCTCGAAGCCGATCGCGCAGCCGAGCACCAGAGCCGCGAAGAGATTGAGCGCCGTTTCCGGCAGATGGTCGAACATGGGTGTCGGTCCCAAAGAAGGGGCAAGGCGGGATGAAGCCCATGGCAGAGCTTCATCACAGGCGCGTGTCAGGCCCGTTGAAGCTTCCCTTCAGCTGGGATTATCCAGGCTGAAGAGGTCCGCGCCTTCGTCATAGGCGAAGGTCTCGGCATAGCGGCCCCATTGGATGATCGACTTCAGCGTCTGCGCGGCGTCCTCTTCCGTCATCGAGTCCTCCAGCTCGTCGCGGAAGCGGCGCGCCGGGGCGTGATGGGTCGGCCGATCGTCCAGCACCCGGCGCACATGGGCCGCCAGCGGCACGTAGCTCAGGAGATGCTGGGCGAAGATCTGCTTGCGCTGGTCCACTTCCGCGTCGACATAGCGCCGCCCGGCGATCAGCAGCCTGATGTCGCCATTGCCGAGTTCGGCAAAGCGCAGCAGCTGGAGCACTTCCGCGATCGGGAACAGCTCGTCCGCCTCGTATTGCAGCTCGGCCGCGAGCCGGGGCAGATCGGCCTCTCCGTGATAGGGCGGGGCGGCGATGGCCTCCATCAAGCCGGCGAGCGAGTTGGTGGAGACGCGCGGCAGCGCCATGCCGATGCCTGTGCCGGGGAAGAGCCCTTCCTTGTGATGGTCGGCCTCGTGGCGCGTCGTCATGCGCACATAGATGTCCTCGACCATGGCGCGGAAGCTCGGGTCCTGCCGGTTGCGCGGCTGCGGCAGGTCCACCTTGATCTCGGCGATGACGCGGCCGGGATTGGAGGAGAAGACGCAGATACGGTCGCACATCAGCACCGCTTCCTCGATATTGTGCGTGACGATCAGGATCGACTGGATCGGCATCCGCCCCTCGCACCAGAGGTCGAGAAGATCGGTGCGCAGCGTTTCGGCGGTCAGCACGTCGAGCGCCGAAAAGGGCTCGTCCATCAGGAGAATGGCCGGATCGACCACGAGGGCGCGGGCAAGGCCGACGCGCTGGCGCATTCCGCCCGACAGCTCCTTGGGATAGGCGCTTTCGAACCCGTCGAGGCCGATCAGGTCGATGGCGGCGAGCGCGCGCTTGCGCCGCTCCTCGCGCGGCACGCGCTTGGCCTCCAGCCCCGCCTCGACATTTTCAAGAACCGTGAGCCAGGGAAAGAGCGCGAAGCTCTGGAACACCATGCCGACGCTGGTCGGGCCGTTGGCCTTGGGAAAGGTGACGGTGCCCACATTCGGCTGGATCAGCCCGGCGATGGAGCGCAGGAGCGTGGACTTGCCCGAGCCCGAGCGGCCGAGCAGGCCGACAATCTCGTTGTCGTAAAGAGTGAGGTTCACGTCGTCGAGGACGAGGGTTTCGGCTCCGTTCGCCTTGCCATAGGCATGGCGCACGCCGCGCACTTCGACGAGGGGCTGGGTCTGGATCGCGTTCATGGCGCGCACTCCCGCTTGGAGATCAGTTGAGGCGAAGGTGCCGCTCGGCATAGCGGTACGTCGGCCGCCAGACGGTGCGGTTGAAGAGGATGACGAAGAGGCTCATCATGGCGATACCGAGCGCGACGCGCGGATAGTCCCCGGCCGCCGTGGCATTGGCGATATAGGAGCCGAGGCCCGCCGCCTCGAGCTTGGTGTTGCCCCAGGAGACCGTCTCGGCCACGATGCTGGCGTTCCAGGAGCCGCCGGACGCCGTCAGCGCGCCGGTGACGAAATAGGGAAAGATCGCCGGCAGCGCGAGCTGGCGCCACCATTGCCAACCCCGGATGCCGAAAATGCCGCTGGCTTCCTTCAGGTCGGTCGGGATCGCGGTCGCCCCGGCGATGACGTTGAAGAGAATGTACCATTGCGTGCCCAGCACCATCAGGACCGACAGCCAGATGTTGGGGTCGAGATGGAGCGTCGAGATGGCGACCACGGCGAAGGGAAACAGGACATTGGCGGGGAAGGCCGCGAGAAACTGCGCCGCCGGCTGCACCCGCTCGGCCCATTGCGGGCGCAGGCCGACCCAGACGCCGACCGGCACCCAGATGACGCTGGCGATAACCGTGAGCACCGCGACACGGGCGAGCGTGGCAAGGCCCAAGAGAAAGGCTTCGCGGATATCGCCCATCGTCAGACTGTCGGTGATGAAGGACGCGAGTTGCCAGAGCCCCCAGGCGCAGCCCAGAAGCACCAGCCCAACCCAGGCCCGGTCGATCGCCCCGGCCGTGGTGCGCCCGATCGCGGGAAGGCGGGGGTGGGGCAGGGACGGCAGGCGGAGAGTTTCGACCAAGCGGAAGGGCGCGGCGAGAACAAAGGCGAGCTTCTTCACGAGACGCGTGCGGCGCACGAGATCATAGGCCCAGCTTTTGGGCCGGGTTTGCGAGGCCGTCTGCTCGAAGCGGAACTTGTCGGCCCAGGCGACGATCGGCCGGAACAGGAGCTGGTCGTAGAGAAGGATCACCACCGCCATCGCGCCCACGGCCAGCGCCACCGCGCCGAAATCCTTGCGCTCGATCGCGACCGCCAGCCAGGAGCCGATGCCCGGCAGCGTCGCGGTCTTGTCGCCGACCGTGATGGCCTCGGACGCCACCACGAAGAACCAGCCGCCCGACATGGACATCATCATGTTCCAGACGAGACCGGGCATGGCGAAAGGCAGGTCCAGCCGGATGAAGCGCCGCCAGGCCGAGAAGCCGAACTGGCGCGACACCTCGTCGAGATCGGCCGGCACGGTGCGCAGCGATTGGTAGAAGCTGAATGCCATGTTCCAGGCTTGGCCCGTGAAGATCGCGAAGATCGAGGCGCATTCCGCGCCCAGCTGCTGACCGGGAAACAGGCCCATGAAGAAGGTCACCGTGAAGGTGAGAAAGCCCAGCACCGGCACCGATTGGAGAATGTCGAGGGCTGGAACGATGATCAGTTCCGCCTTGCGGCTCTTGGCGGCCAGCGTCGCGACCGTGAAGGTGAAGAGGAGCGAGGCGGCGAGGGCTGCGAACATGCGCAGCGTCGTGCGCAGCGCATAATCGGGCAGGCGGGCGGGATCGAGCGTGATCGGCACCTGCTGCAACAGGTCGAGCGGCTGGCGCGCTTCCTCCGCGCCATGCACCACCATCACCGCCACACCGGCCAGCAGCACGAGCGCGACCGCATCCGCCCAGATGCTGGCCTTGCCCAGCGACGACACGATGCCCGTCGCCCCGCCGGCGCGGGAGGGCGCGAGAAAGAAAGCCATGATCCCACCTCCTTTGGACCCCTCGCGCCCAAACGCCGGCGACCCCGCCAGCCAGCGGCTGGGGGCGTGTCACGTCAGGAATGGGCGGTTCGAGCGGCCGATTGGTCGCGAGCGCTCAGGCCGGGGCGGCGAGGGCGTTCGCGCATGAAGAGCCCGCACCGCGCGAGCCCGGTCTGCCGAGGCGTGGCGGCCACCGTACGGGCGGCTTCCTTCCTCGGCACAACCGCCCGACAGGCGCGTTGCAACTGGCGAACTCCTAGCACCGCGCCAGGCCTCGGCCGAGCGGGCATTGGGTCAATCGCACTATACATCGGTATATCCGTCCCGGCATTCAGGCGCGGGAGGTGTCGCGTCGTCACGCCGAAGCGGTCGGCCGCCGGCTAGGCCATCACGTCCGCGAACCGCGCCTTGAGGTCCCAAGGCGGCGGGTGAGGATCTGCGCGACCGTGCGAAGGTCGGCTCCGAGCTTTTGCCGGAGCGGAGCATTCGCCTCGCCGGGGATGAGACTGACGGCGATGCCGGCGATGGCGCGGCCTGAATGGTCCCGGATCGACGCGCCCAAGCAGATCATGCCCTCGCGCCGCGGCCATCGTCATCGCATAGCCGCGCTGCCTGAGGAGATCGGTCTCGCCCGCGAGTTGGCTTTGGACCCCCCGCTGATCTCGGTCCGGCCGAGGAAACCGCTCGCCCAGCGCATCTGCCAAGGGCCGGGACGAGACCGCCCGTCCGCAGCCGCGTCGCCAGATCGAACTCAAGTCATGGTCGCAGTCGGCCTATAGGCCGAGCTTTTGATGAAGCCTAGTTCCCACGCAATATCGGTCGCCACGAGCGGCTTCGACGCGCTTTCCGGGGAGGCCCTGCACCTTGGCTGGGCGTCGAAGCGCCAGCGATTGCCGGGTTGCCGACCTGCGACAAAGCGCGCGGCCCCGGCTTGACAATTCCTTTCATGGCAAACAGTATCGGTTCACAGAGTGGAGCTTTGTTCCATTAGTCGAACTTGAGTGTCGAGTCAGCCGGAGGTTCCCTTGGTTCAGCTTCGATCTCCGCATCTCTTGCGAGACGCTTGCCTCATCGATGGCGCTTGGTCGAGGGCTTCGAGCGGTGCCACGATCGAGGTGCACGATCCCGCCGACGGGTCCCTGATTGCGCGCGTTCCCTCGCTGAGCGCGGCGGAGGTCAGCCAGGCGGTCGAGGCGGCGGGCAGGGCTTTCAAGCCCTGGGCCGGGCTCGCCGCGCAGGAGCGCGCCAAGATCCTGCGCCGTTGGTTCGAACTGATCGTGGCGAACGCCGACGATCTCGCCGCGCTGATGACGGCCGAACAGGGCAAGCCGCTGGCGGAGGCCAGGGGAGAGGTGCTCTACGCCGCGTCCTTCATCGAATGGTTCGCTGAAGAGGCCAAGCGTGTCTATGGCGAGGTCATTCCCGCGCCGCAGGCCGACAAGCGGCTGATGGTCTTGAAGCAGCCGGTCGGCGTTTGCGCGGCCATCACGCCTTGGAACTTCCCCGCCGCCATGATCACCCGCAAGGCCGCCCCCGCGCTCGCGGCGGGCTGCGTCATGATCGTGAAGCCCGCCGAGCAGACGCCGCTGACCGCGCTGGCGCTCGGCGTTCTGGCCGAGAAGGCCGGCATCCCGGCCGGCGTTCTGCAGATCCTCACGGGCGAGTCGCGCACGGTCGGCGGCGTGCTGACGGGCAGCGACACGGTGCGCAAGCTCTCCTTTACTGGCTCGACCGAGGTCGGGCGCATCCTGATGGCCGAGTGCGCGCCAACCATCAAGCGCCTGTCGCTCGAGCTGGGTGGCAACGCGCCTTTCATCGTCTTCGACGATGCCGATCTGGACGCCGCCGTGGAAGGCGCGATCGCCTCCAAATACCGCAATGCCGGCCAGACCTGCGTCTGCGCCAACCGGCTCTATGTGCAGGCCGGCGTGTTCGACGCCTTTGCCGAAAAGCTCGCCGCTCGGGTCGCCGCGCTTCCCGTCGGGCGCGGCACGGAGCCGGGCGTCCTGATCGGCCCGTTGATCGACGAAGCGGCGTTGGAAAAGGTCGAGAGTCATCTCCAAGACGCGCTGGCCAAGGGGGCGCGTGTCGTCACCGGCGGCAAGCGTCATCCGCTCGGCGGGCTCTTCTTCGAGCCGACCGTGCTAGTGGGCGCGACATCGGACATGCGCGTGGCGCGCGAGGAAACCTTCGGCCCGGTCGCGCCGCTCTTCCGCTTCGAAACCGAGGAGGAGGTGATCGCGCTCGCCAACGACACCGAGTTCGGCCTCGCCTCCTATTTCTACACCGAGAATGCCAAGCGCGCGTGGCGCGTGGTGGAGGCGCTGGAATACGGCATGGTCGGCCATAATACGGGACTGATCTCCAACGAGGTTGCGCCCTTCGGCGGTGTCAAGCAGTCCGGCCTCGGGCGGGAAGGCTCGCATCACGGCATCGAGGAATATCTCGAGGTGAAATACTGGTGCTCGGCGCTGCGCTGAGACGCGCCGAACCAACATCCGTTTCGAAGCGCTGCCGCCGGCCGGGCGGACGGTCGTGGCCGCGCTGAACCCATCGGTCGGGAGGCCTTGATGACCATCAACAGTTTCGAATTTCGCACCGTGCCGGCTATCCAAGTCGAATGGTCGGGCGCGCAGCATCTCGGCCAGCGCCTGGGCGACCGCTTCGCGGCGCGGCGCGCGTTTCTCGTCACCGATGCGGGGCTGGTGAAGGCCGGGCTGATCGCTCCGATCGCGGCCGATCTCCAAGCCGCCGGCTTCACCGTCACGATCTTCGACGCCGTGGTGGCCGATCCCCCGGAAGCCGTTCTGCTGGACGCCGTGGCAAAGGCCAAGGCGGCGGCTTGCGACATCGTGGTGGGGCTCGGCGGCGGCTCCTCGTTGGACGTGGCCAAGCTCGTGGCCGTTCTCGCGGTGTCCGAGCAGCCTCTCTCGGAGCTTTACGGTATCGGCAACGTGAAGGGCTCGCGCCTGCCCCTCGTCTTGGTGCCGACCACGGCGGGCACGGGATCGGAGGTGACCAACATCTCCATCCTCACCACCGGCGAGACAACCAAGATGGGCGTCGTCTCGCCCCAGCTCTATGCCGATTACGTGCTGCTCGACGGCGAGCTGACGGTCGGCCTGCCAGCGATCCACACGGCCGCCACCGGCATCGACGCCATGGTCCATGCGATCGAGGCCTATACGAGCCGGCACAAGAAGAACCCGCTCTCCGACGCGCTCGCGCGGGAGGCGCTGCGCTTGCTCGGCGCCAATCTCGTGGCGGCCTGCCGCGACGGCTCCAACCGCGCGGCCCGCGAGGCCATGCTGCTCGGCGCGATGCTGGCGGGGCAGGCCTTCGCCAACTCGCCGGTCGCGGCGGTCCATGCGCTCGCCTATCCGCTGGGCGGCCATTACCACATCCCGCACGGGCTTTCGAACGCGCTGATGCTGGGGCCGGTGCTGCGCTTAAACGCGGCAGCCGCAGCGCCACTTTATGCCGAGCTGGCCGATGTTCTCGGCGTGCCGGGCGCGGGCGATGCCTCCGCGCGCTCCGACGCTTTCGTTGCCGCCATGCAGACGTTGATGGACGAGAGCGGCGCGCCGCGCCGCCTGCGCGATGTCGGCGTCACGCAAGACAGCCTACCTCTTCTGGCGTCCGACGCCATGAAGCAGACGCGGCTTCTCGTGAACAATCCAGTCGAGGTCACGCAAGCCGACGCGCTCGCGCTCTACACCGAGGCGTTTTGACGCCTTTCTCCAACACCCATACACGGTCTCCAGGGAGGAAATGAATGACGGACATCCGGCTCTACATGCTTCAGTCGGGAACGCTGAAGTGCAAGGTCCACAACATCAAGATGAACCAGGGCAATGGCGCGGATTACGAGATCCCCGTTCCCTTCTTCCTGATCACCCATCCCAAGGGGCATACGATCATCGACGGCGGCAACGCCATCGAGGTGGCCACCGATCCGCGCGGCCATTGGGGTGGCATCTGCGATGTCTATTGGCCGGTCTTGGACAAGGACCAGGGCTGCGTCGATCAGGTCAAGGCGCTGGGCTTCGACCCCGCCGACGTGCGCTATGTCGTGCAGTCGCATCTCCATCTCGACCACACCGGCGCGATCGGGCGCTTCCCCAACGCCACGCATATCGTCCAGCGCTCGGAATACGAATATGCCTTCACGCCGGACTGGTTCGCTGCGGGCGGCTATATCCGCAAGGATTTCGACAAGCCCGGCCTGAAATGGCAGTTCCTGAACGGTGAGGCGGACGATTATTACGACATCTATGGCGACGGCACGCTGACCACGGTCTTCACGCCGGGCCATGCGCCGGGACACCAGTCCTTCCTCGTCCGCCTGCCGCAGTCGAAGCCCATGCTGCTCACCATCGACGCCGCCTATACGCTCGACCATTGGGACGAAAAGGCGCTGCCGGGCTTCCTCGCCTCGACCGTGGACACGGTGCGCTCGGTCCAGAAGCTGCGCACGCTCGCCGAGCGAACGGGCGCGACGGTTGTGACGGGGCACGACCCGGACGCCTGGCCGACCTTCAAGCACGCGCCCGACTACTACGCCTGACCGGCGAAGCATCGGGCTGACCCGCCGCGTCGCCCTCCCGTTTTGGGGGGCGATGTCGTTTGACGGCAATGACCGTCTCACGGCTGCATTCAGCCGAAGCGGCGTTCCAGTGTGGCGAGGACGCCCGTCTCCGCCATGTCGGACACCGCCTCTCGAAGCGCGGCGGCGAAGCTGTCGTTCTGCATGAGATCACGGCCGAACACGGCTTCGAAGCCGAGAAAGGCCGAGGCTTCCTCAGCGGGCGCGAGTGGCTGTTTCGGGCGGCTGGTCCAAGCCATCAGCGCGGGATCGCTGATCGGATAGGAGGTGCCCGCGTCGTTGACGCCGCCGCAGGATCGGATCCAGGCGGCAAGCGCGCAAGTTAGCGCCGCGACGCTTTCGCCCCGCGCCAGCCGCTCGCGCAGCGGCGCGACGAGGCGCTGGGGCACTTTCAGCGAGGCGTCGGTCGCGATCTGCGCGGTGCGATGCGGCAGGGCCGGGTTGGAAAAGCGCGGCAGCAGCGCCTCGCGATAGGCGCGCGCGATGGCAGGGTCGATCGAAAGCGTCGGCTCGGCCTCGGCCCAGAAGCGCGCCAGATACGCTTGGACGGCCGGATGCCGGACGGTTTCCGGCACGGTCTCGAAGCCCGCCAGCCGCCCGATCGCGGCAATCGCGGTGTGCGCGCCGTTCAGAAGCCGCAGCTTCATATGTTCATAGGGCTCGACATCCTCGACGAAGCGCACGCCGCTCGCCTCGAAAGGCGGGCGCTCGCCGGCGAAGCGATCCTCGATGATCCAGTCGAAGGCAGGCTCGGCCAGAACCGGCCAGGCGTCGTGCAACCCTGTTAGCGCGCCGATCGCCTCGCGGTCGGCCTCTGTCGTCGCGGGCACGATCCGGTCCACCATGGACGAGGGGCAGGCGATCTCGCGCTCGACATAGCGCCCGAGCGCTTCGTCCTTCTCGGCGGCGAATTCGCGGAGAACGCGGTGCAGCATCTCGCCATTCTTCGGCAGGTTGTCGCAGGAAACAAGGGTGAGCGGCGGCGCGCCGGCCCGCCGACGACGGTCGAGCCCGGCCGCGAGAAAGCCCAGCACTGTGGAGGGCACGGCGCCGGGGCGAAGATCGGCCGCGATGCCTGCATCCGCCCGGTCGAGCCCGCCGGTCGCGCGGTCGATGCCATAGCCCTTCTCGGTCACGGTCAGCGTGACGATTTTCACATTCGGATCGGCCAGCGCGGCGACGAGCGCCTCTGGATCTTCGGGCGCGACGAGGATGCGCAGGAGCGAGCCGATGACGCGCGCCTCGACCTTGGCCCCGTCCCTGAGAGCGAAGGTGTAGAGCCCGTCCTGGGGCGCCAGCGCGTCGCGCGTTTCGGGCGAGCGCAGCGAGGCGGCGACCACGCCCCATCCCACGTAGCCCCGCGCCAGGGCGTCGTCGGCGAAGACGGCCTGATGCCCGCGATGGAACGCGCCGAGGCCGAGATGCACGATGCCCGCCCGCGCCGCGCCCCTCTCATAGGCGACGCGCCCGATGCCGGGCGGCAGAAGCGGCAGCGTGGCATCGGACAGGCGGGGGCGGTCGGTCATGGCGATCTCGGCAGGATGAAGGGAAAGGGCGGCAGGCGAGGGCGCTCAGCCGAATTCCATGCCGCCATTCATGTCGATCACCTCGCCGGTGATGAAGCCGGCGAGCGGCGAGACGAGGAAGGAGACGGCATGGGCCACTTCCTCAGGCTGGCACAGGCGGCCGACCGGAATGGCCTTGCGCTGGCGCTCCAGCGCCTCGGGCGTCAGCTGATCGAGGATCATGGGCGAGACGACATAGGCGGGCGCGACGGCATTGGCCGTGATGCCGGAGCCCGCCAGCTCGCGCGCCAGCGAGAAGGTGAGCCCGACCAGCGCCGTCTTGGACACCGAATAGGCCGTGCCGGCGGTGAGCCCGCCCGACTTCCAGGCATAGGACGAGATATTCACGAGCCGGCCCCAGCTCTTGGCCTTCATGCCCGGAACGAAGGCCTGCGACAGAAGCAGCGCCGCGTCGAGATTGACCGCCATCAGCGCGTGCCAGTGCTGGAGTGTCACGGCGTCCAGCTTGTCGGGCGAGAGGATGCCGGCATTGTTGACGAGAATGTCCACCGTGCCGAAGCGCTGGAGAATGGACGATGCGCCCGCTTGAACGGCTTGCGGGTCGGCGAGGTCCATGGCGAAGCCCTCGGCCTCGACGGGAAGCTCGGCGCACAAGGCGGCAAGGCTCGCGGCCTCGCGGTCCACCAGCGCCAGACGCACGCCCGAGGTAGCCAGCGCCTGAACGATCGAGCGCCCGATGCCGCCACACGCGCCCGTGACCACCGCCACCTTGCCGTTGAGTTCCATAGGCTCGCGCCCTTCCTGGTTGGATGAGGTCAAGGTTCGAAATGCCGACGTTCCTCGTCGGGCATGTGTTCGAACAGGATGAAGATCTTGTCGAGATGGGCGGTGAGCGCCGCCTCCGCCGCGTCGGCATCCCGCGCGCCGAGCGCTTCGCCGATGCGCCGATGCTCCTCCACCACGACGGGCAGGCGCTCCGAATTGCCGGAAAAGCGGATGAAGCGGGTGAGCTGCGCCTTGGTCGCCAGAATATGCGGCCAGACACCCTCGCGCCCGGCCTCGACGGCGATCAGCTGATGGAAGCGTTCGTCCTCGCGGTGGAACCCGTCCACGTCGCCCGCCGCGATCGTCTCTTCCTGCGCGCGCAGGATGGCGCCAAGGCGCGCCCCGGCCTCCGGCGTCCAGCGCTTGGCGGCCTCGCGCACCAGCGCGATCTCCAGCGTGCGGCGCACGAAATGGCTGTCATGAATGCCGCCGATCTTGATGCGCGACACGAAGCTGCCCTGCTGGGGGAAGACATCCACCAGCCCTTCTTCGGACAGGCGCTGGATCGCGGCGCGAACCGGCGTGCGCGACACGTCGAACTGGCGGCAGATCGAGTTCTCGCTGATCGCCGCGCCCGGCGTCAGCGACACGTCGAGGATCGCCTTGCGCAGCGCGGCATGGACCTGATCGGCCACCGAGCCGCGCCGGTCGAGCACCAGCGCGAGTTGGCCCAGGCCGCCATCCTGCGGCGCGCCCGAGGGCCGTTCCGCGACCTGTTGGCCGGCTGTCGAGCGCGTCATGTGAAAATCCCGTTGCAGCTTGGATACAAGGATACTAGGATTGCAGAGTGAGATGCAAGCCGGTTCGGTGGGCTCTGGGAGGCCGGAGTGGAACGGGGCAGCGACCAAGAGACGTCAGGGAGATCGATCATGCGCCATTTCAATCGCTGTCTCATGGGAGCGGCTTTCCTTCTGGGCTGCGGCTCGGCCGCTTTGGCGGCCGACGATAGCCGCATCGGGCTGGTGCCGGGCGGCCCTCATCCGTATTTTTCGGCCTGGGATCAGGCGGCCAAGGACGCGGTGAAGGATTTCGGTCTGGCCGGCGCGGACTACAAGGTTCCCCAGAAATGGGAGCTGAGCCAACAGAACCAGCTGCTCGAAAGCATGTTGAGCCAAGGCTATAACGGCTTCCTGATCTTCCCCGGAGACAGCGTCGGCACGGCCTCGACGGTTTCCGAACTGGTCGGCAACGGCGCGCCCGTCGTCACCGGCGCGGGCTGCCTGAAGGACCCGTCGGAAGCCGCCTTCTGCCTCGGCACCGACACCGGCAACTCGGCCTATCTCGGCACCAAGGAACTTCTGAAGGTTCTGGGACCGGGCAAGCGCATCGCGCATTTCACCGGATTCCTGGTCGATCCCAACACCCAGCTGCGCATCGACGCGGTGGAAAAGGCGGCCAAGGAGGGCGGCGCGACCGTGGTTCAGGTCATCGCCGATATCGACGCGCCCGAGCCCGCCGAAGAGAAGATCAACGCCTATCTCGCCGCGCACGCGAGCGAGGTGGACGGCATCGTGACTACCGCCTGGGTGCCAGCCGTGGTCGCCTCCAACGCGCTGCGCAAGATCGGCGACAAGCGCATCAAGATGGTCGGCATCGACCATGACGAGGTGGTGCTGAAGGCGATCAAGGACGGGTTCGTGTCGGGCACCATGCTTCAGAACCCCTATGGCCAGGGCTATATCGGCGCCTTCGCGCTCGACAAGCTGCGCAACGGCTGCACGGTCAAGGCCGACGCGCCGTTCAAGAGCAACGCCCTGACATCGAAGTTCATCGATTCCGGCACGATCTTCGTCGCGGCCGATCAGGTGGATACCTATGTCGATGCCATGCGCGACAAGACCAAGACGCTGCTCGCGGACTTCGCGACCACGTATCTGACCTGTCCCTGAGGTCAGTGCTCCGGCGGGCGGGGGGCGAATGTTTCCGCCTACGCCCGCTTTCTGATCGGGGTTGATGACAGAGCGCTTAGGTCGCCGAAGCGCGTGACGCCCTCGGCGCGGATGGCGGCGGAGGTTTGGTGAACGCGCCGCCGCCCTCCCGCTCCAAAGCTCCCAGCCGCTTTCGCCCCCGCCTTCCGGCGCGGCCCCGCCTCCCATCGGCGCGGAGGCCGCCCGCCGACCGAACGAATTTTTCGCAGGAGCCACGCGATGACTCTCGACGACGCCAAGGCCTTGAGCCCCGGAAGACCGCGAACCGGCCCCGGCCTGCTTCTGTCCAACGAGTTCGGCCTTCTCGTCCTGATCCTCCTGTTCGGCTTGGGGTTCGCGAGTTTCGCCAACGGCTTCTTGTCGCCCTTCAATCTTTTTACCCTCGGGCGCACGGCGGCGGTCGGCATCGTGATCGGCCTGTCCATGATGGCCGTGATCGTGACGGGCGGGTTGAATCTCGCGGTCGGCGCGATCGGCGTCTGCGCGGCCATGAGCTTCGGCTTCGCGGTGGAGCGTCTCGGCCTGCCCTGGCCGCTGGCGGTTCTGGTCGGGCTCGGCACCGGCGCGGCGCTCGGCTTCGTCAATGGCTGGACCGTGGTGCGCACGGGCCTGCATTCCTTCATCATCACGCTGGCGACGATGAGCATCTTCTTCGGCGCGATGATCTATCTCACCCGCGCCGAGTCCTTCCGCCAATTGCCGCCGGACTTCCTCGCCCTCGGCCGCGCCAAGATCGCGGGCTCGGTCTCGCCGCTGCTTCTGGTGACGCTCGCGGTCATGCTGGCGCTCGTCTATCTCTATCGCTTCACCGCGCTCGGGCGCGAGATGCTGGCGGCCGGTGCGCGGCCGGAAGCCGCCGAGCTGTCGGGCGTGCGGGTCGGGCGCGTCTTCATTCTCTGCCATGTCCTGTCGGGCGTGCTGGCGGCCGTCGCCGCCCTGATGCTGGTCGCGCGCAACGGCGCGGCGATCCCCTCCATGGCCGGCCAGCTCGGGCAGGACTGGCTCCTGCCAGCCTTTCTCGGCCCCGTGCTCGGCGGCACCCTGCTCAACGGTGGTAAGGTCTCTGTCACCGGCACGGCGCTCGGCGCGCTGCTCGTCACGCTTCTCACCAGCGGCCTGCTTCTCCTCCAGCTCGGCGAATTCTGGATTCAGTCCTTCCTGGGGCTGCTGCTTCTCTTCGCCGTGCTGATCGACAAGTCCCGCCGCTCCTTCCTCGCGCGGAGGAATCTCGCATGAGCCTGTCTGCTGCCTCACCGCAAACCGCGGCCTCGCGCCTCCTGCGCGCCGACTGGTTCGGCCCCGCCGCCGTGCTCGTTGCGACCATGGGTATCGCCGGCGCGCTGGCCCCGTCCTTCCTGTCGCCGCTCAACATTCAGGTTCTGCTGCTCGCCGTCGCGGTGAACGCGCTGATCGCCTTTTCGCAGATGATCATCATCGCGATCGGCCAGATGAACCTGTCGATCGGCGCGATCGGGGGGCTCGCCGCCATCACCTTCGCCGGGCTGATGGACCAGTTCGGCGTTCCCGCGCCGCTGGCCGCGCTGGCGGCGCTGGCGCTCGGCCTCGGCTGCGGTCTGCTCAACGGGCTCTTCATCAACTGGACCGGCATTTCCGCCTTCGTCATCACGCTGGCGAGCCTGTCCATCTTCAAGGGCATCAATCTCGGCATCACGCGCGCCGAGCCCTTCTACGGCGTGGCCGACAGCGTGAAGAGCTTCGGGCAGGCGCTGCTGATCGGCCCGGTGCCCTGGCTCATGGTGCCGACCATCCTCGCCGCGCTCGGCCTCTGGTATGCGCTCTCGCGCCTGCCGATCGGCCGCTTCATCCTGGCGGTCGGCGGCAACAGCCACGCCGCCGAACTGTCGGGCGTCTCGGTCGGGCTGACGGTGACGGTCGCCCATGCGGCCTCGGGGTTTCTGGCCGCGCTCGCCGGCGTTCTTCTCGTCGCGCGGCTTCAGATCGGCCAGCCGACCATCGGCGACGACTGGCTGATCCTCTCCTTCGCCGCGCCCGTGATCGGCGGCGCGGTGCTCTCGGGCGGGCATGTCAGCGTCGCGGCGACGCTCTTCGGCACGGCCATCGTCGCCGTCATCACGCAGCTTCTGGTTCTCTTCAACTTCGACCCGTTCCTGGTGCAGATCGTGCTCGGCGCGATGATCCTCGCGGCGGTCGGGCTCAATCGCCTGCGCGAAGCGCGCCTTGCACGGGCTCTGAAAGGGGGCGCACGATGAGCGCGGTGTTCGAGGCGCGCGGCGTCGAGAAGTCCTTTCCCGGCGTCAAGGCGCTGAAGGGCGTCTCGCTCTCGCTGGAAACCCATTCCATCCACGCGCTGCTCGGTGAAAACGGCGCGGGCAAATCGACACTGATCAAGATCATCACCGGCGTTCACCGGCCCGATGGCGGCGCGCTGCTGCTCGACGGACAACCCGTCAGCTTCGGCAATCCGCGCGAGGCGATCGCGAACCGGATCGGCGTCGTGCATCAGGAGCGCAATCTGATCGGGCGTTTCTCGGTGGCCGAGAACATCCATCTGGAACAGATCGCGGGCTTTCTCGTGAAGCCCGTGGACTATGCCGCCCTGAACGCCCAAGCCGAGCGCTGGCTGGAGATGCTCGGCCTCGACATCGACCCGCGCACGCCCGTCTCGCGCCTCAGCGTCGCGCAGATGCAGATGGTGGAGATCGCCAAGGCCCTGTCGTCCCGTTCGCGCGTCCTGCTCCTGGACGAGCCGACGGCTTCGCTCACCTCCAACGAGACCGACCGCTTGTTCTCGTTCCTCAAGAAGCTGCGCGACGGCGGGGCGAGCCTCGTCTTCGTCAGTCACAAGCTGGAGGAGGTGCAGGAGATCTGCGACCGCGTGACCGTGCTGCGCGACGGGGAGAATGCCTGCCCCAGCCGCTCCATGGAGGGCATGGGCCGGCAGGACATCGTGCGCCTGATGATCGGGCGCGCCGAGCGCGAAGCGCCGCGCCGCGCCGAAGCGACCCAGCGCCGCACGGCTGCTCCGCTCCTGCGCCTTTCGGGCGTGTCCACCGCACTCGGCCATCGCGACATCGACATGGAGGTACGGCCGGGCGAGATCGTCGGGCTTTACGGGCTGGTCGGGGCGGGGCGCACGGAACTTGCCCATTGCATCATCGGCCAGTCCGCCATTACGGCCGGAACGGTGGAAGTGGCCGGCGCGCCCGTTCAAATCTCGCATGTCTCGGAAGCGATCCACCAACACGGCATTGGCTATGTCAGCGAGGACCGCAAGGGCAACGGCCTCGTTCTCGCCCATTCGGTTCTGGACAATGCGGGTATCGCGATCTGGCGGCGGCTGGCGGGGCGTTTCGGCTTCCTGACGGATGGGCGCGTGCGCGAGGCCGTCGAGCCCTTCATCACCAAGCTGGAGGTGAAGACGCCGAGCCTGTCGCAGACGGTCGGCAATCTGTCGGGCGGCAACCAGCAGAAGATCAGCGTCGCCAAATGGCTGGCGGCGGGCGTTCGCATCCTGATCGTCGACGAGCCCTCGGTCGGCATCGACATCAAGACCAAGGCCTATCTGCACGATCTCCTGCGCGAACTCGCCGATGCCGGCACGGCCGTGATCGTCATCACCAGCGACATGCCCGAGATGATCGCGGTGGCCGATCGTATCCTGGTGATGGACGCCTATCGCCTGCGCGGCGAGGTGCCGAATGACGGCGACTATTCGCGGATGAGCGAGGCGATCATGGGGCTGATCCACCGGGCCGAGACCGCGCCGGGCGTCGCGGCGTAGACGAGCGCGTGGGCCGACCCGGACGACCACGGCCTATCGCAGCTTGCCCTTGCTGGACCATGTCGGAAGGCCGGATCGGTCTTTGCCGCGCTCGACCTGCGCCGAGCGCACGCCGGGGCGCGTGGCGAGAACGGACGTGCGGCCGCGAATGGCTTGCGGCGCGACACGCACGAGATGCAGGAGGAGATCGTCTTCGCCATCCGGCCCCAGCGTCTGGGTGATCCGCTTGATCTGGCCGTTGCGCACGCGCAGGCACGTCTTGATGTCATGCAGCGACAGGGCGTCCCGATCGGCCTGGATATGCACGAAGCAGGCTTGCAGCCTTGTGCGGTACATGTCCTCCAGCGGCTTGATGCCGGCAAGGATGATGAGGATGATGGCGGTCGCCATGAAGGCCGCCACATAAAGGCCGCCGCCCGCCGCGAGCCCTAGCGCCGCCACCGCCCAGATACTGGCGGCCGTGGTCAGGCCGCGAACGACATTCCCTTTCAGAAGGATCGCGCCCGCGCCGAGGAAGCCGACGCCCGAGACGACCTGCGCGGCGATGCGCGAGGGATCGAGCGTGACATGCTCCATGGCGGTGGCGTTCTGGAAGCCATAGGCCGAGACGATCATGATCAGGCAGGCGCCGACGCAGACCAGCATATGGGTCCGGATGCCCGCCGACCATAACAGCCGCTCGCGCTCCAGTCCGATCAGGCTGCCGAGCGCGGCGGCCGCGAGAAGCCGCAGGAGGATGTCGCCGTTCGAAATCATACCTGGCTAATGGTCACGGGTTCGTGAGGTTCCGAGCTCGGCGCTCAGGGGAAGAGCTTGTGCTTCTCCCACTCTCCCAGCGGGATCGGTGTCTTCGAGATGACGTCGTAATGGAGGTTTTCGACCTGGAGGCGATCCGGCGTCACCGCGCACCGGAAGCGAAGCCGGAACCACTGCCCTTTGTCCCGGAAGGCTGCGCCGTCGGCGCGCAGCGAACGCCCGTCGATCTCGCCGCGCGAGAAGGCGTCCATCATGACGCGGTCGACATTGCGATAGGCGGTCTCGCGGGAGATGCGGTCTTCGAGCTTCAGAAAGCAGACCTGGATCATGCGGTCGGTGGGGGTCAGCTGCTTCATCTCAGCCAGCTCCCGCGCGCTCAGCGCGTAGGCCGGGGAGAGGCTGATCAAGAGAACGAAGCCAGTCAAAGCGAATGCCGAACGGACGGTTCGGCCGGCAAGAGCGGAGTTTGAAGTCATCCGCTTTAATAAGCGAGGCAAAGCAATAGGGGCAACCCCTCGCCGTTCCAACACAGCGCGAGAACAGGGCCGCGTCGCCCCGCCAGCCGCGTTCCCGGGCAGATCGAGGCGAGGAATGGGTCGGTACGCAGCATTTTGTTGCTGCGCGACAGTATAGTTTTCCAGAATTCAGATGATCGGAATGTCACTTCTACAAATTAACTTTAATGGAATGGTAATGAAACTGCGTGCTCACGCCGATGTTATTCCCTCGAACTCGATGACCACGGAATTTCTGGTCGCAACGGAGTAACCACGGGTTCAAGTCATTCCATAGGAGAAGCACGATGAAAGCGTATCAGGTTGTTGCCGCCCTTCTGCTCGCCAGCACCGCCGTTGGGGGCGCTTATGCGGCCGACCAGTCCGCCAAGGCCGAGCCCGCAGCCGTTGTCGCGGCGGAGAAGACGGCGGACAAGGATGTCGGCAAGCTGTCGGCCGATGGGGCCCAGGCCTTCCGGGATATGCATGACGCGCGGCTGGCCATCTTCAATGCCGATCCGAAGGACGCCAAGACCCTGATCGCCAAGGCCGAGAAGGCCATCGACAAGGCCAAGACCGACGATGCCGTGTTCTGGAAGGCCGAGAACAAGCTCGACGCCAAGTTGAATCAGATCGCCGAAAAGACCAAGGGCTCCGCCAAGACCGCGACCGACGACGTGACGCAGGAGGTCGCCTGGTTGCCGATCGACGGTCAGCTCGTCTTGGGCGAGGATTTCGTGGCGACGCCCGAAAAGGCCGCGGCCATCAAGAAGGCCAACGAAAGCGTCCAGAAGGGCGACCGCAAGGCCGCGCTGGAAACGCTGAAGCTGGCCGATGTGAATGTCGGCTTCTCCATGGCGGTGCTGCCGCTGGACAAGACAGCCCATGACATCGGCGAGGCGGCCAAGCTGATCGACGGCGGCAAGTTCTATGAGGCGAACGCCCTTCTGAAGGGAACCGAAGAGCGCATCCGTTTCGATGTTCTGGATGTGAACGCCGTGCCGGTCGCGCATCAGGCCAAGGCGACGACGGCCGACACGAAGGAAACCACGTCTTCGACGGTTGCCACCACAACCAAGTAAAGTTCCGCCTCGCTCCAGGGCGGCTGACAAAGAGGGCGCGTCCGCCTCGCGCTCTCCTGAAAACCGCTCTCGTCAGCCGGTCGCAGTTCCCCCCTGCGGCCGGCTTGCGGCGTTGAGATCGGTTGAAGGCCGCGCTGCCGCCGATGCAGGGGCCTGCGAGTTGGCCTCTGACAACTCGCGCTCCGCTGGCGAGCGCAGCGCGCTCGTCAGACGGTGGCCATGGCTGTCGCTTCGACCCTTTGGCCCGTCGCACTGTCGAAGAGGTGAGCCCGTGCCGGGTCGCCCGCCACCGACAGGCGTTCGCCCACCTGAACCGAGCTGTCGCGCGGGAACTCCACCGTGATCGGCCGCTCGCCGCCGGCTTCCAGATAGCCGAAGGTCTGGCTGCCCAGACGCTCCACCATCGCCAACTCGCCGGTGAACCAGGCCTCTTCGAGCGAGGACAGGCGGAGGTCTTCCGGGCGGATGCCGAGCGTCAGCCGCTCCGGCGCGGGGGAGGCGAGGGCAAGCGGCAACTGGATTTCGCGCTGGGGAAGACGCAGGCGCAGCGCGCCCGGCCCCACGATCGGCGCGCCGCAATCCAGCGTGTTCATGGTCGGGCTGCCGATGAAGCGGGCGACGAAGAGCGTCTTCGGCCGATGGTAGAGTTCGAGCGGCGGCCCGACCTGCTCCATATGGCCGCCATTCATCACCACGATCCGGTCGGCGAGCGTCATCGCCTCGGTCTGGTCGTGCGTCACATAAACGGTCGTCGCCTTCATGCGCCGGTGAAGCCGCGCGATCTCGAGGCGCATCTCGACGCGGAGCGCGGCGTCGAGATTGGACAGGGGCTCGTCGAACAGGAAGGCGTCGGGCTCGCGCACGATGGCGCGGCCCATGGCGACGCGCTGCCGCTGGCCGCCCGAAAGCTGCGCCGGGCGTCGGTCCAGAAAGGGCTCGATCTTCAGGATGCCGGCCGCGCCCTTCACCTTGGCGTCGATCCCGTCCTTGTCCGCGTCCCGCATCTTCAGGCCGAAGCCCATATTCTCCTCGACGCTCATATGCGGGTAGAGCGCGTAATCCTGAAACACCATCGCGATATTGCGCTCGGCCGGGGGCAGATGGCCGACCGCGCGCCCGCCGATGGACAATTGCCCGCCCGAAATCTCCTCCAGCCCCGCGATCATGCGCAGAAGCGTGGACTTGCCGCAGCCGGACGGGCCAACCAGCACCACGAACTCGCCGCTCGCGATCGACAGATCGACGCGGCGGATCACGTTGACCGAGCCGTAATCCTTGCGCAGCCCGTCGAGCACGATAGCGGACATTCGTTTCCTCCCCGGCCTCTCCCAGGCCGCTTGATCTTTCTTCCATTATCAATAATGATATTGATAGTTTGAGGCAAGGAGGTCGATGTGGAAGAGGTGGAACAGAGGGACGCGCGCCCGTCCGGTTCGGCCCGTCGCCCCGCGACAAGCAAATCCGCGCTCGCCTTCACCGCGCTCAAGCGGGAGATCATGCTGGGCGAGCTGCCGCCCGGCCGCCTTCTGGTCGAACTGGAACTCGCGACGCGCTTTGGATGCAGCCAGGGCACGGTTCGCGAAGCCCTGCTTCAGCTCCAGGACGAAGGGCTGGTGCAGCGCAATGGTTATAGGGGCACGCAGGTCTCGCCCTGCACGCCGGAAGAGGCGGTGGAACTGTTCCGCATCCGCCAGTCGATCGAGTGCCGCGGCATCGTGCATGTGTTGCGCCATCCCAGCCGGACGCTGGTTTCCGACCTGAAGGAGATGCTGGCGGGCATGGTGGAAGCGGCGGGGCAGGGCGACGAGTTGCAACTGGCCGCCATCGACCGCGATTTCCACGCCCGCATCTTCGCGGACGCGCGGCTCGACGCGCTGGACCCGATCCTACGCCGCTGCCTGATCCACAATCACCGCTTCAAGATCTCGCGCAGTCTGGAGCCGCGCGACCTCTCGCAGACGGCGCGCCGACACGAGCCCATCGTCGCCGCGATCGAGGCGCGCGATCTCGAAGCCGCCTCGTCCGCACTTTTCCACCATATCGCGACGATCGTCGATTTCGGGCCGAACGTCTTCCCGGAGCAGCTTCAATGAGCGTCCTGTCCAGCGACCTCGCGCCCGAGATGGCGGCGCTGATGGAGCGCATGGCGCGCGAGGACGGGCCGCAGCCCGATCCGACGACCCTGCCGCCAACCGAGGGGCGTGCTCTGGCCGAGGCGGGCAACCGCCGCTGGAACGTCGATATGCCCGAGATGGCCGAGCGTGCCGAAGCCTTCGTGCCGGCCGACCCCGCGCTCGGCTCGGCGCGCACGCGGCTTCTGGTTCTCGTGCCGCCCGGCGCGCGTGAGGGCGCGATCCTGTTCGTGCATGGCGGCGGCTTTGCCTTTTGCAGCCCTGAGACGCATGAGCGCTGCGCGCGGGTGCTCGCCGCTGAGACGGGCCTGCCCGTGGTGCTGCCGGATTATCGTCTTGCGCCCGAGCATCCGTTTCCGGCGGGGCTTCTGGATGTGGTCGCCACCTGGCGCGGATTGTTCGAGGCGACGCGCGCGCTTGGCCTGCGCGAGGGGCCGCTGGTGCTGGCCGGGGACTCCGCCGGGGCGGGGCTTTGCTTGTCGGCGCTGCTGCACGAGGCGGGCCGCCGACAAGCGGACGCCGCGCTTCTGTTCTACGGCGTTTATGCCGCCGATTTCGAGACGGAGGCTTACCGGACCTTCGCGGACGGGCCGGGCCTGACGCGCGGCAAGATGCAGCGCTACTGGGACTTCTATCTGAAGGACGCGTCCGCGCGCGCCGATCCGCTGGCATCGCCCGCGCTCGCCGGCGAGGCCGCGCTGCGAGCGCTGCCGCCGCTTCATCTGATGGCGGCGGGCGTCGATCCGCTGCTCGGCGACAGTCTCGACCTGGAGCGCCGCCTGCAGGCGCTGGGCCGCCCGGAGCGGCTGGAGATCGTGCCGGGGGTCGTTCACGGCTTCCTGCAGATGACGAACGAACTGCCCCAGGCTCGGGAGGCACTGGGGCGGGCCGCGCAATTCGTGCGCGGCCTGATCTGAACGAAAAACGGGAGGAACAACCATGACCAAGCTGAAGGCGCTCGCCAGCGCGCTCGCGCTCATCACCACGCTCGGCACAACCGGGGCAGAGGCCGAGACGGTGCGCTTCTGGTACCATTTCGACAATCCCGAGAACCCGATGTCGGCCCTCGTGGACAAGTTCCAGAAGGCCAATCCGGGCGTCACGATCGAGGCCGAGAACGTTCCCTGGAACAGCTATTACGACAATCTCTACACGGCGCTGGTCGGCGGCAATGCGCCGGACGCGGCCATGGTGAAGCTCTTCGCCCAGCCGCGCCTTCTGGAAATGGGCGCGCTGGAGCCGCTGGGCGAGCGGATCGACGCCTGGTCCGGCAAGGCCGAGCTTCTCGACAATCTCTTGAAGCTGAACGCCGGGCCGGACGGGCAGAACTATTACCTGCCGATCCAGTATGTCGTTCTCTATCTTTATTATCGCACGGACCTGTTCCAGGCCGCCGGACTGCAACCGCCCAAAACGTGCGAGGAATTCCGCACCGCCGCCAAGACGCTGACCAAGGCGCCCGAAACCTATGGCTTCGGCTTCCGGGGCGGCAAGGGCGGCTGGGATCAGTGGGGTACGTTCGTCTTCTCGCGCGGGGCCGAACTCAAGCCCGGCGGGCTCGACAATCCTCAGGCCATTGCCGCCAATCAATGGTTGATCGACATGTTCGCGCAGGACAAGTCGATCCCGCCCTCCTCGCCCAATGACGGGTTCCAGGAGATCATCGGCGCGTTCAAGTCCGGCAAGACGGCGATGACGATCCACCATATCGGCTCGTCCAAGGATCTGGTGGCCGCGCTCGGCGACAAGGTGTCGGCCGTGCCCGTGCCGGCCTGCGACGGCAAGGCGTGGACGTCCTACGGCGACGAGTCGCTCGCCATCTTCTCGCAGTCCGAGGCCAAGGACGCCGCGTGGAAGTGGATCTCGTTCCTGGCCGAGCCCGAAAACAATGTCGAGTTCGTGAAGGCCACCAATCAGCTTCCGGTGACCAAGACCGGGTCGGCGGGCTGGACGGGCCATGAAAAGCGCTTCGTGGATGCGACGCTCGCCTCGTTGCCCTTCGCGGCCGTTCTGCCGCAGTCTTCCGCCACGGCCGATTTCGTCAACACGACCTGGCAGCCGATGATGCAGCAGGCCATGACCGGGCAGATTAGCTCGGCCGAGATGATGAAGCGCCTGCAATCCCTGTTTGCGCAGTAAAGTTTCCGCTCTTCGACGGGGGAGGGCGCGTTCTCCGGCTCGCCGCCAAGCGTGAGCCGCGAACTGGCCCTCCGCCTGCATCGACCCGCTCGGGTTCCGAGCCTCCGGGGCTCGGCCGCGCCGCCCTTTGTGCGATCCGCGTTCGGGCGGCGGCGCGCCTTTTCTTCGAGTGCCGTGGGCGGCGATCCGCCCGGCCAGCGAGGTTTTCCGATGTCCAGTCTTGACGATCTGGCCGCCCTGGAGGGCGCGCCCCGCACCCCCCAAACCTTCTCGCGGGCGCGGCTCATGCCCTATGCGCTGCTCGCCCCGGCGGTTCTCGTGGTGCTCGTCGTCGTCTTCCTGCCGATGATCGAGGCGGTGGTGACGAGCTTTACCGATCTCGTCCTGTTCAAGCCCAATGCCAGCCGCTTCGTGGGGCTCGCCAATTATGTCAAGCTCTTCGCCGATCCCGTCTTCTGGGAAGCGCTCGGCAACACTGCGATCTGGATCGGGCTGACCGTGCCGCTTCAGATGGGGCTCGGGCTGCTGACCGCGCTGCTTCTCAATCAGGAATTCGCCTGGCGGGGTCTGGCACGGGCGCTCGTCATCATCCCCTGGGCGCTGCCGAGCGTGGTGATCGCGCTCATGTGGCGCTGGATCTACGATCCAAATATCGGCGTGCTCAACGATCTGCTTCTCTATCTCACCGTCATCACCACGGCCGTTCCCTGGCTGGCCGATCCCGGCGTCGCGCTCTACGCGATCATCGCGACACTGACCTGGCAGGGCTTTCCCTTCTTCGCGGTGATGATCCTCGCCGCGCTCCAGGGCATTCCGAAGAGCCAGTACGAGGCGGCCTCGATCGACGGCGCGAGCGCCTGGCGTCAGTTCCGCCACATCACGCTGCCCGGCATCGCGCCGGTTCTGGCGACGGCGGGTCTCCTGCGGGTCATCTGGGTGGCGAATTCGATGGATGTGATCTTCGTCATGACCGGGGGCGGGCCGGGCTATTCCACCACGACGCTGCCGCTCTACGCCTTCGTCAAGGCGCGGCAGAACCTCGATTTCGGCTATGGCTCCTCCATCGCCGTCACCTTCACTCTCATCCTCGGCTCGATCGTCGCGGTCTATATCGCGCGCACCATGCGGGAGGTCGAACGATGAACCGCGCCAGTTTTCTGAAGCGCCTTCTCACCATTCACATCCCGGCGGCGCTCATCGTGCTGCTCGCGGTCGGCCCCTTCGCCTGGATGGTGCTTACCTCGCTCACCCCCTCGGCCGACATCGCGGCCCGGGGCGTGTCGCTGACGCCGGCAGGCTGGAGCGCGGACAATTACGCCCGGCTTCTCGGGCGCACCTCGTTTCTCGCCAATATGGGCCACAGCTTCATCGTGGCGCTCGGCACGGTCGCGCTCGGCCTTCTCGTCTCGGTCTCGGCGGCCTATGCCTTCTCGCGCTTCCGCTTTCCGGGGCGGCGCTTGTTGATGCTGCAATTCCTGCTCGTCAACATGTTCCCGATCGTGCTCCTGATCCTGCCGCTCTTCGTCCTGATGCGCCGGTTCGGCATTCTCGACACGCATCTCGGCCTCATCATCGCCAATGCGACCACGGCCATTCCCTTCGCGGTCTGGATGCTGACGAGCTATGTCGGGGCGATCCCCAAGAGCCTCGACGAGGCGGCGATGATCGACGGCTGCTCGCGCCTGTCGGCCATGCGCCGGGTCGTGCTGCCGCTGGCCCTGCCGGGCATCATCTCGACGGGCATCTACATCTTCATCACCGCCTGGAACGAATATCTCTACGCCCTGACGCTCGGCGGGCGAAACGTGCGCACCGTCACGGTCGCGATCCAGACGCTGATCGGCGAGTTCCAGATCGAATGGGGCCTGCTGGCCGCTGGCGGCGTCTTCGGCGCGCTGCCCGTCACCATCCTCTTCCTTCTTGTTCAGCGCCGGCTCGTCGGCGGCCTCACACAGGGCGCGGTCAAGGGCTGACCCCCCCACCGCGCCCCTCCCTTTCACGTCGCAGGAAAGACGCTTCCATGAACCCGGTCGGGTTGATCTCCATGCAATATGCAAGGCCCTTCGGGCCTGAGCATTTCCCGCTCTTCGCCAGGATGAAGGCGCTCGGCTTCGACTTCGTCGAGCTGCTGGTCCCTGAGCCGGGCGAACTCGACACCGGCGAAACCGCCAGGGCGCTCGCCGACGCCGGGCTCGGCGTGGTGCTGGCCGCCCGCGTCAATCTCCAGCGCAATCTCTCCTCGGCCGAAAAGCCGAACTGGCAGGGCGGCGTCGATTATCTCCGCTATGCCGTGGATACCGCCGTGGAACTCGGCGCCACGATCGTCGGCGGCCCGCTGACCGGCAATCCGCTCGTCTTCGCCGGGCGCGCGCCCGCGCCGGTCTCGGAGGACGAGCGCCTGGCCCGCAAGGCGCGCTGCGTCGACGGGCTCCAGATCGCGGGCGCGCACGCGGCGGGCTCGGGCGTGACGCTTGCCGTCGAGCCGCTGAACCGCTTCGAGAGCGATGTCCTGTGCACGACGCAACAGGCCGTCGAGCTGCTCGACGCGGTGGACCATCCCGCCATCCAGCTCATGCTCGACACGTTCCACATGGCGATGGAAGAAGCCTCCATCGCCGAGGCCATCCGGCTCGCCGGCTCGCGCCTCAAGCATTTCCAGGCCAACGAGAACCATCGCGGCTTTCCCGGCACGGGCTCGGTGGACTGGGTGTCCGTCTGCCGCGCGCTGCACGAGGTCTCCTACACCGGCCCCGTCTCGCTGGAGCCCTTCCGGCGCAATGACGATCGGTTCGGCGTCCCCTTCGCGCAATGGCGCGCGCCGCACGAGGACGAAAGCGCCCGGCTGGAAGCCAGCGCCGCCTTCATCAAATCCCATCTCGCTTTGACGGAATTCAGACGATGACACTCCGGATCGGTTGGATCGGCTGCGGCATCCACGCGACGCAGATGCTCTTGCCCCAGCTCCTGCGCCACGATGTCGAGATCGCGGTGCTCTGCGACATCGACGGCATCAGGCTCGCCTCCGCCGGGCGGCAGTTCGGCGTTCGCACGCTGACGCAGGACGCCGAAGAGTTGATCGCAACGCCGGGGCTGGATGCCATCGGCATGGCGGTCGGCCCGGACCAGCATCTCGCCTTCGGCCTGAAAGCCCTGGAGCGGGGCCTGCCCGTCTTCATGGAAAAGCCGCCATCGGGCTCGGCCGATGGCGCGCGCCAGCTCGCCGCCGCGTCCGACCGCGCCGGCAAGCCGCTGCTCGTCGGCTTCATGAAGCGCTATTCGGTCGGCAACAAGATCGCCCACAATGTCCTGAAGTCCGGCCGCTTCGGCGATGTGCTGGGCCTCACCGGCTATTACATGACCGCGCCGGGTTACTTCGAAGGCAATGTCGATTACACCGGCTTCCTCTTGCATCACTGCGTCCATTACATGGACCTCGTGTCGCATCTTGTCTCGCCGGTGACGAGGATCGCGGCGCGCAAGGTCGAGAAGACGCCGGGCCGCATCCTCTTCCATGTCGGCTTCGACTTCGAATGCGGGGCGATCGGCACGGTGGTCATGGGCACGGTGCAATCACGCGGCACGCCGGTGGAGCGCATCGAGATCATGGGCGATCATCAGCGGCTTGAGGTCGAGGACGTGGTGGAGGTGCGCTGGCACCGCAACCCGCCCTTCAAGGTGGCCGACCCCGCCGCCACGCTTCTCGACAACGAAGACACGCTGACCTGGAAGCCCAATTTCACCGCCGCCGCCAACGAGGACTACAAGGGCTATCACTCGCTCCTGGCCGATGTCGTCCCAGCGCTGCGGGGCGAGACGACGCCCGCGCCGACCATCCATGACGGCGTGGTGGCGATGGAGCGGCTGGAAGACATGCGCCGGCAACTCGGCATCTGAGACGAGAAGGCCGCACGATCGACCCGAGGATCGTGCGGCCGATCTTCAGCCCCGGTGCGGACTGGCCGACGCCACGCCCGGCTGGAAGGGCAGGAACTGCACATGCGGGCGCGAATGGTGCGGCGAGGCTTCGACCCGCGCGTCCACCGCGAAGACATCGCGTAGCAAGCGTTCCGTCATCACCTCTTCTGGCGACCCCGAGGCGACGATACGACCTTGGTTCATGACGATCAGCCGGTCGCAGAACATGGCCGCGTGGTTGAGGTCGTGCAGCGACACGATGCAGGTCAGCGACAGGCTGGAGATCAGCTGGAGCAGGCTGATCTGGTGATGAATGTCGAGATGGTTGGTCGGCTCGTCCAGAAGCAGTTCCGTCGGCGTCTGAGCCAGCGCGCGTGCAATATGAACGCGCTGCCGCTCGCCCCCCGACAGGCTCTGCCAGCGGTCATGGCGCTTGTGCTCGAGGCCCGCGCGCGAGATCGCCTGGTTCACCGCCGCCTCGTCGGCCGCGCCCCAGCCGGCAAAGGGCGAGCGATGGGGAAAGCGGCCGAGCTTGACCACATCGATGACGCAGAGATCCGCCGTGGTGTTGGCGTGCTGTTCCACAAAGGCGATGCGTTGGGCCAGCGCGCGGCGGCCGATGGTGCGCATATCCGTGCCGTCGAGGCGCACGGAGCCCTCGTGCGGCTGGCGAAGGCCCGACAGGATGCGCAGCAGCGAGGTCTTGCCCGAGCCGTTGGGGCCGAGAAGTCCCAGGACCTTGCCGGGCTCGGCCCGGAGCGACACGCCGTCCACCACGGTCTTCTTGCCGATCCGCCAGGAAATGTTGTCGGCAAGGATGCTCATGACGGGCGCTGGAACCGATAGAGGATGAGGGAGAAGAAGGGCACGCCGACCAGCGCCGTGACGACGCCCACGGGCAGGACCTGATGCGGGATCAGGGCGCGCGAGGCCGTGTCGGCCAGAACCATGAAGATCGCGCCCGTGATGGCGCAGGCCGGCAAAAGGCGCGTGTGGAGCGGGCCGGCGAGGAAGCGCGCGGCATGGGGCACCACGAGGCCCACGAAGCCGATCGAGCCGACCATGCTGACGATGGTGGCCGCCATCAGCGCCGTTCCCGCGAACAGGACGATCCGGGTGCGCCCGACATGGATGCCGAGCGCGGCGGCGGCGTCATCCCCGAAAGCGAACGCGTCCAAGACGCGCGCATAGAGAAGGCAGAGGACCAGACCGGCCAGCACCACCACCGAGACGAGCTGAACATCGGGCCAGCGCACGCCGCTGAAATTGCCGAGCAGCCAGAACATGATGTCGCGCGCCTGCTGCGCGTCGGCCGCCGTGGTGACGATATAGGAGGTCAGCGCGTTGAAGAGTTGCGAGGCGGCGACGCCCGACAGGATCGTGCGATCCGTGCCCCCGCGCGTGCCGTTGGACAGGAGCGCCACGAACAGAAACGCCACGAAGGCTCCGACGAACGCGCCCATGGAGAGCGTCAGCGCTCCCGCGCCCAGCCCGATCACCACGACCGACACCGCGCCTGTCGAAGCGCCCGCCGAGATGCCGAGCACATAGGGCTCGGCCAGCGCGTTGCGCAGCAGTGATTGCAGCACCGCGCCGCACAGCGCCAGCCCCGCGCCGCAAAAGGCCGCCGCCAGCGCCCGGCTGAGGCGATAGTCCATCACCACGCTTTCGTGGATACGATTGAGCGGGACATGGGTCCAGCCCAGGCTGTTGGTCACGGCATAGAAGGTCGTTTCCGGCGAGATCGGCAGGTCGCCCGTGCGCACGCTCAGCGCGATGGCGGCGAGCGTCAGCACGGCGCAAAACGCAAGAAGCAGGCCGAAACCGGCCTGCCGTCTGAATCCTGCCAAAACGGGTGATGTCACTTCGAGTCTGCCGACAGGGCTTCCAACTGCTTCTCGACCTGCTCGGCGCCCCGGATCGTGCGGATCGTGGGGTTCATGGCCTGTCCGTCCATTACTACGATGCGCCCCTTCTGCACCGCGTCCAGCTGGCTGACGGCCGGATCGGTCTTCAGGAATTCGATCTTGGCGGCCGGTTTGTCCAGCGCCCAGCGGTTGCGATCGAGATCGGCCACGACGATCACGCCGGGATTGGTGGCGATGATGCCCTCCCAGCCCATGGTCGGCCATTCGGCTTCGCTCTCGACGGCGCTATGTCCACCCAGAAGATCGGCGATATAACCGCCGGGTCCGAGCTTGCCGGTGAGATAGGCGTCGGCCGACGGGGAGGGACTGGAGAACCAGAATAGGTACGAATAGTCCTTACCGCGCGCCTTGGCCTTCTCGCGCAGCGCCGCCTCGCGCTGCTTGAAGTCGGCGATAACGGCCTGTCCCTTGTCCTGAACGTCGAAGATCCGCGAAAGATCGTCGATCTCCTTGTAGACCGCGTCCATGTTCCAGAGTTCGGAACGGCTGCCGTAGATGTCCTTGGTGTCCTGCTTGTTGGCGCAGGTGCTGGGCGAGAGGTAGGTCGGAATGTTCAGCTTGGCATAGTCCTCGCGCTTGGCGACCTTGCTCTCGGGCCCCATCAGAAGCACGGTCTGCGCGGCGACGAAATCGGGCTCCTCGGCCAGCACGCTCTCGAAGGTCGGGATCTCGACCGTCAGCACCTTCACCTTCTCGTTGGCGGCGGCCAGCTCCGGCATGACCTTGCTCGGCCAGAAGGCGCTGGCGACGAGCTTGTCCTGCAGGCCGAGAAGGAGCAGGATTTCGGCGCTGTTGGCGCCGAGCGCCACGGTGCGCGTCGGGGCCTTGTCGAACGTGACTTCGACGCCGCAATTCTCGATCTTCAGCGGGTATTGCGTCTGAGCGGCCAGGGCGGGGGACGCGGCGGCGCTCAGAAGCGCAAGCAGGCTCGATACGGCGGCGAGGGACGTCCGGGAGACCAAGGTTCGATTCCTTGAGAAGATAAGGTGCGTCCGCTCCCTAAAGCATAGCCCCGCCCCAAACAAGAGTAGCTGGCTCAGGTTCTTTGTTTGTTTTGGAAGAAAGCAAAAGCCTGTGGCGCCTATATTAGAAATCTTCTAATCTTTCTTTTTACTATCAGGCTGCGGGAATTTCAGGGACGGGATGGATCGATCATCCGGCCGGTGATCCTCCGTCCGTTCCGGCCCGCGGAAGGGCTGCGGGGGGCCAATCCCTCCGCGCCGAAGCGGCCCCGCTCTTGCCCACTCAGGAAGGGGCGACCCCGTTCAGCCCACGCTCCAGCCACAGGGCGAAGCGCGGGTCGAGCCTGGCTTCGCCGCTGTAGCGGACGCGCGTTCGAAATTCCAGCGGCGACAGGCTGAAGCGCTGGCGGAACAAGCGCGAGAAATGCGCCGGCGACGCAAAGCCCGACGCGAGCGCGACGTCGGCCACAGCGCGGACCGGGCCCGATGGGTCCAGGAGAAGCATGACGGCGTGGCGCAGCCGCGCATCCTGCCGCATCGCGCTGACGCCGCCTTCGGACGTGGCCAGGCGATACAGTCCCGTCCGCGACAAGCCGAGCGCCGCCGCCATGCGCCCCGGAGGCCACTCCGCATTGGTGGCGCAAGCGTCCAGAAGCGCCCAGAGATCGGTCAGCCGATCCGGTGCGTCCGGCGGCGGCGCTTGGGCCAGAAGCGCGATCGCATCGATCAAGGCGCTGGCTTCCGTTGGGGACAAGGGGGCCGGACCGTCGGCCAGCAAGCGGATCGGAGGCACGATCAGCCCATTCATCACATCCTCCGCCGGAAGATGCCGGCCATGCGGCGGCAGGCTTTCGAGCGGCGTGCTTCGCGGCAGAAAAAGGAGAACGAGGCTGGCGGGGCGTTGGATGCTGAGGCTAAAGGACCGCGCCATGTCGAACAAGGCGATGTCGCCCGAGCGCAGCGGCTGGACGTGCTCCCGCACGGTGCTGTCGCAAGACCCGGCCGACACGAGCAGCACGAGGCGATGATCCCAGCCGCCGCGCCGCGCCGCGCCCACGGCGCGCTCGAGTTCAAGCGATCCGGCGTCCAGGCGGACCACAAGCCCGCCGCCCGTGGCGCGCGCGTGGCAGCTTATGGAAACGGGGGCGTCGTGCATCAGGGTGAGGTCGAACAGGGGCGTGAGAAAGGCCCGCAACGCCTCGGCTTCGCCTGGGGTCTCGAATTGTCCCCGACGTTCCATCAAGACGGGATGATTCATACGCCGTCCCAGGGGACGCACCGAAAAGAACCGTTTGACAAAGGTCTATCGTTCGGCCGGGTTTCCGCAACGGATCGGCCGTCTCGCTTCGTCTTCACGTTCGGCCTTTCGACGCGCGCTTCCAAGGATCGGCGCAGCCGCTGGAGGCCGACTTCTCGCAGTGAGCATGGAGCCAATCGCGGGAGATGTCGATCACGTCTTTTGATGTGTCGGCCCAGACAAGCGTTGGACGCTTCCGGTTTCGAGAACCGCGCTGGCGACCCAGCGTCCTTGTGCCCTGGAATGGCGGGCTCATTCTCTGAAGTGGGGGGCTGCGACTGGCCAAGGGTAGGATAACGTGCTCAGGACGTCGATACCCGCGCGAGAAACCGTGGGCAGACACATAACGCTGCGCCATGCATGGCTGCTCCGACCGAATGATCGTATCGCGCAACCGATCAGGGCATCGCCGACAAGGAGTCGCCGATCTACTCTTGAGATCATGAGGCCACGATCATAGCCACGACAGGCGATGTCGAACGGAAGACCAAGAGAATGCCTCGTTGATCATCGTTGTCATCTACATGATTTTCGTCGTTTCAGCCATGCTGCTCATCGGCATATGGGCGTGGCGGAATTTTCGCGACAGTAGCATCCCTGTTCCCGACGAGAATGAAGCCGTCGCGATATATGCCGGCGGTTCGATATGGCTCGGTTTCCTGGCGCATGTCATGTTTACCATTATGGTGATCTATGCCGTTGTTTCAAAAATTCATACGAATAGAATTTTCCTCGATTTCGTTCTGTTTTGTGCTCTCGTCACCGCCGTCTGCGCTCTCCATACGCTCCCTCCGGCCAAGGCCTCCTTGAGGGAGTTCCTCTTTTACGTGCAGGGACGGCCGATCCTGTTGATGGGGCAAACGTTCCTCACTGACCTGCGAGATGGCGGAACACTTAATTTTGCAGACTATGATCGATACTATTCGTATCGCTCTCTCTGGAGGTTTCGCTCTTCGAAAGACAGCGCTTCGAAGCCGGTTGCCATCCAGATTTACAGTCTCGGCTATCGCGACAGTATGATGATGGTTCGCGTCTTGCGCGAGGCTCACATCGAACGGGAGAACGGTCGCCCAACGCGGGCGCGCCGATAAGTTCGACGAGAGCGCGAGATCTCCATCACGCATCGAACAGACAGCGCTCACGCTTCGAGCGCAAGGCCCGCGCGCTCGAAGTTGGCTTGAGGCGACGGGCGGGGCGTCGCGCCAGCCGGCTAGGATTTCCGCGTCTCAGCGAGGTGCCGAGGCCCGTTGACGAAGCGGCCCCTGAGGGACCAAAGGTAAGCGTGGCGGACAGATCGCGCGGGGCCAGGGGGCCGGCGCTCTGCCGCCTGGTATCCGAAGAGAGCGATCATGAGCGATATGGCCCTGCCCTCGAAAGCGTCTCCCGATCGGGCGACCTTCTCGATCCTCGTGGCGATGAGCGGCTGCCACATGCTCAACGACATCATGCAGTCGCTGCTGCCCTCGCTCTATCCGCTGCTGAAGCAGAACTACGCGCTCGACTTCGCACAGATCGGGCTCCTCACCATGGCCTTCCAGATCACCGCCTCGCTGATGCAGCCGGTGGTCGGTCTGGTGACGGATCGCTGGCCCATGCCCTATTCGCTCCCCGTGGGCATGACGAGCACGCTCTTCGGCCTCATCCTGCTGGCCCACGCCCACAACTACCCGCTTCTGGTGGTGGCCGCCTGTTTCGTCGGCCTCGGTTCGGCCGTCTTCCACCCGGAATCCTCGCGCGTCGCGCGGCTGGCTTCGGGCGGGCGGCATGGTTTTGCGCAGTCGCTGTTTCAGCTCGGCGGCAATGCGGGCACCGCGATCGGCCCGCTGCTCGCGGCCTTCATCGTTCTGCCCTTCGGCCAGTCGAGCATCGCCTGGTTCGCGGCGATCGCGCTTCTGGGCATCGTTATCCTGTCCTGGTCCGGGCGCTGGTATGCGGCCCATCGCAAGGCTCATGCGGGTCGCCCGGCGGCGAGCCGGACGCTGCCCCTGCCACGCGGCAAGGTGCTCTGGGCCCTGGCGATCCTGATTCTGCTGACGGCGACCAAGAACGTCTATCTGGCGAGCCTGTCGAGCTATTACACGTTCTTCGTCATCGACAAATTCGCCCTGACGGTGCGCGAGGCGCAGCTGATGCTCTTCCTGTTCCTTGGCGCGGCGGCGGTCGGCACCTTCGCGGGCGGGCCGATCGGCGACAAGCTCGGCGCGCGCTTCGTGATCTGGTTTTCGATCCTCGGCGTCATCCCCTTCGCGCTGATGCTGCCCTATGCCAACCTGCCCATGACCGGGCTTCTGACCGTCGTGATCGGTCTCGTTCTGGCCTCGGCCTTTCCGGCCATCGTGGTCTTCGCGCAGGAGCTTCTGCCCGGCCGGGTCGGCCTTGTCGGCGGTATCTTCTTCGGCTTCGCCTTTGGCGCGGGCGGTCTCGGAGCGGCGTTCCTCGGCAATTTCGCCGATACGCGCGGCATCGAATTCGTGTATCGCGTCGCCTCCTATCTCCCGCTTCTGGGCCTTGCCACCATCTTCCTGCCGCGCCTGAAACGCTGACGCGCTTCGGGTTCGACCGGCGCGTCTCCGGGAGGGGCGGGGAAGACGCATCGCGCTCCCCGACGCACAACGGCGCCCACCCGGAGAAGACGTCTCGCATCGACCTCGCAAGGTTTTCGTTCGGTTCTGTTCAGTCTCGTCCGCCGTATCCAGTCCGCTTCGAAACGGTCTTTTAGCGGAAAGGGCATAGGGTTCGGGGACGGAAGAGGAGGGACGGGCATGGACAATGGGTTGGTGATGTCGTCGGTCCCCGCGGACCCATATGCAGCCGCCACGCGGGCTGGTCCGTCGATGCGGCGCGGCGTTGCCGTATCGCGGCGTTTGTCGCTTCCGCAGTCCGCGCCTTTGTTTCGGGCGCTGGGACCGGACGGGCCCTGCTCGGCACGACCGGCCTCCGCCCGCCGCCCTGATCGCTCATCCGCTCGGTGAGGTCGGGTATGGGCGATAGGGGAACGCGCGGCGCTCGTTCCTTCGTGTCACCTTCGGGCCGCGCCCGAAGGGCCGCGCCTGTCGCCGTCTCGATCCTGGCTGCCATGCCGCCTCGCCCGACCGTCTTGCCGTCGCTTCTGGTCGCCCTCGCGCTCCTGCTCGCTGTGGGGGCGGCCGAGGCCGTGCCGAGCGGCGCTTGGGATTTGCGCGGCTCGCTTCCGCTCGAAATGGCGGCGCATGGCGGCGCGGCGAGCACGCTGTCCGGCTGGTCGTTGCCGCCCGTCGAACTCCGTTCGCTCCTGCGCATGGTGCATCTGATCGGCCTCTGCCTTGGCTTGGGCACCACGCTTCTCTTGGACGGGAACCTTCTGGGCTGGATGCGCGCCGGGCGCGCGCCCGATTATGCGCCGAGCATCCTCGGCGCAGGCAGGCGTGTGGTGATGGTCGGCTTCGGCCTCCTCTGGGCCTCGGGTGCGGCTTTGACGGCGCTCGCCGTATCGAGCGATCCGAGCTTCCTCGCGAGCCCCAAACTCTGGGCCAAGATCGTGGTGGTGACGGCGCTGACCGCCAACGCCTTCGTGCTGCACACCCGTGTCCTGTCACCCTTTTCCCAGTCCCTTGCCCGCGCCATCGACGGGCGCTGGCGCGGGCGCGAGCGGCGCCTGTTCGTCGCGTGCGGGGCCGTGTCCGCGACCTCCTGGCTTGTGGCCTTCGCGCTGGGCGTCCTGCGCGAATGGAACCAAGGCGCGGGGTTCGGCGCAATTCTGCTCGTCTGGCTGATCGGGATGCTGGCGGCCGCCCTCGCGATCCGGCTTCTCCTGCCTGCCCCCTCGGCCGCCGCCCCCTATCGCGGCCCCGATCGCCGGCAGCGATCCGCCGTTTAAGGGCTCGTTCGCGTCAGCTCAGTGAAACGCGGCAAGACCGTCTGGCGGACGCCCGACGCTTGTCGTGCGTCGCCGCCGCCGCGCCGGCTCTTTCCTGCCGACCGCCCGCTGCGGGTTCGAAACTGCCAATCCTCATAGGGCCGTGGGCCACAGACCGGGAATGTCGCCTCGAATGTGGTCGGGGCCGGACGCCTCCAACGTCGTTGATCCGATACGAGTTTTGCCTCAAGGCCCACAGCAAGCCTAAGGCTGTCCGACTGCCGTCTCAGGGATAAGGCTGTTCCAGGCGCGGGCTGGCACGGGAAATTCCAGCGCGTCGTGCCCGCCGACATCCGCTCAACCAAAGCCCGCTCGATCTGCGTGCAAACCATAGGCTCCGCTGATCCTCCCCGCGCGTTTTGGCAGAGTCCTTGGCTGTGCATTGTGGAGGATATTTCGTCGCGACCGCACCGCCGATGCGCCGTCGCCTTACGCGCGCCTCGCTTCTCGCCCAGACCCCAAACACATCATCACTCTCGGCCCGGTGGTTTGGCCCGGAACTCGAAGATCGGCGAGGACGCCGGTAGGCGAGCGCTCGAGCAACGGCTCGGAACGATTTTCGGGACGAGGGCTAACGTTTGAACGCGATCGGTCGAATCCAAGGCGACGACTGCCGTTCCCGCCCTTCATTGCGAATGAAGAGCCTCTGATCCAATCCGCTTCGGCTGCGCTGTGATGCGCCTATCAAGGCCCCGAAATATCGGCGTCCTCGCCCGTGCCGCCGGGTGCGCCATCGCGGCCGAGCGAGACGATGCGGAAGCCGCCGGGAGACACTTCGTAGGCATAGGGTCGGCCCCATGGGTCGGTCAGGCCGCTCTGGTTCTTGAGATAGGGGCCGTTCCAGCCGGGCGAGCCGTCATTCGTCATGAGGGCGGCCAGGCCCTTGTCGGCTTGCGGATAGGCGCCGGTGTCGAGGTAGTAGAGTTCCACGGCATTGGCGAGATTGTGCACCTGCGTGCGTGCCGTGTCGGCCTTGGCGGTGCCGATATAGCCGAGCACGCGGGGGCCGACGAGCGTCGCAATCATCGCGATGATCGCCAGAACCACGAGAAGCTCGACCAGCGTGAAGCCGGCATCGGCGCGATCGTCCCGCGACAGCGCTTCGGCTGTCCGATCCTCGTTGCGTGCCATGACTCGTCCCTCGTCGGTCTCGATGCGGCCGACCTTAGGCTCCATCGCTTTGCGATCCGGTAAAGCGCGTCGGCTCGAATCCGCCGGTTCCCCAGATCCGGGATCGGGCAGGGCGACGCACCCCGCCGTCCGGGCGGAGGCAAGCGCTTCCCGTTATGCGATCGCCCCCGGCGCGGCGAGATCGGCCCTCGCCGCCTTCCCTGCTCAGCCCGCTGCCGCGAACCGCGTCGAGGCGAGCGGCGGGCGGATGGCGCGCCCGTCCGCGCCGAAGAAACGCAGCTTGTCCGCGCTGGCGGTAAGGCGCAGGTTCGCGCCGCGCTGAAGGGTGACGCTGCCGGGCAGCTTGGCGACGACAGGCTCGTCCGTCAGTCCGACATCCACATAGACCAGCGTTACCTCACCCAGATCCTCGGTCAGCGCCACCTGGCCTTCGATCAGGGCGTCCTCTCCTGTGCCCGCGAGCGACAGGTCCTCCGGCCGCACGCCGAGATGGAATTCGCCGCCTGCCCCGGCGGGGGACGAGATGGGCACCCGCAATCGGCCTCCTTTCAAGACCCAGCCGCCGCTACCATCGGCCGCCAGCGGCAGGATGTTCATGGCGGGCGAGCCGATGAAGCGCGCGACGAAGAGATTGTCGGGATCGTTGTAGAGTTCCAGAGGCGTACCGACCTGCTCGACATGGCCCTTGTTCAGCACCACGATCCGGTCCGCCAGCGTCATCGCCTCGACCTGATCGTGGGTGACGTAGATCATCGTCGTGTTCGGCATCCGCTCGTGCAGCCGCGCGATCTCGATGCGGGTCTGCACGCGAAGGGCGGCGTCGAGATTGGACAGCGGCTCGTCGAACAGGAACACCTTCGGATCGCGCGTGATCGCCCGGCCGATGGCGACACGCTGGCGCTGACCGCCCGACAGGGCCTTGGGCAGGCGGTCGAGATAGGACTCGATCTGCAGCATCTTCGCTGCTTCCCGCACCCGCCGATCAATCTCGGATTTGGACTGTCCCTTCTCCAGCGACAGGCCGAAGGCCATGTTGTCGTAAACACTCATGTGCGGATAGAGCGCGTAGGATTGGAACACCATGGCGACGCAGCGCTGCTTGGGTGTTTCCTCGTTGACGACGCGCCCGTCGATTTCGAACGTGCCGCCCGAAATCTCCTCCAGCCCCGCGATGGTGCGCAGAAGCGTGGACTTGCCGCAGCCGGACGGGCCGACAAAGACCACGAACTCGCCCGAGGGAATGTCCAGATTGATGTCGTGCAGAACCTCCACCGCGCCATAGCGTTTCTGCACGCCCGTCAGCTTGAGATGGGCCATTGGTCGTCCTCCCCCTGTCGATCAATCCAGCTGCAAGAAGGCGGCGCCATGCCGCGCGAGCGCGAGGCGGCCTGTCTCGAACCGCGCGCCGAACGCGCCCGCTTCGCTCAGGAGACGCGCCCCCGAGAAATCCCCACCCACGTCGATCTCGGCTTCGCGACGCGACAGGTTGAAGACGCAGAGCAGCGCGTCCGATCCTTGCCGGCGCGTGAAGGCGAGACAGTCCGAGCCGAGATCGTGGAAGGCGATGTCGCCTTTCACCAGCGCCGGATGGCGGCGGCGGAAGGCAAGGAAGTTGCGATAGGTCTCCATCAGAGAACCCGCCACGCCCTCCTGCGCATCCACCGCCAGCGGCAGATGCTCGGGGGGCACAGGCAGCCAGGGGCGTGCGGCCGTGGTGAAGCCGCCATTCGGCGCGCCGGCGGTCCAGACCATGGGCGTGCGGCAGCCGTCGCGGCCCTTGATCGTGGGCCAGAAGCGCTTGCCCCAAGGGTCCACGATATCCTCGTAGGGGATTTCGGCCTCGCTCAAGCCGAGTTCCTCGCCCTGATAGAGGCACACCGAGCCGCGCAGAGAAAGAAGAAGCGCGGCGGCGAGCCTGAGCACCGCGTCCCGGTCATCCTGCCCGTCCGCCCAGCGCGTGGCGTGGCGCGTCACGTCATGGTTGGAAAAGGCCCAGCAGGCCCAGGCGTCCGTGCCCCCGTCCAGGAACCGCTCGATCACCGGGCGGATGTCGTCGATCGCGGGCAGCTCCGTGTTCAGGAAGTCGAAGGCGTAGCTCATATGAAGCCGGTCGCCGCCTTCGGTATATTCGCGCATCAGCTCGACACCGCGAATGAGTTCGCCGACTTCCCCCACCGCCGTCGCGGCCGGATATTCGTCGAGCAGGGCGCGGAAGCGTGTCAGGAAGCCGAGATTTTCGGGCCTGTTCTTGTCGTAGAGATGGTCCTGCCGATTATAGGGCCGGTCGCGCGGAGCGGTGCGCTCGTTCCAATTGCCGGGATGGAGAGGCGGGTTGTCGCGAAGCTCGGCGTCGTGAAAGTAGAAATTGACCGTATCCAGCCGAAATCCGTCCACGCCCCGGTCGAGCCAGAAGCGCACGACATCCAGCATCGCGTCCTGAACGGCGGGGTTGTGGAAGTTGAGGTCGGGCTGCGAGATCAGGAAGTTGTGGAGGTAATATTGCTGACGCCCGGCGTCCCACTCCCAGGACGAGCCGCCGAAATTCGACATCCAGTTGTTGGGCGGCGAGCCGTCGTCTTTCGGCTCCGCCCAGACATACCAGTCCGCCCGTGGGTTGGTGCGGTCCTTGCGGCTTTCCACGAACCAGGGATGGCGGTCGGAAGAATGGGAGAGAACGAGGTCGATCATGACCTTGAGCCCGAGCCGATGGGCTTCCGCCACCAGCATGTCGAAATCCTGGAGCGTGCCGAAGATCGGATCGACGCCGCGATAGTCCGACACGTCGTAGCCGAAATCGTCCATCGGCGAGGTGAAGAAAGGCGAGATCCAGAGCGCGTCTGCCCCGAGCTTGGCGATATGGGGCAGGCGCTGGGTGATGCCGGGCAAGTCGCCCACGCCGTCGCCGTTCGAGTCCTGAAACGAGCGGGGATAGACCTGATAGATGACAGCCCCGCGCCACCAGTCGCGATCGGGAGTCGCCGTCGGCTGGATCGCCGGGCTCTCGGTGGAGGTCGCTTGAACTTTATCGAGCATCGGGACTAACCCTTCACGCCGCCTGCGGTGAGGCCGGAAATGATCTTGCGTTGGAAGATGAGGACGAGAACGATCAAGGGCACCGTGACGACGACGGAGGCGGCCATGATCGTGCCCCAGGGCGTTTCCTGTTCAGACGCGCCCGACAGAAGCGCGATGGCGACGGGCACCGTGCGCGTGTCGTTGTTGGCCACGAAGGTCAGCGCGAAGAGGAATTCGTTCCAGGCGGCGATGAAGGCCAGAAGCCCGGTCGTCACCAGCGCCGGCCACATCAGCGGCAGGAAGACGCGCCGGATGATGGTGAAGGGCGAGGCCCCGTCCACGATCGCCGCCTCCTCGATTTCGACCGGCAGATCGCGCATGAAGGTGGTCAGCACCCAAACCGTGAAGGGCAGGGTGAAGATCATATAGGCGAAGATCAGCGAGAAGAGCGTGTTGTAGAGGCCCATGGCGCGGACCATCTCGAACAGGCCCGCCAGCACCGCGATCTGCGGGAACATCGACACGGCGAGAATGGTGAGCAGCAGGAGTCCGCGTCCCCGGAACGAGACGCGAGACAGCGCGTAGGCGGCGGTGACGGCCAGAAACAGCGAGATCGCCACCACCGAAACCGCCACGATCAGCGAGTTCAGGATGTTGCGCAGGAACGTGCCGGTGGACAGCACGCCCTCGTAATTGGCGAGCGTGATGGCGCGCGGCCAATAGTCGATGCGGAAGAGATCGGTGCCGCTCTTCAGGCTGGTCAGGATGGCGTAGTAGAACGGGAAGACCGAAAACACGACGATGGCAATGACGAGGGCGTAGAAGCCGACGCGGCCGGCCGCGCGCTGGAGGGTTCGAGCGCTCATCACTGGCCTCCTGCAAGATTGAGCCGGGCGGTCTTGATGTAAAGCAGCGTGATCATCGCGATCACGAGGAAGAGCATGGTCGAGGCGGCCGAGCCTTGCGCGAAATTGTCGAACTGGAAGAGGTTCTCCTGCGCATAGACGCTCATGGTCTTGGTCTGCGGGTTGTTGGGCGTCAGCACGTAGATCAGATCGAAGACGCGCAGCGCATCCAGCGCGCGGAAGATGACGGCGACGAGGATCGCCGGGCGGATCAGCGGCAGCGTCACCTTGAAGAAGACCTTGACCGGGTTCACGCCATCGATCTTCGCGGCCTCGTAGACATCGCCCGGCACCATCTGAAGGCCGGCGAGGATCAGCAGCGCCATGAAGGGCGTGGTCTTCCAGACGTCCACGATGATCACGGCGATCATGGCCGTGTCGGGCGAGGCAGTCCAGGCGATGGGCGCGGAGATCAGGCCGAGCTTCACGAGCATGTCGTTGAGGATGCCGAACTGGTCGTTCATCATCCAAGCCCACATCTTGGCCGAGACGATGGTCGGGATGGCCCAGGGGATCAGCACGGCGGCGCGCACCAGGGCGCGGCCCTTGAACTCGGCGTTCAAGACGAGCGCGAAGATCAGACCCAGCACCGTCTCGATCGACACCGAGATGATGGCGTAGCGCACCGTGTTCCAGACCGCCTGCCACCAGATGGGATCGGCGAGCAGGCCGAAGGCTTCACCCTCTCCGCCTCCATAGTCCACCCACTCGTAATAGTTGGCGAAGCCGACGAACTGCGCGCCTTCGAGGTCGGACAGGCGAGCGTTGGTGAAGGAGAACTGGATGGTCTGGAATAGCGGCCAGGCCGCGACCAGCGCCAGAACGAGGAGCATCGGTAGAAGAAAGAGCCAGGCGGCGCGCCGGCGCTGGCGCGTCAGGGCCGAGCGGCCTGCCGGAGCGGATGGCGCGCTCGGGGCGGGCAGGCCGGCTTTGGGCTCGGCCTCGAAGCTTTTCCGGGTGGGGGGTGCGCCGGGTGTGGCGTTGGACATCGCAAGCGCCTCGCAAAGGGGAGAGGTCGAGCCGGCGCGCGGCTGGGGTGGCGGCGCGGCGTCGAAAGGGCTCATGCCATGTGCCTTCGCCTCGGGGGCGAAGGCACCGTTCGCTCACCGGCGGAAGCTTACCAGGCGTTGCGCTTCAAACGGCGCAGCTGGCGCTCAAGGTCCTGAAGGTTCGCGGCACCGTCGCCCTGGCCGGCCAGCGTCTTGTTGGCCGCCGTCCAGAACTGCTGCGACACCTCGTTATACTTGGCCTTGGTGGGCGCGGAGGGGCGGGGCGTCGCGTTTTCGAAGACGCTCTTCCACTTGGCCACCAGCGGCTGCTGCGCCACGATCTCGGGGTCCTCGTAGAGCGAGGGAATGGTGGGCAGGCGCGCGGTGCCGAGCGCGCGGGACTTCTGCGCCTCGGCCGAGGTCAGGAACTTGACCAGCTCGATCGCGGCGTCCTTGTGCTCGGAATATTGCGAGATGGCGAGGTTCCAGCCGCCCAGGCACGCGGCGGACTGGCCGCCCTCGCCCGCCGGCAGGGGCACGGCGTCGAACTTGCCCTTGATGGGCGAGTCGGCTGCGTTGCCCAGCGGATAGGCATAGGGCCAGTTGCGCATGAAGACGGCGTTGCCGGTCTGCCAGACGCCGCGCGACTCTTCCTCCATGTAGCCGAGCACGCCCTGCGGGGCGATCGTGCCGACCCAGCCATGCGCCATGTCGAGCGCGGCGGCGGCCTTGGGATTGTTGACGGTGATCTCGCCTTCGGGCGAGACGATCTGGCCGCCGCCATTGGAGGCAGTCCATTCCAGCGCGTCGCAGGTCAGGCCCTCATAGGCCGCGCCCTGGAACACGAAGCCGTTCATCTGCGCGTTGCCGCCCTGTCGCTCGGCGTCCTGCACGAACTTGGCGGTTTCTGTCAGCTCGGCCCAAGTCTTGGGAACTTGGCGCCCGTGCTTCTCCAGAAGATCCTTGCGGTAGTAGAGGGCCGGCGCATCGGCGAAGAGCGGCATGGCGACGAGCTTGCCGTCCACGGTCTGCGACTGAATCACCGCGGGCAGATGCTGGCCGATCACGTCCTTCATGGGGCCGGACAGGTCCACGAGATTGGCGGCGAGCTGCGGCGCCCAGATAACGTCGGTGCGATAGACGTCCACATCCTTGTTGCCGGCCGAAAGCCAGAGCCGATACTGGCCGAACTGGTCCGTCGTGGAGGCCGGCATGGTGACGATGGTCACCTTGTGGCCCGACGCCTTCTCGAACGCGTCAAGCTGCCCGCGCATCTCGTCCACGTCGCGCCCGACCGAGCCGAGCGCGATGCTCAAGGTTTCGGCGTGCGCGCCGGCATTTCCCAGAATCGTGGCGGCGATGAGCCCTGCGGCGAATGCTTTCAGCATATGATGTCCTCCCGTTTCGTTCCAATCAGCGCCGCCTTCCGCCCCGTCGCCCTCCCTGGCGACGATGCGGCGGCTCATGGTTTCCGCCGGTTCCGCTCCGGCCCTGCATGATCCCACAAATTTGCGTCCCGGCACTGTTTAAAGCGCTTTCATTGAATTTGAAGCGCTTTAAACTCTGTGTCAACATGGCATGGATCGGTTTGCCGCTTGCAGGTTGCGCTCGGGCGGCGTTGATCGTGGAACAGGATAAGTGGCGGGATGATCCGCAATCTCAAGGACCTCGCAGACTATCTCGGCCTGTCGCCGGCGACGGTGAGCCGCGCGCTGAACGGCTATCCCGAAGTCAACGCGAAGACGCGGCACCGTGTTCTGGACGCGGCCAAGCGGCTGAACTACCGCCCGAACCTCTCGGCCCAGCGCCTTGCCACGGGCCGCGCCGACGCGATCGGACTCCTGTTCGGCATCGCCGACAATATGCTCGACAATCCGATCGTCACCGATCTCCTGACCGGCATCGCGGAAACGGCGGCCGAGCGAGGCATGGCGATCCATCTCTTTCCGACCAAGAGGGGAGAGGAGCGCGCGGCCTGCGAGCGGATCGTGAGCTCGGGCGCGGTGGATGCGCTGGTGCTTCTGTCGCCCATTCTCGACCGGCCCGACACGGCCGATCTCGCCGAGATCGACTTTCCCGTGGTCTGCCATGGGCGACCGCTGCTCGGCCAGGCCGTCGCCTCGATGAGCGTCGACAATCTCGGCGCGTTCTTCAAGGGCACCGCCCATCTCACCGCACTCGGCCACCGCCGGATTGCGCTCCTCAACGGCGAAGAAATCTATTCCTACGCGGTGGACCGGCGCGAGGGCTATGTCCGCGCCCTGGCCGAAGCCGGACTCGCCCCCGGCCCGGACCTGATGGCACAGGGGCCGCAAACCTTCGCGCAGGGTTTTGCCGCCGCCAGAGCGATGCTGGCCTCGGGCGCGAGGCCGACGGCGTTTCTGTGTTCCTCGGTTCTGATGGCGACGGGCGCGGCCCGCGCCATCGCGGCGGCGGGCCTGCGCGTGCCGGGCGACATTTCGCTGATGGCCCATGACGACGTGATCGACGCCCTGCCGAGCGAGATCGCCGCGCCCGGCCTCACGGTTCTGCGCTCCAGCGTGCGCTTGGCGGGGCGGCGTCTCGCGGATATGGCGATCGAGCGCCGCCAAGGCACGCCCGCCGCCGACCTCGTGGAGGTCTGGGATGTGCCGCTGATCGAAGGTCGATCGACGGGGCCGGCTCCCGTGGACGCGGGAGGAGACATCGGATGAACGGACTGGAAATGAACGGACTGGACCGAGGCATCTGGCTGAACGAGCCGCCCGCCCATGCGCTGGAACACGGCGTTCTCGATCTGACCACCGGCCCCTCGACCGACTTCTGGCGCGAAACGCATTACGGGTTCACGCGCGACAGCGGCCATCATCTCGGCCTCGACACATCCGATGGCTTCACCGCGCAGGTCCGCGTGCGCGCCCGTTTCGAGAGCCTCTATGACCAGGCCGGCCTCATGGTGCGGCTGGATGCCGAGCGCTGGGTGAAGTTCGGCGTCGAAGTGTCCGACGGGCGGGCGATGGCGGGCAGCGTCGTCACCGATGGGCGCTCCGACTGGGCAACCGGCCCGTTCGAGGGGGACGCGTCGGACTTCTGGCTGCGCGTGTCGCTGAAAGCCGGCGTGCTGCGCCTCCAGATCTCGCCCGATGGCAAGCGCTGGCCTCTCCTGCGCCTTTGCCCGTTTCCGCGAGCCGAGCGCTACAGCGTCGGCCCCATGGCCTGCACGCCGGAGCGCGGCGGCCTTCAGGTCCGATTCTCGCATTGGTCGCTCCAGCCGCATCTGGGCAAGGATCTGCACGACCTGTCATAGGCTGGCGGGGCTTGCGGGCCGGCCCGTCCGGCCCTATCGCTCGGACGTGGCGGCCCCCGCCAAGCCGCTTCCTGTCCCCCGCGCCGTTCCATGCCGATCGGCCCCGTGCTTCTCGGATCGTCTTCATGCGAAAGCGCGCCATAGCGCTCGTTCTGGCTCTCGCCGCCTTCTATGGCGGCGTGAAGCTCGCCCATGCTTATCAGCGCTCGACGCTCGGCTGGGTGGCCGATGCCTGCGCCGTGAATGCGGCCCTCACGAGTCTGCCCTTTCCGTGCCTCCAGGTCGGCCATCTACAGGGCGATCTCGGAGGCTACGCCATCCTGCGCGAGCCGATCGACCGGCGGCGCACGATCCTCGTCGCGCTCAGTGCCATCCACGGCATCGAAGACCCCCGCCTTCCGGAGGCTGACGCGCCGAACTTCTTCGAAGCGGCCTGGGCGCAGCGGCATTGGCTGCTCGATCCGCGCGTGGCCGAGCCCGCGCCGACCGGTTTTGCGCTCGGGATCAACTCCCATCGATCCCGCTCGCAGGACCGGCTTCACATCCATATGGGCTGCCTCGCGCCCAAGGCGGCGAAAGCCTTGGCCGAGGCGGCCGGGCGGCTTGGCACGCGGGGCTTCAAGCCGCTCGGCTTCACCATTCACGGGCGCAAGCTGTGGGCCATGCGGGTGGATGCCGGCGCGATCGCGGATTTCAACCCGTTCGCGATCCTGGCGGCGAAGATGCCCGGCGCGCGCACCGCGATGGGCGACCATCTCCTGTTCGTGGTGCCCGAGCGCCTGGCGGACGGACGACGGACCTTCGTGCTTCTGACCAATCCGGTCGGCCGGCGAACGGACACGTTCTTTCCGGTCGAGTTCATGCTGGAGCCGAACTGCCGGGGGCGCTGAGCGCTTCTCTCAGGAATGGGCCGGCTGATGAGGCGCGGGCTGCTTCCAGCGCTCCGCCCAGCCGGCAAACAGAAGATAGATGATGGGCGTCGTGTAGAGCGTCAGCGCCTGGCTGACGAGAAGCCCGCCCGCGATGGCGATGCCGAGCGGGCGGTGCAGGTCCGCGCCGGGGCCGGTGGCGACGATCAGCGGAATGGCGCCCGCGAAGGCGGCGAGCGTCGTCATGGTGATCGGGCGAAAGCGCTGGAGGCACGCTTCGAAAATCGCCTCTTGCGCCGACAGGCCCCGCAGGCGCTCGGCCTCCAGCGCGAAATCCACCAGCATGATGCCGTTTTTCTTCACGATGCCGATCAGGAGGATGATGCCGATAAAGGCGATAAGGGTGAGTTCCGTGCCGGTGATCCAGAGCGCCAGAAGCGCGCCCAGCCCGGCCGAGGGCAGGGTGGAGAGGATCGTCAGCGGATGGACGAGGCTCTCGTAGAGGATGCCGAGCACGACATAGACCGAAAGAAGCGCCACCAGGATCAGGAGCGGCTGGCTCGCGCCGGCGTTCGAGACGGCCGCATCGCCCGCAAACTCGGCATGGAGCGTGTCAGGCAGGTTCATGCCGGCGACGGCCGCGCGCACCGCCGCGTTGGCGGCCTCCAGCGTCGCGCCATCAGCCAGATCGAAGGCGATCGTAACGGCGGGAAACTGTCCTTGATGGTTCACCCCCATCGGCGCTTCCTCGCGCTTGATATGGGCGAAGGCCGAGAGCGGCACGGGCGCGCCGTGAAGGCCCGGCACCTGGATCTTCAGGACATCCTCCGGGTCGGTCGCGAAGTCCGCACCGGCTTCCAGAATGACGCGATACTGGTTCCGGTCGCCATAGATCGTGGTGATCTGGCGCTGCGCGAAGGCGTTATTCAGCGCCGAGTCCACGGCCGTCATGGCGACGCCGAGATTGGCCGCTTGCGCCCGGTCCACCTCGACGCTCGCCTGCAAGCCGTTCGGCTGGCGGTCGCTGCTGACATCGGCGAGAAGAGGCTCCGCGCGCAGGCGCTCTTGAATGCGCGGGGCCCAGGCGGTCAGCTCGGCGAAGTCCGCGTCGAACAACGTGAACTGATATTCCGAATCCGAGCTTCGCGCGCCGATGCGGATATCGCTCGGCGCGTAGACCGAGCTCTCCAGCCCCGGAATGGCACCCAGCGCCTGACGCAGCCGGTTGACGACGACCTCCGTCGGGTCGCGCTCCGCGGCGGGCTTCAACGAAATCTGCATGGAGCCGCGATTGGCCGTGCCGAACGTGCCGCCGCCGACCGAGGCTCCGACATTCTCCACCGCCGGGTCGGCATCCACCCTGGCCACGGCGCGTCGCTCCAGCGCCGCCATGGCGGGAAAGGAAATGTCGCTCGCCCCTTGCGTGCTGGCGACGAGAAAGCCCGTGTCCTCGCGCGGCACGAAACCCTTGGGAACCTGGGCATACAGGAGCACCGTGAGCCCGATGCAACCGAGCGTGCTGATGACCGCCAGAAAGCGATGATGCAGAACGCTTTTGAGCGTTCGCGCATAAAAGCCCGCCATGCGCTCCAGCCCCCGCTCCACCAGACGCGACAGAAGTCCCGGCCGATGGCCCTCGGGCGCGCGGCGCATATGGTGGGCGCAGATCATCGGCGTCAGCGTCAGCGAGACGAGCGTGGAGACGGCGATGGTGAAGGCGAGCGTCAGCGAGAAGGTGACGAGAAAGCGCCCGGTGACGCCGCCCATGAAGAAGAGCGGGATGAAGGCCGCCATCAAGGACAGACTGATCGCGATCACGGTGAAGCCGATCTGCCGCGCACCCTCGCGCGCCGCCTGCATGGGCGAGAGGCCCTGTTCCAGCCGGGCGTGAATATTCTCGATCATGACGATGGCATCGTCCACCACGAAGCCGCTCGCCACCGCCAGCGCCATCAGCGAGAGATTGTCGAGCGCCAGACCCGACAGGAACATGGCCGCGAAGGCCCCGGCAAAGGCGAGCGGCACGGTGACGCCCGCCGCCAGCGTCGGCACGAGCGCGCGCAGAAAGGCGAAGACCACGAGCATGACCAGCGCCACCGTCATGAGCAGCGTGCGCTCCATATCCTCGACGCTGGCATGGATGGTGAGCGTGCGGTCGTGCAGGACGGCGATGTCGATGCCGGCGGGCAGGAGATCGTGCAATTCGGGGATCAGCGCCTTCACCGCGTCCACCGTCTGCACCACATTGGCGTCCGCCGCCTTGGTGAGGTTGAGGATCACGGCGGGCTTGCCGTTGAACCAGGCTTCCGAGCGGCGATTGCGCACGCCGGGCTCGACCGTGGCAATGTCCGACAGGCGCAGGGCGGTGCCGTCGGCGGCGCGCAAGAGGATCGCGCCATAATCCTCGGGCGTCGTCAGCTGCGCGTTGATGGTCAGAGCATAGCCCGAGCCCGGCCCGTCGATCGAGCCGATCGGCCCCAGCGTGTTGGCGTTGACGATGGCGTTGCGCACATCGTTGGCCGACAGGCCCAGAGCTGCGAGGCGCTGGGGATCGACGCGCACGCGCACCGCCGGCTGGTCCGCGCCGCTGACCGAGACATCGCCGACGCCGTCCACCTGCGCGATGCGCTGCACGAGAATGCTGTCGGCGACATCGAACACATCGCTCGCCTTCATCGTGTCGGAGGTGAGCGCGAGGGTCAGGATCGGCGCGGCGGCCGGGTTGGCCTTGCGGATCGAGGGCAGGCCCGGCATGTCGCTCGGCAGGTCCGCGATGGCGGCGTTGATCGCCGCCTGCACGTCCCGCGCCGCGCCGTCGACGCTGCGCGACAGATCGAACTGAAGCGTGATGCCGGTGGCGCCGAGCGCGCTGGTGGAGGTCATCTCCGTGACGCCCGCGATCGCCCCGAGATGGCGTTCCAGCGGGGCCGCGACGCTTTCCGCCATGCTTTCGGGGTCTGCCCCGGGCCTGCTGGCGCTGACGCGGATGGTCGGCAGGTCCACCGCCGGCAGGCTCGCCACGGGCAGGACGTGGTAGGCGACGAGCCCGACCAGGATCAGGCCGAGCGCCAGAAGCGTCGTGCCGATCGGCCGATCGATGAACGGGTCGGACAGTTTCACGCCGGCTCGCCCTCGACCGGCGCGCCGCGCGGGGCGAAGCGGCGCTTCAGCCCGTCCAGCGCGAGATAGATGACGGGGGTCGTGTAGAGTGTCAGAAGCTGGCTGAGGACGAGGCCGCCGATGATGGAAATACCGAGCGGCACGCGCAGCTCCGCGCCCGGCCCTTGCGCCAAAGCCAGCGGCACCGCGCCGAAAAGGGCGGCCAGCGTCGTCATCATGATCGGACGGAAGCGCAAGGTGGCGGCCTTCAGGATCGCCTCGCGGGGCGTGAGCCCTTCGCCGCGTTCGGCCTCCAGCGCGAAGTCGATCATCATGATCGCGTTCTTCTTCACGATGCCCATGAGCAGCACGATGCCGATGAGGGCGATCAGCGACAGGTCCTGCCCCGTCAGCATCAACGCCAGAAGCGCGCCGACGCCGGCAGACGGCAGGGTGGAGAGGATCGTGATTGGATGCACGGCGCTCTCGTAGAGAAGGCCGAGCACGATATAGATGGTGACGATGGCGGCGAGGATCAGCCAGGGCTCGTTGGCGGCCGAGCGCGCGAACTCCTCCGTGTCGCCGCTGGTGCGCCGGCCGATCGTATCGGGCAGGCCGATGGCGCGCTCGGCCTTCACTACCGCCTCCAGAGCCGTGCCGAGCGACGCGCCGGGGGCGAGGTCGAAGCTGATCGTGGCGGAAGGGAACTGCTCGTCCCGGCTGACAACCAGCGGGCCGGCGGCGAAGGCGACATGGGCGATGGCTCCCAGCGGCACCATGGCCCCGCCCGTGCCCGGCAGATAGACCTTTGCCAGTGCGGCGGGGTCGCTCTGATAGCGCGGCGCGGCTTCCAGGATGACGCGGTACTGGTTGGCCTGCCCGTAGATCGTGCTGATCTGGCGCTGGCCGAAGGCGTCGTAGAGCGTGTCGCTGATTTCCTGCATGGTGACGCCGAGCCGCGCGGCGGCCTCGCGGTCCACGTCGATGGCAAGCCGCCCGCCGCCCAGCTCCGTGTCGGAGGCGACATCGATCAGCGCCGGATCGTCGGCCAGGCGGCGCGAGAGCTTTTCGGCCCAGCCCGCCACCTCGCCGGCATCGGCACCCGTCAGCGTATATTGATACGCGCCCCGGCTGGCGCGCGTCGAAATCGCGATGTCGCGCTGGCTCTGGAACGTCGCGCCGATTCCGGGCAGGTCCGACAGGCTTTGGCGCAGGCGTGCGATCACGGCCTCTGCGCCGTCCCTCCGCTCGTCGCGGGGCTTGAGCACAAGGGAATAAACGGCCCGGTTCATCGTGAGATTGGCCGCGCTGGTGCCGATCGAGGCGGTGACGCTTTCCACCGCCGGATCGGCCCGCAGCCGCGCGCCGACATCGGCCTCGATCCCCCGCATGGCCTCGAAGGAGGTGGTGGGCTCGGCCTCCACGACGGCGCTCACAAGGCCCGTGTCCTGATCGGGCAGGAAGCCCTTGGGGATCGTGACATAGAGGACGACGGTGAGTGCCAGCGTTGCAGCGGTCAGAAGGAGCATGAGCGCGGGATGGCGGACGGCGATCGTCACCGAGCGTCGATAGGCTTCGTTCAGCCCATCCATGGCGCGGTCGAGAAACCCGGTGAGGCCGCTGGACGTATGTTGGGGCGCCCGCAGAATGCGCGCGCACATCATGGGCGTCAGCGTCAGCGAGACGAGGGCCGAGACCACGACGGCGATGGTGAGCGTCAGCGCGAATTCGCGGAACATGCGCCCGACCAGCCCGCTCATGAAGAGAAGCGGAATGAAGACGGCGATCAAGGAGGCGGTGAGCGAGACGATGGTGAAGCCGATCTCGCCCGCGCCTTTGAGCGCCGCCGCCATTGGCTTCTCGCCCTCTTCGATATGCCGGGCGATGTTCTCGATCATGACGATGGCGTCGTCCACCACGAAGCCCGTGCCGATGGTGAGCGCCATCAGCGACAGATTGTCGAGGCTGAAGCCGCAGGCCCACATGACGGCAAAGCTCGCGATCAGCGACAAGGGCAGCGCGACGCCCGCGATCAGCGTGGCCGAGACCGTGCGCAGGAACAGAAACACGACGAGCACGACCAGCGCGACGCTGAGCGCCAGCGTCCATTGCACATCCCGGATCGAGGCTCGGATCGTATCCGTGCGGTCGCTCACAACATCCAGCGAGGCCCCGGCGGGGAGCGAGGCGCGAAGGCGCGGCAGCGTGTGCTCGATCTCGGCGACGGTTTCGATGACGTTCGCGCCGGGCTGGCGCATGATGTCCACCACCACGGCCGGGCGGCCCTGGTAGAAGGCCCCGACGCGGCTGTTCTCCAACCCTTCCACCACGTCGGCCACATCGCTGAGATGCACCGGCGCGCCGTTGCGCGTGGCAATGGTGATGGCGCGATAGGTCGCGGCGTCGTGAATCTGATCGTTGGCCGAGAGTGAAAAGGACTGGCTGGCCCCGTCCACCACGCCCTTCGCGCCTGAAACATTGGCGTTGGAAATCGCCGTGCGCAGGTCTTCCAGCGCCAGCCCATAGGAAGCGAGGCGCGAAAGGTCCGCCTGCACCCGGATCGCCGGCTTCACCCCGCCCTGAATCCGCACGTCGCCGACACCCGACACTTCGGCAAGGCGCTGGCCCATCACCGTGTCGGCGAAGTCGCTGAGATCGCGCAAGGGGTAGGTGTCGGAATGGAGCGCCAGCGTCATGATCGGCGTCGCCGCCGGGTTCACCTTCGCATAGGTCGGCGGGTAGGGCAGCGTGCGCGGCAAGCCGCCGGCCGCCGTGTTGATCGCGGCCTGCACATCCTGCGCCGCGCCGTCGATGTCGCGGCCGAGCTGAAACTGAAGCGTGATCTGGCTGATGCCGAAGGCGCTGGAGGAGGTCATGGCGGCCAGCGCAGGAATCTGCCCGAGCGGGCGCTCCAGCGGCGCGGTGACGAGCGCGGCCATCGTGTCGGGGTCCGCGCCCGGCAGCTGCGTCGTCACGCGGATCGTCGGAAACTCCACCTGCGGCAGGGGCGCGACGGGCAGCGAGGCGAAGCCGAGACAGCCCGCGATCAGGACGGCGATGGCCAGAAGCGTCGTGGCGATCGGCCGCTGGATGAAGGGCGTGGACAGGCTCATGGCGCGGGCGCGGCCTGGGAGCCGGGGGCGGACTCCTTCAGGTCGGCGGAGCGGGTCGGGCTCGCGCCGGACGTCGTGGCCGGTGCTCGTCCCTGCGATGCAGGGTCTGCGTCCGGCGCTTCGACGGCAGACACAATGCTTGGATCGCTCTGGGTCGAAGTGGTTTGTTCCCGGCCCTCAGCGGCCGCGCGCCGGTTTTCGGCGGGCTGGTTCTCCACCGTCCCCGGTCCTGCGGGGGTGGTATCGGCCGGCTTTGCCTCCTCGCCGCCATCCGTTGCCGGCGCGCTCCGTTCGGAGGTCTGGGGCGCGGCAGGTTCGGCTCCGCCGGAATGAGCCGGCGCAGCTGCCGGCTTCGCGCCATGCTTGCCCTTGTGGTGCTTGCCGCCCTTCGAACCACCCTCGGTCATTGGCACGGCGAGCTTGGCGGGGTCGGCCTCTTCGGGCGAGGACACTTTCACGCTCGCCCCGTCTTGAAGGCGCGAGAAGCCGGAGGTGACGACGCTTTCGCCCTCCTCCACTCCCCCCGTGACGACAGCGCGCTTGTCGTCCTGAAACCCGATCGTGAGGGGGCGCAGATGAACCTTTGCGCCGTCCGACACGACATAGGCATAGGCCCCCGCCGGCCCGTGCTGCACGGCGGCGCTCGGCACGGTCAGAACGTTTCGCTGGGTTTCCACCAGCAGCCTCGTATCCACGAAGGCTCCTGGCCAGAGCGCCAGCGTGTTGTTGGGAAACTCGGCCTTGAGGCGCACCGTGCCGGTGGTCGGGTCCACCTGATTGTCCACCACGGTGAGTTCGCCCTCGGCCACCACTTGGCCTTCGCCCGACAGGGCCTCGACGCCGAGCGGCGCGGCGGCGCGCGCGATGTTGACGCGGGCCAGGTCCTGCTGCGGCACGGAGAAGACGACGGCGATCGGCTGGATCTGCGACAGCGTGACGATGCCGCTCGCATCCCCGCTGGAAACGAGATTGCCGACATCGACGCCGCGAAGCCCGGTGCGCCCGTCGATCGGCGCGCTGATCACGGTGTAGGAGAGTTGCGCTTCCGCCGCCTCGACGGCGGCCGCGTCGGCGGCGACCTGCGCGCGGTTCTGCTCCACCAGCGCGCGCTGGTTGCCCAGGAGCTGCTCGGTCATCGCGCCCGAATGCACCAGCCTCTCGTCGCGCTGCAATTCCAGCTCGGCATTGACCAGAACGGCCTGATCCTGTGCCTTCTTGGCGAGCGCCTGATCGCGCTGGGCCTTGTAGAGCGCGTCGTCCAACCGGGCGATCGGGTCGCCCTTCTTCAGGTCCTGACCCTCGCGGAAGTCGATCTCGGTGAGCTTGCCGGAGACCTGCGCGCGCACGGTCACGGAGTTCAGCGGCTTGGCCGTTCCGACGCCGGTGACATAGACCGGCACGTCGGCCCGCGTGACGGGCGCGGCGACCACCGGCACGGAGCGGTCGCGCAAGACCTCTGCGTTCGGACCTTGCCCATGGCCGCCAAACTGCGCCGGCAGGAGCGCCATGGCCTGCGGCAGCCAGAACGCGCGCTCCGCATAGGCCCCCACGCCGGCCGCGATCAGACCTGCGACAACAACGAACTTTCCGCCTGCGCCCATGGCAGCACCGCCCCAACCCCACGCGCAGACTCGCGATGCCTCCTCCTAAACAGAGGAAGGTGACGGGACATCCGGCGGGAGCCGCGCCCTCGCATTAAATCTTGGATAGGAAGGGACGGGCTTCGGGGGGAAGCCCACTTACTCGACCAGCCCGAGAATGGGGCCGTATCCGCCATGCCCCGAAACGTCGTTTCGCCCGAGGGCGGGCGCATAGAGACCCGAGCCGCGACCGCCGTCGAGAAACAAGGCGTTGGGGCAGGCGAGGTGGTCGCGGAACAGGCGCGCGAATTCGTCGAAATTGACGTCCGTCTCGCTGATCGCGAAGCGAACCTCACCCTTCTCGCAGACGCCGACCCCGCTGCGCCGCGTCCGCGAATCCGAGTTCGGGATGAAGGCCGGGTGCAACCGGCCCTCGATCACCAGCATCGGCCCGGATTGGGTGGCGAAGCGCGCCTCCGGCCGTGTCTTCAGAAACTCCGCTGTCGGCAGAATACCCGCGCCGGCCTTGCTGAGATAAAAGACACCGTTGGGCTGCTTGTAGAAATTCGGGACTTCGCCCGGCGGGCGATCCATCGTGACCGTGTCGGCGGGATGCAGTTCCGCGCCGTCCTCCATATGGAGGCCGACCGGCGCATAGTCGGTGTCGTACATGCCGGCATTGATGGCGAAGGCGAGCTTTTGGCCCTTCGCTTCCAGCGCGCGCGCCAGAGCGTCGAAGCGACCATAGGGCGCCCCCGACGCGTCCCGCCAGAACAGGCGCAGGTCTGATGTCGCGGGATCGATGGTGCAGACGATGGCGTCCCGCCCCTCGAAACTCTCCCGCTGGCAGGGTTCGGCTCTTGCGGCATGGCCGAGGAACAGAAGCGCCGCGAAAGCCAGCCCGACAGCCTGAACCCTTGCCCGGATCGTTCTCATGGGTCTGCCTTTCCGCATCGTCGGCCGCGCGATGCGGCCGTCGATGCAGCGCTAGCGAAATCCCGCCTGCCGGGCAAATGGGCGCTGGCCGTGTGGCCCGTCAGACGACCTTGCCGCGCGCGGCGACCGGCCAGCTTTCGATCCGGCCATCCTCCAGTTTGACATGAACCGCATCCACCATGTTGGTGACGACGCAGACATGGTTGGGGACGATCCGCAGGCGATCGCCGACCGCGAGCCCGATCGGCCCGTCCGAGACCACGCGGCCATGCTCTTCCGACAATTGGTCGATCGCCAGATCGGGCCGGCCGAGCACCGCGCCGTGCCCGGTCAGGCCGAGAAGATCGGATGTCAGAACCTTGGAGCCCGCATCGATGATCGCCCGGTTGGAGGTCGGCACCGACACCACGGTCGCGAGCACCGTCAGCGCGCAATCGTCCAGGGTCGCGACGCCGCGCGCCACCAGCGAACGGTCGTTGTAGACATAGGTGCCCGGCCGGTACTCGGTGAGGACGCCATCGGTGCGCGCCTGCCAGATGTCGGGCGAGCCGCCGGAGGTGACGCGCGCCACCGTCATGCCTTCGGCTTCGATCAGCGCTTTCGCGGCGCGCAGGAACTCGGCCGCTTCGCCCGCCTTGCCGGCGGCGGGGTAGGTCATCAACCCCTCGAAAACGAGGCCCGGAGAGGCGGCGATCCGCCGGGCCAGATCGCGCGCGGCTTCCGGCGAGGCGACGCCGCAGCGCTGACCGCCCGTGTCGCATTCCACCAGCACATCAAGCGGCTCGGCCGCATCCGCGAAGCCGGCCGAGAGACCCGACACCACCGACTCGCTGTCGGCCACCACGGCGACGCGCACGCGCCCAGCCAGTGCGCGCAGGCGGGCGACCTTGGCCGCGCCGACGATGTTGTAGGTGATCAGCACATCGCGAATGGACGGATCGCCCGCGACCATCGCCTCCGCCTCGCTCACCTTCTGGCAGGTGATGCCGACCGCGCCCTGCTCGATCTGAAGGCGGGCGAGCTGCGGCAGCTTGTGCGTCTTGATGTGCGGGCGCGCCGCGAGGCCGGCTGCATCGGCATGGGCCTGGAAGCGGGCGACATTGGCCCGCGCAATCGCGAGATCCACGACGACGGCAGGCGTTTCGAGGGCGTCGAGCGGCGACACGGTCATGTGAAAGTCTCCCGGGGAAAGCCGATTGACAAGTCGTGCCCCATGTCACCCTATGGGTCAATCCGAAATTTCAGACTGATGTCCGATATAATGGACAAATAAGGGAACAGAACTGATGAGCCTCACTCGCTATGGCGGCGGCGGCAAGGGCGCGGGCGGACAGCCGCTGCCTTTCGCGCGGGCGGTGGAAGCCGATGGCTGGCTTTACGTCTCGGGGCAGGTCGCCATGGAGAACGGCGAGATCGTGCCGGGCGGCATCGTCGAGCAGACCCACAAGACCATGGCGAACGTCATCGCCATCCTGTCCGAGGCCGGATACGGGCTGGAGGATGTCGTGCGGGTCGGCGTCTGGCTGGACGACCCCCGCGACTTCTGGAGCTTCAACGGCGTCTACGCCCAGTATTTCAAGGACCACCCGCCGGCCCGCGCCTGCGTTCAGTCCTCCATGATGGTGGATTGCAAGGTCGAGATCGACTGCATCGCCTACAAGAAGAAGTAGGACGAAGCCGGTGGACAAGCTCGCGGAGGACGAGGCCAAGACCGGAGCGCGCTCGCGCGGGCTGGATCGCGCGCTCGATATTCTCGACGCGCTCGCTAGCGCCCGCCGGCCCCTGCGGGCGGGTGAGATCGCGGCCCTACTGGGCGCGCCGCGCTCCTCCGTCTATGAGCTGACCGCGCTGCTTCTCAAGCGCGGCTTTCTCGAAAACGCCGAGGACGGGCGGCTCTTCCTCGGCGAGAAGCTTTATCTCTTGGGCTCGGCCTATTCCGCCGTGTCCGGCCGTCAAGTCGCGGTCAATGGCGCGCTCAAGCGCATCGTGGACGAGACGGGCGAAACCGCGCAGTTCTGCCGGCTGGACGGCAATCGCTACTATGTCGGCGCGCAGCGCGAGGGCTCGCGCCCGTTCCGCATCTCCACCGATATCGGCGAGCGCGTACCGCTGACCTGGACGGCGTCGGGCCGCCTTCTGGTGGATCATCTCTCGCGCGACGAGATCCTGGCCTTTCTGGCCGAGGGCGATTTCATCCTGCCGAACGGCGTCCCGATCGACGCCGAGCGCTTCCTGGCCGAGGTCGAAGGGGCGCGCGCCGCAAACCATTTCACCTTCGACAGCGCGCTCGACAGCTACACCCATTGCTTCGCCGTGCCGGTTCGTCAGCCGGACGGCAAGGCCACAGCCACGCTCTGCATCGTCGCCCCGCGCGAGGACGCGCGCCGCAACCATGCCGCCTATCTGGACAGTCTCAAGGGCGCGGCCCGCGCGCTCGCCCCCCATTTCGCCGAGAGTCGATAGATCATGCGCATCTTCACCGCCTCGCTCGCCACGGAAACCAACACGTTTTCGCCGGTGCCGACCGATCTGGATTCCTTCAAGGCCGCCTTCTACGCGGGGCCGGGCGAGCATCCCGACACCCCGACGCTCTGCTCCTCGCCGGTGCCGATCCTCCGGCGGCGCGGCCGGGCGGAAGGCTTCACCGTGATCGAGGGCACGTCCTGCTGGGCCGAGCCCGCCGGCCTGATCCAGCGCCAGACCTACGAGACGCTGCGCGATACGATCCTGGCCGAGCTTCAGGCCGCGCTTCCGGTGGACGGCGTGGTGCTCGGCCTGCATGGCGCGATGGTGGCGCAGGGCTATGACGACCCCGAAGGCGATTTCCTGTCCCGCGTGCGCGCGCTCGTCGGCGAGGATGTGGTGGTCGCGGCCGAGTTCGACCCGCATTCGCATCTGACCGCGTTGCGGGTTGCGCAACTCGACCTCATGGCGGCCTTCCTCGAATTCCCGCATACGGATTTCGAAGAGCGCGGCGAGCATGTCGTGGACCTCGCGCTGCGCACCATTCGCGGCGAGATCAAGCCCGTCATCTCGACCTTCGACTGCCGGATGATCACGATCTACCCGACGAGCCGCGAGCCGATGCGTTCCTTCGTGGATCGCCTGAAGGTGCTGGAAGGCGTGGACGGGGTTCTCTCCGTCTCGGTGATCCACGGTTTCATGGCCGGCGATGTGCCGGATATGGGCACGCGCATCGTGGTGGTGACCGATGACAGGCGTGAGGCCGGCGACCGTCTGGCCGAGAAGCTCGGCCACGAACTCTACGCGCTGCGCCGTGACGCCGCGATGCCGATGCTGGACACGGAAGCCGGCCTCGACCGCGCGCTCGCCATCCGCAAAGAGCGTCCCGACAAGCCGGTCGTGATCGCCGATGTCTGGGACAATCCGGGTGGCGGCGTCGCGGGCGATTCCACCTCCATCCTGCGCCGCATCCTGGAGCGCGGGATCGACCGGGTGGCGCTCGCCACGATCTGGGACCCGGTGGCTGTGTCCTTCTGCCATGCGGCGGGCGAGGGGGCCGAGATCGAGCTGCGCTTCGGCGGCAAGTCCTCCCACCATGGCGGCGAGCCGCTGGATGCGCGGGTGCGCGTCCTTCGCGTCGAAACCTCGGGTTGGCAGAGCTTCCGCAACAGCCGCGTCACGCTCGGCCGCGCGGCGGTGATCCGGATCGTCGGGACCGAGATCGACATCGTGCTGATCACCAGCCGGACACAGACCTACGAACCCACGATCTTCTCCAATATGGGCGTCGATTTTGCGGGGAAGGACATCCTTCTCGTGAAGTCCACCAACCATTTCCATGCGGGCTTCGTGCCGGTGGCCTCCGAGATTCTCTATGTCGCGGCCCCGACCAGCTATCCGACCGATCCCGCCACCACGCCCTATCGCAAGGCGAGCCACGGCCTCTGGCCGCGCGTGCCCGATCCGCTCGGCCTCGACGCCTGAGCGCGCCCGACGACCCCCGAACCCAGCAAGACAGGAGCCCAGCCATGACGAAAATGCTTCTTGCCGCCGGCCTCGCCGCCCTCATGGCGGGAACGAGTGGTGTCGCCCTTGCGCAGTCCGGCAACGGCGTCTTGACCGTCGCGACCATCGGCGAGCCGCCGACGCTCGACGCCATGCAGACGCCGACCGACATCGTGCTGACGATCACCCAGCACATGTTCGAGACGCTCTATACCTATGACGACAAGTGGCAGCCGAGCCCGCTTCTGGCCGCCGCCATGCCCGAGATATCGCAGGACGGCCTGACCTATCGCATTCCGCTGCGCCAGGGTGTGACCTTCCATGACGGATCGGCCTTCGATTCCGCCGATGTGGTCGCCTCGCTCAAGCGCTGGATGGAGATCAACTCCAAGGGCCGGCAGGTCGCGCAGGTGATCGAGTCCGTCGCGGCCGACGGCGATCAGACCGTGGTGATCAAGCTGAAGTCGCGCTATTCGCCGCTTCTGGCGACGCTGAGCCAGGGCTGGGCGCCGATCTTTCCCTCCGAAAAGCTCGGCGGCGAGCTGAAGGAGTTCATCGGCACCGGCCCCTACAAACTGCAGGAGCGCCGGCCCGACCAGTACACCCAGCTCGTGCGTTTCGACGGCTACAAGTCGCCCGAGGGCGAGCCGTCCAACTATGCCGGCCGCCGCGAGGCCATTGCGGGCGAAGTGCGCTTCGTGCCGGTGCCCGATGCCAATACGCGCGTCGAGGGGCTTCTGTCGGGCCAGTACGATTATGCCGATGCCCTGCCGGTCAGCGCCTATGAGCGCGTCGAGGGCGCGTCCAACGTCAAGCCGGTGATCTTCGAGAATGCCGGCTGGACCTCGCTGAACATGAACATGGCGGAAGGCCCGCTCACCTCCAAGCCGCTGCGCCAGGCCGTGCAGACCGCGCTGAACCCGAGCGACATGATGCTCGCCGCCTTCTCGGACGAGCGCTTCTTCTCGGTCGACGGCGCGTTCTATCCCGAGGGCTTCTTCTGGCACACGGAAGACGGCGTGACGCGCTATGGCGAGGGCGACCCGGAAGCGGCCGCCAAGCTGATGAAGGAGGCCGGCTACGACGGCAAGCCGATCCGCATCCTGACCAGCCGCCAATACGAGTTCCACTACAAGACCGGCGAAGTCGCGAAAGCCTATCTGGAGGCGGCGGGCTTCAAGGTCGATCTGCAGGTCGTGGACTGGGCAACGCTGACCACCCGACGCGCCGACAAGGGCCAGTGGGACATCTTCATCACCCATTCCAACTTCCCCGGCGATCCGACCACGCTGAACACGATCACCGACACCTATCCGGGCTGGTACACGTCCGACGCCAAGACGAAAGCCGTCGGCGCCTTCCTGAACGCGGTGTCGAACGACGATCGACTGGCCGCCTGGAAGACGATCCAGACCACGATCTATGACGACGCCCCGCTGGTGAAGGTCGGCAATTTCAACGCGCTGGGCGGCTTGGCCAACGGCGTGTCGGGCTATCAGGCGGCCTATTGGCCCCGCTTCTGGAACGTCACGCCCAAGAGCTGACCTTTCAAAGAGGATAGGAGAAACGCGATGTCCCGGGTGCTCTCAGCGCTTCTGAAACGGGCGGGCGGCATGGTGGTGGTGCTGGCGCTGGTCGTCACCGTCGTCTTCGTGATCGTCCGGGTGACGCCCGGCGATCCCGCCGCCGTGATGCTGGGTTCGGACGCGACGCCGGAGGACATCGCCGCCCTGCGCGAGAGGCTGGGGCTGAATGCGCCCCTCCTCGAACAATATGGACGTTTCGTCTTCGACGTGGCGCGCGGCGATCTCGGCCAGTCGATTTTTCTCGGCCAGCCGGTGACGACAGCGCTCGCCGCGCGCGCCGAGCCGACCTTCTTCCTCACGCTCTTCTCGATCCTGATAGCGGTCGCCATCGCTCTGCCGGTCGGCATTCTCTCGGCGGTCAAACGCGGAACGGCCTTCGACCAGATCGTCGTCGGCGTCACGATGATCGCGGCGAGCGTGCCGAGCTTCTGGCTCGGCCTGATCCTGATCCAGACCTTCGCCGTGTCGCTCGGCTGGTTTCCGGCCTCCGGCTATGGCGGGCCGGGGACGCCCTTTCTGGAGCGTCTGCACCATCTCGTCCTGCCGGCGGTGGCGCTCGGCGTCGTCAATTCCGCTCTGATCACCCGCTTCACCCGCGCCGCCATGCTCGATGTCCTGGGCGAAGATTACGTGCGCACCGCGCGCGCCAAGGGGGCGGGGCCGGGGCGCGTCGTGCTCAAACACGCGCTGAAGAACGCGCTGATCCCGATCATCACCGTGATCGGCCTGTCGATCGCCCTGCTCGTCGCCGGCGCGGTGGTGACGGAAACCGTGTTCGGCCTGCCGGGCGTCGGCAATCTCGTGGTGCAGGCGGTGCTGCGGCGCGATTATCCGGTGATTCAGGGCGCGCTGCTCGTCGTCGCGGCGATCTACGTTCTCATCAATTTCGCGGTGGACATGCTCTATCTCGCGGTCGATCCGAGGGTGCGCACGTGACGCTTCTCGCCTTCTCGTCCCCCTTTGCCAAGGGCCTGCGCCGCTTCGTGGGCAACCGCGCCATTCTCATCGGCGTCGTGATCCTGACGCTGGTGGTGGTGCTCGCCGCCTTCGCGCCCCTCGTCGCGCCCTATGCGCCCAACAAGCTTTCCATCGTCAGCCGGCTCCAGCCGCCGTCGGGAGCGCATCTCTTCGGCACGGATGAGTTCGGCCGCGACATCTTCTCCCGCGCCATCTATGCCGGCCGCGTCTCGCTCGGCGTGTCGCTGGGGGTCGTGGCGATCGCCACCGTTCTCGGCGTCTTTCTCGGCCTGATCGCGGGCTATTTCCGCCCGCTCGACGCGCCGATCTCGCGCCTTCTCGACGCGATGATGTCCTTTCCCGACATTCTCCTCGCCATCGCGCTGGTCGCCGCGCTCGGGCCTTCGCTGGTCAATGTCGTGCTGGCGCTGGGGATCACCTATGCGCCGCGTCTGGCCCGCATCGTGCGCGGCTCGACGCTGGTCCTGCGCGAGCTGCCCTATATCGAAGCCGCCGTGGCGCTCGGCCTGCCGACCTGGCAGATCCTCTTGCGGCATGTCCTTCTGAACCTCGCCTCGCCCATTCTGGTGCAGGCGACCTTCATCTTCGCCGCCGCGATGCTGGCGGAAGCCAGTCTCTCGTTCCTCGGCGTCGGCGCGTCCTCCGACATGCCGACCTGGGGCACCATGCTGGCCTCGGGCCGCGAATACATGAACAAGGCGCCCTGGCTCATGCTGTTTCCCGGCCTTGCCATCGTCTTCGCGGTTCTGTCGCTGCAACTCGTGGGCGATGGCTTGCGCGATCTCGTCGATCCGCGTCTGGCCAAGGAGGCTTGATCCGATGAGCGAGGCGAGCCCCGTCCTGTCCGTCGAAAAGCTGACCACCGCCTTTCGCGCCGGAGGGGAATGGCGCGCGGTGATCCGCGACATTTCCTTCACGGTCGATGCCGGCGAAACCGTTGCCATCGTCGGCGAATCCGGCTCTGGCAAGAGCGTGACGGCGCTCTCGGCCATGCGCCTCCTGCCGCCCGCCACGTCGCGGGTGAGCGGCCACGTGCGCCTCGAAGGGCGCGATCTCCTGACGCTCTCAGAGAAGGAGATGCGCGCGGTGCGCGGCGGGCGTATCGGCATGATCTTTCAGGAGCCGATGACCTCGTTGAACCCGGTCTTCACGGTCGGCAACCAGTTGGCCGAAGCGCTGGTGCTGCACCGCGACCTCTCGTGGGCGCAGGCCGAGGCCGAGGCGCTGCGCATGATGGAGCGCGTGCGCATTCCCGCCGCGCGCTCGCGCCTCAACGAATATCCGCATCGCTTCTCAGGCGGGATGCGCCAGCGCGTGATGATCGCCATGGCCCTTGCCTGCCGGCCCAAGCTCCTGATCGCGGACGAGCCGACCACCGCGCTCGACGTCACCATCCAGGCCGAAATTCTGCACATTATTCGCGAATTGCAGCGCGAGGAGAACATGGCCGTTCTCTTCATCACGCACGACATGGGCGTTGTGGCCGAAGTGGCGGACCGAACCGTCGTGATGCTGCGCGGCGACATGGTGGAAGAGGGGCGCACGGATGCGATCTTTGCCGCCCCGCGCGAGCCCTATACGAAGGCGCTTCTGGCCGCGATCCCGCGCCTTGGCACGATGGGCGCTTCGCCCGCGCCCAAGCGTTTCCCGAGGGTCGATGCCGCGGCCGGCCTTGCCGACGATGGCGCGCCGGCGAGCGTGCCCGATAGCACGCAGGCTCCGGTTCTGGATGTCGCCGGCCTTTCGACGCGCTTCGACCTGCCGAACGGGCGCATCCATGCGGTCGAGAACGTGTCCTTCGCCATTCGGCCCGGCGAAACGCTGGCGCTGGTCGGCGAGTCCGGCTGCGGCAAGTCCACCACGGGGCGCACCATTCTCGGGCTCGTGAAGCCGAGCGAGGGCGCGGTGCGCATCGACGGCGAGGACGTTCTTTCGGCCGGGCGCGCGGGCCTGCGCCAGATGCGCCGCACCGCGCAGATGATCTTTCAGGACCCGTTCGCCTCGCTCAACCCGCGCATCACGATTGGCGCGGCGATTGCCGAGCCCATTCTCTCGCACGGGCTGATGAACAGGGCGGCGGCGCGCGAGCGCGCGGCCGAGTTGCTGGACAAGGTCGGCCTGTCGCCCTCGGTCGCCTCGCGCTATCCGCACGAATTCTCCGGCGGCCAGCGCCAGCGCATCTCGATCGCCCGCGCCCTGGCGCTCTCGCCCAAGCTCATCGTCGCCGACGAGGCGGTCTCGGCGTTGGATGTCTCGGTGAAGGCGCAGGTCGCCAATCTGATGCTCGATCTTCAGGAGTCGATGGGCCTCGCCTATCTCTTCATCTCGCATGACATGGCCGTGGTGGAGCGCATCAGCCACCGCGTCGCGGTGATGTATCTCGGCGAGATCGTGGAGATCGGCCCGCGCGCCTCGGTGTTTGGCGCGCCGGGTCATCCCTATACGAAACGCCTGATCGAAGCGGTGCCGCTACCCGACCCCGCCAGACGCGGCTCGCTGCCGCCCAAACTGTCCGAAGAGCTGAAGAGCCCGCTCAGACCGCTGGATTATGTCGCGCCGCCGCGCATCTATGACGAAGTCGCGCCGGGGCATTTCGTGCAGCGGATAGCGTAGGGGCGGGCGGGCGCGCAGAAACCTGTGTGCAAGGCTTCGCCTCGCCTGCATCACGCCGGACATAGCGTAGAGATCGCGCAGCGAAGCGGCGAAGATGCGCGCCACTCAGGGAGACCGCCGTTTTGAGCCGCAACATCATTCTCGTCGATCCGCTGCCGCGCACGCTGGACCTCATCATGACGCCGGACGTGCGCGCCCGGCTGGAGGCTTTGGGCGAGGTCGTCCTGTCGGAGGACAGGCCGATGCCCGACGCCGAGGTCGATGCGCTTCTGCCCGACACGGTTCTGATCTTCGGCCAGACGGCCATGCCGCGCGAGCGGCTGGACCGCGCGCCGCGCCTTCGCGCCATCGTCAATGTCGAGACGAATTTCCTGCCCAATATCGACTATCAGGCCTGCAACGAGCGCGGCATTCCCGTGCTGACGCCGGCTTCGGCCTTCGCCGCGCCGGTGGCCGAAGCCGCGCTCGGGCTGGCGCTGGATCTGGCGCGCGGCATCACGGCGGCCGACCGCGCCTTTCGCGCCGGCGAGGAAGCCTATGGGCTGGCCGGCAACGAGGAGACGTTCCGTTTTGCCGGCGCGCCGGTCGGCATTATCGGCCTCGGCGATCTCGGCCGCTCGCTGCGCGAGCTGATCCGCCCTTTCAAAAACGAGGTGCGCGTTTTCGACCCCTGGCTGCCGGCGGCCGCGATCGAGCGGCTGGACTGCCGCCCCGCCGGGCTGGACGAGCTACTGGAAACTTCGCAAGTCGTCTTCGTCTTCGCCAGCGTGACGGCAGAGAACGAAGGCTTCATCGGCGCGCGCGAGTTCGCGCGGATGCCGAAGGGCGCGGCCTTTCTTCTGATGAGCCGCGCCGCCGTGGTGGATTTTCCGGCCATGCTGGACGCCGTGCGCTCCGGGCATATTCGCGCCGCGACCGATGTCTTTCCGGTGGAGCCGGTGCCAGCGGACGATCCGGTGCGCCAACTGTCCGGCCTCATCCTCTCGGCGCACCGCACCGGCGGCACGCGGGACGCCTTCTACGAGATCGGCGCCATGGCCGTGGCCGACGCCGAACTCATCATGCGCGGCCTGCCGCCGCAGCTCTGCCGGCGCGCCGACCCGGCGACGGCGAACCGGCTGCGCTCGAAGCCGGTGGACGTGTCCTGATCCCGGCTTGAAGCCGGGCCGGCTCGCCCGATGTCACGCGGCGAGATCGAGGACGATGCGGCCCTCGATCTGGCCTTTCTTCATCCGGTCGAACACATCATTGACCTGTTCGAGGCCGGCGGTGGAAACGGTCGCCTTGACCTTGCCTTCGGCCGCGAAGTCCAGCGACTCCTGAAGGTCGAGCCGCGTGCCGACGATCGAGCCGCGCACGGTGATGCCGTTGAGGACGAGGCCGAAAATATTGAGCGGGAAGTCGCCCGGCGGCAGGCCGTTCAGCGCCAGCGTGCCGCCCCGCGCCATGAGGCCGACCGCCTGCTCGAACGCCTTTTCGCTGACCGCCGTCACCAGTGCGCCCTGAACGCCGCCGCCCGTCTCCCGCTTGATGACGGTGGCGGGGTCCTCGTTGCGGGCGTTCACCGTCAGCGTCGCGCCGAGCCTGCGGGCAAGGTCGAGCTTGGCGTCGTCCACATCGACGGCCGCGACGTTGAGGCCCATGGCCTTGGCATATTGCACGGCCATATGGCCGAGGCCGCCGATGCCCGAGATCGCCACCCAGTCTCCCGGCTTGGTGTCTGTCATCTTGAGGCCCTTATAGACCGTGACGCCCGCGCAGAGCACCGGCGCGATGTCCACGAAGGAGATGTCCTTGGGCAGATGGCCGACATAGTTCGGGTTGGCGATCACATAATCGGCAAACCCGCCATTGACGGAATAGCCGGTGTTCTCCTGGCTTTCGCACAGGGTTTCCCAGCCGCCCAGACAATGCCGGCAACCGCCGCAGGCCGAGTAGAGCCAGGGCACGCCCACCCTGTCCCCTTCCTTGACGTTGCGCACGCCCGCGCCCACTGCCGAGACATAGCCGACGCCCTCATGGCCGGGCACGAAGGGCGGGTTGGGCTTGACCGGCCAGTCGCCCTCGGCGGCGTGCAGGTCGGTGTGGCATACGCCCGAAGCCTGGATCGCGACCTGGATGAAGCCCGGGCCGGGCTCCGGGATCGCGGCCTCCTCGATGGAAAGCGGTTTGCCGAATTCGCGCACAACAGCGGCACGCATGGTCTTGGCCATGTGAGGTCCTCCCGATGGTGGTCTTTTGGGAAATCGACGACGGGTCCGGCGAAGCCGCCCAGGCGCAGGCCTGGACGGCTCGAGCCTGGAATCAGAAGAAGCCGAGCTTCTTGGGGGAATAGCTGACCAGCATGTTCTTGGTCTGCTGATAGTGGTCGAGCATCATCTTGTGGGTCTCGCGCCCGATGCCGGACTGCTTGTAGCCGCCGAAGGCCGCGTGGGCGGGATAAGCGTGGTAGCAATTGGTCCAGACGCGGCCGGCCTTGATGGCGCGGCCCATGCGATAGGCGCGCGTGCCGTCCCGCGTCCAGACGCCGGCCCCCAGGCCATAGAGCGTGTCATTGGCGATGGCGAGCGCTTCGGCATCGTCCTTGAACGTCGTGACGGAGACCACCGGCCCGAAGATTTCCTCCTGGAAGATGCGCATCCGGTTGTGGCCCTGAAGCACGGTCGGCTTCACGTAATAGCCGTCGAGCCCATCCGGGCGGGCGCGCTCGCCGCCGGTCAGCACCTTCGCGCCTTCCTCGCGGCCGATGTCGAAATAGGAGAGGATCTTCTCCATCTGCTCTTGGGAGGCCTGCGCGCCCACCATCGTCGCGCCGTCCAGCGGATCGCCCTGGATCATGGATTCCACGCGCTTCACCGCGCGCTCCATGAAGCGATCGTAGATGGATTCATGAACAAGCGCGCGGCTCGGGCAGGTGCAGACCTCGCCCTGGTTCAGCGCGAACATGGCGAAGCCTTCCAGCGCCTTATCGAAATAGTCGTCATCCTCGGCCGCGACATCCCCGAAGAAGATGTTGGGGCTCTTGCCGCCCAACTCCAGCGTCACCGGGATCAGGTTCTCGGAGGCATATTGCATGATGAGACGGCCGGTGGACGTCTCGCCGGTGAAGGCGATCTTGGCGATACGCTTGGACTGCGCCAGCGGCTTGCCCGCTTCCAGGCCATAGCCGTTCACGACATTGACGACGCCCGCCGGCAGGAGATCGGCGATCAGCTCCATCAGCACCAGGATCGAGGCCGGCGTCTGCTCGGCGGGTTTCAGCACCACGCAATTGCCGGCGGCAAGCGCGGGCGCGAGCTTCCACACGGCCATCAGGAGCGGGAAGTTCCACGGAATGATCTGGCCGACGACACCGAGCGGCTCGTGATAGTGATAGGCGACCGTGTCGTTGTCGATCTCCGACAGCGCGCCCTCCTGCGAGCGCAGGCAGCCGGCGAAATAGCGGAAATGGTCGATGGCGAGCGGCACGTCGGCGGCGCGCGTTTCGCGGATCGGCTTGCCATTGTCCCAGGTCTCGACGGTCGCCAGAAGCTCGAGATTTTCCTCCATCCGGTCGGCGATCCGCAGAAGCAGCAGCGAGCGGTCGGCCGGGCTGGTGCGGCCCCAGGCGTCCGCAGCGGCATGGGCGGCGTCGAGCGCGCGCTCGATGTCTTCGGCCCCGCTGCGCGCCACTTCGCAGAGCAAACGCCCGTCGACGGGCGAGCGGTTCTCGAAGGTCCGCCCATCGGCGGCGTCCACGAAACGGCCGCCGATGAAGTTGCCGTAGCGGCTCTTGAACGGAGCCGAGCGGGTGGTGATGGGTAGCTGGATCGTCATGGAACCTCCTCATTCCTCGCGATGAGCCAGGCGAGGTTCCTCCTCGCGTCGGGAAGTCGCAAGCAGTGGATGGACCGGGGCGCCGGGATGTGATGAACTTTCTGATGTGTCCGTGCAGCATTCGATGCGGCACGCGACAGTAGAACAAGCCGGTGTCGCAGATTGCGACAGTTGGGGGAGGTCGAACCGTCATGGAAACCAATGACATGATCTCGGCGCGACAGGCGTTCTTCCATGAAGGACAGTTGCCGAGTGCTGCGGTGCGACAGCCCGTCTTGCGGTCTTGGTTGCGATGCAGCGATCTGGGGCTGGCCGAACAGCGCCCGCCCGCGCTTCAGCCGCTGACGGAAGGGGAGCTTCGCCTCCTGCATCAGCGGCACGACGCGCTGCGCCGCTTGTGTCGCCCGGAGCTGGAAATGCTGGCGGGCGAGGCGCGCGACACGATGAGCGTCGTGGTTCTGGCCGACGGCGACGGCATGATCCTCGATACGATCGGCGATGCGGGTTTTGCCTCGCGCGCGGCCGAGGTGGCGCTGCGCCCCGGCGTCTCCTGGAAGGAAGCGAGCACGGGCACCAACGCGATCGGCACGGCGCTCGCCGAGCGGCGCGCCATCGCGGTCAACGGCTCGGAGCATTTCTTTCCCGATCACCGCGTTCTCAGCTGCGCGGCGACACCCATCATCGATCCGCGTGGCGCTCTGATCGGCGCGCTCGACCTCACCGGCCCCTCCACCCACGGCCATGGCCACGCGCTCGGCCTGATCCGGCTGGCGGTGGATCAGATCGAGCATCGCCTGTTTCGCCGGCATTTTCAGGACTGCCGGCTTCTGCGCTTCCACAGCGACCCGGCCATGCTCGGAACCAGCCGGGAGGGCATCCTGGTGTTTCGCGAAGAACGCCTCGTGGCCGGCAACCGGCGCGGCCTGTCGCTCGCCGGCCTCTCGTGGGACGCGTTGGACGACGCCTCGTTCGAGACGATCCTCTCCGTCGAGGAGCCCAGCAGAGACGGACTTCTCCTGCGCCTGTCCTCCGGGGCCTATGCGGTCGGCCAGTGGGATACGGATCATGCCGCCGCACGTGGGAGCGATCTCGACCTCGTGGCGCGCCCGGTGGAGCCGCGCCCGGCCATGACGCGCGAGGAGCGCGAGGTGGCGGCGATCCGTGCAGCGCTCTCCGCCCATGGCGGTAATGTCAGCAAGGCCGCCCGCCAGCTCGGCCTTCACCGCAGCACGATCCATCGCTACCGCAAACAAGGGCTGGTCTGATCGGCGAGGAATTACCGAGGAGGAAGCACCGAGGAGGAAACCATGGGTGTGCTCCGCATCGTCCCCAACATTGCGACCGATCGCGTGGACGAGGCCCGACGCTTCTACGGCGAGCTTCTGGGGCTGGAGGTCGGCATGGATCACGGCTGGATCGTGACCTTCGTCGGGGCGGGAGCCGCCGCGCCGCAAATCAGCTTCGCGCACGAGGGCGGGTCCGGCACGCCAGTCCCCGATCTCTCGATCGAGGTGGACGATCTCGATGCCGTCTACGATCGACTACTGCACGCGGGAATCGCCATCGAATACGGCCCCGCGACGGAGCCCTGGGGTGTCCGGCGCTTCTTCGTGCGCGATCCCTTCGCGCGGCTGGTGAACATTCTCCAGCACCAGCCGGGTTGAAGGGCCGGCACGCCGGTCTCATGCGAACGCCGAGCGGACGGTATCGGCAGCAAGGCTATCGGTCGGTTTCGCATGGGCGGCGAAGCGACGGCTGCTTCTGGAGCGGGCAAGAATTTTCCGCGTCGAGGGCGACTGACTGTCGCCCGCCCCGTACTCACCGACTTCACACCGACCGGGGAAACCGGCCGCTGTCTCAGCCCGCCGTCGAATCTCCATAATCCGCGTCGGACACCGGCTCCAGCCAGTCCACGACTTTGCCGTCCTTCTGCTCCTGAATGGCGATATGGGTCATGCCCGTGGTGGGCGACGCGCCGTGCCAGTGCTTCTCGCCGGGCTCGAACCAGACCACGTCGCCCGGCCGGATTTCTTCCACCGGGCCGCCCTCGCGCTGCGCGAGGCCGAGCCCGGCGGTGACGATCAGCGTCTGGCCGAGCGGGTGGGTGTGCCAGGCCGTGCGCGCGCCCGGCTCGAAGGTCACGCTGGCCGCCGCCGCGCGCCTCGCCTGATTGGGCGAGAAGAGCGGATCGACGCGCACCGACCCGGTGAACCAGTCCGACGGACCTCGCCCCGAAGGGGTCGAACCATTGCGCGTGATCTCCATAGGCGTCTCCCCAAGCGGCGCGCTTCCTCAAGCAGTGCGCTCGTTTCAACCCCGATCTTCCCACGGATCGCGCCGGCAGGCCAGGAGCCGGGGCCGCGCTAAAAGCTCTGACGCGAGGTCCCGTTAGAACTCGGCGACCTTGCCCCAGGCCGCGTCGTTGAGGCGCTTCGGGTTGTAGGGGCGCGGATCGACGAGGGGCGTCTGCCCGGTGATGAGATCGGCGACGAGATGGCCCGCGCCGGGGCCGATGCCGAAGCCATGGCCGCTGAAACCGGCAGCCAGGATGAAGCCCGGAACGGCTTCGATCTCGCCGATCGCCGGCACGCCGTCCGGCGTGGAATCGATATAGCCGGCCCAGCTATGGGTGATCGTCGTCTGCCGCAGCCCCGGCAGAAGCTCCAGCGCGCGCTTGTGGGTCTCGCTGATCTGGCCCCGATCCGGCTTGGGATCGAGAATGCGCACGCGCTCCATCGGCGTCACCTCGTCCAGCGTCCAACGGGCCAGCGTCTCATGGCCGCTGCGCCAGCCTTCCACCCCGCCGGGCGCGAGGCTGCGCCAGCGCCGCGCGAACATGGGCACGAACTCGCGCGCGAAACGGAACTGCTGCGGTGTCGGATCGACGCGGGCGCGGCCGCTGATCGCCAGCGTATAGCCGCCATTGCCGCGCCGGGTGACGGAAACGCCCGCCGTGTGCAGCGTGTCGGGCAGATCGTTTGCGCCGGGCGACACCGCCAGAATGGACGAGCGCACCGAGGCTTGAGGAAAGCGCAGGCCGAGCTGGCGGCAGAAGGAGGAGGCCCAGGCTCCGCCCGCCATCACGGCGACCTTGGTGCGGATCGTGCCTTTTTCCGTGACGACCGCGCTGACGCGCCCGCCCGAGAGTTCCAGCCCACGCGCCGCGCAATTCTGATGAACCGTGCCACCGTTTCGGATGATGGCGCGCGCGATCACCGGCACGGCGCGCGAGGGGTCGGCCGTGCCGTCGCTGGGGGAGAAGACGCCGCCTTTCCAGCCGCGCCCGGTGGCTTGGCCGCGCTCGGCGGCCTGAGCGGCATTCAGCATATAGGTGGTGACGCCGACCGTGCGGGCGAACTCGCCCCACTTGGCCCAGCCGGCCAGTTCCGCCTCGTTCTGCGAGAGATAGAAGAGGCCGCAGCGGCGAAAGCCGGTTTCCTCGCCGGTTTCCTCGGCCAGCTTGTCCCAAAGGTCGAGGCTCTTGGTAGAGATCGGAAGCTCGCGCGCGTCGCGGTTTTGCTGGCGGCACCAGCCCCAATTCCGGCTGGACTGTTCCGCGCCGACCAGACCCTTCTCGACCAGCGCGACTTTGAGGCCGCGCCGCGAGAGGTAATAGGCCGAGAATACGCCGGCCACGCCGCCGCCGATCACCACGACATCGGCCTCGGCGGGAAGATCGGGACTGCTCTCGATTCGCAACAGGGGTTGGGACATGGTTTCTCCTTGGCGCGCGCCGCAGCATAGCCAAGGCCGGGTCGACCGCGGCGCTGCTTGGCGCCGGTCCTGCGGCAGTTCCTGCCGTTGGGTGAGTGCGGGGGAGGCGATTGTGCCGAGGGGCCGAGCGCGCATTCGATTGCGAGCGGGGGCGAAAGCGGCGATAGTCCGCGCCAGACCGAAAGACCAGACAAGGCCGCCATGAAGCTCGACCGTATCGACCTGAAGATCCTTTCGGAGCTCCAGAAAAACGGACGCATCACGAATGTCGAACTGGCCGAACTCGTGAATCTTTCGCCGAGCCCCTGCCTGATGCGGGTCAAGAAGCTCCAGAGCGAAGGCTATATCACCAATTATTCCGCGCAGATCGACGTGTCGAAGCTGGGCCAGACGCTGACCGTCTTCACCGAGATCACGCTCAAGAACCACCGGCAGATCGACTTCGCCCGCTTCCTCGCCGCCATCGAGAAGGTCGAGGCGGTGATGGAATGTCATCTGATTTCAGGCGGCTACGACTATCTGATCAAGTTCGTGACGCCCGATATCGGCGAATATCAGAGCACGATGGAGCGTCTGCTCGATCTCGATATCGGCATCGAGAAATATTTCAGCTTCGTGGTGCTGAAGTCGCCGATCGTGCGCACCTACCTGCCGCTGGATTCGATGTTCCGCGTGTGACGGGGCGCGGCGCGCCCCATCCTCCTTATCTCTGCGCGAAGCTCTTCAGAAGCTCGGGGTCCTGCGCCAGCCCGTCCAGCCAGCCGGTGCGCAGCTGCGGGACGGAGGAGAAGAGAAGCTTGGTGTAGGGATGGGTCGGGTGGCCGCCGTCGATCTCGGGGCGAAGCTGCTCTATATTCTCGCCCTTGTACATCACCACCACCTCGTCGCAGATCGCGCGAACGGTTTCCAGATCGTGGCTGATGAAGAGATAGGACAGCGACAGCTCGCGCTGGAGTTCCTTCAGAAGGTCGATGATCGCGGCCGCGACCACCGTGTCGAGAGCCGACGTGATCTCGTCGCACAGGATCACCTTGGCATCGGCGGCCAGCGCGCGGGCCAGATTGATGCGCTGCTTCTGGCCGCCCGACAATTCGCCGGGTCGGCGATGGCGCAGGGCGCGCGGCAGATGCACCATATCCAGCAACTGGTCGATCCGCGCCTCGCGCGCCCGCCCGTTCATCCCATGATAGAAGATCAGGGGACGGGCCAGGATTTCGCCGATGGATTTGGCGGGGTTGAGCGAGGTGTCGGCGAACTGGAACACGATCTGGAGCTGGCGCAGCTCCTCGCGCGTGCGCTGGCGCAGATCGGGCGCGAGACGGCGACCCTCGAAGAGCACCTCGCCCTTGGCGGCCGGCAGAATGCCTGAGATGACGCGCGCCAGCGTCGATTTTCCGCAGCCGGATTCGCCGACGATGCCGAGATTGCGCCCGCGCTTCAGCTCGATGCTGACATCGCTCAGGACCCGCAAGGACGGAATGCCGTCCGCGTCGAGCTTGCCGTAGCCGGCGGTGATGTTGCGGGCCACCAGAAGCGGCGCGTCGCCGGTCTCTGCGGGGGCCGGCGGGCGCGGCGCGGCGCTCGGCCGGAAAGCCGCCAGAAGTTCCTGCGTATAGGGATGCTGCGGGCGCTCCAGAATATCCGAGGTCGCGCCCTGCTCCTGAATCTCGCCATGGCGCAGCACGACGATGCGGTCCGCGATCTGAGCGACGACGGCGAGATCGTGCGAAACATAGACGCCCGCGATGCGGCCCTTGCGCATGACTGATTTGAAGGCTCGCAGAACCTCGACCTGCGTCGTCACGTCGAGCGCGGTGGTCGGCTCGTCGAAGATCACGAGCTTGGGGTCGCCGATCAGGGCCATGGCCGCCGATAGGCGCTGCAACTGGCCGCCCGAGACCTGATGCGGATAGCGCTCGCCGATCGTCTCGGGGTTTGGCAGGGCCAGCGCGCGGAAGAGATCGACCGCCTTGCGACGCGCCTCGGCCTCGGGCATCGAGCCGTGGATGCGCGTGACTTCGACCACCTGATCCATGATCTTGTGCGAGGGGTTGAAGGCGGCCGCCGCGCTCTGCGGCACATAGGACACGAGCGAGCCGCGCATCTCGGCGCGTCGGCGCTCGGAGAGGGCGCCCATCTCCACGCCGTCCAGATGAACCGTTCCCGAGGTGACGCGGCAGCCGGGACGGGTATGGCCCATGAGGTCGAGCGCGATCGTGGTCTTGCCCGAGCCGCTTTCGCCGATCAGCGCGACGATCTCGCCCTCGTCGATGTCGAAGGAGACACCCCGGATGATCTCCACCCGGCGCCCGGAATCGGTGCGTGCCTCGATCTTCAGGTCGCGGACTTCGACAAGACGGCTCATGCCTGTTCGCTCCGGTCGCGGATTTTCTGGGGCAGGTTGTCGATCAGGAGGTTCACGCTGATCGTGAGGCTGGCGATCGCGATGGAAGGAAAGAGCACGGCAGGCGCGGCGAAGGACAGGCCACCGATATTTTCCTTCACCAGCGCGCCCCAGTCGGCGTCCGGCGGCTGCACGCCGAGCCCAAGAAAGGACAGGCTGGAGAGAAGCAGCACGATGAAGACGAAGCGCAGGCCGAAATCGGCGAGCACCGGCCCGATGATGCCCGGCAGGATCTCGGCGCGGATGAGATAGCCGAGCCGCTCGCCGCGCGCCCGCGCCACAACCACATAGTCCATCGCGTTGACATTGACGGCGAGCGCGCGTGCGAAGCGATAGCAGCCGGGAATGTAGATGAAGGCGAGCGTCAGGATCAGGATCGGGATGGAGGAGCCGACGGCGGCCACCAGAACCAGCGCCAGGATCTTGCTGGGGATCGAGGTCAGCGCATCCAGAAGGCGGCTGAGCGCGCTGTCGAAGAACCCGCCGATCACCGCCGCCGTCATGCCGAGCGTGATGCCGCAGAAGCAGGCGATGAAGACGGCCGCCAGCGAAATGCCGACCGTATAGCGCGCGCCGAAGATGATGCGCGAAAGAACGTCGCGGCCGAGATAGTCGGTGCCGAGCGGGAATTGTGAGGAGACCGGACCGAAATAGTCGAAATCCACGATCTCGCCCACGGGATGGGGCGCGAGAAGGGGCGCGAAGATCGCGACCAGCGCCCAGGCGAGGATCACCAGAAAGGAGATCACGCCGACGAGGTTCATCCGGTAGCCGAGGCGCGAGCGCCGCACCGTCTGCGGGCTGGAGAGGGGAGCCGTCATGCTTTGCGCAGCCTCGGATTGGAGATGATGGCGACGAGGTCCGCGATGGTGATCAGAAGCAGATAGGCGAGACAGAAGATCATCGCACAGCTCTGGATCAGCGGCAGGTCGCGTGTCGAAACGGCGTCCAACATCAGCTTGGCGATGCCGGGATAGTTGAAGATCGTCTCGACGATGATGACGCCGCCGAGCAGATAGGACAGCGACAGGGCGACGGCATTGACGATCGGGCCCAGCGCGTTGGGCAGGGCATGGCGCAGGACGATGCGGCTAGGCGAAGCGCCTTTCAACAGCGCCATCTCGACATAGGGCGCGCTGAGGGTCTCGATCACGGCGGCGCGCGTCATGCGGATCATCTGCGCCGAGATGACGAAGCTCAGCGTGATCACGGGCATGGCGAAGGCCTTCAGAAGACCCGAGATCGTGGTGATGTCGCCGGTCATGGAGAGCGCCGGCAGCCAGCCGAGATAGACCGCGAAGATGATGACCGCGAGCGTCGCGACCATGAATTCGGGCACCGAGATCACCGCGATGGTGAAGAAGGAGATGATGCGGTCAACGATCGTGCCGCGCAGGATCGCCGCCGTGATCCCGATCGTCAGAGCGAACGGAACCGAGACGGCGGCCGTGATGCCAGCGAGCTTCAGCGAATTGACGAGACGCCCGCCGATCAGCTGCGACACCGGCAGATTGTTCACATAGGAGGTGCCGAGATCGCCGGTCACGAGATTGCGCAGCCACAGGAGAAAGCGCACGGCGGCGGGCTGGTCGAGATGCATGGCGGTGCGCAGGCCCGCCACCGCCTCGGGCGTTGCCGCCTGTCCCAAGAGAATCTGGGCCACATCCCCCGGCAGAAGAGCGGTCGCGAAGAAGATGACGACGGCGACGATCAGCAGCGTCACCAGGGCGACCACCACGCGTCCCGCGATCATACGGAGGATGAGAGAATTCATGAGCGGCCCATGCGTGGAGGCGGAAACGACGGAAGGCCCTCGGGAGCGTCGCCGCTTCCGAGGGCAGAGATCAGTCTCAGGCTTCGATCCAGACGTGTTCGGCCAGGGTGTAGCCCATCATGCCGCCGAGCGGGTTCGCCACGAGGCCCTTCAGCTTGGGCGAAACGCCGTCGAGATTGGACTGGAAGGCCGGGATCACCGTACCGGCCTCGTTGGAGACCATGGCCTGCATCTGGCCGTAGATTTCCTTGCGCTTGGCCTGGTCCAGCATTCCGCGCGCTTCCAGCAGCATCGCGTCGAACTTGGGCGATTTGAAGCGGCTTTCGTTCCAGGCGGCGTCCGACTGGTACAAGAGCGAGAACATGATGTCGGGCGTCGGACGGGCGTTGATATTGCCGAAGCCGACGGCATCCTTCAGCCAGTTGTTCGACCAGAAACCATCCGAGGGAACGCGGTCGATGACGATGTTGAGACCGATCTTGCCGGCCGCCTGCTGGATGACGGCTGCGTAGTCGAGCGAGCTGCTGGCCGCTTCCGAGGCCACCATGTGAATTTCCTGACCCAGAACGCCGGCCTTCTGGAAGAGCGACTTGGCGCGCTCGGGATCGAACTCGCGCTGCTTCAGTTCGGCGTTGAAATAGGGGTTCCACGACGGGACCGGCTGGTCGTTGGCGATCTCGGCGAGGCCGCGCAGAACCGACTTCTGGATGGTCTCGCGGTTGACGAGATATTTGAAGCCTTCGACCACGCCCGCCTTGTCGCCGGGTGCCATGTCGAGGCGGATGTTCAGGTTCGTGTAGGTGCCGAGCTTGCTGACGAACGGGGCGACCGCCGAATTGCCCTCGATGATGCGCATCGAGCGCGGGTTCAGGTTGGCGCCGACATGGATGTCGCCCGACAGAACCGCGTTGAGACGGGCCGACTCGTCAGAGATCGCGAAGAACTCGAACGTATCGACGTAAGGTCCGGTGCCCTTCCAGTAATTGTCGTTGCGCGTCATGATGGAGCGCACGCCCGGCTGGAACTCCTTGAGAAGGAACGGGCCGGTGCCGTTGCCCTTCGAGAAGTCGCTCGTGCCGTCGGCCACGATCATGAAGTGATGCAGCGCCAGGATGGTCGGCAGGTCGGCGTTGGGAGCCACCAGCGTGATCTCGGCGGTCAGATCGTCCACCGCCTTCACGCCTTCGAACTGCTTGGCGAGGGCGTTGACCTTGGAGCCCACCGCCGGGTCGAGATGGCGCATCAGCGAGTAGGCGACGTCCTTGGCGGTCAGGCTCTGACCTTCGTGGAAGGTCACGCCCTTGCGCAGCTTGACGGTCCAGACCTTGGCGTCCGTGCTTTCGATGCTGTCGGCGAGTTCCATCACCGTCTGGCCGGAGCCGTCGATGAAGGTCAGGCGATTGTAGAGAGCGCAGATCCGCGAATAGTCGGTCGCGTTGGAGGCCTTGGCAGGGTCCAGCGTATCGGCCGTGGAGGCCGAGAAGCCGGCGACCTTGAGATGGCCGCCCTTGTTCGGTGTCGCGGCGAAGGCTGCGCCGGCCCGGCCGAGGATCGCGGTGCCGGCGGTGAGCGCCACGCCGCCCATCAGCATCATCTTGAGGAGTTCGCGCCGATTGGCGCCCCGCCGAATGGCGTCCTCCACCATGGCGTCGTCACGAGACGTCCAGTTGGCCATCTTATCGCGCATTGCAATTCCCCTTAATTGACGACGCCCTGTCGGCGGGTGGGTTCGAAGGACCGGGCCACTCACCCTGATCCTTCGGGTTCGAAACCGGCGGTGCCGGGTGCCCTCGTGCCGAGACGTCCGGTGGGACGTGCTTCGGCAGCTGGTGGGCCCGTTCCGCCAGATCCGATCGCGAGTGGCCCGGCCGGACCGCTTCAGATCGGAAGCGCCGTGTCCCGCGAGGGGCGGCGCTGGTTAAGGTTTCCCTCTGCCTTCAGTGTGCCCCGCCCGCATCGTGGATTGCGCTGAATCCAGCGAAGCGGACGGCACAATATTGCGAATTGCCGGCTCTGACAAAATTTGTGCAGCGCCGCATCGTGCCGAAGACTTGATCAGCCCTTCATCGCCGCGCGCACGTCCGGGTCTTCGAGCGTCTGGTCCAGCGTCGTGCGGGTGCAGTCCACGATGCGGTCAATGTCGTCGTCCGTGCAGCAGAGCGGCGGGGCGTAGCCGAGAATGCCGTTGGCGAAGGCGCGGATCACGAGGCCGTTGTCCCAGGCGCGGTCGAAGATGCGGCGTGCCGGCTCGGAGCTGGCGGGAAGCGGCGTCTTGTTCGCCTTGTCGGTGACGAGTTCGATTGCGGCCAACATGCCGCGCCCGCGCACCTCGCCCACCAGCGGATGGTCGGCCAGGGCATGGAGCCCCGCCATCAGGCGCTGGCCGGCGCGCACGCCGTTGTCGAGGAGGCCGTTCTCATAGAGACGGAGGCATTCGAGGCCGACCGCCGCGCTGACGGGATGGGCCGAATAGGTGTAGCCATGACCGATCGCCGCCGCGCCCGCGCCATCGGCGATCGTGTTGTAGACCTTGTCCGACAGGAACACCGCGCCCATCGGCACATAGCCCGAGGTCAGACCCTTGGCCGTGGTCATGAGATCGGGCACCACGTCCTCGGTGGTGCAGGCAAAGAGCGGCCCGGTGCGCCCGAAGCCGGTGATGACCTCGTCGGCGATGAAGAGGATGTCGAGTTCGCGGCAGGTCTCGCGCATCGCCTTGACCCAGCCGTCCGGCGGAACCAGCACGCCGCCCGAGCCCTGGATCGGCTCGACATAGAAGGCCGCGACGCGCTCGGCGCCGAGTTCCGCCACCTTGGCGCGCAGCGCGCCGACCGAGGCGTAGATGATCGCCTGAGGGTCGGTGCCGACCGGGTTGCGGTAGCTGTAGTGCGAGGGAATCTTGTGCTGCCAGTCGAAGGGCAGGCCGAAGCCGGCATGGAAGAGCGGCAGCGCGGTCAGGCCCGCGCCGACCGTCGAGGAGCCGTGATAGCCGTTGGCGACCGAGATGAACTGGTCCTTCTCCGGCTTGCCCAGGCAATGGTAGTAATAGCGGATGAAGCGGATCGTGCTGTCCACCGCGTCCGAGCCGCCCAGCGTGAAATAGACGTGGTTAAGATCGCCCGGCGCGCGCTCGGCCAGTTCCGCCGCCAGCCGGATCGCGGGCTCGGAGCCCAGGCTGAAATAGCCGGTGGCATAGGGCAGTTCCTGCATCTGGCGCGTTGCCGCCTCCACGATGCTGTTCTGCCCGTAGCCCGCGTTCACGCACCAGAGACCGGCGAAGCCGTCCACCATCTCGTGGCCGCTCGCGTCGGTAACGCGCGCGCCCTGGCCTGAGCGCAGAACGCGAACGCCCGCCTTCTCATGGCCGCGATAGGAGGCGACGGGGTGCACCAGATGGGCGCGGTCCAGTTCGACCAGCGAATTGCTCAGCATGGGGTCTCCAGTTTCAACAGGGCGCGTCGGTCAAAACCCAGCGCGCGGATGCGAAGGCGAAGGGGCGATCCCGGACGGGGCGCGCTCTCACTCTCTGGAGGCCAGCATAGCGCCCACCGACCGGCAAGGCGTATCGTCCAGCTATCCTGACCGATCATTTGCGCTTTTGATGGGCCGAGTTCCGCATCTTATGCTCCCCGGCGTGAGCCAGGCGGGCGGGAGCCGAGCAAGTCGTGCCGTGCGCGCCTTGCATTTCACAACAATCTGCTATCGCCGGGGCCATTGCGGTCCGTCAGCGGGATTCGGCCTTTCTATGATGGGGCTCGATCGGCACGCCGTGTCGACACGGGTTGAGAAGGATCGCCCCTCATGAGCCAGTTCCGGCCGAAATTCATCACCTTCGATTGCTACGGCACTCTCATCAACTTCCAGATGGCCGATGCCGCGCGCGACCATTACAGCGCGCAGCTCAGCGAAGCGCAGATGGCGCAGTTCGTCTCGAACTTCTCGGCCTATCGCCTCGACGAAGTTCTGGGCGACTGGAAGCCGTATGCCGAAGTGGTGCACAACGCCGTTGAGCGGACCTGCAAGCGCAACGGCATCGCCTTCGACCCGGCGGTCGCGCGCGACATCTACGAACGCGTGCCGACCTGGGGTCCCCATGCCGACGTGCCCGAGGGCCTCGCCAAGGTCGCCAAGGAAATCCCGCTCGTCATCCTGTCGAACGCCATGGACGCGCAGATCCCGTCCAATGTCGAGAAGCTCGGCGCGCCCTTCCACGCCGTCTTCACGGCGGAGCAGGCCCAGTCCTACAAGCCCCGCATGAAGGGCTTCGAGTATATGTTCGACCAGCTGAACGCGACGCCGGACGACATTCTCCATGTCTCGTCCTCGTTCCGCTACGACCTGATGACCGCGCACGATCTCGGCATCAAGAACAAGGTCTGGGTCAATCGCGGCCACGAGCCGGCGAACCCCTATTACGGCTATACCGAGATCAAGGACATTTCCGGCCTTGCGGGCGTGGTCGGTCTTTAAGGTCGACGGTTGATCGGGGCGCCTTCGGGCGCTTCCGGCCAAACTTTGGAATGGTCAAGGACAGGCGGCTCTCGGGCCGCCTTTTTCGTTGAGGGTTGCGGGCGCCTGAAACGCAAACGGCCGCCCCGCTGATGTCGCGAGGCGGCCGTTGTTCGGGCGATGCTTGCGCGGGTAGGCTTACTTCAGCCCGCCCATGTGGAAGGTCTTGACCTCCAGATATTCCTCGATGCCGAGATGCGAGCCCTCGCGGCCGAGACCGGACTGCTTGACGCCGCCGAAGGGAGCGACTTCGGTGGAGATCAGGCCGGTGTTGAGGCCGACCATGCCGAACTCCAGCGCCTCGCCGACGCGCCATGCGCGTGACAAGCTCTCGGTGTAGAAATAGGCCGCCAAGCCGAAGGGCGTGCCGTTGGCGATGGCGATGGCGTCTTCCTCGCGCTCGAAGCGGAAGAGCGGGGCGACCGGCCCGAAGGTTTCTTCCGACGCCAGCAGCATGTCGGTATTGGCCTCCCCGATCAGGACGGGGCGGGCATATTGCGCGCCGTCGGCGATGTCGGTGCTTTCGGCCAGGATCTTGCCGCCCTTGGCCTTGGCGTCGGCCACGTGGCGCTCGATCTTCTCGATGGCCGCCGCGTTGATCATCGGGCCGATGGTCACGCCGTCCTCGGTGCCCGGCCCGACCTTCATGGCGCGCACGCGTTCGCTGAGCTTTCCGGCAAAGGCGTCGTAGACGCCGGACTGGACGAGGATGCGGTTGGCGCAGACGCAGGTCTGGCCGCCATTGCGGAATTTCGAGATCAGGACGCCCTCGATGGCGAGATCCAGATCCGCGTCGTCGAAGACGATGAAAGGCGCGTTGCCGCCCAGCTCCAGGCTGAGGCGCTTGATCGAGTCGGCCGCGCCGCGCATCAGGTGCGCGCCGACGCGGGTCGAGCCCGTGAAGGAAATCTTGCGCACGGTCTCGTTGGCCAGAAGCTCGCCGCCGATGCCGGTCGGCATCCCGGTCACGATGTTGACGACGCCGGCCGGAATGCCGGCCCGCTCGGCCAGAACGCCCAGCGCCAGCGCCGAATAGGGCGTGAACTCGGAGGGCTTGATCACGACGGTGCAGCCGGCGGCGAGCGCGGGCGCGACCTTGCGCGTGATCATCGCGTTCGGGAAGTTCCAGGGCGTGATGATGCCGCAGACGCCGACCGCTTCCTTCAGGACCAGGATGCGCCGGTCGGGCGTCGGCGAGGGGATCGTCGCGCCACTGACCCGCCGTGCTTCCTCGGCGAACCATTTGACGAAGCTCGCGCCATAGCGGATTTCGCCGCGCGCCTCGCCGAGCGGCTTGCCCTGCTCCATGGTGAGGATCTGCGCCAGATCCTCCTCGTGCTCGACCATAAGCGCGAACCACTTTTCCAGAAGCGCGGCGCGCTCGGCATGGGTCTTGCGCTTCCACGGGCCGAAGGCACGCTCGGCGGCCTCGATGGCGGCGCGCGTCTCGGCCTCGCCCATGTCGGGCACGGTGCCGATGGCCTCGTTCTTGGCGGGGTCCATGACCTCCACCGTCGCGCCGCTCCTCGCATCCTGCCAAGCCCCGTCGATCAGGCCCTGGAAGCGCAGAAGTGTGGTGTCGTTCAATGCCATGTCCATGTCTCCTTACGCGGCGAGAGCCGCCAGAACGGCCTGCGTGATCGTCTCCGTCCGGTCGCGGCCGGGGCGGGTGCCGACGCCTTGCGCGGTGGCCGCTTCCACGGCGCGCATCACGTCTGCGGCGGCGGCCTGCTCGCCCAGATGCTCCAGCATCATCGCCCCCGACCAGATCGTGGCGATCGGATTGGCAATACTCAAGTGGGCGATGTCGGGCGCGGAGCCATGAACCGGCTCGAACATGGAGGGCGCGGTGCGATCCGGGTTGATATTGGCGGAGGCCGCGAAGCCGAGCCCGCCCTGGATCGCGGCGCCCAGATCGGTGAGGATGTCGCCGAAGAGGTTGGAGGCGACGACGACATCGAGCGTTTCGGGGGCCATGACCATGCGCGCCGCCATTGCGTCGATATGATAGGGCGTCACCTCGACATCGGGATAGTCGGCCGCGATAAGTTGGGTCATCTCGTCCCAGAAGACCATCGTGTGCTTCTGAGCGTTGCTCTTGGTGACGGAGGCGAGCTTGCCGCGACGCTGGCGCGCCTGTTCGAAGCCGAAGCGCAGGATGCGCTCGACGCCGCGCCGGGTGAAGACCGCCGTCTCCACCGCCACCTCGTCGGGCGTGCCGACATGCACGCGGCCGCCCGCGCCCGAATATTCGCCTTCGGTGTTTTCTCGAATGCAGAGAATGTCGAAGCCTTCCGCGCGCAGCGGGCCTTCGACGCCCGGCAGAAGGCGATGCGGGCGGATATTGGCGTATTGCGTGAACGCCTTTCGGATCGGCAGAAGCAGTCCGTGCAGCGACACGGAATCGGGGACCTCCGCCGGCCAGCCGACCGCGCCCAGAAACACCGCGTCGAAGCCGCGCAGCGTCTCGATGCCATCAGTGGGCATCATCGCGCCGGTCTCGCGATAAAAGGCGCAGGACCAGGGAAAACGGGTCGAGGTCAGCGCGAAGCCATGCTTCGAAGCGGCGCGTTCGAGCACCGCCCAGGCCGCGTCGATCACGGCGGGGCCGATGCCGTCGCCCGGAACGAGCGCGATAGAATGAGTCTTCATGGCGAGGGTCCTGGGGAGTGCGGTCGGCAGGGGAGACGGGGCGAGGGCCGAAGCCTCGCCCCTGGTCGAATTACTCGTAAACGCAGACGTAGATCTTGCGCACGGTCTCGATCGTGCGCCAGACGCCGACGAAGCCGGGCTTCATGACGAAGCTGTCGCCCGCCTTGTAGGTCTTGGTCTCGCCGCCCGTCTCCTCGATCTCCACATGGCCGGACAGGATGTGGCAGAACTCGAAGGTCGTGCCCTTGATCGAATGGGTCTCGCCCGGGGTGGCTTCCCAGACGCCGGTCTTCACCTTCTCGCCGTTGGAATCGTCCTGCGCCCAGGTCTTGAACTCGGGCGCGCCGGAGATCAGGCGCTCGGGCAACGGCAGCGCGGGCTTGGGCGTGAAGGTCGGGTTGGGATCGATCGTGACGAGAAGCGACATGGTGGTCTCCTAAGGTGCGAAATGGGAAAGGGTGGGCTCAGTAGCCGCGCGCGCGGTCGACAAGGCCGACCATCGGCTCGCCCGCACGGTGGCGGCAAATATTGGCGATCACGGCTTCGGCCGCCGTTTCGGCCTGTGTGACGCTGGCGACATGGGGTGTGAGGATCACTTTGGGATGGCGCCAGAGCGGATGGCTGGGCGGCAGCGGCTCGGGCTCTGTCACGTCCAGAATGGCGGCCGAAAGATGCTCGCTGTCGAGCGCCTCCAGAAGCGCGTCGGCATCGAGCTGCGGCCCGCGCCCGGCATGGATCAGCGCCGCGCCTTCGGGAAGCTGCGCGAACAGCGCGGCATCGAGGATGCCGCGCGTCTCGTCCGTCAGCGGCAGAAGGCAGACGAGAATGTCCGTACGCGCCAGAAACTCCGGCAACTGATTCGCGCCGTGGAAGCATTCCACGCCCTTGATCAGGCGCGGCGAACGGCTCCAGCCGGCGAGGCGAAAGCCGAAGGGCTGGAGGCGCTCCATCGCCGCCTGCGCCAGCATTCCAAGGCCGAGAAAGCCGATGCGCCGCTCGCCCGCCCGCCGGGTCGGCAGGGCGCGCCAGAGCGAGCGCGCCTGCTGGGCGCGATAGCTCGGCCAGTCGCGATGCAGGGTCAGGACGGCCAGCGTCACATATTCCTGCATCATGCGAATGATGCCGTCCTCGACCATGCGCACGACCTGCACATGATCCGGCAATCGGCCCGTGTCGAACTGGTCCACGCCCGCGCCGACCGAAAAGACGACCTCCAGATTGCGAAAGCGCTCCAATCCTTGCGGGATGGTCCAGGTCAGGAGATAGCGCACGTCGTCGGTGCTGGCGGCGGCCGCGTCCTGCTCGAAGCCGATCTCGGGCAGCGCCCGTGCGAAGGCCTCGCGAAAGACCGTGGCGCGCTCGGCCGTGGAATTGCACAGAAACACGGGGGCAGCGCTCATGCCGCCAGCCTGTTGCCCAGCGCCTCGATCAGGGCGAGGCAGGCTTGCAACTCGCCGCGTGTGATGAACTCGTCCGGGCGATGGGCGCGGGCGATGTCGCCGGGGCCGCAGATGATGGCGTCCATCCCCGCATCCTGGAACAGGCCGGCTTCCGTTCCGTAGCTGACGGCGGGCTGCGGCGTCAGCTTGGTGAGATCCGTCATCAGCGCGGCGAGGTCGCTTTCGGGCGAGAGCGCCAGCGCGGGATAGGCCGACAGCTCGTCCCAGCGCGTTTCGAAGCCTTGCGTCTTCAGCGCCTCCAGCGCCGCGCGCACAGGCTCCAGCAGCGCGCGGGGCGATTGGCCGGCGATGGCGCGCAGCTCGATTTCGGCCACGCAATGATCGGGAATGACGTTGAGCGCGCGCCCGCCGGAGATCGTGCCGATCTGCAGCGAGGAATAGGCGGGCTCGAAGCGCGTGTCGAAGGGGCCGGCTTCCAGAGCGCGCGCATGGGCGATGGCGCTGGACAGAACCTCCGCCATGGCGTGGATCGCGTTGCGGCCCTGATCGGGGCGGGAGGAATGGCCCGAGCGCCCGAACACCTCCATGCGCGCAGCCGCCTTGCCCTTGTGCGCCAGAACCGCCTGAAGGCCGCTCGGCTCGCCCACAAGCACGCCGAGCGGCGCCGCGCAGAGCTTCGGCAGTTCCGCGATCATGTGCGGCACGCCGCGGCAGCCCGCTTCCTCGTCATAGGAAAAGGCCAGGTGCACGGGATGCTTGAGATCGCGCCGGGCGAGGCCCGGCAGGGCGGCGAGGGCGCAGGCCAGATAGCCCTTCATATCCGTCGTGCCGCGCCCGTAGAGACGCTCGCCCTCGGCGCGCAGCGTGAACGGATCGGCGGTCCAGCCCGCCTCGCTGGCCGGCACGACATCCGTGTGACCCGAGAGCACATAGCCTCTCGCGTCAGCCGGGCCGATCGTGGCGAAGAGATTGGCGCGGTCGCCCTCGGGGCCCGGCAGGATTTCGACCCGCGCGCCGTGCGAGCGGCAATAATCGGCGATCCAGCCGACGATCGCGGCGTTGGGCGTGCCGACCACGGAAGGGAAGGCGACGAGTTTCGCCAGAATATCCTCGACCATGGCCTGTCTCCGCTGGATGTCAGCTCAAGGTAAAGAAATCGACCCGGCGTTCCTGCCGTAAATCGGGAAGGTTCAGCCGAAAGTTCTGAAAAGGCGCGGGGATGCAGTGCAAACTTCGGTCCCGGCGGGAGCACTTTGGATCGAACGCTGGACTTATAGGGACGGGACCGCCGTCCCGCTCGTGGCGCTGCGCGCTGCCGTCTTCGCCAGCGAAGTCCGATCGGAGGATCGAGAGCTGTGACGATGCCCCAGACGACGCCCCGGACCATCCGGCTCGACGCCTACGAACTGGCCGGTCAGGACATTGCCACGGTCGATGTCGGGCGCCTGCACGAGCTGTCGGTGGGCGTGCGATGGCCGCACCGTCCGGCCGACTGGGATGTCCTGCGCGCGCTCGGCCATGGCATCGTGGCGCTGGACGAGATCGGCCGCGTGTTTAGCTCGGGCATGTGGTTTCCGCATGGCGAGAGCTGCGCGACCATCGGCATGGTGATCACCTCGCCGCGCCTCCAGACGCATGGCGGTGGGCGCTGGATTATGGAGCGCATTCTGGCCGAATGCGGCACGCGCCGGCTCTTGCTCAACTCCACCCGCGCCGCCTATCCGCTCTATGTCTCGCTGGGCTTCGAGCCGCAGGGCACCGTCTATCAGTGCCAGGGCTTCGTACCCGAGGGCTTCGAGGTCGATCCGTCTCTGACGCGCGGTGTCGAGCCGCTGCCGCTCGGCGACATCTACGAGATCGCGGCGCTGGACGCCGCCGCCTTTGGCGCGCCGCGCCCCGAGCTTCTGACGCTCTTTGCGCAGACGGCCGAGGCCTGCGGCATTCGCCGCGACGGGCAACTTGTCGGCTTTGCCATGCGCCGACCCTTCGGGCGCGGGCATGTCATCGGGCCGCTGGTGGCAACGAGCGATGAGGACGCGCGCGCCCTCGTCGCCGAACTCCTGAAAGGGATGGGCGGCGCCTTCGTGCGGCTGGACACACGCCAGCCGGCCGGTCCGCTGCGGGAGTTTCTCTCCAAGGCGGGCCTGGTCCAGTTCGATACGGTGCGAACCCTGACGCATGGCGGCGCGCTGCCGCCCGTCACATCAGGCTCGCCCGGCACCTACGGGCTCGCCGGCCACGCCTTGAGCTGAGCGCGGCTTGCCCAACGCCCACGCCCCCAAGATCCCATTCGATCGAGAAGCCATCCCATCATGAGCCATGCCCTTCACCAGACCGCCAGCGACAAGCCGGACGATGTTGCACTCGTGCCCTTCACCGAGGCGCATCTGCCCGGCGCGCTGAAACTGTCGCAGGATCTGGTCTGGCCCTTTCGCTACGAGGACTGGGCCTTTGCGCTGACGGTCGGCCAGGGCTTCGTTCTGGAACGGGGCGATGAGGTCGTCGGCACCGCCATCCTGTTTCCGTTCGGCGAGACCGGAGCGACGGCCGGGATGATCATCGTCTCCAACGCCGCGCAGGGCCGGGGCTACGGTTCGCGCCTGATGAACACGCTTCTCGAAGCGGCGGGCTCGCGCACCATTCTTCTCAACGCCACGCCCGAAGGGCGCGCGCTCTACGAGCGCCGCGGCTTCGTGCCGGTGGACGAGATCCGCCAGCATCAGGGCCGCCTTCCCGGCCGCCACGACGCCCCGTCCGAAGACCTCGTGCGGCCCATGCGGGCCGAGGATATGGACGCGCTGGTGCGGCTCGACGAGGAGGCCACCGGCTTCCAGCGCGGGCCGCTGCTGCGCCGGCTGGCGGAGGTCGGCGAGGTGTTCGTGCTCTTGCGCGGCGGAGAGCCCGCCGGATACGCGGTCTCGCGCCTGTTCGGGCGCGGCCATGTGATCGGCCCGGTGATTGCCGCCGATGTGGATGACGCGCGGCTTCTGACCACGGCGGCCCTGTCGCGCCTCGAAGGGGCCTTCGTGCGCATGGACACGTCGGTGAAATCGGGTTTGGCACCATGGCTGGCGGAGATCGGCCTGCCGCAGGTGAGCGACGCGCTCGTCATGGTGCGCGGCGAGCTTTCGCCCAGCGGTCCAGCGCGGCTTTTCGCCCTGTCCAACCAATCCATCAACTGAGAGTCGGAGCGCCTTCGCCGCCCGCCTTTTTGCGCGAACCCCGCGCTTTTGCGAGAACACGGAGCCGAGATGAAGCTCACATCCTATTGGCTGGACACGGCCCCGCCCTTCACCGGCGGCGCCCAGGGTCCGATCGAGGGCAGCTACGATGTCGCCGTGATCGGCGGCGGCTTCACGGGCCTGACGGCGGCGCTGACGCTCGCCAAGAAGGGCGCGCGTGTCATCCTGCTTGAAGCCGAGACGATCGGCCATGGCGCGTCGGGTCGAAATGGCGGCATGTGCAACAACGGCTTTGCGCAGGACTACGCCACCATGTCGGAGAAGCTCGGCCGTGAAAAGGCCGATCAACTTTACAAGGCCTTCGATGCGGGCGTCGATACGGTCGAGCGCCTCGTGAGCGAAGAGGGCATCGACTGCCAGTTCGCGCGCGTCGGCAAGCTGAAGCTCGCCGCCAAGCCCGAGCATTACGACAAGCTGGCTCGCGCGCAGGCCCTGCTGGCCGCCCATGTCGATCCCGAAACCCACATGGTGAGCCCCGCCGACCTCGCCTCCGAGGTCGGAACCGAGCGCTATTACGGCGGCCTCGTCTACGGCAAGAGCGCGGCCATGCATATGGGTCGCTATATCAGGGGCCTGGCGGAAGCCGCCGCGCGGCGCGGCGTCGCCATCCATGAGCGCACGCCGATGATGGGTCTGAAGCGCGTGAGCGGCGGCCACGCTGTTGAAACGCCCAAGGGAAAGTTCACGGCCAAACAGGTGCTCCTCGCCAGCGGCATCTCGCAGGTTGGCCCCATCGGCTGGGTACGCCGGCGCGTGGTGCCGGTGGGCGCGTTCCTGATCGCGACCGAGCCGCTGCCGCAGGACCTTCTGCATAAGCTGACGCCGCGCCGCCGCAATGCTGTCGATACCAAGAACCTCGTCAACTATTTCCGCCCGACCCCCGACAACCGGCTGCTCTTCGGCGGGCGCGCGCGCTTTGCCGTGTCGAATCCGGCCTCGGACGAGAAGAGCGGCGCGATCCTGCGCGCGGCGCTGAACGACGTCTTCCCCGAACTCAGCGACACGCGCATCGACTATTGCTGGGGCGGCATGGTGGACATGACGCGCGACCGGCTGCCCCGCGCGGGCGAGCGCGACGGCATCTATTATTCCATGGGCTATAGCGGCCACGGCACGCAGATGTCGACGCTGATGGGCACGATCATGGCCGATGTCATGGACGGGCAGGCCCATCTGAATCCCTGGAAGGACTTCGACTGGCCGGCCATTCCCGGTCATTTCGGCAAGCCCTGGTTCCTGCCGATCGTCGGCGCTTATTATCGCATGAAGGACCGCTTCCAATGATCGACCCCGTTCGCCATCTCAGCGAGGCCGGTCATCTTCTTCGCTTCTATATCGACGGCGCGTGGCGCGAGCCGGAGGGGCGCGAGCGCTTCGCCGTCGTGAACCCGGCGAGCGAAGCGGTGGTGGCCGAGATCGCGATGGGCAACGAGGCGGATGTCGAGCGCGCGACCCTCGCCGCGCGCCGCGCTTTTCGCCCGTGGTCCCGCACGAGTCCGGCCGAGCGCGCCGCGCTTCTCTCGCGCGTTCATGCGCTCGTTCTGGAACGGGCCGAGCTGATCGCGCAGGCGCTTCGCACCGAAATGGGCGCGGCGATCAACTATGCTCGCGCGGCGCAGGTGCCGCTCGCCGCTGAGCATCTCCGGGTGGCCCGGGACAATCTGGAGAGCTTCCCCTTCGTCGCGCCGCGCGGCACGACCGCGATCCTGAGGGAGGCGATCGGCGTCTGCGCGCTGATCACCCCCTGGAACTGGCCGCTCTACCAGATCACGGCCAAGGTCGGCCCGGCGCTCGCCGCCGGCTGCACGGTGGTGTTGAAGCCGAGCGAGCTGTCGCCCTTGAGCGCGCTTCTGTTTGCCGAGATCATGCACGACGCCGGCTGCCCGGCGGGCGTGTTCAACCTCGTCAACGGCAGCGGGCCTGTGGTGGGCGAAGCTATGGCCTCGCACCCGGAGGTCGACATGGTGTCGATCACCGGCTCGACCCGCGCCGGCGTTCTGGTGGCGCAGGCCGCGGCGCCCACCGTCAAGCGCGTGGCGCAGGAACTCGGCGGCAAGTCGCCCAATATCGTGCTGCCCGACGCCGATCTGGAGCGCTGCATTCCGCTCGGCGTCGCCTCCGCCATGCGCAATCTCGGGCAATCCTGCAGCGCGCCGACGCGCATGATCGTGCCGCGCGCGCGGCTGGCCGAGGTCGAAGCGCTGGCGGCCAGGACGGCGGCGGAATTCGTGGTGGGCGATCCCCTGGGCGAGGCGACCACCCATGGCCCGATCGCCAACCGTGCGCAATACGAGCGCATCCAGACCATGATCGAGACCGGCATCGCGGAGGGCGCCAAGCTCGTTATCGGCGGAGCGGGACGGCCCGACGGGATAGATGCCGGCTTGTTCGCGCGCCCGACCATCTTCTCCGAGGTTCGCAGCGACATGGCCATCGCGCGCGAGGAAATCTTCGGGCCGGTTCTCGCCATCCTGCCCTATGACAGCGTGGAGGAGGCGATCGAGATCGCCAACGACACGATCTACGGGCTCGGCGCGCATGTGCACGGCACCGACATGGATCAGGTCCGCGACGTGGCGGGGCAAATCCGTGCCGGTCAGGTTCATCTGAACGCGCCGGCCTGGGACCCGAACGCGCCCTTCGGCGGCTACAAGCGCTCCGGCAACGGCCGCGAGTATGGGCGCGAGGGGATGGAAGAATATCTCGAGACGAAATCCGTGCTCGGATATTATGCCTGAGACGGGCGGGGCGGGCTTCGGTCCGCCTTGGCTCACATGATGAGCTTCGTCCTCCCGCCATGCGCTGCCGGCATGGCTGATCTGCGAGCCTTCGCTATCGCGCCAACGCATTCCTCCCTTTCCAGCTTTGCGCTCCTCGTCATGGCTCGGCTGGGTTAGATAGGGATCAACAGACAACAACGTCGAGCCGGCCGCCAGCCAGACGAGGCCGGGCAGACAAGGACCAGACCGTGACACTCGCTCGCCTCTTCGAAGATCGCCCCCAGTTCCGCCTCACGGCTCGCGAACGGAACGGCTTCATCGCTCGCGAGCTGTCGGAGATCGGCCTTTCGCGCTCCGACCTTCCGTCGAGCAAGCGGCGCACGGCCCGCTAAGACTTTTTCAGTTTCGCCCTGGCCGGTCCTCCCCCGGCCCCGGCGTTCAAGCCGAACGGTTCCTCCCACCTTTCGGCTTACCCCTGACGCCCTTGCCGGTCCTCCCCCGGCAAGGGCGTTTTTCGTTTCGGCGCCACGCGGTTGGGGCGCGAGGTCGAAGCCCAAACGCAAAGAGGCGGGCCGCGAGCGACCCGCCTCGATCCGACCTGGGATCTGCGCTTAGCGCAGGAAGTCCAGCAGATCCTTGTTCAGCCGATCCGGCACGGTGGCGAAAAGCCCGTGCGGCTCGCCCTCGTATTCCACCAGACGCGCGCCCGAAATGGCCTTGGCGGCGGCCCGGCCCGTCGGGTCGATCGGCACCGTGTTGTCGCCCGTGCCGTGGATCACCAGCGTCGGAATGGTGAAGGCCTTGAAATCGGGGCGGAAGTCGGTCTTGCCGAAAGCGTCCACGCAGTCGATCGTCGCCTTGGGGCTGGCCATCACGCCGAGCACGAAGGACCAGTCGAGAACGCCCTGGCTGACGGGATGGGACAGAAGCCCGACGCCGTAGAAGCTCTTGGAAAAGCTGTGGAGGAAGGCGAAGCGATCCTTTCGGATCTGGGCCTTCATGTCCTCGAAGACGCTGGCGTCCACGCCGTCCGGATTGCTCTCATCCTTCAGGAGATAGCCGGCGACCGAGGCGACCAGAACCGCCCTGGAAATGCGCGACGCGCCGTGGCGGCTCAGATAGCGCGCGATTTCGCCTCCGCCCATGGAGAAGCCGACCAGTGAGACATCCTTCAGATCGAGCCCGTCCAGAACGGCGGCAAGATCGTCGGCGAAGACGTCGTAGGTATAGCCGGTGGCGGGATGGCCCGACTGGCCGAAGCCGCGCCGGTCATAGGTGATGACCCGAAAGCCCGCTTCCAAGAGCGCGACGGTCTGATACTCGAACATGTCGCCGGTCAGCGGCCAGCCGTGGATCAGCACGACCGGGCGACCCTGGCCCATGTCCTTCACGTGAAGCTGTGTGCCGTCCTTGGCTTCGATATAGGCCATTTCAGGACCTCCTTAACATCGATGATGCCAGTCCAACACGCATCAACCCCAACCTGTTCCCGGCCAACAAGCACGCCGTTTCGAGCGACCCCGCGCTATCGGTCAGCCGGATGGAGGTTCGGCGCACTTCAACCGTTCAGATTGCGCGGCGAAACGGCGCGCTTGTGATACCCAAGAGGCTTGAGTGTCGCGCCGAGCGGTGGCAGGTGAAAGAGCTTTGCCTTTTCGAGGGCGCGACAGTGCGGTGCCAGAGACTCCATGCGGTTCCAGACGTTCACCACCCAGGGTGTGGCCCTCAAGGAGCGTTACGAGGCGTGGCGCGAGCGGGCTTGGCCGTCCATGGCCAAGATGATGCGGACCGACAAGCCATCAGGCGAGTTCTATTCCCATATCCGGTCCTACCAACTCGGCAGCATGGTTCTGCAAGAGGCACGGATGACGGGCCAGACCTACACGCGGACATCGCAACTGATCCGGTCGGATGGGATGGATGGCATCAGCTTGGGGGTCAGTCTGGCGGGTCGGGTCCACGGCGAGACGGCGGTCGGCTCCTACAAGGCCGGTCCCAACTCTGTTCTGTTCGGCGATCTCAGCGCCCCCTACACGCATAACTCGACCAATGCCCATTACGTCACGCTGGTGTTCAACCGGAAGGACATTCAGCGCCTCGTCCCTCATATCGACGGCCTGCACGGGCTTGTCATGACGGGCAAAGACGCCGCGCCCGTCGTGCGGCAGGTCACCTCGCTTCTCCAGCAGCTTCCCGACGCCAGTGACGAAACCGGCGCCCATCTGGGGGACGGGCTGACGGGCGCTTTCCTATCGCTTCTGAACTCGACGGGCACGGTTTCGCTCAGCGAGGAAGCCCATCTGTCGCGTTTGCGCACCGAGGTCCGCTGGATCATCCAGCAGCGTTTTCGCGAGGCCGATCTCGACGTCGCGCGCATTGCGGCCATGTCGAAGGTCTCCCGCGCCACGCTCTACCGCGCCTTTTCGGATGGCGAGGGCATCTCGGCCTATGTCACGCGCGTACGCCTGCAAATGGCGACCGCTGCCCTCGCCGATTCCGGCGACGTCAGGCTGATCAGCGAAATCGCCCTGTCGGTCGGCTTCGATCAGGTCTGCAATTTCAACCGTGCCTTCCGCCGCATCTACGGCTGCACCCCGCGCGACTGGCGTCATCACAGCCGGACGATCGGCGCTGCCGCCTGACGCATAGAACTCCTCGCTCGATCGTCAGCCGATAGGGGCCGACAGGCGTTTGCCGTCCGCACCGAACAGATGAGGTGCGGCGGCGAAGGCGAGGGGAAGAAGGCTGCCTTCGCGGGCGGCCGCGCGGTCGGGCGTCGCCAGGGTCAGCGCGCGCCCATCGCTCGTGCGAGCATGGATCAGGGTCGAGCCGCCGAGATTTTCGGTGATCTCGACCTTGGCCGTCAGCACCGGCGCGCCGGCGTCGATATGCAAGGCCTCGGGGCGAAGGCCGAGCGTGACGCTCTCTCCGGGCACCAGCGTGCGGACGAAGGGACCGGAGATCGTCTGCGGCTCTGCAAAGGCAGGGGAGGCGATGCGCGCCGCACCGCCTGAGACGGATTCCACCACCCCATCCAGAAAGCTCATGCGCGGATTGCCGATGAAACCGGCGACGAAGAGATTGGCGGGGTTGTCGTAAAGCTCGGTGGGCGAGCCGACCTGCTCGACCTCGCCGTTGCGCAGAACCACGATGCGGTCGGCGAGCGTCATGGCCTCGACCTGATCATGCGTGACATAGATCATGGTCGCGCCGATCTCGCGATGGAGCTTGGCGATCTCGACGCGCATCTGCGTGCGCAGCTCGGCGTCGAGATTGGAAAGTGGCTCATCGAACAGGAAGAGCTTGGGCTTCCTCACGATGGCGCGGCCGATCGCGACGCGCTGGCGCTGGCCGCCCGACAGCTGCTTGGGGCGACGGGCGAGAAGCGGCTCGATCTGCAGAATGCGCGCGGCCTCCATGACGCGCGCCTGGATTTCGGCCTTGGGCACCTTGTTGATCTGCATACCGAACGCGATGTTGTCGTAGACGCTCATATGCGGAAACAGCGCGTAGGACTGGAACACCATGGCGACATGCCGCTCGGCCGGGTCGGCATGGGTCAGGTCTTCGCCGTCGATGAGGATGCGCCCGTCGCTCGTTTCCTCCAGCCCCGAGATCATGCGTAGGAGCGTGGACTTGCCGCAGCCGGACGGGCCGACGAACACCACGAACTCGCCCTTCGCCGCCTCGAAGGACACGCCCTTGATGGTTTCCACCGCGCCGAAGCGCTTGCGGACCTGTTCGATCTTGAGAAAGGACATGGGGTCTATCGCCTCGCTGGCAGGGGCCGCTTTCGTCACCGCCCGGTGGCCCGCTGCGAGGCCGCCGGGTCGCTCATACCGCTGGTGTCAGGCGCGCGCCCATTCGGGCAGCCACTCGCCATGGGCCGATGTCAGCTTGTCCACGAGGCTCCAGATCTGATCGAGGTCGAGTTCTGCGCCGGTGTGCGGGTCCATCATGGCCGCGTGGTAGATGTGCTGACGGTTCTCCGTCATCAGCGCCTTCACCGTCAGCTCCTGCACGTTGATATTGGTGCGCATGAGGGCGGTGAGCTGCACCGGCAATTCGCCGATATAGGTCGGCTGAATACCGTTGGCGTCCACGAGGCAGGGCACTTCGGCGGCGCAATTGTCAGGCAGCGAGGTGATGCAGCCATTGTTGCGCAAGTTTCCGTAGATGACCGAGGGCTCGCCGGTCCAGACCGAGTTCATGATGGAGGAGGCATATTCATGGCTCTCCTTCACCTCGATCGTGTCGGAGCCGGTGAGAGCGGCCGACTCGCCCTTCCAGCGGGCGATCTGCTCGACGCAGCGCTTGGGGTATTCGTCCAGCGGAATCTCGTATTTCCGGATCAGGTCCTCGCGCCCTTCCTTGATGAACCAGGGCGTGTACTCGGCGAAATGCTCGGAGCTTTCGGTGACGAAATAACCCAGCCGCGTGAACATGTCGTAGCGCACCTTGTTCGGGCAGCGCGCGTTCCAGCTGGAGGGCTTCGGGATTCGGCCCGCGCGGTAGCCCTCCAGAAGATCGGGATAGAGATCGCGGAACGAGCCGTCCGGCAGCTTGCGCTCGAACTTCAGATAGAAGGCCATGTGGTTGATGCCGGCGGCGCGATAGCGCAGCTCGGAGACGGGAATGTCGAGATCGCGCGCCAGCTCGGCCGCCGTGTGCTGCACGGAATGGCAAAGCCCGACCTGCCGGATGGCGGGGAATTTCTCCGCGATCGCCCAGGTGTTGATCGCCATCGGGTTGACATATTGCAGAAGGATCGCCTCGGGGCAGACCTCCATCATATCGGTGCAGATGGCCCAGAGATGGGGCACGGTGCGAAGGCCCCGCATGATACCGCCGACGCCCAGCGTGTCGGCGATGGTCTGGCGCAGACCGAACTGTTTGGGGATTTCGAAGTCGGTGACCGTGCAGGGCTCGTAGCCGCCGATCTGGAAGGCGACAACCACGAAGTCGGCCTTCTCCAGCGACTGGCGGCGGTCGCTATGGGTTTCGATCGTGGCGCTCGCGCCGAGCGCCCTCACCAGCTTGCCCGCGACGATCTCGCTCTCGGCCAGGCGTTCGGCGTTCACGTCCATCAGCGCGATGATCGCGTCCTTGAAGGCCGGGCGGTGCAAGACATCGCCGATGATGTTCTTCATGAAGACCGTGGAGCCGGCTCCGATGAACGTGATCTTGGGGCGTCGCATGGCGTGTCCTTGAAATTCTTGGGTCGCGGAGGAGGAAAGGAGAAGGGAGCCGAGCGGGCGCGGGAGCGTGTCCCGCCCGGCTCCGAGCCGGTGGGAGCGCCGGCCCAAAACGGGAGATCAGCCGGCCCGCTTTGTCGCCGGGCCGGAAGGCAACAGGCGCTGGGGCAGCGCCCCGGCTCTGTCCGTCAGAACAGGCCGTTCACCTGCGCATTGGCGTCCTTCAGGACGGTCGCCGGATCGCCGCGGCCAAGCAGCACGTTCTCGACCGCCGCCGTCAGAATGGCGAAGATTTCCGAGCCGTGTTCGGAGATCGGGAAGGGGAAGGTCGTCTGGGGCGTTGCGACCTCCACGAAGGCCGAGACGTCGAGCCCCTTGGCCTTATGCGCGGCCTCGGCCGCCTTGGTGCCTTCGGGGCGCGCGGGGAAGACGACGCCGGCCTCGCCCACGATCGTCTGGCATTCCGAGCCGCCGAGATATTTCACCCATTCCCAGGCTTCGTCCGGGTGCTTGGTGCCGGCATAGATGCTGTCGGCCAAGCCATTGAACATGGACTTGCGCCCGTCCGGCCCCCTGGGCAGAGGCGCGAAGCCGACATCGGTGCCCTTGGCGTCGCGATAGGCGGCGATGTTCCAGGAACCATCGGGCACGATCGCGGCCTTGTTGGCGGCGAAGATGGCGGTGGCGTTCAGTTTGCCGGTCTGCTCCTGGCTGAGGCTGACGCCCTTCTGCAAGGCGAGATCGCGCAACCAGGTGAGCGTCTGGGCGAGCGCCGGGCTGTCATAATTGTAATGGGTGCCCCAGGACTGGTCGATCGGCCGGAAGCCGTCGGAGGCGGCGAGGAAGCTCCACTGGTTCTGGCCGTAGCCGTCCGCTGTGGTCGTGGCCCAGCCATAGGTCGCGACCTTGGACTTGTCGAAGCCCGCCTCGTCGCCACGCTTGCCGGCCTGATCGATCGCCAGATGCGCGATGACCTTCTGGAGCGAGCCACCGTCCTTGGGGTTCCAGTCGAGATTCTGGAGGTCTTCGGGCTTCAGGCCGGCATCGGCCACCATCTTTTTGTTGTAGACGAGGGCGATCGTGTCCCAGTCCTTGGGCAGGCCCCATTGCTGGCCGTCCTTGTTCCAGGTCTCGGCGAGGCCGGCCATATAGGCCTTCATGTCCAGCTTGTCGGCCGCGATGCGATCGGTCAGGTCCATCATGACGCCGTTCGACAGGAACTCGGGAAAGCGGCTGACATGGTTGACGAAGACATCCGGCGCGGTGCCCGACACGAAGCCGGTGGAGAGCGTCGTCCAGTAATTGTTCCAGCTGTCCTGCTGAATATTGATCTTGATGCCGGGATGGGCTGCCTCGAACTTCGCGGCGCATTTTCCGTAGATCGGGGCTTGGTTGGCGTCCCACATGGCGTAGGTCAGGGTGACGTCGGCGGCACGTGCGTTGGGCGCGCCGATCAGGGTCAGCGCGGTGGCGGCGGCGAGTGCGCCGGTCCAGAAGCGGTTCATGCGTGTATCCTCCCCTTTTGACTGCGTGTTCCGCGCCTCGAGCGGCGCGGTTACTTCATGCCGCTCGTCTGGAGCGACTCCACGATCTGGCGTCCGAAGACGACGAGAAGCGCGATGATCGGCAGGATCGAGAGCGCGATGGCGGCCATTAGCCCGCTCCAATCCGGGTTGCCCTGGCCCGTCTGGCTCATGAAATCCGACAGGGCGACGGCCATGACGCGAACGCTGGGATCGCGCCCGACCAGAAAGGGCCAGAAGAACTCGTTCCAGGAATTGACCGAGAGCAGGATCGCGAGCGTCGCGATCGGCCCTTTCTGGATCGGCAGGGCGATGCGCCAGAAGATCTGGAACTGCGAGGCCCCTTCCAGCCGCGCCGCCTCGTCCAGTTCCTTGGGCGCCGACAGGAAGAACTGGCGCAGGAAGAAGACCGCGAAGGGCGTCATCAGGATGGTCGGCGCTGCGAGCCCGGCGAATGTATTCAATAGGCCGAGCTGCTTCACCAGAATGAAATTCGGGATGAAGAGCACCATGCTCGGGATCATGGTCGCGGCCAGAAAGGCGAAGAACAGCGCGTCGCGGCCGGGAAACCTCATCCGCGCGAAGGCATAGCCCGCCATGGCCGAAAAGAAGATCTGCCCCGACACGGTGAGCGCCGTGTAGATCAGGCTGTTGCGCAGCGCGAGCGTGAAGTCGATCGGCGAGGCGCGGAAGGCGGCCAACTCGATATCCGAGGGCAGGCCCATCACGCGCAGGAAGTTGCCGAAGGTGAACCGGCCCGGCAGGAGACTGTCGGCGCTGGTATAGACATCGGCCGGGTTGGTCAGCGCCAGTTTCAGCGCCATCCAGAGCGGCAGCAGAGAGATGAAGACGAAGAGCGCGAGAACGAAATAGCCGAGCGCGGCCTGGGGTGTGAGCTTCCTCATGACCGCCCCCTCAGTCCAGATCCGAGCGGTCGGCGCGCAGAACGCGCATCTGAAGAAGCGTGACGAGGATCAGCACCGCGAAGAGCACGACCGAGATCGCCGAGGCGTAGCCCATCCTGTTGAAGCGGAAGGCGTTCTCGTAGATGTACCAGAGGAGGACGCGGGTCGAATTGGACGGGCCGCCCGCCGTGGTGACGGCCACCACGTCGAAGACCTGAAACGATCCGATGAGGCTCGTCACCAAAACGAAGGCGAGCACGGGCCGCAGCAGCGGCAGGGTGATGCGCCGGAACATGGTCCACTCGCCCGCCCCTTCGAGCTTGGCCGCTTCGTAGAGATGGCGCGGGATCGCCTGAAGCCCGGCATAGAAGAGAAGCGCGGTGAGGCCCGTGTGCCGCCAGGTCGAGATGCCCGCGATCGAGACCATCGCCTGATCGGGCGAGGCGAGAAAGCCCTGCCGTCCGATGCCGACCACATCCAGGAAAGCGTTCACGAGGCCGAGGATCGGGTCCAGCATCAGGAGCCAGATCAGCGCGGCGACGACATTGGAGATGAGATAGGGCGCGATGATCACGGCGCGCAGCCAGACGGCGCGCGCCAGACGATCCGACAGGACGGCCAGAAGCAGCCCGAGCGCGGTCTGGATCGGGATGTTGGTGAGGACATAGGCCAGCGTGACGCCCGCCGAATGCCAGAAATTCGCGTCGCTCATAAGCTTGGCGTAATTGCCGAGGCCGATGAATTTCGGCGCCCGCATCATGTTCCAGTCGGTCAGGCTGATCTGAACGGCGCGGATGGTCGGCAGGAGATAGAACAGAAGAAAGCCCAGAAAGGCGGGAGCGACGAACAGGACGCCCGTCAGGGTTTCCTTGCGTCGACGCCGCGCCCGCGACATGCCTCCCAACGCGTCCACCACGCTCGCCTCCCAGCACAGCCTGACTGTCACACGTGTTAGCTCAACGATACATCAACGCTAACACGTGTTAGCAATGGATAGCTGCGCTGCGGTTTCCTTGTCAAGCCGCTTGAAGACCCTCTATAACTCGGGCGGGGGAAAGCTGCTTGGCGCGCTCCCGTCACACCACCCCGCATCGCCGAAAGGGAGCGCCGCATGGCTTCGAAACGCCTGACCAGCCATGATGTCGCTCGCCGTGCCGGGGTCTCGCGCGCCACCGTTTCGCTCGTGCTGAACCGCTCGGACAGCGTCACCATCGCCGCCGAGACGCGCGAGCGCGTCTTGAGGGCGGCGGCCGAGCTTGGCTACAAGCCCAATTCGGCGGCGCGGATGCTGGTCAGCGGCCAGAGCGAGACGATCGGCCTCGTCGTTTCCGATCCGTCGATCCTTCTGGTGGACCAGTTCGTCACTCGCGTTCTCTACGGGATCGAGAAGGCCAATCGCGAACTCGGCTTCCATGTTCTGGTGGAAGGGCTGGAAAGCGGCGGCCGAGGCGGAACCTATGACAATCTCGTGGAGTCGCGGCGCATCGACGGGCTGATCGTGGTCAATCCCCGCGCTGGCGACGAAGCCTTGATCGCGCTGATCGAAACCGATTTTCCTCTCGTCCTCATCGGCTCGGTGCGCCACCCCGCCGAAGTCTCCGTGACCTTCGGGACGCGCGGCGTGTTGAGCGAGGCGGTGGATCACGTGGTGGGCCTCGGCCACCGCCGCATCGGCGCCATCACCTTCGCCCCGCGCGGCTTCGTGGCGGCCGACGCGCGGCTGCGGGCGCTGGATGCCGGCTTGCGAAAGCACGGGCTGACACTGGAGGAGGACGCGATCGAGGATGGCGCGTTCAGCCCCGAGAGCGGCTATCTGGCCGGGCTGGCGCTCTTGCGCCGCCGCCCCGACCTCACCGCGATCTTTGCGGGCAACGACACGATCGCCATCGGCCTGCTCAGCGCCGCGCGCGAGCTGAACCGCGATGTGCCCGGCGATCTGTCCATCGTCGGCTTCGACGATCTGCCCTTCGCGCGCTGGCTGACGCCCTCGCTCACCACGATCCGCACGGACGGCGTGCGCCAGGGCATGATTGCGACCGAGATGCTCTTCGCCCGTCTCAACCGCCGCGCGCTGGACGAGCCGCGCGTCAGGCTGGAGCCGGAATTCGTGATCCGCGGCTCTACCCGACCCGTGCGCTGACGCGCGTCCGCCATGGAAATCACACGGCGTCCTCGCTATACTTAGCTAAGTTAACTAAGGAGCGCGCCATGCAAGTGACCGTTCATGCGGCCAAGACCCATTTGTCCAAGCTGATCGAAGCCGCGCTGAACGGCGAGGACGTGGTGATCGCGCGTGGGCGGCGGCCGGTGGCGCGCATCGTGCCGATCCCGCAGCGCCCCTTCACGATCGGCTTGCTTCGCGGGCAGGTGGCGGGCTCGGGGCCGGATTTCTTCGAACCCATGACGCCGGAGGAACTGGCGCTCTGGGAAGGGGAGGCATGAGATCGGTCCTCCTGGACACCCACGCCTGGGCCTGGTCGTTGACGGGCGACGCGCGCTTGAGCGATACGGCCACGCAGGCCCTGACGGAGGCTGAGGCCGTCTTCGTCAGCGCGATCAGCCTTTACGAGATCGGCCAGAAGGTGCGCCTCGGGAAATGGCCGGAGATGGCCCCCTTCTTGCCCCGGCTGATCGATCTGGCCGGCGAGCAGGGCGCGCAGCTTCTGGCGCTCTCGGCCGAGGCCTCGCTCCTCGCCTCCACCCTCGCGTGGGATCATCGCGATCCGTTCGATCGGCTGATCGGCGCGAGCGCGCTTCAATCCGGTTTGGCGCTCGTATCGGCCGACACGGTCTTCGACGCCTTGGCACGCGAGCCGCGCTGGCCCGGCCGCGTCTGGTGAAGCGCGCTGATCGCCTTGCATCGGTGCGCGCGAGCGGCCAGAAGCCAGTCGCGCCGCATCGCCTTCGAAGCGGGGATCGGGGGATGACACGTGGCGGATGGTTGGTTCTGGCTGCTTCTTGTGCCGCTGCTCGGCACCGTCGCCTGGGTGGACGCGCGTACGGGCCGCATTCCGAACGCCTGCAACGCCGCGATCTCCGCGCTCGGCCTCTTCGCCGCGCTGGAGATCGGAACGAGCCTGGCCACCGAACGGCTGATCGACGCCCTTGTGGTGGGCCTCGTTCTTCTCCTTCTGCGCGCCGCCTACCGGCTTTGGCGCGGGCGCGTCGGGCTGGGGCTGGGTGACGTCAAGTTTCTGGCGGCCGCGACGCTCTGGACGGGGCTCGGCGCCCTGCCGCTCGTGCTCCTTCTCGCCTGCCTTTCGGCGCTGGGCATGGTGGCGGTGCTGAAGCTCGTGGGACATCAGGTCTCTGGCGGAATGCGCCTTCGCTTCGGCCCGCATCTCGCCGGAGCGCTCGGCCTCGTGCTTCTGATCGACCGGCTTATCGCTTGACGGCGACCGCGGCCGGAAGGGCCGTTGCCAGCCCGGCGCAGAAGGCATCGTCCGATGGCTCAGCCCGCCCCGGCGCGCCGACCTCATAGGGCGGGCGCAGCCATCTGACGATCCGCAACGCGCCGCCATCCGGCCCTTCGAAGCGCAGGAAGGCGTGGCGCGCGGCCGCCACGCTGCCATCGGCGCGTTGCAGCGCCGCCTCCACCATGAAGTCGGTGCGCGGGCTTGCCAACTGCCAGCGCGCGAGCGCCGGCTGTTTCAGCACGTCCGCCGTCAGCAGCCCGGCGGTTGCGCCCGGTGTCTGCGACAGATCCAGCCCGGCGCGCGGATTGGCGACGGTGAAGAGGGGGCGCAGGCGCGCGACCAAGGCCGGCATTGCGGAGGGAAGGCGCGCGATCTCCTCCACATCCACGAAAGGCCGGTTGGCCGGCCCCCAGGCGAGGCCCGCCTGTCGATATTGCGCGCGCTCGCCGATCCCGTTCTCCTGCGGCGCGTCGTCGGGGTCGCGAAAGTCGCCGATCTCGTCGGCCAGCCGGCGGGCCGTTTCGCTATCCAGTCCGGCGGCCTGAAGAAACTCGCGCAGCATGGGCACGGACGCGCCGTTGAGATCGATCAGCGCGCCCTGATCCACCGCCCGCACGGTAAGCGTGCCGCCCTGCGGACGATGGCAGATGAGGGGAATGCCATCGACGGGCAGCGGCAGCGGGGGGAGGGGCGCGGCTTGCACCTTCCCGCCCGAGAGCGCGGCAGCGACGAGATCGGCCTCGCTTGGCGCTGCCACCTTGGGCGGGCGCAAGGCATCGGCCGCATAGAGCGCGACGCCATCGATCTCGGCCTGTGCGCGCGCCATTTCGCTGAGATTCCCGGTTTGCAGGGTCAGGATGCGGGCGCGCAAGGCGAAGCTCGCCGCAACCGCGACGAACAGGAGCGCGGCGAGAAGCACCGACAGAAGAACGAATCCGGCTTCACCATCACTGGCCTCGGCGTCGTCCGTCCGGGTTCCGGGCCGCGGCGAAAGGCAGGCCATGAGGAGACCGACAAACCTCGAGCGCCCCGCCACCGAGCGACCCGGCGTATCGGGGGAGCGTGGGGAACGCCGCAAGATCACGGCCGCCTCTAGCGCGTGATGCGCTGGACCGTGCTGGGGCGGCCTTCGTCCAGCCCGAGCCGGGCGAGATTGTCGCGGAACTCGCGGGTCACAGCCTCGGCCTCGCTGCCATTGCGCATGACGCGGGGGCGGATGAAGATCACGAGTTCAGTGCGCTTCTTCACGTCGCTTCGGTTGCGGAAGGCCGCGCCGATCACCGGCACGTCGCCGAGCACGGGCACCTTGTCGTCGCCCTTTTCGCGCGAGTCCTGCACGAGGCCGCCGAGCGCGATGCTCTGCCCATCGTCCACCGCCACCGTGGTCGAGACCTTGCGCTGGCGGATCGTGGGCGAGTCGATGCCCGAGGAGGTCGTGCGCACGACATCGCTCACCTCCTGCTCGATATTGAGGAGGACATGGCCGTTGGAATTGATGCGCGGCGTCACCGACAGGATCACGCCCGTGTCCTTCATCTCGACGCGGTTGACGATCGGCGCGTCGATGGAAGCGGAGGTCGCCGTCGCCGTCTGCGTGACGATCGGCACCTGATCGCCGATCTGAAGGCGCGCGGTGCGGTTGTCGAGAACGGTCAGCGTCGGCGAGGATATGACCTTGACGTTCGTGACGGCGGCGAGCGCGTTGATCACGACCTGGAAATTCGCCTGAGCCAGCATGTAGGAGAAGCCCGGCGCGATGGCCGCGACCGCGCCGCTGGCGGCGTCCGACAGCTTCACCTTGCCGCCGCCCCCATGCTCGAAGAACCAGCGCAGGCCGAATTTCAGCTGATCGTTCAGCGTCACTTCCGCGATCACGGCTTCGATCAGCACCTGATTGGCCATGCGGTCGGACGAGGTCAGGATCGGCAGGAGCCGGTCGTATTGCGCCTTGGTGGCCACCACGATCAGCGCGTTGTTGGGCTCGTCGGCCACCACCGCCATCTTGGCCGCGCCGAAGGCGGGCGTGTCGGCTGCCGCGATTCCGCTGATGGCGCCGGCCGCCGCCCCGTCGCTGCCGGTGTCGGAATCGCGAAGCCCGACGCTGGAGCGCAGCGCCGTCATGCCGCTGGCGACGCCGGAGGACTCGATGCCCGACAACATGCCTTGAACGATGGTCGCGAGTTCCTTGGCCGGTCGGTTCTCGACCTTGTAGACGAAGGTCTGCTGGCCGTTGGCCGAGGCCACGTAGTCGAACTTGGCGACGTAATCGCGCGCCCGGTCGAGAAGCCGCCGGTTGGCCGCGATCACCAGGATCGAGTTCAACTCGCGGCTCGGCACGAAGCGAACGGTGCCCTGGGCCGGTCCTTCCGCGCCGCCGTAGACGGCGTCGAGTTGCTTGGCGATGGCGTTCGGATCGCCGCCGCCGGACAGCGGGAAGATCGCGGCGGATTGATTGCGCATTCAGTCCACGTCGAACAGTTCGATCGCGTCCTGCATGGAGCGGATCTGGTCGTTGGTGCCGTTCAGGATCAGAATGTTGCGGGTCGCATCCGCGCGCATCACGCCATTGGGCGAAATGGGCTTCAGGATGCGCTCCATTTCGAGCGCGGAGACGAATTTGAGCGGCACGATGCGCGCGCCCGTGCCGACCTGAAGATCGCCCGGCCGGGACATGCCGACGCTGCCGGTGTGAATGGCGTCGGTGTCCGACGTGATGGAATAGGTGTCGCCCTGCTTGGCGATCGCGAGGCCCTTGGCGGCGAGCACGGACTGGAAACTATCCACAAGCGCCTGTTTCGAAACGGGCCGCGCGGTTTGCAGCGTCACCGTGCCCGACACATTGTCGCCCATGGCGAAGGTCCCGCCCAGGATTTCCACGAAGATGGCATTGGCGGCCGTGCGGATCGGCACGTCCACGAGGTTCAACGTCACCTTGTCGCCGGACTGGGTATAAAGGCGCGGCGAGGCCGGGCCGCCTGCCGTGCCGCCCGAGAGAACCACCTCGGAGGGCGCGCGGCGGAAGGACGAGCCGAAAATGCCTTCGCGCCGGCTGGCGCGCGGCTTGCCGAGCGAGCGCGTTGCCTCCAGCCCACTGCGCACCTCGGTGGTGCGCGTGCCGGGCGCGGTGGCGGTGGTGCATGCGGAGAGGAGCTGCGTCAGGGCGAGAAGCGTCAGGCCGGAACGCCGCAGAGTGCTGCCCCGTCCCCCAGTTCCGATCCGCGCCCATAGTGCCATGTCGATCATTCCAGGAGCGCCGACCGGCCCTTGGAGAAGCCGGCGGACGCGCTAAGCGATAGGTTAGCCGACCATTAACCATTCAAAATGGATCGAACCTGTCGGGGTCCTGCCGCTGCGTCACGGGCGCGGTGCGGCGTCGAGCGGCTGACGATTGGCGCGCTTGTCCGGCGGCAGCGCCGTCGCCATCGGGCGAACGACGAGCGTCGGGACGCTGCGGCGATCGCCGGCTTTCAGCCCGATGTCGATGCGCACCAAAGCCGGCGGCGCGCCGTCCCGCTGCCACGCCGCGCGCCAGAGCGGGACCCCATCCGGGCCCGGCTCGCCATAGGCGAAGCGGAGAGAGGCGACATCGGGGATCAGGACCGTGCGGCTGGCCGCGCGCGACAAGTCTCCCGAGGCGATGGCTCGGCGCTCCACGAGATCCAGCCCGCCCTGCGCGCCGGGCTCCAGCGCCAGTGTGATCTCGTTCAGCCCGCCCACTTCCAGAAGCGGATCGGCGGGCGCCAGGAACGCCAGCGTCTCGGCTTGGCCGCGAAAAGGCGCGCCGCCGACGAGCCTGAGATCGGCCACCGTTTCGCTGAGCGTGCGCCGAAGATGCTCACGTACGGCCGTCAGTTCCGCGCTCCGGTCGATACGCGTGGCGAGCGGGGCCATGCGCGTGATCGTCCCGACACCCTGCCCGATGAAGAGGGCGATCAGCGACAGGAGCGCGAGCCCGACCAGAAGCTCGACCACACTCGTGCCGGCGTCGCCGCGCTCCATGCCCTCGTCAGCGGCCATCGCCATCTCGCGTGAGGATCAGGGTCGAGAGGAGGGAAGGTGGAGCGTGGCGCTCGCCCTTCGGCCCGACGCCGACCGAGAAGCGGAACAGCCGCGGCGCACCGGGCGGCGGGGGCAGGCCGGCGCTCCGGACGGGCGTAAGCTCCGTCCACCAGACCCAGCGTCCTTCCGTGCCCTCGCGTCGACCGGGCGTTGCGGGGTCGGCGGCACGGGCTTCCTCCATCAGCCGAGCGGCGATGTCGAGCTGCGCCTCGTGCGCCGCACTGGCGCCCCAGGCGAGGGTCGTGCCGGAAAAGGCGCGCATCATCGCAAGCGTGATCAGCGACAGGATCGCGAAGGCGACCAGCGCTTCCGCCAGTGCGAAGCCGGCGTCTCCGGCGGTTTCGTCCTTTGTCTGCGAAGGCGCGTCGCTCACCGCGCGGCCCTTTGCACAGCGCCCGTCAGCCAGTTCACCTCCACCATGCGCCGCAGGCCCGCCCCGGCGATCTCGACCTTGCCCCCCGTCGAGCGTCCGTCCGGCAGGAAGGCGATGGTCGCCTCGCCCGTGCCGGCGCGCCCGGCCTCGCGCGCGGTGGTGAGTTGCAGCGTGATCCCGTCCGGCAGCGGAAAAGGCTGAGCGCCCTCGCGCCGCCAGAGCCGCGCCGCGCCATCGAAGGCTAGGCTGCGCATCCGGCCCGAGCGCATGGCGTCGAGCCGCGTGCTCTGGAGATCGGCCACCAGCCGATCCTCCGTCGCCGCCACCATGCGCGCCGGGCGGTTGCCGGCCAAAGCGTAGGACGAGCCGGCGGCGACAAGCGCCATGATGGCGAGCACCACCAGCATCTCGACCAGCGTGAAGCCCGCATCGCTGCCGCGCGCGTTCATCGGATCGCGAGATCGTTGACGGAAAAGATCGCGCTCATGATCGACAGGATCAGGCCGCCGACGAACAGGCCGAGACACCCGGTGATGACGGGCGTCATCACGGCGAAGAGCCGGCCGATGCGGGTTTCGACGGCTTCCTCGTGCAGTTCCGCGGCGCGGATCAGCATGTCGGGCACGCGGTTCACCTCTTCGCCGACCGCGATCATCTGGAGCGTCAGAGGGGAGACGGGCTCAAGCTTCGAGAGGGCGGCGGCGAGGCGCGCGCCCTCCGGGATGCGCCGTGCGGCGTCCTCCAGCGCGCGGCGGAAGACGAGTCGGCGCGCCACCGGGCGCGTTGCGGCAATGGCCGCCGGCAGGCCCACTTCGGCCCCCAGAAGCGTGCCGAGCGTGCGGCACAGACGCCCCGCCTCGATGCCGATGAGGACGGGGCCGATCAGCGGCGCGCGCAGGAGCGCGCCCTCGCGCCAGTCCGCAAAGCCCGGCCGACGCCACAGCGCGACGAGGCCGGCCAGAGCCCCGCCGAGCCCCAGCGCCAGCGCCAGCCCATGTTCGGTCACGAGCGCTTCCAGATTGCGCGTCAGCGCGATGACGCCGGGCGTCTCGACGCCGGGCTGATCGAACAAGGGCTCCAGCGAGGGCACGAGCACCCCGACCACAAGGCCGACGATGCCGAGCGCCATCACGAAGAGCAGCGAAGGGTAGATCAGCGCCGAAACCACGGTCCGCCGGATATCCTCGGCGCGGGTCAGCGATACGGCGAGATCGGCCAGCACCTTGCCCAGCGTGCCGGTCAGCTCGCCCGCCGCCGTCACCTCCACGACCTCGCGCGGGAAGATCTTGGGATGGCGGGCAAAGACGCGCGACAGCGAGATGCCGGACAGAACGTCGGCGAGCACCTTGTCCAGCGTCGGGCGCAGGGCTTTGGGCGATTGGCGGATGGCGAGGCGCAGCGCGCGGTCCACCGTCAGCTCCGCGCCGAGCAACGTCGCCAGATCCTTGACGAAGGCCAGAAGCTCGCCGCGCTTCACGCCGCCGGTGCCGAAGAGATCGCGCTGCCAGATGCTGTCCTTCTGGGCGACGGGCTCGACTTTGAGAACGCGTAGGCCGCCCGCACCGGCCAAGGCGGTGGCCCGCGCGCGGCTATCGGCCTCGACGCGGCCACTGCGCTTCATCCCGCGCTCGTCCAGCGCCTCGAAGCGGAACCAGGTCACAGCGCGTCCCCGCCGCCCAGATGTCGCAGCACTTCTTCCAGGCTCGTTTCCAGCGCCAGCGCCTTGTCGATGCCATTGTCCAGAAGCGTCTGCATGCCGCGCTCGCAGGCAGCCGTCTCGATTTCGCGTTCGGGACGCTCGGCCGCGATCATGGCCGACACGGCGCGATCGATCTCCAGCCCTTCGGCCACCACGGTTCGCCCGCGATAGCCCGTGCCGTTGCAGGCGGGGCAGCCGACGGGATGGGCGAGCGCGATCGGGCCTGCGCCTTTCAAGGCCGGGCGCGCGCGCTCCAGAACGACGCGCTCGGCGAGGCTTGCCGGGCCTATTTGGCGGCAATCCGTGCAGAGAAGCCGAAGCAGACGCTGGGCGACGACGCCGTTCAACACGGCGGCTAGAAGATAGGGCTCGACGCCCATATCCACGAGACGCGTGACGGCGGCGGCGGCGGAGTTGGTGTGCAGCGTGGAGAGCACCAGATGCCCGGTCAGCGCGGCCTGCACGGCGATGCGCGCGGTTTCGCCGTCGCGGATTTCGCCGACCATCACGATGTCGGGGTCCTGGCGCAGAATGGAGCGCAGCGCGGCGGCGAAATCCAGCCCGATGGCCGCATGGGTCTGAACCTGCGTGATGCCCGACATGCGATATTCCACGGGGTCTTCCACCGTCACGATCTTGGTGGCGGTCGTGTTGAGCCCCTGAAGCAGCGTGTAGAGCGTCGTGGTCTTGCCCGAGCCGGTCGGGCCGGTGATCAGGAAGATGCCGTTCGGCCGGTCGGCCATAGCGCGGATGCGCGCGCTCAAGGCCGGCGAGAAGCCGAGCGCGTCCGTGCCGCCCTCCTTGCGGGACTGGCCGAGAAGACGCAGCACCAGTCCTTCGCCATGGGCCGTGGGGAGAACCGACACGCGAACGTCCACCTCGCGCCCGCGATCCACCACCTTCATGCGCCCGTCCTGCGGCAGGCGGCGCTCGGCGATGTTGAGTTCGGCGAGGATCTTGATACGCGTCGAAAGGCCGGCATGAACGCTTTTCGGCAGGGTTTCGGGGCGCACCAGAACACCGTCCACCCGGAAGCGCGCAGTGAGATCGGTCTCGCCCGGCTCGATATGAATGTCGGACGCGCCCAGCTCGAAGGCCGTGCGCAGTAGAGACTGCGCAAGGCGGATGATGGGTGCCTGGCGCGCGGCGTCCTCCAGGCGCTCCGTGTCGCTGCCGAGACCGCCTTCCGCCCCGTCGTCCAGCGCCTCGGCCCCGTCCTCGCCGAAGAGACGACGCAGCGCCGCTTCGAACTGGCTCGGGCCGATCAGCCGGAAATCCGCACCGCCCAAGCCATAGGCGAGCGCGCCGGTGAGGTCGGCCTGAAATGGATCGACCAGCGCGAGGCAAACGGGCGGGCCGCCTTTCACGGCCAGAACCCGCGCGCGGCGGCAGTAGTCGCCCGGCAGCTGCTCGGGCAGAACGGGCTCGGCGGGCAGGTCGTCGGCGTCCACGGCGGGCAGGCCGGTATAGGCGGAGAGCGCCTCGATCAGATCGGCTTCGGATAGAAGGCCGAGTTCGGTGAGCACGATGGGGAGCGAGGTCTGCGTGGCGAGGGCGGCGCGCGCGCGGTCCGCGCTGATGGGTTCAAGCCGGCCCGTGCCCTGAAGGTGCTCCAGAAAGCCGAGCGCGCTCAAGGCATCGGCCGCGCGGCCGGCCTTGCGCTTGTCGGGCGCGGGCGAGCCGGGCCTTTTCTTCGATCCCCAAACCAGCATGGCCGTTCCGTCCCGTGCCGCCGGCAAAGACCGGCCCGCTCGAAAGGGAGCGGGGCGGGTCAGAGGCGCCGGCCCCTTCGACACAACAGGAGTTTGCTTAACAATCCGTAGACGGCTGCCGGATAGACTGCGGATCGAACCGAAGGGAAGCCAGGCAGGCGAAGGCGAAGCGCAAGTGGTCGCACAGGAGAGCAAGCACGAGGCGCTGGCCGGGACGTCGCTCGCGGAGCGCGCGCGCGAGGCGCTCGGCTGGTGGCGGGACGAGCTGGCCGCGATGGTGCCGAACGCCCTGCGGGCGCGAAAGGCCGGTCGGCGCGCGGCGATCGACTGCGTGCTCCTGCCCGACGGGCGCGCGGCCGTAGCGCTGGCCGAGCCGCGCAAAGGCGCGCTGCCCGACCCGGCCGAGGCGCTGGCGAGCGGCCCTACGCTTGTCGCCCGGTTGCGCGCTTTGGCCGAACTTGCCCCGGAGCGCACCGTTCGACTTTCGGTGCCGCGCGATCTCTGCTTCATGCGCCGCACGCGCCTGCCGGCGCGCGCCCTCGGTCATGCCGGCGCGATCCTGCGCCACGAGGCGGAAGGGCTGATGCCCTTCGCCCCGGCCGAGATTCTCGGCGATTGGTATGTCGAGACCGAGGACACGGACGCGCGCGAACTCAACATCGTGCATGTCGTGCTGGCCCGCCCGCGCATCCGCGCGCTGGAAGAGGCCATTGCGGAAGCGGGTTTGACGCTGGTGCGGATCGGCGTCGGCCATGGGGAAGGCCGGCCGGTGCCGGTGGACCTTCTCTCCGTGGACGATCCGAGCCTGCTCGCCGGCGTGGCCGCGCTTTCGCCCTTCGCCAAGCTCGCGGGCGGCGCGGCGCTTCTGATCCTTCTCGCGACGCCCTTTCTGGCGATCGGGCAGCAGGAGGCCGAACTGGACGCGCTTCGCGCCGCCCGCGCCGCGTCGCCCAAGCCCGCCGTCGCCGCGCTGTCGGCCGGGGCCGTCGCGGATTTTCTGGATGCGCGCGCTTTGCGCCCGCCGGTGGCCCAGGTCCTCGATGATCTCGCCCGCACGCTGCCACGCGACGCCGTCCTGAGCGATCTTAAGCTCGAAGGCGATCGGCTGACCATCGGCCTGCAGGGCGCGGAGAGGGCGCGCGCGGCACTGCGCGACAGCGCGCTCTTGGCTCCCGCGCCGGGCGACGCCGCGCCGGGCCAACTCGCCTTCACGCTTCGGGCGCTGGATGCGTCCGGCGGTGAGGGCTCCCAGCCATGACCGCGCTTCGTCTTCCCGCATCGCCGCTGGCGCGGCGTGGCCTCGCGCTCCTGATCCTTCTCATTCTTGTCTGGATCGTCGCGCCGATCTTTTCCGGCCCGCTCGACCGCTGGCGGGACAACCGCGCGGCGCTGGAAACCGAGCGGCTACTGACCGAACGCCTCCAGCGGCTCGAAGCGCGCCGTGCGGCGGTGAGCGCGCTCGCAGCGCGCCCCGATGCGCCGCTTCTCGTGGCGGCGGACACGGCCTCGGCCGGCGGCCGCTTCAGCGGCCGGGTGTTCGAGGCGGTGCCGCCCGAGGCGATGCGGTTGGAGCGCATCGAGATGGACCCGGTGGACGAGCGCCCCGGCGCGCTGATGCGCGCGCGCATCGCCTTCACGGCGACGCAAGGCGGGCTGCAAACCTTCCTCGCCGCCATCGAAACCCGCCCGCCCGTCTTGCGAGTGGATGATCTCGCGTTGGCCTCGCGGCGCGAAGCGGACGGGACGATCCTTCTGTCAGGCACGGCCAGCCTGTCCGGCGTCGCGCTGATCCGGCCCGCGCCGGCGGGGAAGCAGCCATGAGTTCGGTGGTGGACGAAACGGACGGCGCGGGCGCATTTGCCGACCCTGCGCCGAAGACGCTCGGGCGCTTCGCCGGCATGGGCGCGGCCGAGCGCAGCGCCGCGCTGGCGCTCTGCACCGCGCTCGCTCTAGCGACGCTCGCGCTGACCGACCCGGCTTCCAGCAGTGGTGAAGGCCAAGCGCCGGCGCTGCTCCGCCAGAGGCCGCCGCTCGTCGGCGGGCCGTTCATGGCCGCGCCTCCGTTCGACCCCGAGCGCCGTGCGCTTGATGGGCCGGGTCGCCTGCCCAGCGAAGCGCCGGTGCAAGCCGAAGCGCCACCCGCCGCCCCGCCGCTGGTTCTGGCAGGCATTCTATCGAGCGGCGACACGCGCAAAGCGCTATTCGCCGGCATGGACACTTGGCTGCCCGAGGGAGCGGACGCTTTCGGCTGGCATGTGGTCGAGATCGAGCCGCGCCGTGTCACCGTCCGGCGCGGCGCGGAAGAGCGTATCCTCAATGCCAGCGACGCATTGCGGCCCTGACGCGGCCGGTTCGGCGATCTGCCGTGCATTGCCAAAGGGGCGCGTTTCTTCGCGTGATCGCGCGCCTCGTTTCGAGCCCGCTTTTGTTGCATCTCAAAGCGTTGACATTTTCGGCATCGGCGAAAAATAGGCGGCAAAATGTCACTCGTGCTTCCCCGCGAAGCGACGGGACGCAAGCTCAGAGACCGCCATGGATCAGATCAACCGGAGTGACAATTTGGCTTCGAGCGGAGACAGCGGGTCCGGCGCCGCGCCGCGCCAGCGCTCGAACACGCTGCGCCGCGTTCTTCTTCTCGCCGGCCCGATCGTTCTGATCGCCGTCGCGCTTCTCCTCTACTTCCGGGGCGGCGGCACGGTGAGCGAGGCCGATTCCTATATCGGTGCGCCCAATGTCGCGATCACCCCTGAAGTCGCGGGTCAGGTGGTCGAGGTCGACGTGTCGGAGAACCAGCGCGTGGCCGACGGGGCGGTCCTGTTCCGGCTCGACCCGGAGCCCTACCAGATCGCCGTGGATCAGGCCAAGGCGCAGCTTCAGCAGACGGAAGAGAAGTTGAAGGGGCTCGTGCTCACCTACAAACAGGCCGAGGCCGAGGTGCAGCAGACCCAGGCCGATGTCACCTACGCGCAGCAGCAGTTCGACCGAGCGACCAATCTCGCGCAAACGGGCGTCGGCACACGCCAGGAGGCCGATTCCGCGCGGCGCGACCTGCGCGTCGCCAAGGATCAGCTGGTGGCCGCGCAAGCCTCCGCCAGCTCCACGCTGGCCCAGCTTGGCGGCTCGGCCGACACGCCGCTCGAGGCGCAGGCGACCTATCTGGAAGCCAAGGCGGCGCTCGAAAGCGCGGAACGCAACCTGCGTCTGGCCACCGTCACAGCCCCCTTCGCCGGGATCGCCACGCAGGTCGACAATATCGCCGTCGGCTCCTACCTCACGGGCGGCAAGCCCGCCTTCACGCTGGTCTCGACCGAGGCCTGGGTGGACGCCAACCTGAAGGAAACCGACCTCGTTCACGTCAAGGTCGGCGACGCCGTCGATGTCGTGGTGGACAATTACCCCGATCTCGTTTTGAAGGGCCGCGTGCAGAGCATCGCGCCCGCATCCGGCTCGGTCTTCTCGCTGCTCCCGGCGCAGAACGCCAGCGGCAACTGGGTGAAGGTCGTTCAGCGCATTCCCGTGCGCGTCGCGCTGGAGAACGTGCCGGACAATATCGTGCTGCGCGTCGGCGCGAGCGCCACGGTCTCGATCCAGACCGGCTACCATCGCACGGCGGGAACCCTCTGGGAGGATATCAAGGGCGTGGTCGGCCTATGAGCGCGCCCGTCGCCCCGGCGCCGGAGGACATCACGCCGGGCGAGCGCGCGGCGATCACGGCCTGCGTCATGATCGCGACCCTGATGCAGGCGCTCGATTCCACCATCGCCAATGTCGCGCTGCCCTATATGCAGGGCTCGCTCTCGGCCACGAGCGACCAGATCAACTGGGTGCTGACCTCCTATATCGTGGCGGCGGCGATCATGACGCCGACCACGGGCTGGCTGGAGCGCCGCTTCGGTCGGCGTCGCGTCTTCATCATCTGCATCATCGGATTCGTCGCAGCGTCCATGCTCTGCGGCACGGCGACGAGCCTCACGGAAATGGTGCTGTTTCGCCTCGTGCAGGGCATCTTCGGCGCGCCGCTCGTGCCGATCGCGCAGTCGACCCTTCTCGACACCTATCCCGTCTCGACGCGCGGACAGGCCATGGCCGTGTTCGGCCTGGGCGTCATGCTCGGGCCGATCATCGGGCCGACGCTGGGCGGCTGGCTGACCGAATATTACGACTGGCGCTGGGTCTTCTATGTCAACGTGCCGATCGGCGTGGCGGCGCTGGTGCTGGCGCTCGGCTTCCTGCCCAAGCGTGGCACAGATCCTTCGGCCCGGATCGATCTGTTCGGCTTTGCGACGCTGGGTCTGGCGATCGCCGCGCTTCAGCTCTTCCTCGATCGGGGCGAACAGCTCGACTGGTTCTCGTCGCTCGAAATCCAGGTCGAACTCGCGCTCTTCCTTCTGGGGCTTTATCTCTTCGTGGTGCATACGGTGACGGCGCGTCGCGCGACCTTCGTGGATCGTCGCCTCTTCACCGACCGGACCTTCGTCGTCAGTCAGTTGCTCGTCTTCATTGTGGGCGCGGTGCTTCTGGCGACGCTGGCTCTGCTCAGCCCCTATCTGGAAAACCTTCTGGACTATCCCGTGCTCACGGCCGGGCTGGTTCTGGCGCCGCGCGGCATCGGCACGATGATCGCCATGGTGGTGGTGGGCAGGCTGATCGCGCGGGTCGATGCGCGCGTGCTTCTGGGCTTCGGCTTCGGGCTGACCGCCTATGCGCTCTACGAGATGAGCCTTTATACGCTGGATGTGTCGGAGGCGACGATCATCCGCACGGGGATCATCCAGGGCTTCGGGATCGGCTTCGTCTTCGTGCCGCTGTCCACGGTCGCCTTCGCCACACTGCCGTCCGAGCTGCGCACGCAGGGCACGGGCTTCTACAGCCTGATGCGCAATATCGGCTCCAGCGTCGGCATTTCGATGATGACCTTTCTTCTGACGCGCAACGGCCAGATCCTGCACGCCTCGCTCGGCGAACATGTCTCGCCCTATGCGCGCGGCGTACAATGGCTGGGCGATACGCTGGACCTGACGACGGAGCAGGGGCGCGCTGCGGTGAACGCGCTGGTTGGGCAGCAGGCGGAAGTGATCGCCTATGCCGATTGCTTCCGGTTGATGATGGCAGCGAGCCTCGTGGCGCTGCCGCTTCTGCTTCTGCTCAAGGTGCCCGACGCCGGGTCCGCTCATAAGCCGGCCATGGCGATGGATTGAGGGAACAGTTGCCTTCGAAAGACATCGGCCCGCAGGGGCGGGCCGACGACTGTCGTCATCGCGAGGAAAGGGTGAACCCTTTTCGCGTCAGGCCGGAACGGGCTTGGCGCCGCGCGCGGTCCGCAGCGCGTAGTAGAGCGCGCCCGAGATGGCGACGCCGAAGAACCAACCATAGACACCCCACCAGCTCGGCATGATCGAGGTCAGGCCCGGCAGGATGGAGGAGAAGAGAATGCCGACGCCCGCGGCCAGAAGGGCGTTGCCGTGCCAGCCATTGCCGAAGCGGAATTCGCCATGCTCCTGGTAGAGCGCGGCGACGTCGATCAGGCCCCGACGGATCAGGTAATAATCCACCATCATGACGCCGAAGATCGGGCCCATCGTGTTGCCGATCATGTTGACGAAATGCGCCGCGCCCCCTTCCCACGGGGCGAAGGGATAGAGCACCAAGGCGATGAAGGCCGCGATATAGCCGCCCTTCTTGAAGTCGATCTGGCGCGGGAAGACATTGGCGAAGTCGAAGGCCGGCGAGACGAAATTCGCCACGACATTGATGCCGAGCGTCGCCACCGCGAAGGTGATGGCGGCGAGCAGCGCCAGAACCCAGCTGTCGAACTTGGCCGAGATCTGGTCGGGATGCAGCAGCACCTCGCCATAGACGTTGAAGGCCGCGATGGTGGTGACGCCCGCCACCAGCGAGAAGAGAATGAGATTGACCGGCAGGCCCCAGAGATTGCCGATCGTCAGCGAACGCTCGCTCGGGCAATAGCGAGAGAAGTCGCAGAAATTGAGATAGAGCGCCGAAAAGTAGGTGACCCAGATCGCGGCGACGGCGGCGAGCGCGGCGAATGAGCCTGGCACGCCGGGCACGCCCGCATCCTTGGTCTTCTCCAGAAGCACGTCCATCGGGATCGTGTGATGGAAGGAAAAGCCGCCGGACTTCACCACCAGATAGACCGCCAGCAGCAGCATCATGACCCAGACGGCGGGGCCGGCCCAGTCCTGGAACTTGCGCACGGTCTCCATGCCGTTCTGAATGATGAGGAGCTGGAGGCCCCAGATCACGACGTAACAGATGAGTTCCAGCGTCGAATGGCCGAGCATGTGGCTCGACTGGTGGAACTGGAGGAGGCTTTCGTTGCGGATCAGAAGCGCGACGATGGCGCCGGAGGCGGCTGCCGTCTGCGCGCCGTACCAGAAGCAGGCGACGATGGCGCGCACGATGGCCGGGAAGTTCGCGCCCCAGATGCCGAAGGAGGCGCGCGCCAGAACCGGGAAGGGAACGCCGGTTCGAACACCCGCGATGCCCACCATATGCATCAGGCAGAAGATGATCAGCGAGCCGATGCCGATCGCCAGCAGGAAGTTGACGAAGCTGCCGCAGAAGAGAAACAGGCTGGCGGCGAGATAATAGCCCCAGAGGCTGTGAACGTCCGACGTCCAGACGTTGAAGATCGAGAAGGCCCCCCAATTGCGCTCCCGCGCGGGCGCCAGATCCTCGTTGATGAGGTCGGGTGAAGCATTTGGAATGGGGTGCACGTCTGGTCCTCCTTGCATGGTCGCGGCCAGCCGACAACCCCCGTGCGGCCGCGCGCAGATGCTCGCGCTATCGAAAGGACTTGGCAACCATCACGCGCGCGTTATCCGTTGGAAGACTGAGTGGCCGAGACCGGGAGGCTCGGGCGCGAATGCGCCAGCGACCGCCTCGTCTCGATCCGCTCGTCAGCTCTCGGGCATCTCCCCGATGGCCGATGCCCCGAGCCCATCCACGAAAATGTCGAGAAGCCGGATCGCATTGGCTTCCCAGCCGGGCTGACGACCCATCATGGACAGGCCCACCATGGCTTGGAGCACATCTTCCGGCCCGACATCGGCCCGGATCGCACCGGCCGCCGAGGCGCGCGACAGAAGCGCCTCCAGCGCGCGTGTCAGATGCGCGAAGGAGTAGGCGTAGATTTCGCTGGAACTGTCGATCGCAAGCGCCAGCGCCGTCAGCATCCCGCGCTTGGTCGCCGCCATGCCGACGCCGGCGTGGAGCCAGAGGCGAAGCGCTTGGATCGGCGGCTCGCGCTCGCAAAGCTGGGCGGCGAGGTCCACCAGTTGCTCGACCTCGCGCCGATAGACGGCCTCGAACAGCGCCTCGCGCGTCGGGAAATGCCGGTAGAGCGTGCCGATGCCGACACCCGCGCGCCGCGCCACGGCTTCCAGGCTCGCCTCCGGCCCCCCGGCGCGAAACACCTCCGCCGCCGCCAGCAGCAGACGCTCGCGGTTCTTCACGCTGTCGGCGCGCGGCTTGCGGGCGGGAGGAGTTGTCAACGGACGATCTTGGGCCATGTCGAATCTAGAACGCCTCCAGCCTTGAAAGCGGAGGGTGCCTCCGTATAATATTCAGGGAGACGAAGGACCGAGCCTCGAGTCGCTCTTCGCCCGTCGTCGCCTTCGCTGCGTGTCCGGTCTCGGGGCGCGGCCCCGTTCTTCGGTTCGACATATCACTGAAAAGGTGACGGCATGAACCCGACACTTCAACTCACCATCAATGGCGAGCGGCGCGAGATCGCGCTGGACGATCCGCGCGTGACGCTGCTCGATCTCCTGCGCGAGCGGCTGGATCTCACCGGCACCAAGAAAGGCTGCGACCGGGGCCAGTGCGGCGCCTGCACGGTGCTGGTGGACGGCAAGCGGGTGAACAGCTGCCTTGCGCTGGCGATCAGCCTCGACGGGGCCGAGATCACGACGATCGAGGGGCTGGCGGTGAACGGCGCGCTGCATCCCGTGCAGGCGGCCTTCATAGCGCATGACGGGTTCCAGTGCGGCTATTGCACGCCCGGCCAGATCATGAGCGCGGTCGGTCTCATTTTGGAGGGGCAGGCGGGCGACGATCCCGAGCGCGTGCGCGAGGGCATGAGCGGCAATCTCTGCCGCTGCGGGGCCTATGCGGGCATCGCCGAGGCGGTGATCGAGGCGCAACGCGCGATGAGCGCGCCCGCGCGGGAGGCTGCCGAATGAACCGCTTCGATTATATCAGGCCGCAGACCATCGCGGAGGCCGTGGCGGCCGCGTCCGAGCCCGGCGCGGCCTATCTCGCCGCCGGCACCAATCTTCTCGACCTCATGAAAGGCGGCGTGTCCTGGCCCGCGCGCGTCGTGGACATCACGCGCCTGCCGAATCTCTCCGAGGTCGAGACGCTGAGCGACGGAGCCACGCGCATCGGCGCGCTGGTGCGCAATGCCGATCTTGCCCATGACCGCGCCTTCGCCGCGCGCTATCCGGCCGTGGCCGAGGCGCTTCTTTCGGGCGCGTCGGCCCAGCTGCGCAATGTCGCCACGGCAGGCGGCAATCTTCTGCAACGCACGCGCTGCCGCTATTTCTACGATACGGCGAGCGCCTGCAACAAGCGCGAGCCCGGAACGGGCTGCGACGCGCTGGGTGGCGAGAACCGCGCCCATGCGGTGCTCGGTTGGAGCGACCATTGCATCGCGACCCATCCTTCCGATTTCTGCGTGCCGCTGGCAGCGCTTGGGGCGGTGGTCGAGATCGAAGGCCGGGGCGGGCGGCGCGAGGTGCCGCTCACCGAGTTCCACCTGCTGCCCGGCGACAGGCCGGATCGCGAAACGGTGCTGGAGCCGGGCGAAATGATCGTGGCGGTGCGTCTGCCGCCCGAGGCCGCCGCTTTCGCCGCGCATTCGCGCTATCTGAAGGTCCGCGAGCGCACGTCCTACGCCTTTGCGCTCGTCTCCGCTGCCGCCATGCTACGGCTCGACTGTGGGCGGATCACGGAGGCGCGCGTTGCGCTCGGCGGTGTCGCGCTGAAGCCTTGGCGCGCGCCGGAGGCCGAAGCGCTTCTCGTGGGCCAGGAGCCGAACCGTGAGACGTTCGAGCGCGCGGCCGAACTGGCGCTCCGCGAAGCCCGCCCCTCCGGCGACAATGCGGCCAAGATCACGCTCGCGCGCCGCACGCTCACCCGCGCGCTGCAACTTGCCGCAGCCGGCACGCCAGAGCGCCTACCCGCGCTGCCGGCCTCCGCCTTCGCCAGCTCGTCCTCCGAGGTGTCCCATGTCTGAGATCGCTCCGACCCGCGAAGCCCGCCACACGCGGCACGGCTCCAGTATCGGCCAGCCCATGACGCGGCGCGAGGGCGTGCTGAAGGTGACGGGCGCGGCGCGCTTTGCCGCCGACAACCATCCGCCGGGAATTCTCTATGCCGTGCTCGCCGTCTCGACCGTGGCGCGCGGGCGGCTAGTGTCGCTGGACCTTGCCGCCGCCAAGGCCCATCCCGGCGTGGTCGATGTGATGACGCACGAGAACCGCCCGGCGCTGGCCTCGGACCCGGACGAGAAGTCCAACCCGTTCATGTTCCGGCTGGATCTCCTGCAGAACGATCGCGTCCGCTATGCCGGCCAGCCGGTCGCGGTCGTGATCGCCGAAACGCTGGAAGCGGCGACGGAGGGCGCGGCGCTTCTCGCCCCGCGCTTCGAGGCAGAGACGGCCCGCGTCGGGCTGAATGGGGCGGAGGTCTTCGCGCCCTCTACGGTCGGCGTCGGCAACCCGCCCAAGGCCGAGAAGGGCGATGTCGAGGCGGGCCTCAGCGCTGCCGCGCATCGTGTCGAGGCGACCTATGAAACCCCGGCCCAATATCACAATCCGATGGAGCCGCACGGCGTCGTGGCCGTCTGGGAGGGCGACCGGCTCTCGCTCGACATGCCGAGCCAGGCGCTCGTCATGGCGCAGGGACGGCTCGCCGGGCTCTTCGGCATTCCGCCGGAGAATATCCATATCCGCAGTCCGTATCTCGGCGGCGGGTTCGGCTCCAAGGGCTTCCCGGCCGGGCCGCAGGTGCTCGGCATCATGGCCGCGAAGCTGACCGGGCGGCCGGTGAAGCTGGTGGTGAAGCGCGAGCAGATGTTCGGCCCCGTTGGCCACCGCGCGCCGACGCGTCAGCGCATCCGCATCGGGATGGACGAGACAGGGAGCCTTACCGCCATCGAGAACCATACGCGCACGGCGTCGAGCACCTATGACGACTTCTTCGAAGCCGCCGCCGATGTCGCGCACACGCTCTATGCCAGCCCCGCCATCCGCACGAGTTACGAGGCCGTGCGGCTGGACACCGGCACGCCGCTCTTCATGCGCGCGCCGGGCGAGGCGCCGGGCTCGGTCGCGCTGGAAAGTGCCATCGACGAGGCGGCACAAGCCGCGGGCATGGACCCGCTCGCGTTCCGTTTGAAGAACTATGCCGAGGTCGAGCCCATCTCCGGCAAGCCCTTTTCCTCCAAGGCGCTGCGCGAATGCTACCGTCAGGGGGCGGAGCGCTTCGGCTGGGACACGCGTCCGCTGGAGCCCCGCGCGATGTGGGACGAGGCCGGGCGCTTGAGAGGCTGGGGTGTCGGCACGGCGACCTTCCCGGCGCTGATGTTCCAGGCGAAGGCGCGCGCCACGATCCGCCGGGATGGCAGCGGCCTCATGGAAACCGGCGCGCACGATATGGGGCAGGGGGCCTGGACGGCGCTGGCGCAGATCGCCGCCGACGCGCTCGGCCTTGACATCGACGCCGTGGAGTTCCGCGCCGGCACGTCCGACCTGCCCGATGCCGGCATTGCCGGCGGCTCGGGCCACACGGCGACCGCCGGCATGGCACTACATCAGGCCGGTGCCAACGCCATCGCCAAGCTTGGCGAACTTGCCGTCAACGACGAAGCCTCGCCGCTCTTCGGGGCCGGCAATGTCGGCACGGTCGCGCGCGGCGGCCGGCTCGTCAGGCGCGACGACGAAAGCCGGGGCGAGAGCTTCTCGGATATTCTCGCGCGCGCCGGTCTCACCCATATCGAGGCGGAAGGGGCGGCGCAGCCGGACGGCGCGGCGCAGGAGGCCTATGCCATGCACGCCCATGGCGCGGTCTTCGCGGACGTGTCCGTCGATCCCGATCTCGGCCAGATCCGCGTCACCCGGCTGGTCGGGGCCTTCGCGGCCGGGCGCATCATCAATCCGCGCATGGTGGAAAGCCAGCTTTTCGGAGGCATGATCTGGGGCCTGTCCTTCGCGCTGCACGAGGAGGGCGTGAGCGACCCGCGCACGGGCCGGGTGATGAACGCCGATCTCGCCGAATACCAGATACCCGTTCAGGCCGATATTCCGGCCATGGAGGCGATCCTGGTGCATGAGGACGATCCGCATGTGAACGCGCTCGGCATCAAGGGCGTCGGCGAAATCGGCATCACGGGCACCGCCGGGGCCATCGCCAACGCCGTCTGGCATGCGACGGGCCGGCGGCTGCGCCGCTTCCCGATCCGCCTGACCGATCTCCTGGATTGAAGGAAGGGCGCGGGGATCGGCCCGATCCGATGCCCCGCGCCTCTCGCGTCTTGCGCAAGGTCGCTTTGTGCTGGCAAAGCGGGGTGACGCGGAAGAGGGAGCCCCCGGCATGACCACAGGACAGGAACTCGCGGGCGTGATGCGGTTCATCGACCGGCCCGAATGGGGCAGCCTGTTCGAGGAAGTGCTGACAGAGCATATGGGCTCGGCGCTCGACACCCTGCGCCTCGACTATGACGATCTGGAAACCGCGCTCGGCCCCGATCTGGGGACCGCGCTTTGGGACTGCGCCTTCGAGGATTTCCTGACGCGCGAGATGGGCGACGACGGCCGCAATCTCACCGACACCTATCTCAAGAAGCGCGGCTGGAAGGAAAGCCCGCGTGCCAAAGCCTATATCGCGGGCATCCGTTCGTCGCGGATGGGCCTCTACGAGCTGAGCGAGGTCGTGCCGGGCGAGTCCTTCCGCGCTCGGGATTGCCTCCTGGGTGGCGAGCCCGTGCAGGTGTTCGAGCGCGGCGCCGAACTGCCGATGCCCTTGCAATCGGGGGACCGGATCGCCGCGCGCCTCGTCCGGCTGAACGACCGGCTCGTTCTGGCAAGCGGGCTCCTGCCCTGCCGCGACGAGGTCGCGGCTCGAATTCAGGATCGTTTCGCGGAGCCGGACACCGCGTCCGACCGCGCGCAAGCCACGCCGACGCAGGAGCATCCGAAGGACGATAGCCCGGATGCGCTCGCACCGTTCATCACGCATGTCTGGCTGCTCGACATGCTGCCGCGCGTCATCGACCAGCTGCGGACGGCCCGCAACACCGATGGCGAAGAACCCCTCCTTCACGAATTCCGATACCCGCTCGCGCCCGGTGCGCGCATGTCGGAAATCGCCGCGCGTCTGAACGCGGCGGAAGGGCTGACCCCGCTTCGCCCGAAGGTCTGGGGCTCGCTCGCAACCGTCCCTGACACGGCCACCCCGCTGGAAATCTCGACCGAGATCGACGCCGGGAAGGGGCGGATCGCTCTGGTCCAGATCACCCTGGAGGAGCGCGTCGTCGTGCTTCTCAGCCAGTCGGCGGCACGCGCCGAGCAAGGCGCCGCGCGTCTGGAAGAGGCGGTGGGAGAGTTTCTGCTGGTGCCGACGATCTTCATCGAACGCCATTATGCCGGCCTTGGAGATATCGAAGACCTGTCACAGGACGATCGGACCGGGCGCGTCCACGGCTTCCTCACTGAGTTTCACCGCCGGGCGCTGGACCGGCCCGTGGCCGCCCTGGGCCATCAATCGCCCCGCGCGGCCGCCGCCAGTGAAGACGGGAAGCGCCAGTTGGCCGACTGGCTGAAAGGGTTGGAGGCGCATTCGGCCAAGGCTCGCGACCCGAAGCAGGCCGCAGCAGCCTACGATTTCGGTTGGCTCCGCCATGAACTGGGTTTGGACGCGCCGAAAGGCTAAGGGCTTCGAATCGAGGCGATGCCCGGGCGTATGGGGGTGCGGAGGCTTGTTCGTAAAGTCGGGCCAACTCTCGCGCATTGGCCGCCTTCGATCCGGCATTCACGCCGCCGCGCGACGGCTGAGAACCTTGATGAAGGCAGCACCGAAGAGGGAACGATCTTTGCGTCGTTCCGACTGATGCGGATATCTGGGGCATTCGGATGCAGGCGGTCAGATCGATGGCCTCGGACGCATCGCGTCCGGCGGTGACGTCCGGCTCGATGGATGGTTTGCTTCCAGTCGCTTACAGGCGGCGCCCCTTTCGACCGAGCACCCCCGGAATTGGGGGCCAGTATCGGCGCCCCATCGACCCGATCGAAAGCATGAGGTGCAATCCATGACGCCGGTTCAGTTCGATCGTATGCTGCTTCGGATCGTCGGCTCGCTTCTCCTCTGGATTGCGCTCGTGGTCGTGAGCTACCTTTTGTCGACGTGAGAACGGCGGGTCATTGTTCGGATTCGTGCTCTGGAAAGAGGCGCAAGGGCGGTTGGAGGACGTGTGATTCTCGATGCGATCGGGTTGCTTCTGGAGTTGCTGCTCTGTGATCCGCGCAGCGGCAGCGATCGGGTCGATTGGCGGATCAGAACGATACAGACGATCCGATGGATCGGGATCGGTCTTCTGATTGCGTTGATAAGTACGGCAGCCCTTTACGGAAGATATGAATGATCGCCTGCGCCGAGCCGCCTTCGGCGCGAGTCCACCCGCACAGGACGGCAGGCGGCGTAGACCGCCATCAGATGCGTCCGATCGCTCTGCCGCGCTGTGACCCGAACGGCGACCCCGGCTCTTAGTCCAGAAACACCCGCGTCGTCGCGGCCGCGCCCGCTGCGTCCACCACGGAGATCGTGACGAAGCCGGGTTCCCTCGGGCGCCACGTCGCCTGGCGTTCGAACAGGCCCGACAGCGTCGCCCGTCCGTCCACATACCACGTGAAGGGCGGGCGTCCGTTGCGCAGCTTGAGGCTGAGCGCTGCGCCCGAACCTGGCCCGTCGCCCAGACCCAGTTCGATATGGGCGGCGTTGGGAGGGAAGAGAATTTCAGGGCCGCCGCCCCGCGTGCCCAGGCCCTTGGGCGCGAGATGGCGCATCGCGGGGGGCAGGCGGTTGGCGCTGGTCTGGATGCCCGGCGGGGGGCCTGGCAGGCGCACCGGCGGGCCGATCCGCGCGAAGACATCGCGCATGATGGGCACCGCCACGTCCTGCCCGACGAGGCCCGGCACTGGCGCGCCGTCCGGCCGCCCGACCCAGACGCCCACCACATGCCGCCCGTCATAGGCGAGCGTCCAGGCGTCGCGATAGCCGAAGGACGTGCCGGTCTTGAAGGCCAGCGTGCCGGGCGACGTCTTGGTGGTGGAGGGCGCGCCGGAGAGGATCGAGGTGACATACCAGGCCGCCTGCGAGGACAGGATGCGCTGCCCCGCGTCCAGCTTGCCGGACGCAGCTTCAGGCACGCCGAACGCGGCGTTCTGTGCGCCGCTGCGCTCGGCCTCGATGCGTAGCGGACGCGCGACCCCGCCATGCGCCAGCCCGGCATAGAGGCGCACGAGGTCTTCCAGCGAAATGCCGAGGCCTCCTAGGCCGATGGCGAGGCCCGGCAGCGAGCGGTTGCCGAGTTCGAGTTCGGCCCCCGCGCGGCGGATGCGATCCACGAGGCGCGAGGGGCCGACGGCCGCGAGCAGTTCCACGGCGGGTAGGTTGCGCGAGAGTTGCAAGGCGCGCCGCGCCGTCAGCGTTCCCTCGAACCGACCGTCGAAATTGCCGGGATTGTAGCCCGCAAACGAGGTCGGCCGGTCGTCCATCAGGGATTCGGGATGGGCGACGCCGCGCTCGAAGGCGAGCCCGTAGATCAATGGCTTGAGGGTCGAGCCCGGCGAACGTTCGGCTTTCGTAAGATCGACATAGCCCTGCCGCGCGGCATCGAAGAGATCGGGCGAGCCGATCGTGGCTACGATCTCGCCGCTCGTATGATCGGCGACCACGATGGCGAGGCTCTGGGGCTTGGGCAGCCCCGCCACCTTCTCACGCGCATAGGCTTCGAGCCGCGCCTGAAGGCCGGCATCCAGCGTCAGGCGAAGGCGCTTGCGCCCGTCGCGCGCTTGAAGCGAGCGCTGGCGCGCACCCTCGGCCGCATGGGCGGCCAGGGTTGGCATGGCGAGCCGACGCATCGGCATGGGCTCGCGCTGGCCTCGCTCGGCTTCGCCGGGCGACAGGATGCCGAGCGCGGCCATGCGCGCGAGCACGCGGTCGCGCGCCGCACGCGCCCGCTCGGGATGAAGGTCCGGGCGCAGCCGCTCGGGGCTTTGCGGCAGTGCGACGAGCAGCGCCGCTTCCCCCGCCGTCAGGCGCTTGGGCTCATGGCCGAGCCAAGTCAGGCTCGCCGCGCGCAGGCCCTCGACATTGCCGCCATAGGGCGCGAGCTTGAGATAGAGTGAGAGGATTTCATCCTTGCCGAGCGCGCGCTCCAGCGCCAGCGCGCCCAGCACCTGCCGCCCCTTGGCCGAAAGGCTGCCGGTGGGCAGACGCTCCACGAGGCGCGCCACCTGCATGGTCAGCGTCGAGCCCCCTGATACGATACGCCCGTGCCGCGCGGATTCCAGAACCGAGCGCCCCAGCGCGATCAGATCGACGCCGCCATGGCTCTCGAAGCGCTTGTCTTCCCAGCCCTGAAGCATCTGAAGAAAGCGCGGATCGACATCGCTGACGTCAGCGGCCAGCCGCCAGCGCCCATCCGAGGCGGCGAAAGCGCGCAGCAGCGTGCCGTCCCGCGCCTCGACCACCAGCCCGGTCTCGGGTTCGCGCAGGCTCGCGGCGCGGCTTGCCACGGCGCGCTCCAGCGCCGCCCAGCCGCCAAGGCCGAGAAGAAGGAGCGCCAGAGCGGCGAGCGCAATGGTGGGTCGCGAACGGCGGGGGCGCACCGCTCGCACGCCATCAGGCGGCACGGGCTCCGGCGCGGCGGGCTGTGGGTCGCGCCGCCAAAGGCGGCGCAGCGGGCGCGTGGTCCGGCCCATCACACCCGGCCCCGGTGCGAACGCGTCCATCTGGATGACCCGGCCCGGAACGGGACGTGCGGGGCTCGACCGGCGGTAAGGCGGGCGCGCCGCAGCGCCGAAGGCGCGGCAACTTCATTCGAGGCCCTGGCGCGGCACTCAGCCGAGGCGAGGCTGGGTCGCGAGTTTTCCGCCAATCCCACGCGCCTCGCCTCAGCGCGTCGGGCCGACGATCGCGACATGGCCTTCGTCGGTGCGCCCGCGCCGCTCGGGGCGATACATATCCTCGACGCTCGCGGCGGGGTGGACGAAGCTGCCCGGCGAAAGCGCGCGCACGATATAGGCAAAGCGCATGGCGGCGGTGGACTTGGCGGCCTTATCCACCGCGACCAGGAAGCGATCCGAGCGGAACTCGGTATGAGCGGCCTCGCCGGTCAGTTCCAGAAAGTCGAGCGCGGCAAGATCCCCGCCCTTGAGGATGGCGGGATTGTCGATCGCCATGCCGGCGGGCAGCGGATCGTCGATCATCAGCCGCGCGGCGTTCTCGTCCACCGGCTGCACGTCGAGAACGGCGACGAGTCGGTCGCCTTGCGCGATCGTGGCTGGGTCCGCTTCCTCGCCCGCCAGCGTGTAATAGGTCCGCTTGATCTCGTAGCCCGAGATCTCGGCCGGGGGCGCGACCTCGGGCACGCCCGCCAGCGTGACTGCGACGGAGACCGGGGCCGAGCCACGGTTCTCGATGCGAAGGCCCTTGGCGAGGCCGGCGCTGTCGAGCGTCGAGGAATAGGAGCCCTCGACCGGCGCGCCGTCCACCGCGAGCTTGACCGGCTGCTTGGCGAGCGCGGCATGGGCGGCCAGAAGCGACCAGACGTCTTCTTGCGTCGACGTATAGCGCTTGGTCTCGCGCTCCGTCCCGATCGACTGGATCAGGGGCGTGAGATCGATGCCCTCGATGCCGGTCTCGAGCGCCAGCGTCGCCACCGCCGCTTCGTCTCTGAGCTTGGTGCCATAGTCCTGGCGATTGGGCTGGTCGGCCCCGGACACCGCGCTCGTTGCGGCCAGACGCATCAGGGTCTGCGCGCGCGTTCCATCGCCATAGAAGGAGAGGGCGGCGGCGAGTTGGGCCTTGGCGAGAGGCGTCTCGAAATTCGCCGCCTCGTTGTCGGCGGTGTAGCGCAGATCGCCGATCGCGGCCCGGCCGCTGCGAGCGAGCACGTAATAGGCATAGGCCGCCTTGGACCAATCGGGCCGGTCCGGCAAATAGGCGATCTGGTTGGCGAGATTGTCGAGCGCCAGCGTCAGCCCCTCGCCCGGCACGTCGTAACCCGCCTCCTTGGCGCGGGACAGGAAGTCCGTGACATAGGCGTCCAGCCAAAGATCGCCCGAGCCGGGCGACCAGAGGCCGAAACTGCCCGAGGAGTCCTGATTGGCGAGCACCGAGCGTATCGCCTTGCGCACGCGCTCGGCAACATCGGCCCCACGCGGCAGGCCCGCCGCCAGCGCCGTCTCATCGAGATACAAGAGCGGCAGGGCGCGGCTCGTCAGCTGCTCGGTGCAGCCATAGGGGTAAAGGTCGAGCGCGGCGAGCGTGCCCGCCACGTCGAACCCGCCGAAGCGCGTGACCGACAGCGTGGCGCGGCCGGTGCCCGGCTGGAAGCCGGCGAGAATGTCCGCGCCCAGTTGCAGCGACGCGCCCGCCGCGATCTCGAAGCGGCTTTTCTTGACGTCGCGCGGCTGGATGGAGCGCACCGGCAGCGCGAAGTTCTTGTGCAGGGTCTCGCCGCCGGGCAGCACCAGCGCAAGCTCCATCGCGCCCTCGCCGGGCGAGAGGGCGGTGACGGGCACGAGAAGACGGGCGCGGCCGTTCTCGGTGAGCGTCAGGTCGGCCTCGGCCTGATCCTCGATCCTGAGACTGCCGTCACCACCCGACAGGGCGAGATGCACCGGGCCGGCGGGGCCTTCCACATGGTTGAGGTCGATCTGGATGCGCGAGCGGTCGCCGGGGCTGAGGAAGGCGGGGCGGCTGACCTGCGCCACCACGGGATCGCGCACCAGAACGTCGCGGCTGGCTTCGCCCACGCCCGATTTGGACCAAGCGACGGCCATCAGCTTCAAGGTGCCGTTGAAATCCGGCACATCCAGCGAGACCTTGGCGCGGCCTTCGGCATCGGCCGTGACCGTGCCGGAGAAGAGCGCGACGAGATCGTCCATCGGCGGCGGGCGCGTGCCGTCCGCTCCGGCGTCGCCGCCCGAGCGCACCGAGCCCGGCGCGCCCTGCATCCGGTCGATCAGCCGCGAATAGAGATCGCGGATTTCGACGCCGAGCCGGCGCTGGCCGAAATAATAGCCCTGCGGCGAGGGCGGGGTGAAATGGGTGATGTTGAGAATGCCGACATCCACCGCCGCCAGCGTCAGATAGGCCGTCTCGCCGGGCTGGATATTGGCTATCCGAACATCGACGTCGAGCTTGCCGCGCGGCGCGATGCGCTCGGGCGCGGTGAGCGAAACGGCGAGCGCGCGCTCGCCCGGCTCGACGCCGGCATGGGAGAGACCCAGCGCGCGGCCGGGCATCTGCTTGGCGGGAATGTCCATCGGCCGATACAGGATCGCGGCGACATAGGCGCTCGGCCCCCAATCGCGCGTCACATCCAGCGTGACATCGCCCCCGCCAGCCGGAATGTCGGCGCTGACGGTTTGAACCACGCGCTCGTCCATGACGAGGATCTGAGCCTTGCCGGCAAAGCGCGGCTCGATATGAACCACGGCCTTGTCGCCGACGCTGTAGCGCGGCTTGTCCAGCGAGAGCTTCAGGATATCGGGCGTTTCCATCGACTTCGGGGCGACATACCAGCCGGCCTCGAAGCTCACCGAACTCGGCAGCGACCCGCCCTTGGGATCGTTCAACACCAGTTCGTAGCTGCCCCAGCGCACCGGCACGGTGAGGCGCGCGGGCTCGCCGGGTTTGAGGTCGAGCGTGCCGCTGCCGACGCGCTCCTTGCGCTGCGTCGGCTCGTAGTTCCAGCGCCCGCTGACGGAGTACCATTGGAAATCCGTCGAGACCTTGTTCAGCACCCATTGGACGCCCGGCCGCGCGGCGGGTGCGCCATCGGCTCCGAGCGCAATGATGTCGAAACTGCCTTCGCCGTTTTCACCGAGCGCGCCGTCGAAGAGCGGGCGAATGCCAATGCGCGGCTTGTCGCCCTGAAGCGGGCGGATAAGCGATCGCTCCACCGGCCGCCCACCGGCATCGCTGACGCGCACCTGGATGCTGGCTTGAAGGGGCTTGGTGGTGACGGGCGGCTCGAAGGGGGCGAGCGCGACGGAGGCCTTGCCGTCCTCAGCCGTCGGCTCGCCCTCGAACGGGATGCGGATCGCGGTCGGCCGGTCGTCTTCCAAGCCGAAGCGGTATCCCTTGAACCCCTCCAGCCCGTCCGTGGCGCTCAGCACCGTTTCGCCGGAAACGGCAAGACCTGCCGCCGGCGCGCCGAAGAGATAGCGCACGTCGAGCGAGAGAGCCGGGGGCGCGGCCGGGTCGATCGGCGCATCGGGCAGGGCAAGGTCGAAGCCGATCTTCTCCGGCTCGAAATCCTCCACGCGCAGGCTGGTGGAGGCAAGCGCCGGCTGCTCCGGGTCGGTGTAGAGGCCGACTGTCCAAAGGCCGCGCATCGCGCCGGGGGCAAGGGGCATATCCCAGCTGACGCCGCCTGCATCCTTGGCCTGGAGCACGGTGCGCCGGTCCTCCACCCCATCGGGCCGCTTCACGATGGCGGTGAGGGTGAGATTGTCGGCGGCCACGCCGCGACCGTCGCGCAGAAGCGCGGTGAGATGCGCTGTGTCGCCCGCGCGGTAGATGCCGCGCTCGCTGGTCAGGAACACGTCCAGCGCGCCCGCCGGCTCGCGGCCCTCCACGCCCCGATCGGTCAGGTCGAAGGGCGAGCCGGACATATCGAGAAAGGAGAAGTCGCCGCCCGCGCCGTTGGCCATCAGAAGCGCCGGCCGGTCGCCGCCCGTGCCCTTGAGAAGGCCGGGTGCGAGGCGGGCGTGGCCGGCGGCGTCGGTTTCCACGCTGCCGAGGATTTCGTTGTTGGCGGCGACGAGTTCGAGTCTCACACTCGCCATCGGCTCGGCCGTGCCGAGCGAGCGGGCGAAGACATGGAACCCGTCCGCCCCGGCGAAGCTGGTGAGGCCGATATCGGTCAGCACGAACCATTGCGTGGCGGGCGCCTCGTCGCTGCCGCGCGCGTTCTTGGCCTTCGCCGAGAGGATATAGACGCCGGGCTGGCGCTCCTTCAGGAGGGCGCTGACGGGGATGGCCGTGGTGACCTCCGCATTGGCGCTGCGCTGGACGTCCACCGCGCCGGTCCAGACTTCTTCGCCGTCCTGCGCCTTCACCTCGTCGATCTCGTAGGCGCCGAGCTGCGACAGGAAGCGGCTTGCGCCGATCGTGCGCGCCAAGGCCCGGTCGCCGATGCGCAGCACGCGCGCCTCGATCGTGTCGGTGTTGATCGAGGTGACGGGAATGGTCGCCTCGCCGCCTGCCGGCAGAACATAAGCGTTGCCGGACAGGCGCACGGACGGGTCGCGGTCGCGCACATAGACCGAGGCTTCGACATTTTTTTGCAGCGTTTCACCGCTCGCCGCCGGGATGCCCTTGCGCGCCACGATCCGGTAGCGCGCGCCGTGCTGGACGCCGGAGACGCAAATCTGCGAACCGCTGGCCGAAACCGGCAGCGTGTCGCCCCCCTCTACCCGCACATAATCGCCCGCCGCCTCGCCCGAGGTCACCGTGGGGCTGAGCGGCTCGGAGAAGTTCAGGCAGATGCGCGGCGCGGCGGCGTTGTTGTCGACGGAATTGCCGGTGATGCGGAACCCATGTTCGGCAAGTGCGGCCTCCAGGCTTTGGCGTGCGGCCGGGCGCTCGGTGATAGCAAGCGCCGCCCGCCAAGTGCGGATCGCCTCGCGCCAGTTCTCGTCGGCCGCGAAACCCTGCGCGGCGAAATCGAGGGCTGCGGTCTTCTCGCGGTCCTGCGTGGCGGTCAGATAGGCGTTGATGGCGGCGGGCTGGCGCGCTTCTGCCGCCGCCTGCGCCTGATCGCTGTCGTCCGTCGCGACCGAAAGGCTGGACAGGGCCAGCCCCAACCAGGCGCGGGACGAGGTGGGGTCGCGCCGCAGGGCCTCGCGATAGGCCGCCATGGCACTCGCGAAATCCTTGCGCTCCAACGCGGCGTCGGCTTGGCTCCAGAGCGCCGGGCCTGCGGCGATCGCCTCGTCGCGCGGCTCGTCCTTGAGCGCGAGGCGGAACTGGCGGGCGGCGTCGAGGTCGAGCGCGGTGAGGGGTTTCAGCTCGGCCAGACGCCGGCGCTCCTGCGCCTCGTTCGGGGCCTGCGCGGGCGAGGCATCGGCGATGCGCCCGGAGATGACGCCGCGCGCGGCGCGCAACTCGCCCACATCGTCCTTCAGGAAACACCAGCCCTTGGCCGTGTTGAAGGTGAAGGCGCGGCATTTGTTGTCGGCAAGGCAGGCGGTTTCGCACAGATTCTGGTCGGCATCCTTCAGGATGTCGTAATCGTGCCCGTAATAATCGGAGCCGGGCGCGGCGACGATGGCGCGCTCGACGCCTTGCGCCCACGCCGAGCCCGGCGCGCTGAGGCCCACAAACCCGCCCAACAGCACGCCTGCCAGAAGTCGCACAGCTCGCATTCTATCCGCTCCCCTCGCGAAAGGCGAGATTAGGGGAAAAGGCCAGCCGCCCGCAAGCGGACCTTACGCTGCCATCTTCTCCGGCCCGAGCGCGACCGAGACGATGCGATTTCGCCCTTCCTTCTTGGCCGCATAGAGGGCGACATCTGCTGTGCGGACGAGCGCTTCCAACTCGCAGCGATTGTTTGTGCCGAGCGTGGTGGTGACGATTCCCACACTCAACGTCACGCGGTCGGACACGGTGGATTGAGGATGGGCGATCGCCATCTGGTGGAGGCGACCCATCAAGGTCGCGATCCGCGCGTGAGCCAATTCCGCGCCAATACCGGGCAGCAGAATCAGGAACTCCTCGCCACCGATCCGGCCGCAGCGGGCGTTATCCGACGTCTCGAAGTCGAGGAACAGGGTCCCCACCGATCGCAGCGCCTGATCGCCCGCAATATGGCCGAGACTGTCGTTCAACCGCTTGAAATCGTCGATGTCGATCATGGCGACGGACAGGACGTTGTCCGCTGGCGCTTCCCGAAGGTGAAGGGCCAAAGCTTCCATCACCGCTTCCCGGTTGCAAAGACCCGTCAATGCGTCGGTATGGGCGATGAAGTGGAGTCGGTCGTGGCTCTCTTTGAGAAGGCCGGCGTTATGCGCTTCCTTCATGCGCAAAAGGGCGACGCGAAGCTGGTTGCCTGTGGAACGCCAACGATACCAGACGAAAGCGCTGCCAATGGCGATGCAATAGCAGGTGAAGAGGAGGCCGGAAGCCAGGTCCACAAGAGGATTGAGGATCTGCCCCGCCAGGAAGCTCAGTACCAGGACGAGCGAGGCCAGAACAGTCCAGAGCGTCGTCAAGGGAAGGAAGGCGACGCCCGTCGACATCCCGAAAAAGCCAATGACGACGAAGCGCTCGAAATGCGCGCCACCGGCCGCCTGCCCGGTCAGGATTGCCGCTGCCATGATCGCGCCGACGAAAAGACAGGTCGATAGTCCCTGCCACACGTTCGAGCCGAACGAGGCCCACGCGCGTAAGGCTATCACCAGAGCCACTGTCGAGAAAAGACCGTGACCCAGCAGGACGGTGCTAATGGCCTGAGGCGCGACCAGATAATCGAGCGGGATCGTCAGCCACATGATAAGGGTTGCGATGTAAAACCATTCCACGGCGACGCGCCGGTGGTCGCTCCAGAGGAGCGAGCGGCATATGGCGTCGAGCGGGGCGGAAAGACGAGGTGGGCGTGGACCCATCCGGCTTTGGGTCTCGACCTCGGGCCAGAGACCGTGTGCGTCGATCGACTGTGCGGCTTCGTTTAGAAGGAACGGCCCACGCGGGCTTTCGCTCAATTCGGCATCCGATACTGATCCGCTCTGCCTCATGCGTGAGATGCTTTGCTTCGCTCATCGTGGAGCACGAGTCCGACCCGGTCGACGCCCATGTTAAACCTTGCAGGCTTAACATTTTGCCGCATCCGGCGCGTATTCACTCGCGGGAGGCGTCCTCGGCCCACCGGCACCCCTTCCTGTCTTTGCGATGCGGCTGCGACGCGCTATCCCGCCCTCATGATGATACGACCCGCCCGCGCCGATGACCGCGCCGCCCTTCTCGCCCTTCTCCAGCCCGTGATCGCTGGAGGGGAAACCTATGCGCTCGACCGCGACATGAGTGCCGAGGCGATCCTGGACTATTGGCTTGGCGCCGAGAAGGATACCTTCGTGGCCGAGTCGGACGGTGTGGTGCTCGGCACCTACTATCTGCGCGCCAACCAGGCCGGCGGCGGGCGGCATGTCGCCAATTGCGGCTATGTCACCTCGGGCAAAGCCACAGGGCGGGGCGTGGCACGCGCCATGTGCCGTCATTCGCTGGATCATGCCCGCACGCGTGGCTTTCGCGCCATGCAGTTCAACTGCGTCGTCAGCACCAACACGCGCGCCGTCGCGCTTTGGCAGGCCATGGGCTTCGAGATCGTCGGCCGCCTGCCGGGCGCGTTCGAGCATCCCGAACAGGGGCCGGTGGATGCGTTCGTGATGTTTCAGACGCTCTGATCGGTCCGCCGGCTGAGGATCCTTGCCTGGTTCTCCCCGGAACCCGGTTCCCCTCCCGGCGTTGCCTCCTGATACCGCTCGCCGGGCGGGTGCTCCTCGTGCCGCTGTCTGGTGCTCCGGGCGCCGACGCCCGCGCGGCGTGGTTCGCGAAGGAGACATGCCGATGACGAGTCACAGCCCCGCCCTGATGCCGGCCCGGAGAGGGTCGGCGGGCAGCGCCCTGCACGGGATCGCGCTCAGTTTTCCCGTCGCGCTGTTCAGTCTTGGGCTCGCCTGCGACATCGCCTATCTCCGGACGGCCGAGATCCAGTGGACGAATTTCGCGAGCTGGGCGATCGCCGGGGCGCTCGTCTTCGGCGGCATCGTGCTGGCGGTCGCGCTTCTCGCCTGCCTCATGCGGATGCGCCGGCCCGGCGGGGCGCGGCGTCTGGCCTATCTCGTGGTGGTCGCCGCGATGTTCGCGCTCGGTCTCGTCAACGCCTTCCACCATGCGCGCGACGCCTGGAGCTCGGTCGGCACGGCGGGACTTGCCCTGTCGATCGTGACGACCCTTCTCGCGCTTGGCGCGGCTTGGATGACCTATTCCCGCCCTGCATCCTGGGAGATCGTCCGATGAGCCTGATCCTTCGCACCGGCCTTCTGAGCACGAGCCTTCTTGCCGCCGTCGCGCTCGCGGGCTGCGACTCCTCCTCCGACCCCAGCCTCAACCAGACCGGCGCGCAGCCGGACCTGCCGGCGGTGAACGAAACGCTCGTGCCGCCGATGAAGATCGCGACGCCCGCCGGCTGGAACGGGCAGGTGCCCGTGGCCCCGCAGGGCTTCACGGTGTCGGCCTTCGCCTCCGACCTGTCGATCCCCCGCCAGATGCTGGTTCTGCCCAATGGCGACGTGCTGGTGGCGGAGGGGCGCGGCGGCAACGCGCCGGCCATGCGCCCGAAGGACGTGATCGCTGGAATCATCAAGAAGCGCGGCAATTCGAGCGGCAGCGGCGGCAATCGCATCACGCTCCTTCGCGACGGCGACAATGACGGCACGCCGGAGGTGCGAACCACCTTCATCGACAATTTGAACGCGCCCTATGGCCTCGCCTTCGTGGACGGCTCGCTTTACGTGGCCGCTCAGGACGCGCTCCTGCGTTTTCCCTATGAAGAAGGCCAGACCGAAATCTCCGCGCCGGGCGAGGAGGTGACGAAGCTGCCCTCCGCCATCAACCATCACTGGACGAAATCGCTGACGGCGAGCGCCGACGGCACCAAGCTCTATGTCGGCATCGGCTCCAACAGCAATATCGGCGAGCGCGGCATGAACGTGGAGGAAGAGCGTGCCGTGGTCTGGGAGATCGACCGCCAGACGGGCGCGGCGCGCACCATCGCGCGCGGCATCCGCAACCCGACCGCGCTCGCCATCGAGCCGACGAGCGGCGCGCTCTGGGCCGTCGTCAACGAGCGCGACGAGTTGGGGCCGCAGCTGGTGCCCGACTATCTCACCTCGGTGAAGGACGGAGCCTTCTACGGCTGGCCCTACAGCTATTGGGGCCAGAATCTCGACCCGCGCGTATCGCCGCAGAAGCCCGAACTTGTAGCAAAAGCCATCGCGCCGGACTACGCGCTCGGCTCGCATGTCGCGGCCCTCGGCCTGTCCTTTGCGCGAGAGGGCGGTTTCGGGGGCTCGTTCGCGGACGGCGCCTTCATCGGCGAGCATGGAAGCTGGAACCGGCAGGATCTCTCGGGATACAAAGTCGCCTTCGTGCCCTTCCAGAACGGGCGTCCCTCGGGCGAGCCGGTGGATTTCCTGACCGGCTTCCTGACGGGCGACGGGCAGACGCGCGGCCGCCCGGTCGGGGTCGCCTTTGATCCCGCGCGGCGCATTCTGCTGGTCGCGGATGACCTGTCCCACACGATCTGGCGCGTGTCGCAAGGGCCGCAGGCGCAGGCGGCCCTGTCGCCGTGATGCAGGTCGAAGGGGCTGGCGAACCCGTTTGCCGGCTCTAGAAACCCGGAGGCGATGCGAGCGCGGAGGGAGGAGCCTCGTCTCGCCCACCCTTCGTTACGATGTCAGCTCCAGCCAGACGGCAGGTCTCTTCCCATGAAGCTTTTCGGATCGTCCTCCACTCTTTCCGTCGCCGACCTCGTGACGCATACGCTGGCGGCTGCCGGCGTCGAGCGCATCTGGGGCGTGACGGGCGACAGTCTCAACGCCATCAACGACTCGCTGCGCCGTTTGGGGGCCATCGAGTGGATGCATGTGCGCAACGAGGAAGCCGGGGCTTTCGCGGCCGGGGCGGAGGCGGCGGCCTCCGGTAAGCTCGCCGTCTGCGCGGGAAGCTGCGGGCCGGGCCATCTCCATCTGATCAATGGGCTCTACGACTGCCATCGCAACCGCGTGCCGGTTCTGGCCATCGCCTCGCATATCCCGTCCAGCGAGATCGGGCTCAACTATTTCCAGGAAACGCATCCGACCGATATCTTCCGCGAATGCAGCCATTTCTGCGAGATGGTGCAGGACCCCGCGCAATTGCCCGAGCTTCTGCATCGGGCGATCCGCACCGCGATCGGCGAGCGCGGCGTGGCGGTTCTGGTTCTGCCGGGCGATGTCTCGATGAAGGAGGCCCCGGCCAACGCGCGCGCCGAGATGCCCAGGCTCGCCCGCCCGCGCATCGTGCCGGACGCCCATGAGATGTCCCTGCTGGCCGCCCGGTTGAACGGCTCTGGCGCGGTGACGCTGCTTTGCGGCGCGGGCGTGGAAGGCGCGCATGACGAGGTGGTGGCGCTGGCCGACGCGCTGGCCGCACCCATCGTCCACGCCTATCGCGGCAAGGAATGGATCGAGTGGGACAATCCGTTCGATGTCGGCATGACCGGCCTCATCGGCTTTTCGTCGGGCTATCATGCGATGATGGAGTGCGACACGCTCCTGATGCTCGGCACGGACTTTCCCTATCGCAATTTCTACCCCGAAAAGGCCGAGATCGTTCAGGTCGATCGCGACCCCTCCGCGCTCGGCCGCCGCGCGCAGATCCATCAAGGCATCGTCGGCGATGTGAAGGAGGTCGCCGCGCTGCTTCTGCCGATGATCGAAGGCGGGCGCGACCGAAGCTTCCTGGACAAAGCGCGCGAGCATTATCGCAAGGCGCGCGAGGGGCTGGACGATCTCGCCACCCCGCGCGAGGGCGAGACGCCGCTGCATCCCCAATATGTCGCCGCGCGCATCGATGCCTTGGCGGCCGAGGATGCGATCTTCACCGCCGATGTCGGCACGCCCGCCGTCTGGGCGGCGCGCTATCTCACCATGAACGGCCAGCGCCGGCTGATCGGCTCGTTCAATCATGGCTCCATGGCCAATGCCATGCCACAGGCACTCGGCGCGCAATCGGCCTTTCCCGGTCGGCAGGTCGTGTCGCTCTCGGGCGATGGCGGGCTCACCATGCTGATGGGCGATCTTCTGACGGCGGTGCAGATGAAGCTGCCGGTTAAAATCGTCGTCTTCAACAACAACACCCTCGGCTTCGTGGAAATGGAGCAGAAAGCGGCCGGTTATCTCGACACCAACGTCTCGCTTCAGAATCCCGACTTTGCCGCCATCGCGCGCGAGATGGGCTTTCACGCCGAGCGCGTCACATCCTCGGCCGCGCTCGATGGCGCGCTGAAAGCGGCTTTCGCCCATTCCGGCCCGGCACTTCTGGATGTCGTGACGGACGGTCTGGAACTCGCCCTGCCGCCCAAGATCAAGGCGCAGCAGGCCGCCGGCTTCAGCCTCTATTCCACCCGCGCCATCATGAACGGGCGCGGCGACGAGGTGGTGGAACTCGCCCGGACCAATCTTCTGCGTTGAGCCGTCCCGGTCTGGCCAAACGGTCAGCCGACGATAGATTGGAGGCGGTGAACACGCCGGGCGGGTGGGGACTACGCGTCCGGCGATTGGCGATGAACGGGCGGCCCGTCGCGCTGTGACGGGATCGAAGAGGGTGGAGACGATGCGAAACTTCTGCCGGGCTGTCGCGGCGTGTATGGCGCTTGCAGCGGTGGGCAGTCTGGCCGGCTGCAAAGACGAGAGCAAGGGCTCGGCACAGGCCGGTGTGTCCGCAACGACGGCGGACACGGCGGAGCTCGCCAAGTCCAACGCCTATATCACCGCCGCCAATGTCGGCGGCCGGACATTCTCCAACGCGCTCGACACGTATCAGCAAACGATCGCACCCAAGCTTGCCAAGCAGAAAGCGCTATCGGACTACGCGGTCGTTCCACCGCTCAAGGTCTCGCAGATCCAGACGCGCCTGCAGACAGCCATCGCCTTGAAAGGCTCGATCCCCGAACTCGATCAGGTGGCGCGGGACTTTGCCGCGGCGATCGATGCGTTCGTGCCCGTGAACAACGGCTTGGCCAATTATGCCGAGTCCAAGGGCTTTCTGGCCGATGGGGGCGCCAAGGCGCGCGAGGGCGATGCCGCTTACGTGGCTTCCCTGTCGCGTGTGGCCGAGGCCGAAACGAAATTCCTCGACCAGATCGAGGCGCGCGACGAACGCTTGGTTCGCGAGGCGTACGAGGCAGCGCCCGAGGGAAGCGTCGAACGATACCGCGCCGGCATCATTCTCTCCGGCAAGAAGGCGATGAACGAGGTCGTGACGGTTTTCACTGAGCCGTCCAACACCGCAGCGCGCCAGCAGTTCGCCAGCCACCTCGATGAGATGGCGGGGATGGTCGAGAAATGGGATGCGGCCGTGCGAGCGAAAAAGCCCGAGGGCTGCGCGATACTGCAAAGCCGTTTCAATTCGGTGATCGCGGGTGGGCGCAAGGCCGTTCAAAACGCCGAGCAGGGGCGATTCAATCGCGATGCCGGAGCGCCACCGGTGGGCCTTCAGTTCGAGTTCAGCATCCTGCAATCGAACTTCGCCAGTATGATCAACGAACTCAACAGACCCTTCTCCTGCTGATGGTGGGAAGCGTCGCAGAGCCCTGCTTCTCATCGCACAGGGGAAGGATCAAAGGCCTCGGCGACCTCGCGCGCGGTTTGCGCGACATGGCCATTCTCGGCATGCTCACGTGCGTGCCCGTCGGCGCGGCCAGCGCGAGCGAGGCTGATGACTTTGCGTATCTCCGGTTGGAGCAGGTCGAGCGCATCCAGACCGCGATGCTGGATTTCGCGGCGATGGAGCCGCCCATCCTGGAGGTCCGCGACAGTCCGGAGCGCGCGGCGTTGCTGCGGCGAGGTCGAGAACTTGCCGAGGCGATTTTCGATCCCGTCCGCACGATGGAAGAGATGGCATCTGCCCTCGGCGTCGTACCGACCGACGTGCCGGAACGGATCGACGCCATTGCGGAGCGGATGCAGGCGCTGGACATCCGACCTGATGCGCCCGACGAGAGCGTGGGCGCGAGCGAGACGACACGATCCGATAAGGCGCGGATCGACGCCGTCAGCGCAGCCATGGCGAGCCCTGAACTCGTCGCGGAAACCCGCGTGACCGGGCGGCGCATCAAATGGCTTTATGAATCGATCCTCGGTGGACGATGCGACGAACTGCGCGCTCTGTCAGCGCGGGACGTGGAGGCCGGCATCGCGAGCGTTCTCGCCGACACACGCGCAGCCGATGGCGTGCCGACGATCCCGCCGCTGCGCGGCGATCTCGCGCGAGAGGCCATGCGTGGACACCTGCGCACCATCCTCTCGCGTCTTCCGGACGGCGATGTCGCTGCGCTGTCCGATTTCTATACCAGCGAGGCGGGCCGCCAAAAGAAAGCGGCTCTCCTTCAAGCCTTCCGCGAGCGCAACGACGCGAACGGGCGGGCGTTCCTGCGCCAGCTGATTGAGGACGCGCGCAACTCACCATGACGCCTTCGATTGCGAAGCTCTTTCGGGGCACTCCCCTGTCGAAGAGACGCACGCGCCGAACGGCTTTCTCCGGGGGCAGTCCACATCTCAGGGCTTGGTCCGTCTGCCGCCGGAAGCCGGCAACCCGTGCGCCTAAACCCGCCGCCCGTCCGCGCCGAAGAGATGGGCCTGCGTGGGATCGAAGCCGAGCGGGATGGTCTCGCCGGGGCGGATGGGCTGCTGGCCGTCCAGAAGCACGGTGGTCGGCTCGCCGCCCGAGATGCTGGTATAGACGACCGTCGAGCCGCCCAGATGCTCCACCAACTGCACCGAGGCCGAGCCGAGCCCGGCGCGCGCTTCGCCCGCGCGTAGATGTTCGGGGCGCACGCCGAAGGTCAGTTCCTCGTCGCCGCGCGCTTCCACCGGCTTTTCCAGCTGCACCTTCAGCCCGCCGACATCGATCGTGCGCCGCGAGGGATCGCCCGCCACCATGCGCGCCTTCAGGAAGTTCATCTTCGGCGATCCGATGAAGCCCGCGACGAAGCGGTTGGCGGGGTGGTTGTAGAGGTCCAGCGGGCGGCCTGCCTGCATCACGCGCCCTTCCTTCAGGACCACGATCTTGTCGGCCATGGTCATGGCCTCGACCTGATCGTGGGTCACGTAGATCATCGTGTTGCCGAGCTGCTGGTGCAGGCGCGTCAGCTCCACGCGCATCTGTACGCGAAGCTCCGCGTCGAGGTTCGACAGCGGCTCGTCGAACAGGAAGATCTTGGGCTCGCGCACGATGGCGCGGCCGATCGCGACGCGCTGCCGTTGGCCGCCCGAAAGGGCTTTGGGCTTGCGCTGAAGCAGCGGGCCGATCTGCAGCACATCGGCCGCTTCCTGCACCCGGCGCTCGATCTCGGGCTTCTTCATGCCCGCGGTTTCCAGCCCGAAGGCCAGATTCTTGTAGACGCTCATATGGGGATAGAGCGCGTAGCTCTGGAACACCATGGCGATGCCGCGCTTGGAGGCGGGTACCTCGTTCATGCGCTGGCCGTCGATGCGAAGCTCTCCGCCGCTGATGTCCTCCAGCCCCGCGATCATGCGCAGAAGCGTGGACTTGCCGCAGCCGGACGGGCCGACGAAGACGGTGAAATCGCCGGGATCGATCTGAAGATCGATGCCGTGGATGACGCGCAGGCCCCCATAGACCTTTTCCACGCCGTCGAGCTGGATGCTGGTCGCCATATCGTCTCTCCTCCCGTTCAAGCGTCCTGCGGCTGCCAGCTCGCGTATTTCGGATGGGCCGGGCCGATCGGCAGTTCGACATCGGTCCCCGTCTCCGCCGAGGCATAGATGGCGGTCACGAGTTCGAGCGAGCGGCGTGCGTCGCGGCTGGTGACGGGCAGCGGCTCGCCTGCGCTCAGTGCCTTATGGAAAGCCGCCATCTGACCCCGGAAGCGCCGACCGACCGGCTCGAACCCGTCCAGCGCGTCGTCGATGCGCGCCTGCACCTCATCATTGGCGGGCAGGATCGTCCAAGGTCCGTCCCCCGGCGAATAGGCCTCGTGTGCGCTCTCGAAGGTGACGTTCTCGAAATGGAGGCGCAGCCGGCTGATCTCGTTCTGGCTGCCGAGCGTGGCGGTGGAGGAGAGGAAAGCTCCGCTCGCCATGCGCCAGGAGGCCGAGACGCAATCCTCCACCTCGATCGCGTTGACGCGCGTGGCGGTGCGCGCGAAGACGCGCTCGACCGGCCCGAACAGGAAGCAGGCAAGGTCGTGGATATGGATGGCGTGGGTCATGAGCACGCCGCCCAGCTCCGTCTTCCAGCGCCCGCGCCAGGGATTGTCGTAATAATCCGCGCCGCGCTTCCAGAAGGTTTCGGCCACGCCGACATAGGGCTTGCCGGCGATGCCGGCGTCGATGATGCGCTTGGCCTGCACCGCGCCGTCGCCATAGCGATACTGGAAGATCGGCATGAGACGCCCGCGCGAGCGCGCCTCCGCCTCGATGATCTCGTCCACTTGCTTGAGCGAGCCGACGAGCGGCTTTTCGCAGACGACATGCTTGCCCGCCGCCAGCGCCTTCAGGATCATCTCGCGATGGAGGCCCGGCGGCGTGCAGATATCGATGATGTCGATATCCTCGCGCGCGAGCAGCGCGTCGAAGTCGCGCGAACGGTCTGCGACCGCGAACTCGTCGCCGACCGAGGCGAGCCGGGCGGCGTCGAGATCGCAGAGCGCGGCGACCTCGAACTGCTCCGGCGCGGGGGAGTAGCCCTCCACGATATGCGAGCGGCCGATGCCGCAGCCGATCACGGCGACGCGGTAGCGTTTCGTGGTCTGGCCGGCGGGCATGGCGGGAACGGACATGTTCATGATGCGAGACCCTTCAGCGCTTCATGCCGGTCGTGGCGATGCCCTCGATGAGCAGGCGCTGGAAGAAGAGGAAGAACAGGAAGACCGGCACGAGGGACAGGTTCGACATGGCAAAGAGCGAACTCCAGTCCGAAGACCCCGTGGAGTCCACGAAGGAGCGCAGGCCGAGCTGCACCGTGTAGGTGTTGATGTCGTTGAGATAGATGAGCGGGCCGAAGAAATCGTCCCAGGTCCAGATGAAGGAGAAGATCGCGGCGGTCGCCAGGACGGGCAGCGAGAGCGGCAGCATGATCTTGAAATAGATGCGCCAGGGAGAACAGCCGTCCATGATCGCCGCTTCGTCCAGCTCGCGCGGAATGCCGCGAAAGAACTGCACCATCAGGAAGATGAAGAAGGCGTCGGTCGCCAGGAACTTCGGCACGATCAGAGGCAGCGGCGTGTTCACCCAGCCCATCTCCAGAAACATGATGTACTGGGGGATGAGCACGACATGATAGGGCAGCATCAAGGTGCCCAGCATGAGCGCGAACCAGAAACTGCGCCCGGCAAAGCGCAGCCGAGCGAAGGCGAAGGCGGCGAGCGAACAGCCGACCACATTGCCGATGGTCGAGAGGACCGAGATCACCAGCGAGTTCCAGAAGAACTTGCCGAAGCTCACCTGAAGCCCCGTCCAGCCCCGGACATAGGCGCTGAAGTCGACGGCCGAGGGGATGAGCGAGGAAGTCCCGAAGATTTCCTCTTCGGGGCGTACCGAGCCCGAGATCATCCAGAGGATGGGATAGAGCATCAAGAGCGAGGCGGCGATCAGCGCCGCGTGGGTCAGCACGGAGCGCACCGGCGAGCGGTGGCCCTGGCGCCGGGGCGGGGGCAGGGCATCAGTCGTCATAATGCACCCAATAGCGAGCCGACAGGAAGGAGAAGGCGGTGAAGGCGGCGACGATCACGACGAGAATCCAGGCCAGCGCCGAGGCATAGCCCATGCGCAGGAATCCGAAGGCCTCCTGATAGAGATAGAGCGTGTAGAAGAGCGTGGAGTTGATCGGTCCGCCCGTGCCTTCCGAGATGATGAAGGCGGGCGTGAAGGCCTTGAAGGCGTCGATCGTCTGGATCACCGCGTTGAAGAAGATCACCGGCGTCAGCAGCGGCAGGGTGATGCGGAAGAACTGCCGCGCCTTCGATGCGCCGTCGATCTCGGCGGCTTCGTACATGTCGGTCGGGATCTGGCGCAGGCCCGCGAGGAAGATGATCATGGGTGAGCCGAACTGCCAGACGGCGAGCACCACCAGCGTATAGAGCGAATAGTCGGGGTTCGAGATCCAGCTCGGGCCTTCGATGCCGAAGAGCTGCCACAGCGCCATGTTGACGAGACCGTCGGAGGCGAAAAGCTGGCGCCAGAGAACGGCGATGGCGACCGAGGAGCCGAGCAGCGAGGGCAGGTAGAAGATCGCACGATAGATCGGCAGGCCTTTGAGGCCGCGATTGAAGGCGAGCGCCACCAGAAGCGCGAAGCCGAGCTTCAGCGGCACCGAAAGCGCGACATAGAAGAACGTCACCGTCATGGCCGAGGCGAATTTCGGATCGGCCGTGGCGATGCGCACGTAATTGGCCGCGCCCACCCAATTGGGCGAGCGGATCAGATCGTAGTCGGTGAAGGAGAGATAGAGCGAGGCGAGGGCCGGCCCGAGCGTCAGGCCGAAAAAGCCGATCAGCCAAGGCAGGAGAAAGAGATAGGCCGGCCCGTTGCGCGCCCACGAGCGCTTCATCGCGCCGGGCGCGGCGGCCGCCGGCGCTTTCGCGCTCGGCAGTCCCGCGACCTCGGTGTGCAGGCTCATGGCTCAGCCCCGCTTGAGAATGGCGCTCGCTTCGGTCACGAGGTCTTCGCCGGCTTGCTTGGGTGTCTTGCGCCCGAAGCCGACTTCCTCGTTGATACGCTTCTGCACGAAGGCGACTTCGCCCGCGCCCGGCGGCGGGGAGGGCGGCAGCGGGCCGACATTGGGCGTGACGAGGGCGATGTAATCCACCATCGCCTTTTCGACCTCGGAGAGTTGCGGCACGAGGATCTCGCGCATCGCCGTGGAAGCGGGCACGCCGCGCTCCAGGCCGAGTGCCTTCACGCCTTCCGGGTTCTCCACCAGAAAATTGGCGAAGCCGATGGCCGCTTCCGGCGCATTGGTCGAAAGACTGAGCAGCATGGAGGGCTTGAGATACTGGCCGGACGGGGCGCTGGCGGACAGGAGCGGATAGGGATTGAGCGCCAGCTTCCCCTTGTTCAGCTTCTGATAGCCGACGAACTGGTTGGAATGCATGAAGGCGGTGGCCGCCTTGCCGGTGGTGATGGCGTTGGTCTCGATATTGAGCTGGTCCAGCGCCTGGATGTCGGCTGGCACGCAGGCCTTGCGCTTGCGCATGTCCTCCCACATCGCAAACCATTTTTCGGCATCCGCCGGCTCGTAGCCGAGCTTGCCGTCGGCGGTGTAGAGCGCCTTGCCGTTCTGGCGCAGCCAAAGCTCGAAGCTCGGCTCCACACCGCCCGCATCGGCCAGCGCGAAGACGCCCGGCCGGGGTTTGTTCTTGGCGAAGGCCTCGCCGCGATCGGCCAGCTCTTCCCAGGTGATGCCGGGCTTGGGTGGCTCGGTCTTGGCCTTTTCCCAGACCGCCGAGTCATAGACCATGGCGGAGGAATTGACGCCGAGATTGACGCCGTAGAGCTTGCCGTCCACCTTGCCGGCGTCGATATTGGTCTGCCCGAAATCCTCGATCTTCAGGCCCTTGCCGACCTCGCCGCTCAAATCCTTCAGGGCGACGCGCCGGGCATATTCGAAGATGTAGCGGTAATCCATCTGGATCAGGTCGGGCGCGTTGCGACCGGCGACCTGCGTGGCGAGTCGTGGCCAGTAATCCGACCAGCCCGCGAACTCGCCCACGATGTCGACATCGGGTGCGACCGACTTATAGGCCGTGATGGCGGCCTGCGTGCGATCGGCGCGCTCCTGGCTACCCCACCAGAGGAAGCGCAGGCGCTGCGCCTGCGCAAAGGCCATGCCGCCGCCCAGAGTTCCGAGCGCCAGAGCGGCCGCGCCGCCTTGGAGAAGGCTTCGCCGCGTCACCGAAAACGTCATCGCATTCCTCCCGAAGAAACCCGCTCTCCCAAGCGGGCCGGCCATCTGCTATTGCCGACTTATAACCGTTTGGTTACAAGGCTGACCACCGATCGGCAATCTTGTCAAGCAGGAGGACGGATGGACGAACCATCCAGCGGACGCCCGGAAGTTGAAGGCGAAGTGCCGATACCCTCCCGCGCCGGCGCGGAACGCTCCACCCGCAACCCGGAGCGCACGCGCGCCGCCATCCTCGAGGCGGCGCGCCGCGAAATCGCGGAAAAAGGGCTGGCGGGCGCGCGAGTCGATGTCGTGGCGCGCCGCGCCGGCACCAACAAGCGGATGATCTATCACTATTTCGGGGACAAGGACGCGCTCTATCTGGCCGTCCTCGAGGACACCTATCGCCATATCCGCCAGGCCGAGCGGCGCCTGGATCTGACACGCCGCGAGCCGGAGGAGGGCCTCGGCGAACTGGCCTTGTTCACTTGGCATTACTATCAGGATCATCCTGAATTCCTGAGTATTCTCGCCACGGAGAATCTCAACCACGCGCGCTATCTCCGGCAGGCGGAGGGCATTGCCGAGATGCACTCCAACTTCCTGAGCGAACTCTCCGACGTGCTGCGGCGCGGCGAAAAGAAGGGTGTCTTCAAGCCCGGCCTCGATCCCGTCACGGTCTATCTCACCATCGCCTCGCTCGGCTTCTTCTATCTGTCCAATCGCTATACGCTTTCGACCGTTTTTCGCCGGGATCTCCAGACGCGGGCCGAGTTGGACCGCTGGGGCGAGCATATCGTCACGACCGTCCTCGCGACCGTCCGGCGCTAGTCTTGGTTGCGCCGCAACAACGGCGGGGCAGCGTCGAAAGCCGGTTGACAAGGCTTGGCTCTCATCTCTCTAAATAACCAGATGGTTACAAGTCGGCGCTCGGGACAGCGCGACGTGCCGGCGGCCGGGAGGGCCGCGAGGGAGGACTTTCGATGAAGCGTATTGGCGTCATCATGCACGGCATCACCGGCCGCATGGGCTATAACCAGCATCTCGTCCGCTCGGTCGTGGCCATCCGCGCGCAAGGAGGCGTCACACTCTCGACCGGCGAGAAGGTGATGCTCGACCCGATTCTGGTGGGGCGCAACGGTGCCAGGATCGAAGAGATCGCCCGCCGCCACGGCATCGAGCGCTGGACGACCGATCTCGACGCGGCGCTCGCCAACCCGGACGACACGCTCTTCTTCGACGCCGGCACGACGCAGATGCGTGGGAGCCTGCTCGCCAAGGCGATCCGCGCCGGCAAGCACGTCTATTGCGAAAAGCCGATTTCCGACACGATGCCGGAGGCCATCGAAGTGGCGGAGCTCGCCGCCCGCTCGGGCGTGAAGCATGGCGTGGTGCAGGACAAGCTTTTCCTGCCCGGCCTTCGCAAACTGGCCATGCTCAAAGACTCCGGCTTTTTCGGCAAGATTCTCTCGGTGCGCGGCGAGTTCGGCTATTGGGTCTTCGAAGGCGACTGGCAGCCGGCCCAGCGCCCGTCCTGGAACTACCGCTCCAAGGATGGCGGCGGCATCATCCTCGATATGCTCTGCCACTGGCGCTACGTGCTCGACAATCTCTTCGGTGAGGTCCAGGCGGTGTCGTGCCTCGGCGCGACACACATACCGCGCCGCGTGGACGAAGGCGGCCAGCCCTACGAGGCCGACGCGGACGACGCGGCCTATGCGACCTTCGAACTGGCCGGCGGCGTCATCGCGCAGATCAACTCGTCCTGGGCCGTGCGCGTGCGGCGCGACGATCTCGTGACCTTCCAGGTGGACGGAACCCATGGCTCGGCGGTCGCGGGCCTCACGAAATGCTGGACACAGCACCGGGTCAATACGCCCAAACCCGTCTGGAACCCGGACCAGCCGCAGACGATCGACTTCCTGCGCACGTGGGACGAGGTGCCCGATAACATCGCCTATGACAACGGCTTCAAGGCGCAGTGGGAGATGTTCATCCGCCATATCGCGGAGGACGGCCCCTGGCCCTACGGGCTGATGGAAGGCGTGAAGGGCGTGCAGCTCGCCGAACTGGGGCTCCAGTCCTGGCGCGAGCGGCGCTGGCTCGACGTGCCAGCGCTCACCCGCCAGTCGATGGCGGCGTGAGACAACCGACATGACCGATCTTCAACTGCCGACCGAAGGGCGAGGTGTCGAGACCTACCGGCTGACCGGCACGCCTATTCCGCTCACCCGCCGCCACGCGAAGGATTTCAACCGCGTCGCCTATGCCGCCGCCCATGTCGTGGCCGATCCGCTGGTGCCTTCCGATCCCTGGTTGGAGCCGGCGATCGACTGGGACGCGACCTTGCGCTTTCGCCATCGGCTGTGGGATCTCGGCCTCGGCGTCGCGGAAGCCATGGATACCGCACAGCGCGGCATGGGCCTCGGCTGGACTGACGCGCAGGAGCTGATCCGCCGCTCGCTTCGCGAGGCGCGCTCTCGCGACGACGCGCTGATCGCCTGCGGCGCGGGCACCGATCATCTGGCGCCCGACCCCTCCCTGACGCTGGATCGGATCGTCTCGACCTATGCGGAACAGGTGGGATTCGTGGAAGGCGAGGGCGGGCGCGTCATCCTGATGGCCAGCCGCGCGCTGGCGGCGAGCGCTAGAGGGCCGGACGATTATCTCGAAGTCTATGCCCGCGTTCTCTCCGGCGTGAACCAGCCCGTCATCATCCATTGGCTGGGCGAGATGTTCGACCCGGCGCTGGCGGGCTATTGGGGCGCGGGCGATCACGACGCGGCGATGGACACCTGCCTCCGGATGATCGAGGCGAATGCCGCCAAGATCGACGGCATCAAGATTTCGCTTCTCTCCAAGGAAAAGGAAATCACCATGCGCCGCCGCCTGCCGGAGGGCGTGCGCATGTATACGGGTGACGATTTCAACTATGCCGAACTGATCGCGGGCGACGAAGCGGGCCATTCCGACGCCCTTCTCGGCATTTTCGACGCCATCGCGCCGGCCGCGTCGGCGGCGCTTGCCAGCCTGAAACGCGGCAGCACCAACGAGTTCCATGACATTCTGGAGCCGACCGTCGCGCTCTCGCGCCACATCTTCCGCGCGCCGACGCGCTTCTACAAGACGGGCGTCGTGTTCCTCGCCTGGCTCAACGGCTTGCAGGATCATTTCACCATGGTCGGCGGCCAGGAAAGCGCGCGCTCCACGCTGCATTTCGCCGAGCTGTTCCGCCTCGCGGACCGCGCCAATGTCTTGGCCGACCCGGACGAGGCGGCGCGGCGCATGGGGCAGTTCCTGGCCGTGCGGGGTGTCGCGCCATGAGCGTCCCCGGCCTGTCCATCAACTTCGCGACCGTGCGCCAGGGAGGCTCCTTCGGGGCGATCGTCGATGCGTGCCTGCGCCACGGCATCACCGCTATTTCGCCTTGGCGCGAGCATGTGGAAGTGGCGGGTCTTGCAGAGGCCGCGCGGATCATCAGCGAAAACGGCCTGCGTGTTTCCGGCCATTGCCGGGGCGGCTTTTTCCCCGCCCTTGACGAGGCCGGGCGGCGCGCCGCCTTCGAGAGTAACCGGCGCGCCGTGGACGAGGCGGCGGCGCTGGGCGCGGCCTGCCTCGTCATAGTGGTCGGCGGTTTGCCGGCGGGCTCGCGCGATCTGCCGGGCGCGCGCGCCATGGTGGCGGACGGCATGGCCGAGCTTCTGCCCTATGCGCGAGCCGCCGGCGTGCCGCTCGCCATCGAGCCGCTCCATCCTTGCTATGCCGCCGACCGGGCCTGCATCAATATGCTGGGCCAGGCACTCGACCTCGCCGACACATTGGGAGAGGGCGTCGGCGTCGCGATCGACGTTTATCATGTCTGGTGGGACCCGGATCTCGCCGCGCAGATCGCCCGAGCCGGGCGAAACGGGCAGATCCTCGCCCATCATATCTGCGACTGGCTGGTGCCGACCAAGGACATCCTCAACGATCGCGGCATGATGGGCGACGGGGTGATCGATCTGAAAGCCTTCCGCCAGATGATCGAGGCGGCCGGCTTTCACGGCCCGCAGGAGGTCGAAATCTTCTCGCATGATTGGGGCGCCCGGCCGATCGACGAGGTTCTGGCGACCTGCGTCGAGCGATTCGAAGCGTTGTGTTGAAGACGAGGGCCGGAGGGGACGCCCCTGGCTCGTATGAATATGCCCGCGCTTTCGCGGGTCGGGAGGAATAATGGAACAAGCAAGACAGCGCATCCGCTACGCGCTGGTGGGAACCGGCAATCGCGGCACGACCATGTGGGGGCGCGAGCTTCTGGCGGGCTGGAGCGAGTTCGTGGAACTCGTCGGCATCTGCGATCTCAACCTCATGCGCGCGGAGCGGGCGCGCACCATGATCGGCTCCACCGCGCCGCTCTATGCCGATTTCGACGCGATGCTCGCCGAGCTGAACCCCTCGCTGGTGATCGTCTGCACGCCCGACGATACGCATGACGACCTGATCGTGCGCGCGCTGGAAAGCGGCGCGGATGTCATCAGCGAAAAACCGATGACGACGACGCCCGAAAAGATCGCCCGCATCCGCGAGGCCGAGGCGCGCACGGGGCGGCGCGTGGATGTCTCGTTCAACTATCGCTTCTCGCCGACCTCCGCGCGCATCAAGGAGCTGATCGAGGAGGGCGCGATCGGGGAGGTCACCTCGGTGGATTTCCACTGGTACCTCGACAACCAGCACGGAGCCGACTATTTCCGCCGCTGGCACGCCTTCACGAAACATTCGGGCTCGCTCTTCGTCCACAAGGCGACCCACCATTTCGATCTGTTGAACTGGTATCTCGACAGCGATCCGGTGGAGGTGAAGGGCTTCGGCCAGCTGCTCCACTATGGGCCCAATGGCCCGTTCCGGGGCGAGCGCTGTCGCACCTGCCCGCACACGGGCGAATGCGACTATTATTTCGATCTATCCTCCGACAAGTTCCTCGACACGCTCTACGAGGAGCCCTCCAGCGTCGATGGCTATGTGCGCGATGCCTGCGTCTTCCGCGAGGACATCGACATTCCCGATACGATGACGGCCTCGATCCTCTATCGCAGCGGGGTTCAGGTCTCCTATTCGCTCAACACCTACATGCCGATCGAGGGGCATCATATCGCCTTCAACGGCCATCGCGGGCGCATCGAGCTGCGTCAATACGAGCGCCAGCCCTGGAGCGTGCCGCCCGCCGACGAGATCGTGGTGATCAAGAGCTTCGGCGGCGGCACGGAGCACATCTGGGTGCCGCACGAGCCGGGCGGCCATTATGGCGGCGACAATCGGATGCGCGACATGATCTTCAAGCCGGGCTCCAACGACCGTCTGCGCCAGCGCGCCGGCTCTCGCGCTGGCGCCATGTCGGTTCTCTGCGGCCTCGCGGCGCTGGAAAGCTCGCGCGCAGGCGGTGCGGTCGCGATCACGCCGCTTTCACCGGAGATCGCGCGTTGACGGCTTATCGTACCTGAGGTCCTGACCGCCGGAGCAAGTCCGCTTCGGCGGTTCGTTCCAGAGAAGGGCGGCGGGCGATCAGCGCCGCCCGGACCAGAGCAGAGATGGGGCGATCCCGCGCCTGACGTCGCCTCGCCGGCATGTCCGAAGCTCGGGCCGATCTCGCCATGGAGGACGGTCCCGACCCGTCCACCATGATCCGTGAGACGTTGTGCAGGCCCGACCCGGTTCGGGTTCGAGATCGACAGGGAGAAGCAGCGCGGGCATCAGCCCAGATGAGAGGGAGAAGTGTTCGTCGAACAGATCGAACTGGACGACGAGCGCCAGATAGAGCTTGCCGTCATCTCCCTGCGCGATCACCGTCACGAGACGGAAGAGCCTCTCCCCTATGTCGGCGTGCGACCAGCTTCGGAACCTGACGTGAACTGCGCTCCTCTTGCCGAATACTTTCGGCAGATCACGCCAGCGGGGCCTGTTGCCTGCCATCCACCGGATGGCATCCCCGAACAATCGCTTGTCCACGCCGCTGTGAGCCGGCATCCCGGTCCGCTCAGCAGATGGGCAGACCGCGTCTGATCGGCGCCTATTGGTATAGGACCCGGCGTCATTCGGAACTCTCGACACGACCGTCGAGCTGCTTTTGGCTGGAGCCCAGATCAGTCTCGGCCCTCAGACCATCGTATCGCCGCGCCTGAGCATGTCGCCCATCGATCCGGTGAATCGACGCGCCGTCGAACGCCGTGAGGCTGCTCTACCTCGACTCAACCACGCGGCCGAGACGGGGAAGCGCGGTCCGCGCTCCAGCGGCGTTTTGCTTGGTGATGCCCTGCGGAGCGCGGCGCGAGGGGTCGAAGCGACGGCGAGGCTCAGGCGCGTCTCTCCCAACGCAGCCATCCTCTCAGGTCTCCACTCGTCAGCCGGTTCACATCCTGTTGCGAAATCCTTCGCGCAGACGGTTGACAGATTCGAATTTAGACGTCAGCCTAAACCTTAGTCGCAGGGCAAGGATGCCCAAAAATGCGACAGACGATGGACCATAGAATTTTGGCAGTTTCGCCCCGCAGCAATTCTTGCTGAGGGGTTTTGTTCGTTGGGCGGTTCGATGACATCTCTGCGCATACCGATCGGCATCGTCTTCTCCGCCACCGGCTCCTACGGAACGGTCGGGCGGACGATGCAGAACGGCGCGCTTCTGGCCTGCCGCCAGATCAATGCCGAGATGGGCGGGGCGCTGAGCATCGAGCCGACCGTGATCGATCCCGGCAGCTGCCTCGACGCCTATGCCCCCGCCATGGAACAGCTTCTGTCGCGCGGCATCCGCCATGTGGTCGGCTGCTACACGTCCTCCTCGCGCAAGGAGGTGATCCCGATCTTCGAGAAGCGCGACGCGCTGCTCTGGTATCCGACCCATTACGAGGGGTTCGAAAGCTCCGACAACGTCGTCTATACTGGGGCCGCGCCCAACCATCACATCCTGCCGCTGGTGGAGTTCCTGGTCGCGCGGCACGGCAAGCGCGCGTTCTGCATCGGCTCGAACTATATCTGGGCCTGGGAAAGCAACCGCGTCCTGCGCGACGAGCTGATGCAGCGCGGCGGCTCGGTGGTGGCGGAGCGCTATCTGCCGGTGGGCGAAACCGAGATGGCCCATATCGTCTCGGCCGTTCTCGACGCCAAGCCCGACTTCGTCTTCAACTCGCTGATCGGTCAGTCGGCCTATGCCTTCTTTCGGGCGATGCGCGCCGAGTGCGCCGCGCGCGGCATCGACCAGATCCGGATGATGCCGATCGCCAGCTGCAACCTGTCGGAGCCCGAACTCGTCGAGATCGGCGCCGAGGCGATCGACGGCCATCTTTCCTCGTCGGTCTATTTCGCCAGTGTCCAGACGGCGGCCAACCGCGCCTTCGTCGCCGATTACACCAGCCAGTTCCCGCAAGGGCCCGCCGCATCCAGCGAGGCGGAGGCGGCCTATATTGCCGTGCGGCTCCTGGCCAAATCCGTGGCAGCCGCAGGTACGGACGATATCTCGCGTGTCAAAGCCTTTGTCGGCGGGCAGACGCTGGACGCCCCGCAGGGCCTCGTCTCCATCGATCCGGGCACGCTGCACGCCTATCTGACGCCGCGCATCGGCCGCTCGCGGGCGGACGGGCAGTTCGACATTCTCGTGGAAGCCCCGGCTCCCGTGCGGCCGGACCCCTATCTCGTGCGGTCCTCGGCGGCCCTCGAACAGCCGATCCTGCGCCCCATGCTGAAGGTCGTGTCATGAGCATCGCCCGTCTCGTCCAGAACTTCAGCCAGCGCCGCGCCCTTCTCGCCTCCCGCGACACGCGCGCCATCGAGGCGCTGACCGGCACGCTTCAGAAGCTCGGGCTCGGCGTCGAACTGATGGAAGCCGGCGAAAGCGGCCTCGACCTCGGAGGGGCGGGTGCCGACCCCGCCCGCGACATTCTGTTTCTCGACGGCGATCTGAACATGGGCGCGACCTCTTCGCCCGAGGCCGTTCTGCCGGCGATCCCGGTGATCGGTCTGGTGGGCGTCGAAGCGCCGAGCCGCCTGCGCACGCTGGTGACGGCGGGCGCGACCGCCTTTCTGCCCAAGCCCATCTATGGCGGGTCGGTCTATTCGGCGCTTTATCTCGGCGTCAACGAGCACACCAGGCGCGCCCGGCTGCAGGCCGATGTGGACGAGTTGGAAGCGCGCCGCCGCCTGCGCCGGCACGTCATCCGCGCCGTGGTCGATCTCATGGCCGCGCGCGGCATCGACGACGAGGCGGCCTACCAGATCATCCGGCGCGAGGCGATGCGCGAGCGCCTCGGGCTGGAAACCTATTGCGAACGGCTGGCCCTCCAGCGGGCCGGATCGTCGCATGTCGATACGGCGAGCCCGACCCTGCGGGCCGCCGCGGACTGATCCTCCCACTCCTACAGGAGACACATGATGAAGAAGCGATCCTCCGGCGCCCTCGCGGCGCTCGGAACACTCCTCCTATTGTCCGGTGCCGCCTTCGCGGCCGACCCGATCAAGCTCGGCGTGCTCGAGGACCAGTCCGGCGATTTCGCCGTGGCGACGATCGGCAAGCTGCACGGCATCCAGCTCGCCACCGACGAGATCAACGCCGCCGGCGGCATCGCCGGTCGCCCGCTCGAACTCGTGGTCTACGACACGCAGTCCGACAACACGCGCTATCAGGAGTTCATGCGCCGCGTGCTCCAGCGCGACAAGGTGAACGCCGTTTTCGCCGGCTTTTCCTCGGCCTCGCGGGAGGCCTATCGGCCGATCGTCAACCAGTTCGACGCGCTCGCCTTCTACAACAACCAGTACGAGGGCGGCGTCTGCGACGCCAATATGATTGTGACGGGCGCGGTGCCCGAGCAGCAGTTCTCGACGCTTCTGCCTTATATGCTCCAGACCTACGGCAAGAAGGTCTACACGATCGCGGCCGACTATAATTTCGGCCAGATCTCGGCCGAATGGGTGCGCAATATCGTCAAGGAGAATGGCGGCGAGATGGTGGGCGAGGAGTTCATCCCGCTCGGCGTGTCGCAGTTCTCGCAGACCATTCAGAACATCCAGGCGGCCAAGCCCGACTTCGTGGTGACGCTGCTCGTCGGCACGGCGCAGGCCTCCTATTACGAGCAGGCGGGCGCGGCCAACCTCGCGCTGCCCATGGCCTCCTCGGTCAATGTCGGCCAGGGCTACGAGCACAAGCGCTTCAAGCCGCCTTCTCTCGCCAATATGTATGCGACGGTGAACTATATCGAGGAAGTCGACACGCCCGCCTCCAAGGCTTTCGTGGAGAAGTGGCACAAGAAGTTCCCGGACGAGCCCTATATCAACCAGGAAGCCGAGAACTCCTACACTGCCACCTATCTCTACAAGACGATGATCGAGCGGGCCGGCGGCAAGACTGACAAGGAGTCGCTGCGCGCCGAGATCGCCAAGGGCGATGTCTGCTTCGACGCGCCGGAGGGCAAGGTCTGCCTCGACCCCAAGAGCCAGCACATGTCCCACACGATCTATCTCGCCAAGGTCGGCGACGATCATTCGATCTCCTTCCCGAAGGTCTGGAACGACATCAAGCCCTACTGGCTGGGCGAGGCGGGCTGCGACCTGACCAAGAACGACCCGAGCGCGCAGTACACGCCCTCCAACCCGCCGCCCAAGGGCTGACGGCGCGCATGTGACACCCAAGCCGGCCGGGTGGCTTTAAACGCCCGGCCGGTTCCTCCCGACGGCTCACAGACATCGGATGGCACGATGGACGTCCTCTACGGCGCCTTCACCTTTCTCTACCAAGCGGGCGACGCCTTCGCCTTTCTGGTTCTTTCCGCCTGCGGCCTCGCCGTGATCTTCGGCATGATGGGCGTCATCAATCTCGCCCATGGCGAGTTCATCCTCTGCGGGGCCTATGTGTCGGCCAGCGCCGCGCGCCTGGGCCTGCCGCTGCCGCTCGCGATCCTTCTGGGCGCTCTCGTCTCGGGCCTGGTCGGCATGGCGCTGGAGCGCATCGTCATCCGCCATCTCTACGACCGGCCGCTGGATACGATCGTCGCGACCTGGGGCATCTCGATGATCGCGACGCAGGGCACGCTCATCCTGCTCGGCTCCTCCATGCCCGGTACGGGCACGCCCTTCGGCTCCTTCGCCGTCGGCCCCTATACCTATTCCGTCTATCGCCTCGTGCTGGTCGGCGCGGCGCTCCTCCTCCTTCTGTGCCTCTGGCTGCTCTTCACCAAGACGCGCTTCGGCACGCTGGCCCGCGCCACGATCCAGGTGCCGCACATCGCCGAAGCGCTCGGCGTCAACACCAATCTCGTCTACGCGCTGACTTTCGGCCTCGGCGCGGCGCTGGCGGGGCTGGCCGGCGGTCTCTATGCGCCGACCATGACGCTGGTGCCGACCATGGGTTCGGCCTTCGTGGTGGAGGCCTTCGTGACGGTGGTCGTCGGCGGGGCGGATGTCTTCCTCGGCACGGCCCCGGCCGCCGCGATCCTCGGCATCGTCAAGGCCGCGCTTACCTCCTGGCAGGGTCAGCTCTTCGGGCAGATCGGCCTCCTGGTCGCCGTCATCGTGGTGATCCGCGTCCTGCCGCGCGGCATTTCCGGCTTCATTCTGCGCGAAAGGGCCTGATCGATGGCCACCAAACCCAAGCGGCCCGGCCCGCTCGCCCTGATCGAAGGCCCGCAGACGCTCGGCAAGGGGCCCAAGTTCTGGCTGCCCTTCGCCCTCGTCCTCCTCGCGGCCTGCCTCTACCCGCAATTCGCGGACGGATACGATGTCGGCAACAATGTCTATTTCTTCAACTGGGCCTTCATGGCCATGGGGCTCAGCCTGATCTGGGGCTATGGCGGGGCGCTCTCCTTCGGCCAGACCGCCTTCTTCGGCGTCGCCGGCTACACATACGGCATCATCTCGATCAATTTCGGCGATGCCTATGGGCTGACGCTGTTCGCGCTTCTCGCCTCCGTCGCGGTCTCAGGCCTGCTCGCCGCCATTCTCGGCTATTTCCTGTTCTTCGGGCGCATCTCGGGCGTGTTTCTGGGCATCGTCACCCTGTCGGTGACGCTGGTGCTGGAGCGCTTCATGTCGCAGACGGCGGGGCCGGAATGGCGCGTCGGCACGGCGCGGCTCAACGGCTTCAACGGCATGGGCGGAATGCCCTCGCTCACCATCCCCTGGCCGGGCGGCGACATCGCCCTCTTTCCCGACGTGCCGCTCTACTATGTCACGCTGGCGCTTCTCGTGGTCGTCTATCTGGCCTTGCGGATGCTCGTGAACTCGCGCTTCGGCAATGTGCTCGTCGCCATCCGCGAGAACCCGCAGCGCGCCGAAATGCTCGGCTACGACATCCGCCGCTATCAGCTCGCCGCCTTCGTCATCGGGTCGGCGCTGGCCGGGCTCTCGGGCGTCCTCTACACGTCCTGGGGCAATTACATCACGCCCGCCTCCATGGGCATGACGGCGGCTTCGCTGCCCATCGTCTGGGTCGCGGTCGGCGGACGCGCGGACTTGACCACCACGCTGCTCGGCACGCTTCTGGTGCTGGCCGGCTTTCAGGCGCTGACGATCTACGGCAGCCAATATGCGCTGGTGGTGATGGGCCTGCTGCTCGTGCTCACGGTCCTGATCGCCCCGAACGGCCTCGTCTACGGGCTCGGCACGCTTCTGTCCGGCCGCCTGCGCCGACGGGTGCGCGAACGGGAGGCGGTGTGATGACGGCGATCTTAGAGACTCGCGCGCTCAACAAATGGTTCGGCGGCCTGCATGTGACGGGGGGCGTGAATTTCACGCTCAAGACCGGCGAAATCCATTGCCTGATCGGCCCGAACGGGGCGGGCAAGAGCACTTTCTTCCGGCTGATCCTCGGCGAGCATCTGCCGACCAGCGGGGCGATCCTCTTCGAAGGGGCGGAGATCACCCGCGAAAAGCCCTTCCAGCGCATCCGGCGCGGCATCTCGGTCAAGTTCCAGGTGCCGGGCATCTTCAAGGCGCTGTCCGTGCGCCAGAACCTCCAGATCGCGCTCCAGCACCATCAGGCGGCTCACTCGCTTGCCGAGGAGATCGACCGGCTTCTGGAGTTCCTGAAGCTGAAGGACGCCGAGCGCACGCTCGCCGGCAATCTCAGCCACGGGCAGAAGCAATGGCTGGAAATCGGCATGGCGATCGCGCTCAAACCCCGGCTCCTGCTTCTGGACGAGCCGACCGCCGGCATGACGCCGGACGAGACCTTCGCCACCGGCGAGATGGTCCAGGCGCTGAACCGCGAGGGCGTCAGCGTTCTCGCCGTCGAGCACGACATGGCCTTCGTGCGCCAGATCGCGCAGGCCGTCACCGTGCTCCACTTCGGCAAGATCTTCGCGCAAGGCTCGATCGAGGAGATCGTCGCCGACGAGCGCGTGGCCGCCATCTATCTGGGAGAGGTCCATGCGTAAGGAGGTGATCCTCAACACGGTCGGGCTCTGGTCCGGCTATGGCGGCAAGCCCGTGCTTCAGGGCGTGGACATGCAGGTGCGCGAAGGCGAGATCGTCGCCGTGATCGGGCGCAACGGCGTCGGCAAATCGACGCTGATGAAAAGCCTGATCGGGCTTCTCCCGTCCGACAAGGGCTCGGTCGTGTTTCGCGGCCAAGCCATCGACGCGCTCTCGGCGCACAAGCGCGCCCGGCTGGGCGTCGGCTATGTCCCGCAGGGGCGCGACGTCTTCCCGCGCATGAGCGTGTTGGAAAATCTGGCGGTGGGCGAATCCATCGCCGGCCAGCGCGCGCCCAAAGACCGGCTCGACCAGATCTTCTCGTTCTTCCCGATCCTTGCCGAGCGGCGGCACCAGCGCGCCGGCACCATGTCGGGCGGCCAGCAGCAGCAGCTCGCCATCGGCCGCGTCCTGATGGGCGCGCCCGCGCTGATCCTTCTGGACGAGCCCTCCGAGGGCATCCAGCCCAATATCGTGCAGGACATCGCTAGGATCATGGTGGAGCTGAACCGCACGACCGGCGTCACGGTGGTCTTCGTGGAGCAGAATATCGACATGATCCGCGCCATGGCGAGCCGCGCCTATGTGATGGACAAGGGCCGCATCACAAACGAGATCGCGCCGGACGCGCTGGAGGACCGCGACGCGGTTCGCCGCTACCTCGCCGTCTGAGCGCATCACCCCACCCATAGAATACCCAAGCAGGAGGAGGCTCTGACATGAGCTGGTTTCAGGATTCCCTCATGGCCCGCCGGGCCGTCGCCAAGGGCGAAGCGCGCAGCGAACACGCCATCACCGAGGAAACCCAAGGCAAGTATCATTATGTCTACGGCGCCTTCGTGGAGCCGGTCCTGACCGTCGATCCCGGCGCGGTCGTCTCGGCCGAGACGCATGACGCGTTCGAGGGCGCGATCCAGACCGAACGGGACATGCCCAGCGAGAAGCTGAACTTTCCCTATCTCAACCCGCAGAACGGCCCGATCTACGTGAACGGCGCGGAGAAGGGAGACTGCCTCGCCGTTTATATCAAGAGCATCGTGCCCCGCGGGCCGCAGCCGCGCGGCACCACGGTTCTGATGCCCGAGTTCGGCGGCCTCGTGCCCACCGCCGACACCGCGCTTCTCACCGAGCCGCTGCCCGAGCTGGTCAAGAAGCTGCATGTGGACGCCGAGACGGGCGTCAAATGGAACGACCGGATCACGCTGCCCTACGAGCCCTTCATTGGCACGATCGGCACCGCGCCGGAGATCGAGGCCATCTCTTCGCTGGTGCCGGACTACTATGGCGGCAACATGGACCTGCCCGATGTCGCGCCGGGCGCGGTGATCTATCTGCCGGTTAACACCAAAGGGGCCTATCTTTATCTCGGTGATTGCCATGCCGCGCAGGGCGATGGCGAGCTGTGCGGCGTCGCCGTCGAGCACCCGACCGTCACCACCGTTCAGATCGACCTCATCAAGGGCTGGACGATCAAGACGCCGCGCCTCGAAAACGAGAGCTTCTACATGACGGTGGGATCGTCGCGCCCGATGGAGGACGCCGCGCGCGGGGCCTACCGCGAACTGATCCGCTGGCTCGCCAAGGATTTCGGCTTCGAGGAACTCGACGCTTACATGCTGCTCACCCAGTGCGGCCGCATCCGTCTCGGCAATATGGTCGATCCCAAATACACGGTCGGCGCGTCCATCCTGAAATCGATCGCCGGCACGCCGCGCTGATCCCGGGCCGGCCGCCCCGCTTGGGGGCCGGCCGGCTCACACTTCCGCCTTCTAGCTTCCTTTCGCCCGGAGCCCGTCCATGCCCGCCCCGTTCAAGGCCGCCGCCGTTCAGTTCGAGCCCACCATGTTCGAGAAGGAGCGCAATATCGCGGGGCTTCTCGCCCTTGTCGGTGAGGCCGCCGAGGGTGGCGCGCGGCTGATCGTGACGCCCGAAATGGGAACCACCGGCTATTGCTGGCACGAGCGGGCCGAGGTCGCGCCCTTTGTCGAGCCCATCCCCGGCCCGACCACGGAGCGCTTCGCGGCCCTCGCGCGCGAGAAGAACTGCTTCATCGTGGTCGGGATGCCGGAGGTCGATCCCACGACCGATCTCTACTACAACTCCGCCGTGCTGATCGGCCCCGAAGGCGTCGTCGGTACGCATCGCAAGACGCATCCCTATATTTCCGAGCCCAAATGGGCGGTCTCGGGCGATCTCGGCCATGAGGTGTTCGAGACGGAGATCGGGCGCATCGCGCTTCTGATCTGCATGGACATCCATTTCATCGAAACGGCGCGCTTGGCCTCCCTCAAGGGCGCGGATGTCATCTGCCACGTGTCGAACTGGCTGGCCGAGCGTACGCCCGCGCCCTACTGGATCAACCGCGCCTTCGAGAACGGCTGCTATCTGATCGAGGCGAACCGCTGGGGGCTGGAGCGGGGCGTCCAGTTCTCGGGCGGCTCCTGCATCATCGCGCCGGACGCAACGATTTTGAGTGTTGTGGATGGCGGCGACGGCATCGCCACCGCCGAGATCGACCCTGCGATCGCGCGCGCGCGCACCGTCTGGGGCGAGCCGATCCTCAGGCAGCGCCGCCCCGAGCTGTACCGGGAGCTGATGACCAACACCTTCGCCTGGAACCCCGGCGATTTCTTCCGCCTCTACGGCCACCAGCCTCTGCCCGAGGGGCGGCAGGCCAAGGTGGCGGCGGCGCAGATGCATCCGGGCGACGACGCCGGGAGCAATCTGCGCGAGATCGGCCGGATCGCTCGCGTGGCGGCGGGGGAGGGGGCCGAACTCGTCGTGTTCCCGGAACTCGCGCTGACCGGCCTCGCGCGCCCGAGCGAGACGGCGCTTGAAGCCGACAGCCCGATCCTTATCGATCTTCAGAGCCTCGCGGCCGACCTAAAGCTCCATCTCGTCGTGGGCTTTGCCGAGCGGGACGGGGCGCTCTGCTTCAACAGCGCGATCCTCGTGGGGCCGGAGGGCGCGCTTGGGGTGTATCGCAAGATCCACCTGACCGAAGCCGAGAAGAGCTGGGCCGAGCCCGGCGAGGCTTGGTCCCTGTTCGACCTGCCCTTCGGACGGCTGGGCCTTCTGATCGGGCACGACATGAGCTTTCCGGAAGCCGGCCGCATTCTGGCGCTGAAGGGCTGCGACCTCATCGCCTGTCCCGCCGCGATCCGAGACCGGTTCCACGCCGGCCACGAGGGCACCAGCGTCGCGCAGCCCGCGCCCATCCCGACCGGGCCGGACCCCCTGCACTGGCACCAGTACCGGGTGCGCGCGGGCGAGAACAATTGCTGGCTGGCCTTCGCCAATGTCCACGCGCCTCTCGACGGTTATCCCGGCCATTCCGGCGTCTTCGGGCCGGACACGTTTCTGTTTCCCCGGCAGGAAACCGTGGTCCAGGGCAACGGGAGCTATGTGCTCATGACCGTGGATACCGGCAGTCTGGGCGGGCCCTATCCCACCCATGTGGTGCGCCGGAAGGATCTGGTGCTGATGCGCCAGCCCCATCACTACCGCGAGCTGATCGCCCCGCGCGCGAACTGATCGCAGAGGCGGGCGTCCTACGATGGTCCGGTATTGCCGATCGCCAAGCTGGACGGAAGGGGGTTTCGCCGCCGAATGGTCTCCTCGCAGCAGAGCCGGCGCGACAGCTCGCCGCTCGGTGTTCCATGTCCCGATCCCAATCGGACTGCCCCGCTATCTTGCCGGCGGAAACGATGAGCCCGGCATAGCCGTCCCGTCGTATCAGCAACCGATCGTCGGCCGCGACACCAGAGGCATACGGGAGCCGACCGGCATCGTCCGCACGTTCGCCGCCCTCGCCGGTGGTGGAGCGGGAAGGATTGTCCATGCGTCCATCGTGGCATCGCCGAACGTAAGCCGCGACCAAGGCGCGCCTTTGAACAGATGGCCGCAACGTTGCTCACGAGCGGACGTGCGACTCCAGCGAGGAGACCATACCGCCGAGCTGATGGCGATGCCCCATCGAGGCGCGGATGGCGAGGCCACCTGGGACATCGACAACCAGGGCTGACCGCTTTCTCCGCAGCCTCGTCGCGGGCAACACCGTGAACAAGGCCGTCCTGTTCAGCATTCCAGGCCGGCCGATCACCGTGCACGCGCTCAACGATCAGTCGCCACGCCACGGTCCGTCCATGGCGAGCGCGATCCGAACGAGCTTTGATGTAACGCCCGCGAGCCGATCGCCTGCATCGACGCGGCCGAAATCGACCCCCATGATCGCGGGCATTGGCAGCGCCGACCATGGCAACGAGCACTCTCTCGTGGGAGCAGCGGCCGAGCTGATGCTCGGCAATCCGTTTCTCGATAGGCGCCCGGTTGGAATGCCGGAACGTCCATCCCGACACGTTCCATGTCATCGACCTGCGGGCGCGGGCCTTCTACCAGCCGAGCCCGGCGATCAAAACCCATGACAAGGACGGCTGCGCTCTTACCCCAGCACTCGGGGCCTTCTGGAGCGAGCCGACAACCCGCCATTCGACCAGAGAGTGTCGAGCCCGGCCGGGTGGCGGGTTTATAAGTGTTCGCCCGTCGCCGTCTCGCCAAGGATGGCTGCGCAGCCTGACTCTTCCTGCGCTTGAAATGCGGGCGAAGCTCTTGAAGCAGGGCCTCGCACCCTGGATGATCCCCCTATGGCGCCGCCGCGTCGGAGTGACGACCATGAGTTCTCTTCCCCCTGATCCTCGCCTCGATCTTGGCCGCTACAGCCACATCGTGGTGGGCGCGGGCTCGGCGGGCTGCACGCTCGCCAACCGCCTGAGCGCCGACCCGAAGAACAGCGTTCTGCTTCTGGAAGCCGGCGGCTCGGATCGCTACCACTGGGTCCATATCCCGGTCGGCTACCTCTATTGCATGGGCAATCCGCGCACGGACTGGGGCTATGCCACCGAGGCGGAGGCGGGGCTGAACGGCCGACGCCTCGCCTATCCGCGTGGCAAGGTCATGGGCGGCTGCTCGTCCATCAACGGCATGATCTACATGCGCGGACAGGCGGCCGACTACGACCGTTGGCGGCAACTCGGCAATGCGGGCTGGGGCTGGGACGATGTCCTGCCGCTGTTTCTGAAATCCGAGAACCATCACGCGCTCAGCGGCCCGTTTCACAGCCAGTCCGGCGAGCTGCGCGTGGAAAAGCAGCGCCTGTCCTGGCCGATCCTCGACGCGATCCGCGAGGCGGCGGAGGAGATGGGCGTGCCGCCCATCGAGGACTTCAACAGGGGCGACAATTTCGGCTCGTCCTATTTCGAGGTGACGCAGAAAGCCGGATTCCGCTTCAACGCCGTGCGCGCTTTTCTCGCCCCGATCCGGCATCGCAAGAACCTGCGCATTCTGACCCAAGCTCAGGCCGAGCGTATCCGCATCGAGGAAGGGCGCGCGACCGGTCTCGATCTCAGGCTCGATGGGCGACCGGCGAGGGCGCATGGCGAGATCGTTCTGGCGGCGGGCGCGATCGGCACGCCGCAGCTTCTCCAATTGTCGGGCATCGGTCCCGCCGAGCTGCTACGCCGGCACGGGATCGACGTTCTGCTCGACCGCCCCACTGTGGGCGAGAACCTGCAGGACCACCTGCAAATCCGCACGGCCTTTCGCATCGAGGGCGCGCGCACGCTCAACGAGTGGCAGGCGACGCTGTGGGGCAAGGCGCAGATCGGGCTGCAATATGCGCTGAAGCGCTCCGGGCCGATGGCCATGGCCCCGAGCCAGCTCGGCATCTTCATGAAGTCCGATCCGCGTTTCGAGACCGCCAATATCGAGTTCCATGTGCAGCCGCTGTCTCTCGATCGGTTCGGGCAGCCGCTCGACGCTTTTCCCGCGATCACCGTGTCGGTCTGCAATCTGCGCCCGGAGTCGCGCGGCAGCGTGCGCATTACTTCGCCCGATCCCTTCGCCCCGCCCGCGATCGCGCCGAACTATCTCTCCACCGATGGCGACCGCGAAGTGGCGAGCGCCTCGATCCGCGCCGCGCGCCGTCTCATGGCGACAAGGCGGCTGGAGCGCCACCGCCCGCAGGAGTTCAAGCCCGGCGTGCATCTTCAGAGCGACGAGGATCTGGCGCGCGCCGCCGGTGATATCGCAACCACGATCTTCCATCCGGTTGGCACGGCGCGCATGGGGGCCGACCCGGACGCGGTGGTCGATCCGCAGCTTCGCCTTCGCGGCATCGCGGGCCTGCGCGTAGCCGATTGCTCGATCATGCCCACCATCGTCTCCGGCAACACCCACGCGCCTGCGGTGATGATTGCGGAAAAAGCCGCCGAGATGATCCTCGCCGATCGTTGAAGGCGGCGGCTCGCTGAGGAACGGGGGAGGGGGCTGGGCCGCATCACCGCTGCCTCGTCCGCCTTGCCGTTCGCGCGCGCCCCTCCCTTTCGAGCGACACGGCGGAGAGGAGTCGAGACTAGGCATCAACCCGTCCATCCCTGATCGAGTCTCCACCCGGTGACATGCCGCGCCGTCCATCCCCTTGCGGTCGCGTCGATAAGAGACGACACGCCACACGGGGTATGGATTGACAGCCAAGAAAGTTATCGATAACATCGCGACATGATGATTGGGAGGTTGTCATGAGCGAGCTTCGGTTCGAGGGAGTCGCCAAGCGATTTGGCGGCACGCAGGCGCTGAAGGGCGTCAGCTTTTCCGTCCGGTCCGGCGAGGTCGTGGCGCTGCTCGGCGAGAACGGCGCGGGCAAGTCCACCATCATCAAGATCTTAGGGGGCATCCACAAGGCCGATGCCGGGCGCATCGCCATCGACGGAACGCCCTATACCCACGAGAGCGAAGGGGCGGCGGGGGCGCGGCGCTCGGTCGCCTTCGTGCATCAGGATCTCGGCCTGATCGAATGGATGACCATCGCCGAGAACGTCGCCATGGCCAATGGCTATCCAAGGCGGGGCGGGGGCAAGCGCGGGCTGGTGGATTGGGCGGGCGTGCGGACGCAGGCCGTCGAGGCGCTGGCGCGGCTCGGCTGCGACTTCGACCCGGACACGCGCGTTTCCTCCCTGTCGCGCACCGAAAAGTCTCTGGTGGCGATCGCCCGCGCGCTCGCCACGGACTGCGAATTTCTCGTCCTCGACGAGCCGACCGCCAGCCTTCCCGCCGACGAGGTGGAGAAGCTGATGGGCGCGGTGCGCCGGCTCGCCTCCGGGGGCGTCGGCGTGATCTATGTCTCGCACCGGCTAGACGAAATCTTCCGCGTCGCCGACCGCGCCGTGGTGCTGCGCGACGGCGCGCTGGCGGGGGAGGGGCGCATCGCCGACCTGACGCCGGCTGATCTCATCGCGCAGATCGTCGGCACCGGCTCGCTGAAGCTCTACGAGAAACTGCCCGCGCCGGCGGAAGCGAAGGCCCGCGTGACGGTGCGTGGCCTCACGACAGCGGGGGCGGGGCCGGTCGGTTTCGACATCCGCCAGGGCGAGATCCTCGGGCTGGTCGGCCTGCGCGGTGCGGGGCAGGAGGCGGTGGGTCGCGCGCTGTTCGGGGCGCAGGCGCATTCGGGTGCGGTCACGATCGATGGCGCGGCGCCGGACCTCTCCTCCATGCGCGCCGCGCTCCGAAGCGGCATCGGCCTCGTGGCGCGGGACCGCGCGGAGGAGTCCGTCGCGGCCGCCCTCTCGGTGCGTGAGAACGCCTTCCTCAATCCCGGCGCGTTCGGCCGCAAGCTGTTCTCCTTCCGTTCGCCGGCGAGCGAGAGCCAAGCCGCGCGCGAGCTGGGCCGCCGCATCGGCCTTCGCCCCAACGACCCGGATCTCGCCATTGAGGGCCTGTCGGGCGGCAATCAGCAGAAGGTCATCGTCGGCCGCTGGCTGGAAACCGGCCGCCGGCTCCTGATCCTCGAAGACCCGACGGCGGGCGTCGATGTCGGGGCCAAGGCCGAAATCTATCGCCTCGTGGAAGCGGCGGTTGCCGCCGGCCTCGCCGTGCTCGTGGTCTCCACCGATTTCGAGGAGGTGGCGACGCTCTGCCACCGCGCGCTCGTCTTCAATCGCGGCGCAATCATCGCGGAGCTCTCAGGCGAGGCGGTGACGACCGAGCGCGTCATCGCCGCCGCGAGTGCTTCGGAAGCCGCCTGACCTTCCGACCGCCGGCTCGGCTGGCGGCGCTCATCCGGTTCGAGCCCGTTCCGACACGGAAAGGGCGAAGGCCGGACTGACCCGGCCGCATCCTCCATGCCCGCCGGCGCGCCCGCAGAGCGCGAGCGCGTCGTGCGATCTCACATTCCCTCGCCGGCCCCGCCGGCCGCGAGGTCCCAACAGCCTTGGCGCACGCGGGAGACCCGTCATGAATTCCATCAAATCCAACGCGCTCGAGCCGACGCGCGCCGAAATGCGCGGCCTTCCGCCCGGTCAGGCGGCGATGCGCCTTCTGCCGGTCTATGGCCTACCGATCCTGACGCTGGCGCTGATCCTCCTGTTTGCGATCCTCTTGCCGCGCACCTTCCCGACCCTCCTGAACCTGCGCTCCATCGTCTCGGACAAGTCGATCATCGCGCTTCTCGCCTTGGCCGCCATGATCCCGATGACGGCGGGCAAGATCGACCTGACGGTCGGCTATGGCATCGTGCTCTGGCATATTCTGGCGATCTCGCTGCAAACCGCCTTCGGCATTCCCTGGCCGGTCGCGGTGCTGATCGTGCTGGCGCTCGGGGCGCTGGTCGGCCTGCTGAACGGGCTTCTGGTCGAGGTCGCGCAGATCGACTCTTTCATCGCGACGCTCGGCATGGGCACCGTGCTCTATGCGCTGGCGCTCTGGTACACCGGCGGTCGGCAGGTCGTCGCGCCCTTGCCTGAAGGCTTTCTGGCGCTGAACGGCACCATGGTCTTCGGCCTGCCCATTGGCGGCTTCTATGTGCTCGCCCTCGCCGTCTTCCTCTGGCTCGTTCTCGAATACACGCCGGTCGGCCGCTATCTCTATGCCATCGGCGCCAACCCCAAGGCCGCCGCGCTGAACGGCATTCCCGTGCGCCGCTTCACCATGGCGACATTCGTCGCCTCCGGCTTCCTGACGGCGCTGACGGGCGTGCTGCTCGCCTCCAAGCTGCGCATCGGGCAGGCGAGCGTCGGGCTCGAATATCTTCTGCCGGCCCTCGTCGGCGCGTTTCTGGGCTCCACCACGATCAAGCCCGGCCGGGTCAATGTCTGGGGCACGGTGGTCGGTGTGATCGTGCTCGCGGTCGGCATTTCCGGCATCCAGCAGTTCGGCGGCTCCTTCTATGTCGAGCCCCTGTTCAACGGCATGACGCTGCTCGTCGCCATCGGCATCGCCGCCTACGCCCAGCGCCGGCGCGGCGCGAAATAACGAAACCGGCCCGCCGGGAGGAAACGGACGGGCCACGACAAGACATCCTCGGGAGGAAACCAACATGAAGACGCTTCTCTCCGCGCTGCTCCTCGGCGGTGCCCTCATGATCGCGGCCGCGCCCGCCGCCCGCGCCGATGCGATGGCCGACGCCAAGGCGACCGTGGACAAATACGCCTCCAAGGTCACGAAATGGGACGGGCCGACATCCGGCCCGAAGATCGCCAAGGACAAGACGATCGTGGTTCTGGCCGGCGACATGAAGAACGGCGGCATTCTCGGCGTCGTCTCGGGCATCGAGGAAGCGGCCAAGGCCGCCGGCTGGACGGTCCGCACGATCGACGGCGCAGGCTCCATCTCGGGCCGCACGGCGGCGGTGGGACAGGGCATCGCGCTGAACCCGGACGGGATCGTCGTCGCCGGCTTCGACGCGGTGGAGCAGCAGGCGGGACTGGAGCAGGCCAAGAACGCCAAGATCCCGATCGTCGCCTGGCACACCGCGCCGGAAGTCGGCCCCGTGCCGGCGGCGGGCGTCTTCGCCAATGTGACCACCGATCCGATGCAGGTGGCGAAAGCCGCCGCCGACTGGGCCTATGTCGATGCCAAGGGCAAGCCGGGCGTCGTGATCTTCACCGACAGCACTTACGCGGTGGCCATCGCCAAGGCCGACGCGATGAAGGCCGAGATCGAGAAGCTCGGCGGCACGGTGGTCGAATATGTCGACACGCCCATCGCCGAGACCTCCACCCGGATGCCGCAGTTGACCACCTCGCTGCTCCAGCGCCATGGCGATGCCTGGACGCATTCGCTCGCCATCAACGATCTCTATTTCGACTTCATGGGCCCCTCGCTGGCGGCGGCGGGCATCGCTGGCGACGGCAAGCCGGTGAATGTCGCGGCGGGCGACGGTTCGGAATCGGCCTATCAGCGCATTCGCTCCGGCCAGTATCAGGCCGTCACCGTCGCCGAGCCCCTGAAGCTTCAGGGCTGGCAGCTGGTGGACGAGCTGAACCGCGCCTTCGCGGGCCAGCCCTGGTCCGGCTACGTCTCGCCGCTCCACATCGTCACCAAGGCCAATGTCGAGTTCGACGGCGGCCCGAGCAATGCCTTCGACCCCGACAACGGCTATCGCGACGCCTACAAGACGATCTGGGGGGTGAAGTAAGCGGCATAGTCGCCATGCCCGCCCCGCCGCGCGCCTCCTTCGCGGCGGGGCTCCCTTCCCGATCGATCCGACGAGACCCCAGCCATGTTCATCCGTTGCGCCTTTTTTCGTGGCCGCGCCAAGCCGGGCCACGAGGCCGAATTCACCGCCTATGTGCGCGACAAGCTCGTGCCGCTCTGGACGCGCTTTCCCGGCGCGGAGGAAGTGCGCGTCCTCCGGCAGGAGGAGGCCGATGTCACCGACCCGCATTTCGAGATGGTGCTCCAGGTCCGCTATCCCTCGCGCGAGGCGATCGAGACGGCGCTCGCCTCCGACGTGCGCTACGAGTCCCGCGAGGTGACGAAGGGCTTGCTGGATCTTTACGAGGGCGACATCTTCCACACCGTCTTCCGCGCCGACGATTACGCCCTGCCGACGAACTGAGCCTGAGATGAGCGAGACCTATATCGTCCACGACGACCGCTTCCGCGCCCTCTTCATCGGCCATGCCAAGCTGGAGAAGCTCTGGACCGGCGGGCGCTGGGTGGAAGGGCCGGTGCATGTCCCCTCGGCCAAATCCGTGCTCTGGTCGGACATTCCGAACGACCGGGTGATGCGCTTCGACGAGTGCGACGGCTCGGTCTCGGTCTTCGAGGGCCCCTGTGGCTACCACAACGGGCATACGCTGGACGCCGAGGGCCGCGTCGTCGCCTGCGAGCATGGCGGGCGGCGCGTCTCGCGGCTGGATCATGATGGCGTGTGGCGCAGTCTCGTCTCGCATTGGGAGGGCAAGCGCCTCAATTCGCCCAACGATGTGGTGGTGAAGCGCGACGGCACGGTCTGGTTCTCCGACCCGACCTATGGCATCGACTTCCACTACGAGGGCCACCGCGCCCCGTCCGAGATCGGCGCGTCCAACGTCTATCGGCTGGACCCCACGACAGGCGAGCTGACGGCCGTCATCACCGACATGCTGAAGCCCAACGGGCTCTGCTTCTCGCCCGATGAATCGATCCTCTATGTCTCGGAGACGGGCAAGACCCACGATCCCGCCTGCGAGCCGGTGATCCGCGCCTATCCCATGGTGGACGGGCGCACGGTGGGGGAGGGGCGTCTCTTCGCGCGCTCGCCGAACGGCTTCTTCGACGGGTTCCGCGCTGACACATCAGGCAATATCTGGGCCTCCAACGCCGATGCCGTCTGCGTCTATGCGCCCGACGGCACGCATATCGGCTCGATCCCGGTGGAAGAAATGGTCTCCAATCTCTGCTTCGGCGGCCCGAAAAAGAACCGCCTCTACATCACCGCGCAGACCTCGCTCTATGCGATCTATGTCAACGCGCATGGGGATGGCTGGCGGGATTGAGCCGCCACCCAGGCAAACAACCCTTTCCAAATCCATTCAGGTTTGTTACCGATAACAGTGACGACGCGGCCCACAAGGGTCGCACGGAGGAGACCGAATCCATGCGCGCCGCCGTGATCCACGCCGCCAAGGACCTGCGCCTCGACGAGCGCCCCGAGCCGAAGCTTGCGCCCGGCGACGTTCTCGTGCGCTTCGGCGCGGGCGGCATCTGCGGGTCGGACCTGTCCTACTGGGGCAAGGGCCGCGTCGGCGACTTCGCGCTGCGCGAGCCGCTGGTGCTCGGCCATGAGGTGGCGGGCGAGATCGAGGCGCTGGGCGAGGGCGTGTCGGGTCTCGCCATCGGCCAGCGCGTCGCGGTCAACCCGAGCCGTCCCTGCCTTCACTGCGACTATTGCCGCGCCGGGCGCTCCAATCTTTGCCGCAACATGCGCTTCTTCGGCTCGGCGGCGATGTTTCCGCATGTGCAGGGCGGCTTTGCCGAGCGCTTCACCTGCCGCGCCGATCAGGCCGTGCCGGTGCCCCCGGACATGCCGCTCGCCAAGGCCGCGCTGGCCGAGCCGCTGTCGGTCGCGATCCACGGCCTCACCCGCGCGGGCGATCTCCTGGGCAAGCGCGTTCTGATCACCGGCGCGGGGCCGATCGGCATGTTGCTGACGCTCGCTGTGCGCCATGCCGGCGCGAGCTTCGTCGCGGTCACCGACCTCGTGGATGAGCCGCTGGCGCTGGCGCGGCAGGCCGGCGCGGACGAAACGATCAATGTCGCGACCTCGCCCGAGCGCCTCGCCGCCTTCGAGGCCAACAAGGGCTTCTTCGATGTCGGCTTCGAGGCCACCGGCGCGCCGCCCGCGCTGGGCTCCCTGGTGCGCGCGATCCGTCCGGGCGGGCGCATCGTCCAACTCGGCATGATGCCGCCGGGCGAGGTGGGCGTGCCCGTCAACATTCTGATGGCGCAGGAAATCGATCTCGTGGGCGCGTTCCGCTTCTGCGAGGAGTTCCACACCGCCGTGGATTGGCTGGCCAACGACCGGATCGATGTGACGCCGGTGATGTCGGCGCAGATGCCGATGAGTGATCTGTCTCAAGCCTTCGAGATGGCCGCCGATCGCAAGCGCGCGATCAAGGTCCACCTGCATTTCTGAGATGAGCATCCACACGCGGAGCGCCCTGTTCGAAGGCACGATCCGCCCCGGCTGCGAGGAGGCCTTCTACGACCTCATCATGGCCGAGCTGATGCCGGTCTGGCGGGCCATGCCCAACGCCTTGGCCGTGCGCGTGCTCCGCACCGAGCGGCGCGAGGACGGCGCGCCCGCGCTCGTTCTGGTGCAGGAGATCGACTACCCGTCGGCTGAGGCCGTGGCGGAAGCGGAAGCCTAGCCCGTGCGGGCGCGCGGCGCGCCGGTGATGGAGAAGCTGATGACGCTGTTCGACGGCACGCTGCGCCATGTGGTCTACCGGCGTCTTGCCTGAGAGACCGCAAACGATGCCGAGCCACGCTCGAACGCGCGGATCGACCGAGCGAAAGAAGATGACCATGGCCCGACACAAAAAGGCCGGCCGAGAGGCCGAGGTCCAGACCCCGAACCGATCCCCGCCCCTGGAGACGGAAGCGCGGCGAGGGGCGTCCGATGCCGGCGAGGCCACGGGCGAGGCCAAGGCCGGCCATCGCCGCGCCCCGGCCGCGCCCGGTGCGAAAGCGCGGCGCAGCGACGCGCAAGGGTCCGCCACCGGCTCCAAGCCGACGATGCGGGATGTCTCCAAGCTCGCGGGCGTTTCCACCATGACGGTGAGCCGGGTGCTGGCCGATCCGTCCATCGTCGCGCCGGAAACGCGCGAGCGCGTCATGCGCGCGGTGGACCAATTGGGCTATGTGCCCGATCTCGTCGCCGGCTCGCTCTCCTCGCGGCGCACCAATTTCGTCGGCCTGATCCTGCCGACGCTCACCAATTCCAACTTCGCCGACACGGCGCAGGGGCTCGCCGAGGCCCTGGGGCAGAGCTACCAGCTCCTCATCGGCTACACGCTCTATCAGGCGGGCGAGGAGGAGCGACTGGTGCGCTCGCTTCTGGCGCGCCGCCCGCAGGGCATCGTCGTCGCAGGCACGCTGCACACGGCCTCGACGCGGCGAATGCTGACCAATGCCGGCATTCCCGTGGTGGAAATCTGGGACGCGCCCTCGGCTCCGCTCGACCGGGCGGTCGGCTTCTCCAATTTCGAGGCGGGCCGCGCCGCCGCGCGCCATTTGCTCTCGCTGGGCCTGCGCCATATCGCGGCCATCGGCTCGGAGGCGGAAGGCGATATGCGCGACGCGCGCGGCGAGGCGCGCCTGCAGGGCTTTGCGGCCGTGCTGCGGGAAGAGGGCATCGAGACCGGCCTGATCCTGCGCCATGGATCGGCCCCCGTGTCCTACGCACACGGCGCGGCGGCGATGAAGCTCCTGCTGCGCGATAAGCCTGGCGTCGAGGGCGTCTTCGCGGTGTCCGACGGTTCGGCCTTCGGCGCGCTGATGGAATGCCGCCGCCAGGGCATCGACGTGCCCGGCCGCATCAGCCTCATGGGCTTCGGCGATTTCGAGCTGGGGCGCGAATGCGAGCCGGCGATCTCGACCATCCGGGTCGATGCCAAGGGCATCGGCAAGGAGACCGGGCAGCTTCTGCGCGATCTCTTCGAAGGGCGGGGCGCGGACCGGCCGCCCTCCATCGATCTCGGCATCGAGGTCGATGGAGGGGGCGGGGGTCCCGCGCGGCCCGACCTCGATGCCGAGCACGAGCGGGGGGGGCCGGTCGGCGCCCCGCCCTTCGCATATACCCCGCAGAGGCTGCCCGGTCCCGTTGCCGATGCCCCTGTCTCTTATACGCGTGCCCGAGCCAACGAGAACGTACTAGAACTCGTATGCCGTCCTCCGCCTGACAGAAAACAAGCGAGAGTGGAGATAACAAGAGAGCAGCACAGCTCACACGACAATACTGAGAAGGATAATGACGAGATCGGAG
>NZ_LDQA01000080.1 GCF_001475935.1 Aureimonas ureilytica
ACAGCGACGATCGCCTCGGGAAAGCCCCTCAGGCCATCGACCACGGCCAGAAGCACGTCCTCGACGCCGCGGTTCTTCATCTCGGTCATGACCCGAAGCCAGAACTTGGCGCCTTCGTTCGTCTCGATCCAAAGCCCGAGGATCTCTTTGGTGCCGTCGGCCCGAACCCCGAGCGCGACATGGACCGCCTTGTTCCGCACGAACCCTTCGTCGCGGATCTTTACGCGAAGCGCATCAAAGAACACGATCGGGTAGACTGGCTCGAGCGGGCGAGCCTGCCAAGTGGCGATCTCCTCCAGAACCGCGTCGGTCACCGCCGAGATCAGGTCGGGCGAGACGTCGATGCCGTAGAGTTCGTGCAGATGCCCGACGATCTCGCGGTTGCTCATGCCCCGCGCATACATCGAGATGACCTTCTCATCGAAGCCCGGAAACCGCCGTTGGTACTTGGCGATGAGTTGCGGATCGAAACTCGCCTGGCGATCGCGCGGCACGGAAAGATCCAACCGCCCCGTGTAGGTCGTCACCGTCTTCCTGCCATAGCCATTGCGGCTGTTGCCCGCTCCGCCATCGCCAGACAGATGATGATCCATCTCGGCGTTCAACGCCCGCTCCGCTAAGGCCTTCTTCAGATCGTCCAGAAGCCCGCCGGGATCAAACGCCGTCTTGGGATCGGCCCCGGACAGAAGCTGGTCCAGAAGCGCATCGGGAATGTGGGGTGCTTTGCATCGTACCATCGGGTCCATCCTATGGGTCCATTATGGCCGCTCCACACGAAATTCCTGACAGTCCCGAGGCCCAGTACATAGGACGGCTGTTTCAGGCCTTCATCGTTTGAGAAAAGAACAGAAAGGGATCATTGTGTCCTATTCCGCTATTCGCAACAGATGGGGTAT
>NZ_LDQA01000081.1 GCF_001475935.1 Aureimonas ureilytica
GCGCCGCCGGCCTGCGCGCCCTCGCCGCCGATATCGGCCTCTTGCGCGCGCGCGGAACCCGGCGCGAGCGCGAAGAAGAGCGTCAGCGCGCCGCCTTTCAGCACGAGGCGGCGGGAGAGGTCGGGGCTCATGGCTTGGAGCCCTCAAGCTTGGCCGAGGCGGCGGGAGGCGTCGTCACGCGCAGGGCCGCGCGGAGAATGCGCGCGTGGGTTCCGCAGCGGCAGAGATGGGGCTGAAGCGCCTCGCGGATCGCCGCTTCGTCGGGCGAGGCGTTGCGGCGCAGAAGCCCTTCCACAGCGATGATCATGCCGGGAATGCAATAGCCGCATTGGGCCGCCTGTTCGGCGATGAAGGCGGCCTGCACCGACCCCGGCTTCTCGCCCGCGCCGAGCCCTTCCAGCGTCACCACCTCGCGCCCTTCGAGCGCCGCCACGGGCAGGAGGCAGGAAAAGGAGGAGCGTCCGTCCACCAGCACGGCGCAGGAGCCGCATTGGCCGACGCCGCAGCCATATTTCGCGCCGTTCAGCTGCAGCTCGTCGCGCAGGAGATAGAGAAGCGGCATCGTCGGATCGGCGTCCGTCTCGACGCGCCGGCCGTTGACGGTCAGCGTCACCATGTCCGATCGTTCCTTTGTGAGAAGGGCACCGCGCGCCTCACGGCAACCCCGCCCGATCCGCCAGCTCGTTCACCGTCGCATCCAGCTGTTGGAAGGGCGGCTCGTTGGAATAGCGCGCGCGGATATAGGCGGCGAGATCGGCCACCTGCTGGCGCGTCAGGAGCCGGGCGAAGCCGGGCATGGCCACGCTCGCCGCGCCGGGGGGCAGCTGCCGGCCGTGGAGAATGAACTGCACGAGATTGCGCGCGCTCTCGGCGTGGGTCGCGCCGCTTTTCTCCAGCGGCAGGCCTTGCGAGGCGGAGGCAGGGGAGCCGCTGTGACAGCTCGCGCAGGCGCCGGCAAAG
>NZ_LDQA01000082.1 GCF_001475935.1 Aureimonas ureilytica
CCGTCTGGTGACGCTGGGTGATGACAGCCGGATCGAGATCGACGCCAACCGGGACGGCGTGTTCGAAAGCGCGGTGACGCTGGAAGGCGTTACCGGCGGCACGCTCGTCACCACGGACGGTGGCCCGAGCCAGATGGATATCCGCGTTGCGTTCGGGGCGATGAAGCCTGCCACGAGCGGCAACGATGTTCTGATCGGCACGTCTGGGGCGGACGTGATCGACGGCGGGGCCGGCAACGACGAGGTGCTGGGTCTTGCGGGGAATGACAGTCTGTCGGGTGGCGAGGGCAGCGACACCTTGCGCGGCGGCGAAGGCGACGACACGCTGGACGGTGGATCAGGGTCCTACAGCTACGATTATCTCTATGGCGGAGATGGCAAGGACACGCTGCGGCTGAGCAACGGCGGCTATGCTTATGGCGATGCAGACGACGACGTTCTTGATGCGCGTGGGATCGTGACGGGTTCCAGCTCTACGAGTTCGGCGTACCTGTATGGCGGGGCGGGCAGCGACAAGCTCTATAGCGGCGCTGGCTCGGATAATCTATCCGGTGGCGATGGCGACGACACGCTGGAGGGCGGCGCGGGAGCGGACACGCTTCAAGGCGGAGCGGGCGCCGACAGCCTGACGGGCGGTTCCGGTGTCGATCAGTTCGGCCTGGGCTACCTCTCGAACGGCAGCGACCTGAACGGCGATCGGATCACCGATTATGAAAGCGGCGAGAAGCTGACGTTCTCGTATTACAACTACGACCCGGTGACGGGGCTCGCGAAGGTGCCCGACATCCGTCTGGTGACGCTGGGCGGTGACAGCCGGATCGAGATCGACGCCAACCGGGACGGCGTGTTCGAAAGCGCGGTGACGCTGGAAGGCGTGACCGGCGGCACGCTCGTCACCACGGATGGCGGCCTGAGCCAGATGGATATCCGCGTTGCGTTCGGGGCGACGAAGCCTGCCACGAGCGGCAATGATGTTCT
>NZ_LDQA01000083.1 GCF_001475935.1 Aureimonas ureilytica
ACGAGCGGCAATGATGTTCTGATCGGCACGTCCGGGGCGGACGTGATCGATGGCGATGCCGGCAACGACGAGGTGCTGGGTCTTGCGGGGAATGACAGCCTGTCGGGGGGCGAAGGCAGTGACACGCTGCGCGGCGGCGAGGGTGATGATACGCTGGACGGCGGTTCGGGGCCTTACGGCTACGATTATCTCTATGGAGGAGACGGCAAGGACACGTTGCGCCTGAACAATGCCGGCTATGCCGAAGGCGGCGCCGGTGACGATGTTCTGGACGCACGCGGCATCGTGGCCATTTTTAACTCCAGCTTTGCTCCACCAGCGTCGCTTTATGGCGGAGCGGGCAACGACAAGCTTTATGGCGGCGCTGGCTCGGATAATCTATCCGGCGGCGATGGCAACGACACGCTAGAGGGCGGCGCGGGAGCGGACACGCTTCAAGGCGGAGCGGGCGCCGACAGCCTGACGGGCGGTTCCGGTGTCGATCAGTTCGATCTGGGCTATCTCTCGAACGGCAGCGACCTGAACGGCGATCGGATCACCGATTATGAAAGCGGCGAGAAGCTGACGTTCTCGTATTACAACTACGACCCGGTGACGGGGCTCGCGAAGGCGCCCGACATCCGTCTGGTGACGCTGGGTG
>NZ_LDQA01000084.1 GCF_001475935.1 Aureimonas ureilytica
CGTCTCGGCCGTTCGGGGGGACGGGGGCGTGCGGCGGTGCGGCATCGGGGCACCTGCCGGGCGCTCACCCATATCGGGCTCCTGCCGCGCCGGCGGAGCACCGGGCGGGACTCGGCGCGCCACCTGACCCCGGAAGATGCTCTGTTCCACCACGAGATCGTTGGACCCGCCAATCAGAATCAGATGCTCCGCTTCGTCGCGGCGCACCAGAACGAGCTTGCGACGCTGGTCCACGGCAATCGCATCCAGCACCGCGAGACGTGGCGCGCGATGGCGACTGCCGATCCCGCTGCCACCGGCAAAAATGCGCTTGGCCAAGCCGACCAGCAGCAGGACCAGGAGGATGACCACCGCCGCTGCCAAAATCACCGAAACGATCGGCGCCAGATTCTCACCGACCACGCCGGCCAACCATTCACGCATTCACCATACCTCCGCGATGCCGGCGGTCCGTTCGTCGTTGACGTCTCGGGACCGCAATCGGTATTCGGTTCTTATGTCGCTGCCCGTCCTGATACAGGGTCAGGTCAGCTTCGGCCCATACTGCCGTGTCAGGATGACGTTCGGCAATGACGGGCGCAAATTCGACAGAATCTCGTGCGCTTCGCGCCGTTTGGTCGTAACCTTTCCAGCCCGTTATCGGAAGGGCCGATGCCGATGCATGGAGCATCCCCTGTGGAACAGACAGCGCCGGTTGCGCCAACTCCCCTTAGCGACAAGCCCTTGATCGATCGCCATCCTGATTCGACCGGGGTGCGGCGAATCCTGTTTCTGGCCGGGTTCCTCTTCGTCTTCGCGGCGACACTTGCCCTGTTCGGCCATGTCTATGGAGCGATCGCTCTTCTCGGTATTTTCGGTCTGCTGGCCATGGTCGGAATCGCCGCCGTCTTCGGTTTGGCGCTCGGACTGTTGCAATTCGGCTTCAAGCGGATGGATCAGGGAATCGCCAAGGCGTTTCTGGACGATCTACCGACCGGAACGCTCGTGACCGATCGGCGAGGGCGCGTGGTCTATGCGAATCGCGCTTATGGGGTTCGCACCGGGGCTCAGTCGGCCGGCGAGGTTCGCACGCTCGAACGCCTTCTTTCGCGAGAGCCCGAGGCATCCGAAGCGATCTATCGGCTCGCCAATCTGGCGCAGGAGGGCATGGTTGGTCAGGAGGAGTTCCGACTGACGCGTGAACTCGGCAGCCGGACCGCCGAAACCTCGCCGCGCTGGTACCGCGCCTCCGTGCGCCCGCTGACCGCCGAGAACGGCTCGCTTCAAGTCTGGCAGATCGCCGACATCACACCGGAGCGCGAGGAGCAGGAGAGCTTTTTCCGCGATCTCCAGCACGCCATCGACTATCTCGACCACGCGCCGGCGGGTTTCTTCGCCGCCGATGATTCGGGCCGTCTCGGCTATATCAACGCGACGCTCGCCGAATGGCTTCGGATCGATCTGGCATCGTTCAAGCCTTATGGGCCGTCGATCTTCGATTATCTGCGCGAGGAGGATGCGGCGCTGCTGCGCCGCACGAAGCATATCCGCGACGATAGCGGCATCTCATCGGTCGATCTCGACCTCGTCACGTCTTCGGGCCAGCGCTTGCCTGTCCGGCTTCTTCGCAATTTCGCCCCTGCCGGAGAGCGCCTGAAAGGCGTCACCCGCACGCTCGTTCTGAACCGAGTGGGTGCGGGCGAGCAGGAACAGGCCTTGCGCGCGGCCGAGGTACGATTCACGCGCTTCTTCAACTCGTCTCCGATGGCCATTGCGGCGCTCGACGCCAACGGTCGAATCGCGCGTGCCAACGGCGCGTTCGGTCGTCTATTTGGCGAGGGTGCCGCCATCGGCGCGCAGCCGATCATGGATTGTGTTCGCGACGAAAATCGCGAGGCGATCCGGCAAGCGCTGCAAGCCGCCGCGCGCGGGCAGGCGGACATTCCTCCGGTCGATGCCGAGCTTCTGAGCGAGCCCGTGCGCTCCACGCGCCTTTACGTTAGCGCAAATGCCGACATTCACGATGGAACCGGCGAAGTCGCCATCCTCTATGGCGTCGACATCACCCAGCAGCGCACGCTCGAAGACCAGTTCGCCAAGAGCCAGAAGATGCAGGCGATCGGCAATCTGGCCGGCGGCATTGCGCATGACTTCAACAACGTCCTGACGATCATCACGGCGTCGGTGGACTTCCTGCTCCTGAATCATCGCTCGGGCGATCCGTCCTTCCAGGATCTCCTGCTGATCAAGCAGAGCGCCAATCGCGCGGCATCGCTGGTCCGGCAGCTTCTGGCCTATTCACGCCGTCAGACCATGCGTCCCAAGATGCTGAATCTGACGGACGTCATCGCGGATATGCACCTTCTCCTGAAGCGCATCTCCGGCGACCTCGTCAAATTGGAGCGCCACCACGCGCGTGACCTCTGGCCTGTCATGGCCGATATCGGGCAGTTCGAGCAGGTCGTCACCAATCTCGTGCAGAACGCGCGCGACGCCATGGCGACGCAAGGAACGGTGACAATTTCGACGCGCAACGTTTCAGCCGCCGAAGTGCCGGGCTTCGGCTATGGCGAGTTGATCGAAGCCGATTACGTGCTGATGGAGGTTTCGGATACGGGCTCCGGCATGCCGGCCGATGTCGCGGAGCGGATCTTCGAACCCTTCTTCACGACCAAGGAAATCGGCAAGGGTACGGGCCTCGGCCTCTCCATGGTCTACGGAATCGTGAAGCAGTCCGGCGGCTTCATCTTCGTGGAGTCGCGACAGGGCGAAGGGACGGTGTTCCGCATCTTCCTGCCGCGTCACATTCCGGCGGAGATCGCCGCACCGCGGCCCGAACAGTCGGGCGTGCAGGCGGCAGGCGCCAAGATGGACCTGTCGGGCACTGCGTCCATCCTGCTCGTCGAGGACGAAGACAATGTTCGCGCCGGAAACGTGCGCGCTTTGAAGATGCGCGGATACGATGTCCACGAGGCGGCGAGCGGGCTGGAAGCGCTGGACGTGATGGAAGAGCTGGACGGCAAGGTCGATCTCGTCGTGTCCGACGTCGTGATGCCGGAAATGGACGGGCCGACGCTGCTGCGCGAGATGCGCAAGGTTCGGCCCGATCTCAAGTTCATCTTCGTCTCAGGCTATGCCGAGGACGCCTTCGCCAAGAATTTGCCGGAGGGAGAAAAATTCGGCTTCCTGCCGAAACCCTTCTCCCTCCGTGACTTGGCGGTCGCCGTTAAAGAGGCGCTCGAAGAGTGATCAGTGGGTCGGACGCTTGGCGAGGCCGACCGCGACGCGAGCGGCCAGCCGAGCATTCGAGCGGACGAGGTCGATATTGGTCGCCAGCGATTTGCCCTCGCTGAGTTCGAAAATCTTTTGAAGCAGGAATGGCGTCGTCGCCTTGCCGGTGACACCCTTCGCGTCGGCATCCGCCAATGCCGCATCGATCCAGCCGCCGATGGTCGCGCTGTCGATTTCCAGCTCTTCGGGCAGAGGGTTGGCGATCAACATGCCGCCATGGATATCGAGCCGTTCGCGAACGCGTTGGAATTCGGCGATCTCGTCGGCCGAATCCATCCGGATCGGCGTCGCGATGCCGGAGCGGCGCGACCAGAAGGCGGGCAATTCGTCCACGCCGTATCCGATGACCGGAACACCCTTCGTTTCAAGAACTTCGAAGGTCTTCTTGAGATCGAGGATCGCCTTGGCTCCTGCCGACACGACGATGACGCGCGTCTGAGACAACTCGTCAAGATCGGCCGAAATGTCGAAGCTGGTCTCGGCGCCCTTGTGCACGCCACCAATGCCGCCCGTCGCGAAGACTTCGATACCCGCCAAACGCGCGGCGATCATCGTGGCCGCGACCGTGGTCGAGCCCGTGCGACCGGCCGCCACAGCATAGGCAAGGTCGGCGCGCGAGAGTTTCAAAGCGCCCTTGGTCTGCGCCAATGTCTCGAGCTGCGCGTCGGTCAGGCCGACATGCAATTTGCCGTCGATCACGGCGATCGTTGCCGGTTCGGCGCCTTCCTCGCGAATGATGGCTTCTACCTCACGCGCCATATCGAGGTTCTTCGGCCAGGGCATGCCGTGGGTGATGATGGTCGATTCCAGCGCCACGACGGCGCGGCCGAATTGAAGGGCCTCGGCGACGGAAGGAGAAAGATGGATCATGTCGTTCATGCGGATCGGTCCTGGTGGACGGGGGTGGGAGAGGGAAGCGCGGCCGCCAGGGAGCGGCATTGCGGCAAGGACTGGGGGGGAAGTTCGTGCGCGATATGAAGCGCCGAGGCGCACATTCCAACGCGCGCGGCCTCGGTAAAGTTTGTGCCGGTCACTAATTCCAGAATGGTGATTGCCGCCAACGTATCGCCCGCACCTGTCACGTCGCGAATGGCGGGGACTTGCGGGGGCGACTGAAGCACGAGACCGTCTTCATCCAGAATAGCCGCCGCGCGCGGGCCGTCCGTCACGACCGCCCGTCGTAGGCCAAGCTCGCGTAACGCCTGCGCGAGATGCTCGACCGGGCTGTCCTTCGGTCGGCCTGCGAGCGAGGCGGCTTCGGCACGGGACAGGAACAACGCCGTCAACCGGGGCAGACATGGCCGCAGGCGCAAAACCTTGGACGGTGAAACCGCAATCGCGAAAATCGGCCCGTTCATCTTGTGCTCGGAGAGATAGGCCAACGTTTCGCTTGGTAAATTGGCATCCACGACGCAGGCCTGTGCCGCGTTCAGGCGATGCCGCAAATGGGCGCGTTTCAGCGCTCGGGGCGTCAGGAGATCGTAGATGTCCATATCTGCGACGGCCGCGCGCAACTCGCCGGTATCGTCCAGAATCGCGGTATAGCTGGCCGAGCGACGATCCAGCCAGGATAGTGCGCCATCTCCGATCCGCTCGGCTTCCAAGGCGATCTCGATGGACGCCGCGATCGAATCGCCGCCGCGGGCGCTCACGACATGCGGGGCGGCGCCTTGCCGGGCCATAGCACGAGCGACGTTGAAGCTCGCGCCACCGATGAATTCCCGGCACGAACCGGGGTTCGATGCCGCCGCTTGAAACGGCACGGATGACCGCGCCACGCGGTCGAGATGCGCCCCTCCGAACAGGACGACATCCAACCCGTCGATAGGGAGCTTCATGCCGCTTTCTCCGGGTGGATCATCGAGAACTCAAATGAGAACAAAAAGGGAATATCCCTTGAACGATGAGAACGAAAAGAGTACATACACGTCACAGCCAAGCGGATTGCACCCGGTTCGCCCACATGAAATAAGGTCTTGTTTTCATGGCCCAAAGCTCACTCCGTCTCGTTGAGGATACTTCGGTGGACAAGAACAAGGCGCTCGATGCAGCGCTTTCGCAGATCGAACGGGCCTTCGGCAAGGGCTCTATCATGCGTCTCGGGCAAACCGAGAAGCTCGACATCGAGACGGTTTCGACCGGATCCCTCGGCCTCGACATTGCGCTCGGGATCGGCGGCCTTCCGAAGGGACGCATTGTCGAAATCTATGGACCGGAATCCTCGGGCAAGACGACCCTGGCGCTGCACACTGTGGCCGAAGCGCAGAAGGCCGGTGGCATCTGCGCGTTCGTAGACGCCGAACATGCGCTCGATCCTGTCTATGCTCGCAAGCTCGGCGTCGATCTCGACAATCTCCTGATCTCGCAGCCCGACACCGGCGAGCAGGCGCTGGAAATCGTGGATACGCTGGTTCGCTCCGGCGCGATCGACGTGCTCGTGGTCGATTCGGTGGCCGCGCTCACGCCTCGCGCCGAAATCGAAGGCGAGATGGGCGACTCGTTGCCGGGCATGCAGGCGCGCCTGATGAGCCAGGCGCTACGCAAGCTGACGGGCTCGATCTCGCGCTCCAAGTGCATGGTCATCTTCATCAACCAGATCCGTATGAAGATCGGCGTGATGTTTGGCTCGCCCGAAACGACCACGGGCGGCAACGCCCTGAAGTTCTACGCCTCGGTTCGTCTCGACATTCGCCGGATCGGTTCCATCAAGGAGCGCGAAGAGGTGACGGGCAACCAGACGCGCGTGAAGGTGGTGAAGAACAAGCTGGCCCCGCCGTTCAAGCAGGTCGAGTTCGACATTATGTATGGCGAGGGCGTGTCCAAGATGGGCGAGCTCGTCGATCTGGGCGTCAAGTCCGGCATCGTCGAGAAGTCCGGCGCTTGGTTCTCGTATAATTCCCAGCGTCTCGGCCAAGGCCGCGAGAACGCCAAGGCGACCATGCGGGACAACCCGGCCTTGGCGGCGGAGGTCGAATCGGCGATCCGCCAGAACGCCGGCCTGATCGCGGAGAAGCTTCTGGACGCCGGCCCCTCCGAGGACGGCGACGACGACGGCGAAGCCTGATGAACAGAAAACGCCCGCCTCTCTGGCGGGCGTTTTCGTATGAGGGTGTCTCTTGGCTTCGCATGGTCGTTGCAAGCCCGACATAGACAGGGTTTTGCCTCGCCGCTAAAAGGCTTGCGCGGAGCGGTAACCATGCCCCGGCCGCGTTTTCCCAATTGAAGGTTTTTCCATGAGTGGCGTGAACGAGATCCGGTCGACCTTTCTTCAATATTTCGCGAAGAACGGGCATGAGCCGGTCGCCTCCTCGCCGCTCGTGCCACGCAACGACCCGACCCTGATGTTCACGAACGCCGGCATGGTGCAGTTCAAGAACGTCTTCACCGGGTTGGAGAAGCGCGATTACACGCGGGCGACCACCGCGCAGAAGGTGGTGCGCGCCGGCGGCAAGCACAACGATCTCGACAATGTCGGCTTCACCGCGCGGCATCACACGTTCTTCGAGATGCTCGGCAATTTCTCCTTCGGCGACTATTTCAAGGAAGAGGCGATCAGCCTCGCCTGGAACCTCGTCACCAAGGAATTCGCGCTCGACAAGAGCCGTCTGCTCGTCACCGTCTATTCCGAGGACGAAGAAGCCGCGCGGCTCTGGAAGAGCATCGCCGGTTTCTCCGACGACAAGATCATCCGCATCCCGACCTCGGACAATTTCTGGACCATGGGCGAGACGGGCCCTTGCGGTCCGTGCTCCGAAATCTTCTATGATCAAGGCGAGTCGGTCTGGGGCGGCCCTCCGGGTTCGGCCGAGGAAGATGGCGACCGGTTCCTGGAATTCTGGAACCTCGTCTTCATGCAGTTCGAGCAGGTTTCGCCGGGTGAGCGCGTGGCACTCCCGCGCCCCTCGATCGATACGGGCATGGGGCTGGAGCGTATCGCCGCGATCCTGCAAGGCGTGACCTCGAACTACGAGATCGATCTGTTCCGCCGCCTGATCGCCGCCGTCGAGGAGGCGATCGGATCGCGGGCCGAGGGCGATGCCCTGGCCAGCCACCGCGTCATCGCGGATCATCTGCGCGCGACGGCCTTCCTGATCGCGGACGGTGTGCTGCCCTCCAATGAAGGGCGCGGCTATGTTCTTCGCCGCATCATGCGGCGCGCGATGCGTCACGCCAAGCTGCTCGGCGCGCGTGAGCCCGTTCTGTTCAAGCTTCTGCCGACGCTCGTGTCCGAAATGGGCCGCGCCTATCCTGAGCTTGTGCGCGCGGAAGCACTGATCTCCGAGACGCTGAAGCTGGAAGAAAAGCGCTTCCTGACGACGCTGGATCGCGGCCTGATCCTCCTCAACGAGGCGTCGCAAGACCTCGCGCACGGGGACAGCCTCGATGGCGAAGTCGCCTTCAAGCTTTACGACACCTATGGCTTTCCGCTCGACCTGACGCAGGACGCGTTGCGCGCGCGCGGCGTCGGTGTCGATCTCTCCAGCTTCCAGTCGGCTATGGAACGTCAGAAGGCCGAAGCCCGCGCGAGCTGGGTCGGCTCCGGCGAGGCGGCGGCCGAAACGGTCTGGTTCGCCATTCGCGAGCGCGAAGGCGCGACGGAGTTTCTCGGCTACGACACGGAAGCGGCCGAAGCTGAAGTTCGCGCCATCGTGCGCGATGGCGCCGAGGTGGCGGAAGCGAAGGCCGGCGATGCGGCGGCCGTGGTGCTCAACCAGACGCCTTTCTATGGGGAGTCGGGCGGCCAGGTCGGCGATACCGGCGTGCTCAAAGGCGAGGGCGTGCGCTTCGAAGTGGAGGACACGCAGAAGGTCGCCAATGGCTTGTTCATCCATCGTGGCAAGGTCACGGAAGGGACGCTGAAGCGCGGCGCGGCTCTGGAGCTCGTGGTGGACCACGCTCGCCGCTCCAAGATCCGATCCAACCATTCCGCGACCCATCTTCTGCACGAGGGTCTGCGCGAAGTTCTGGGAACGCATGTGGCTCAGAAGGGCTCGCAGGTCTCGCCCGATCGCCTGCGCTTCGACTTCTCGCATCCCAAGCCGCTGGACGCCTCCGAGCTGGCGCGTGTCGAGGAACTCGCCAATGCGGTCATTCTTCAGAACACATCCGTCGAAACCCGACTGATGGCCGTGGACGACGCGATCGCGCTCGGAGCCATGGCGCTGTTCGGCGAGAAGTATGGCGACGAGGTTCGTGTCGTTTCCATGGGCGAGCCCAAGGGTGAGAAGGCGGCCTATTCGATCGAGCTTTGCGGCGGAACGCATGTCCGCTCCACCGGCGACATCGGTCTGGTCCATGTTCTGTCGGAGAGTGCTGTCGGCGCGGGCGTTCGCCGTGTCGAGGCTCTGACGGGCGCGGCTGCGCGTGATTATCTTTTGGAGCAGGATGCGCGCGTGAAGCGGATTGCCGCGACGCTGAAGGCTGCTCCGAGCGAGATCGTGGATCGTGTCGAGGCTCTGGCGGAGGATCGCCGCCGCCTGGAGCGTGAGCTGACGGAAGCCAAGAAGAAGCTGGCCTTGGCCGGCGACGGGCAGAGCGCATCCTCGGCTCCCAAGGAGATCGGCGGCGTGTCGTTTGTGGGGCGCGTTCTGGACGGCGTGGCGGCGAAAGACCTCAAGGGTCTGGTGGACGAGGTTAAGGCTGGCCTCGGCTCCGGTATCGTGGCCTTCGTGGGCGTGGCCGACGGCAAAGCCAGCGTCGTGATCGGCGTCACCGAGGATCTGACCTCCCGCTTCAGTGCCGTGGATCTGGTCCGGGCCGCCTCGGAAGCGATCGGCGGCAAGGGCGGCGGCGGTCGCCCGGACATGGCTCAGGCAGGCGGGCCGGATGCGGATCGCGCTCAGGACGCCGTAGCCGCCGTGGAAGCGAAGCTCGCATCCTAAGACTATTTTGGCCTTCCCGTCATTCTCCGATGGAGCTTAAGGGCAGGCTGTGGCCGTAGTCGATGCTAACCCGGACAGCGCTCGTTTGGGGAGGAAACACAGGCTGATTTGATAAGGGGCGGCTTCATGGGCCGCCCCTTTCTTCATTCCGCCGCCGCCCGATCGCTGACCGATGGCCGCAAGAAGTGATTCCGCGTCACTTTGATCCGCAGGCTGGCTCAGGTCGCCGCCTGACTCCGCAGCGGGCAACCCGAGGGAAACCTAACTTTCTGTCCACCTCTTCCGAACTTCGTTGAAGGCGATCACGGCCGCGTTATCGTTCAGCTGGCGGATCATTCATTGGGAATGGGAGGTCAGAACGATGTCCGTTATCAGTTCAGCCATCAGCGACCTGAAATCCTTGAACGCGTCGCAACGTCATACCTTGCTCGCGTCCTATCTCGGTTGGACGCTCGATGCGTTCGACTTCTTCCTACTGGTCTTCGTCCTCAATGCGATCGCGCAGGAGTTTCGCGTGGGGCTCGAAGCGGTGTCCTACACGCTCTTTCTGACGCTCGCCGCCCGTCCCGTCGGGGCGCTGATTTTCGGCCTCGCGGCGGATCGCTTCGGGCGGCGACCGATCATGATGACCAATATTCTGATCTACTCCGTTCTGGCTTTCGCTTCGGCCTTTTCGCCGAGCCTCACCGTTCTCATCGTCTTGCGGACGCTCTACGGTGTCGCGATGGGCGGTGAGTGGGGAATCGGCTCGTCACTGGTGATGGAAAGCGTGCCTGAGCGTGCGCGCGGTGTCGTGTCGGGTATCCTTCAGGCGGGCTACCCATCGGGGTACCTGATCGCCTCGCTGGTTTATCTGATTGCCTTCCCGCTGGTCGGATGGCGCGGCCTGTTTATGATCGGCATCCTGCCCGCGCTGCTGATCCTCTACATCCGGCGGACGGTGAAGGAGTCCCCTGCGTTCGAGGGGCGGAGGGCCGCTCGTCCTATGTCTTTGACGCAGGCGTTGAAGGGAAATATCGGCCTGCTGATCTGGGCGGTTCTCTTGATGACGGCGTTCAACTTCTTCAGCCATGGCACGCAGGACGTTTATCCGACCTTCCTGGAGAAGCAGCTCGGCTACTCCAGCACCGTCACCGGAACGATCGCGATCATCTACAATATCGGAGCGATTCTCGGCGGCGTCTGTTTTGGCGCTTGGTCGCAAACGCTCGGCCGTCGGCGTGCCATCGTCGTGGCCGCTCTTCTGGCGATCCCGGCCGCAGGGCTTTGGACTTACGCTCCGAACGCGCCGCTGTTGGCCCTCGGAGCCTTCCTGGTTCAGTTCTGCGTGCAGGGGGCCTGGGGCGTCGTCCCGGCGCATCTCAACGAGATTTCACCACCGGATGTACGGGGCACTTTCCCTGGCACAGCCTATCAGATCGGCAATCTTCTGGCCTCGGGCAATGCGACGATCTAGATTTCGCTCGCCGAGCATTGGGGCGGGAATTATGCGCTTGCGCTTCTCTCGACCATTCTGGTCGTCGCGGTGGCCGTCGCACTTCTCGCCGGCTTCGGCGTCGAGCGGCGCACCGCAGATCTGACAGCCGGCGCGCAGGGCGCGCCGGCTGAATAGAGCTTGAGATCAGGCCGAGGCCATCGCCTTCTTGAGGTTCTCGTCGATCTTGTCGAGGAAGCCGGTCGTGGAGAGCCACGGCTGGTCCGGCCCGATGAGAAGGGCGAGATCCTTGGTCATGTGACCGGCCTCGACCGTGTCGATGCAGACCTTCTCGAGCGTGTCGGCAAAGCGCTTCAGCTCGGCATTGTCGTCGAGCTTGGCGCGGTGCGCCAGACCACGGGTCCAGGCGAAGATCGACGCGATCGAGTTGGTCGAGGTCTCCTGACCCTTCTGGTGCTGGCGGTAGTGGCGCGTCACGGTGCCGTGCGCGGCTTCCGCTTCCACCGTCTTGCCGTCCGGCGTCATCAGAACCGAGGTCATCAGGCCAAGCGAGCCGAAGCCCTGGGCCACGATGTCGGACTGCACGTCGCCGTCATAGTTCTTACAGGCCCAGACATAGCCGCCCGACCACTTGAGCGCCGAGGCGACCATGTCGTCGATCAGGCGGTGCTCATAGGTGAGCTTGCGGCTGTCGAACTCGGCTTTGAACTCGGCGTCGAACACCTCTTGGAAGATATCCTTGAAGCGGCCATCGTAGGCCTTCAGGATCGTGTTCTTGGTCGAGAGATAGACCGGATAGCCGCGCAGCAGGCCGTAATTGAACGAGGCGCGGGCGAACTCGCGGATCGAGTCGTCCAGATTGTACATGGCCATCGCGACGCCGGCGGAGGGCGCCTGATAGACCTCGTGCTCGATCACTTCGCCATCTTCGCCGACGAACTTGATCGAGAGCGTGCCCTTGCCGGGGAACTTGAAATCGGTCGCGCGGTACTGGTCGCCGAAGGCATGGCGGCCGACGATGATCGGCTGCGTCCAGCCTGGAACGAGGCGCGGCACGTTCTTCATGATGATCGGCTCGCGGAAGATCACGCCGCCGAGGATGTTGCGGATCGTGCCGTTGGGCGACTTCCACATCTTCTTGAGCTTGAACTCTTCGACGCGCTGCTCGTCCGGCGTGATCGTGGCGCACTTGACGCCGACGCCATGCTTCTTGATCGCGTTGGCGGAATCGACCGTGACCTGATCGTTGGTCGCGTCGCGGTTCTCGACCGAAAGGTCGTAATACTCGAGGTCGATGTCGAGATAGGGGTGGATCAGCTTGTCCTTGATCGCCTGCCAGATGATCCGGGTCATCTCGTCGCCGTCCAGCTCCACGACCGGATTTTGGACCTTGATCTTCGCCATATGCTGCTTTCCCCAGATGGCCCCGGCCAGGCGGCCGGAGTGGTGTTGGACAGAGGGCGGGAGTGCCCCCGGCGTGATGGGGCGGCTATAACACCGGCGTCGAGCCCCGCAAAGCCGTCCGCGAGGCTGACGAAGGCTTTGCGCGGGGCGCAAGCCGCGCTAATGGCAGGCAAAGCTAACGAATTGAACGAAAGGGTTCGCCTTGGCCGGCACGAACCGCACCGACGAGAACCTGACCGAGGGACCCGCGATCATTCTGGTGGAGCCTCAGCTCGGCGAGAATATCGGCATGGTGGCGCGGGCCATGGCGAATTTCGGTCTTGCGGACCTGCGGCTGGTCAATCCGCGCGATGGCTGGCCGAACGAGAGGGCGCGAGCGAGCGCCTCGCGCGCCGACCATGTGATCGACGCCGTGAAGCTGTTCGATACGGTCGAGGCGGCGGCGGCCGATCTCACTTATCTCTTGGCGACCACGGCCCGACCTCGCGACTCCGTCAAGACGGTGCGGGGGCCAGACAGCGCGGCAGGCGCGCTGCGGGCACGGATCGGGTCGGGCCAGAGGGCGGGCATTCTGTTCGGGCGCGAACGCTTCGGCCTTTCGAACGAGGAGGTTGATCTGGCCGACGAGATCGTGACCTTCCCGGTGAATCCGGCCTTTGCCTCGCTCAATATCGCGCAGGCCGTCCTGCTGATGAGCTACGAATGGATGAAGTCCGGGTTGGACGAGAACGCCGCGCCGCGTTTCTCAGCGCCCGAGATCGCCCCGGCTGAGAAGGACAATCTCTATCGCTTCTTCGATCATCTCGAAGGCTCGCTCGACGCTGCCGGCTATTTCTTTCCGCCGGCCAAGCGTGAGGTGATGGTACACAATCTTCGCATCATGCTGACGCGCGCGGGTTTCAGCGGACCCGAACTCAGCACGCTTCACGGCGTTCTGCGCTCGCTGGATCGCAAGGCGATGAAATCGGCCGGAGAGGGCGAATGAGCGACGGGCCGGTCCTCCTGTTCGATTCCGGGCTCGGCGGGCTGACGGTTCTACGCGAAGCGCGCGTGCTCATGCCCGAGCGCCGCTTTCTTTATGTCGCCGACAATGCGGCCTTTCCCTATGGCAATTGGGAAGAGGAGGCGCTGCGCGACCGGATTGTGACGCTGTTCGGGCGCTTGATCGAAGAGCACCGGCCTTCGATCTGCATGATCCCGTGCAATACGGCTTCGACCCTGGTGCTGGGAGACCTGCGGGCGGCCTATCCCGGCATGAGCTTCGTCGGCACCGTGCCGGCCATCAAGCCGGCAGCCGAGCGCACGCGCTCGGGGCTCGTCAGCGTGCTGGCAACGCCGGGTACGGTCAAGCGGCAATACACGCGGGATCTCATCACGCAATGGGCCTCGAAATGCGAGGTCCATCTGGTGGGCAGCGTTCACTTGGCCGCGCTGGCCGAAGATTACCTGCGCAACGGCTTTGTGGACGAGAATGCCGTTCAGACTGAGACCGCGCCATGCTTTATCGAGCGCGACGGGCGGCGGACGGACATCGTGGTTCTCGCCTGCACGCATTATCCGTTCCTGGCCAACCGAATGCGCAAGACGGCGCCTTGGCCGGTGGACTGGCTGGACCCTGCCGAGGCGATCGCGCGGCGTGCGCTTTCGCTTCTGCCGTCACAAAGCGGCGAGGCGCCGGACGGCCCCGACCGCGCGATCTTTACCGCAGGCGCGCCGGACGCGGCCACGCGCGCTCTCATTCGCGGGTTCGGCTTGCGGGCCTGAGCAGCTCGAGGCCGGATGTATTAGCTCTTTTGCAGCGTGACGTTCGACGTCGTGCGGTTCTGGCCGTCGACCCGGTCCGTCACAGTCAGCGTGAAGGCCCCGTTGCCGCTGTTGCGAATGGTCATGACGGCATTGCGATCGCCATGCACCGGCTGAGGATAGACGAGATCGAGGGTCAGCGTATCCCCGCGCAGGCGCCCGTTGCGCAACTGGGCCGGACCACGGCTCGACCCGGTATAGGTACCGGAAAAGCGGTCCGTCGACGGGTCGTAACGGAGATCGGCCCCGATCGCACGGCGCACTATAATGGCGGCCCGGCAGGTTCCGTCCATCCGCAAACGGTTGGCGCTGGCTGTTGCGCCCGTCAGGGAGCACGACACGCGGCGAGGGGAGGAATCCTGCTCGCGCTGCACCGTGCCACTGCCGGCAAAGCTCCCGTTGAACCGCTGGAAATAGCCTGCGTCGGCCTGAGCCGGAGACATGGCCACGACAAGGAGAAGCGCCGCGATCGGCCCAAAGGTGCCGGTCTTGATCATGATCTCTATCCTGTGTTCCGAGGCCGAAGGGGCCGGTCCAACGCTGTTGAAACGGGAACGAACGGGGTGGATGATCGTTCAACGGGTATTAAGGCACGAACGAGTTTTCCATGGAACTGATCAAGATCATCTTCGCCATCCTGCTTCCCCCGCTCGGGGTCTTCATGGAAGTTGGCCTCGGCAAACACTTCTGGATCAACATCATCTTGACGCTGCTCGGCTATATTCCCGGCATCGTCCACGCTGTCTGGGTGATCGCCCGTAAGTAAGCCACGTCATTGTCTTGACGGTTTATGACAGATCCATTATGGGGCTCGTATCAGCGGATCGAAAGGTCCGCTGTTTCTTTACGTGTCCCGTGGGTTGATCGCGTTTGTCGCGGCATCCCTGTCAGCTCGCCGCTGGGTGAGCAAAGGAGGGCGCGTTTCCTCGGCTGGCGGAATGGTCCGCTGGCTCTCCTTTTGGGAAATGCGATGTCTAAGCGCGAAGCGTCTAAGTACAAAATCGATCGCCGCATGGGCGAGAACATCTGGGGCCGTCCGAAGTCCCCGGTGAACCGCCGCCAGTACGGCCCGGGCCAGCATGGCCAGCGCCGCAAGGGCAAGATGTCTGACTTCGGCACGCAGCTGCGCGCCAAGCAGAAGCTCAAGGGCTACTACGGCGATCTGTCCGAGAAGCAGTTCCGCAAGATCTACGAAGAGGCCGCCCGTCGTCGTGGCGACACTTCTGAGAACCTGATCGGTCTGCTCGAGTCGCGCCTCGATGCGATCGTCTACCGTGCGAAGTTCGTTCCCACGATCTTCGCCGCTCGTCAGTTCGTGAACCATGGCCATGTCACCGTCAACGGCGTGCGTACGAACATCGGTTCGTACCGCTGCAAGCAGGGCGACGTGATCGAGGTTCGTCAGAAGTCGAAGCAGCTGACCGTGCTCATCGAAGCCACGCAGCTCGCCGAGCGTGACGTGCCGGACTACCTCGAAGTCGATCACAGCAAGATGGTCGCGACGCTGCAGCGCGTTCCGGGCCTGCACGACGTTCCGTATCCGGTCATCATGGAACCGAACCTCGTCGTCGAGTTCTACTCGCGCTGATCGGTCGTCCATCGACGCACCTTTTCGAAAGGCCGCCTTCGGGCGGCCTTTTGTTTTTCTGGCTTGGTTGTTACAGCCTGCCGTGAAGGAGCAAGCGACATGCTGGACGAGGTCAGGCCAAGCGAGGCGGGCGCGGGTGAGGCGGAGTTCGAACCGGGCGAAGGCGCGCATCCGCTGTTTCGCGACTCTCCCGATTCGGTCAGTTTCAAGAAGCTGCGCAAGCGGCTCCTGCGGCAGGTCCGCGAAACGCTTCAGACCTATGCAATGGTCCGGCCCGGTGCGCGCTGGCTGGTTGGTCTGTCCGGCGGCAAGGATTCCTACACGCTGCTGGCGCTGCTGGTCGATCTTCAATGGCGCGGGTTGCTGCCGGTCGATCTGCTGGCCTGCAATCTCGATCAGGGCCAACCGAACTTTCCCAAGCACATCCTGCCCGATTTCCTGACGCGCCATGGCGTCCCGCACCGGATCGAATATCGCGACACCTATTCGATCGTGAAGGAAAAGGTACCCGAGGGCGCCACGACCTGCGCGCTCTGTTCGCGCCTGCGGCGCGGCAACCTGTATCGGATCGCCCGCGAGGAGGGCTGCGAGGCGCTGGTTCTCGGGCATCACCTCGACGACAGTATCGAGACCTTCTTCCTCAACATGCTGCATGGCGGCAAGCTTTCGGCGATGCCCGCCAAGCTCCTGAACGACGAGGGTGATCTCACCGTTCTGCGGCCACTTATCCGCTCCTCGGAAGAGGATATCGCGCGCTTTGCCGAAGCGATGCGCTTCCCGATCATTCCCTGCGACCTTTGTGGGAGCCAGGAGGGTCTTCAACGCAGCGCGCTCAAGACCTTTCTCGCCGATCTCGATCGACGCTTTCCCGGTCGCAAGGAAACGATCGGGCGCTCGCTGTCGAGCGTGAAGCCGAGCCATCTGCTCGACCCCGCCTTGTTCGACTTCGCCAATCTGCATCCACAAAGGGACGAGACGCCGTGACCCTGCCTATCGACGAACTGGCCCAGATCCTGCGAAACGCCGCCAAGGCCGAAATCATGCCCCGCTTTCGCCGGCTGGGGGATGGAGACATCCGCGAGAAAACGTCGGCCGTCGATCTTGTGACCGAAGCCGACGAAGCCGCCGAACGCTTCATCAAGCGTGAGTGCGCTGCCCTGATGCCGAGCGCACTTTTTGTCGGTGAGGAAGGCGTGGCGGCCGATCCGGCCCTGCTGTCGCGGATCGCGGACGCCGATCTTTCCATCATCGTGGACCCGATCGACGGCACCGCGAATTTTGCGGCGGGCGCGCCTTTGTTCGGCGTCATGGCGGCGGTCGTCTCGAAAGGCGAGACGGTCGCGGGCTTGATCTACGATCCGCTGGGCGATGACTGGATGTTGGCCGAAAAGGGGTCGGGAGCCTATCTCGTGCGCACTGACGGCGAGCGGGTCCGGCTGCGGGCTGCGGCTCCTGCACCGGTGGCGGACATGATCGGCGTCGCATCGTCTTCCATGCTACCGAAGGATCAGCGCCGCGCGCTGCTGAATAGGCTCGCGGAAACCCGCATCCTCGCGAACTACCGCACCGCTGCGCATGAATATCGTCTCACGGCGTCCGGCGCGCTGCATTATCAGTTCTACGTCAAGCTCATGCCCTGGGACCATCTGGCCGGCTCGCTTCTCTTGGAGGAGGCCGGCGGCTACGTCCGAAAATGGGATGGCTCGCCTTACCGTCCAACCGACGTCAATGGCGGCCTTCTCACCGCGCCGGACGCGGAGAGCTGGCGGGAGTTGCGACAACTCATCGGCAGCGATATCGCTTGAAGGACAAGGCCGGTTCAGTGAACCGGCCTTTTTTCATTCTGCGGCGGCGTGAGAATGCGTGACGAGCGGATCCTCTCGGCTGGGCGCGCGATCTCTTGCGAAGAGCTTGCCGTTTTCCGCGATCAACGCGCAAAGAAGAGCCCCGATCGAAAGGACGACATAGCCGCTCAGGAGGGGAGTGAGCGTTCCGTCATAAAGGTAGCCGATCGTTGCCCCAAGCACGCCGCCGCCGAAGGTCTGCATGAAGCCCAAAACGGAGGAGGCTGTTCCTGCGACATGCCCCAAAGGCTCCATCGCTAAGGCATTGAAGTTCGTACCGATGAAACCGAACAGGCAAAGCGTCGCGATGATCCCGACCAGGAAGACCGGGAAAGGCGGCACGCCGCCCGACAGCAGCGCGATCGCCAGATGCAGGATGTTGAAGGCGAGGAACAGACAGAGCGCACCGTGCGACAGACGGCGCATTCCAAAGCGCACCACGAGGCGCGAGTTGGTGAAGGATGCGACCGCCATGAAGATCGCACCGGCCGAGAAGTAAAGCGTGAAAGCCGGCCCCAGCGCGTAGATCGTCCCATAGACCTGCTCGGCTTGGTTGATAAAGGCGAAGAGAACACCGAAGGTGAGGGCGGTCGAAAGCGTATAGGCAAAAGCCCGCCGGTTCGTCACGACCAGCTTGAAGGCGCCCGTCACGCGGCTCATCGTCAGCGGAATGCGATCTTCGGGATGCAGGGTCTCCGGCATTCGGAAATAGGTCCAGACCGCCACGAAAGCGCCGAACGCGGAGATGGCCAGAAAGATCTCGTGCCAATCGCCAAACAGAAGGATCAGCTGGCCGAGATTGGGGGCGATGACCGGGATGACCATGAAGATCATCATGACGAGCGACATGACGCTGGCCATGCGCGCGCCGCCGAAACAATCCCGGACAACCGACACCGCGATGACGCGGGTCGCCGCCGCGCCAATGCCTTGGATCGCGCGTAGGGCCAGCAGGATTCCGAAAGTCGGGGCAAACACGGCCGCGATCGAAGCCGCCACATAGATCGCCAGACCGAACAGAAGCACCGGACGCCTTCCATAGCGATCCGAGAGCGTGCCGTAGGCGATCTGCGCGATACCGAAGCCCATCACATAGGACGAGATGACGAACTGCGCCTGATTGGGATTGGCCAGTTCGAGGGATCGCGCGATGCCCGTGAGCGCCGGAATGAAGATGTCGATCGCGGCGGCGTTCAGCGCCATGATGCAGGCGATAAGGGTCACGAGTTCCCAATAGGGGATCCCGCGCGTTCGATCCGGCGCGTCCGACATAAGCTCAATCTTTCTTGATGCCGCTTTCGTCTACAGCCTCCCACGCCAAATGGAAAGGGTGACTGATTGGTGCGGGGCTCATGAGCGCGCACCCAGTCTGAAACGAAAAAAGCCCGCTTCGGTTCGAAGCGAGCCTTTATCAGCGGTAAAAAGAAGCGTGGCTTACTGCGCGGCCGCCGCGCCCTTGGCCTCGATGCCGCGTTCGCCGAAGAAGTCCTGCAACTCGCCCGCCTGGAACATCTCGCGCAGAATGTCGCAGCCGCCGACGAACTCGCCCTTGACGTAGACCTGCGGGATGGTCGGCCAGGAGCCGTATTCCTTGATACCGTTGCGCAGATCGTCCGACGACAGGACGTTGACGCCCTTATAGGGAACGCCGAGATAGTTCAGGATCTGAACGACTTGGCCGGAAAAACCGCACTGGGGAAAATCCGGAGTGCCCTTCATGAAGACGATCACGTCGTTCGTCTTCACCTCGTTGTCGATCCAATCGATGATGCCGCTCATGGCCGGGTCCGTTTTCTGGTTGGCCTTCGTCCGTGAGGCGAAGGAAGCAATCTGATCGCGACCGACGAGCGGGGCCGCGTCTGCGTTGTAGTTATGCTTTCGGCGCGCTGGTTTGAAGGGCGAGGGCGTGAAGCACACCGCCCATATTTCCCTGCAGGGCCTGATACACCATCTGATGCTGCTGCACGCGCGACTTGCCGCGAAAACTCTCCGCGACGACCTCGGCGGCGTAGTGATCCCCATCGCCCGCAAGATCGCGGATCGTGACCACGGCGTCCGGGATCGCTTCGCGGATCATGGACTCGATGTCGTGAGCGTTCATCGGCATGCCGTCGGTCTCCTCAAGGCTTTCAGGTCCGGTTCAAAGATAGAGGCTTCGCCCGGACCCGGCAACGCGTCTCAGGCGGCGCTGGCATCCACGGTGCCCGACATGAAGTTCGGGAACCAGCTTTCATGCGTGACGGTCAGGCGCTCGATCTCCAGCGACAGAGCACCGTTCACGACCAGCGCCGTTCCGCCCACCGTGCCGAGCTCGCGCAGCGGTATGCCCTGCGCTTCGGACTCAAGCGAGGCGGCATCCTTCGCAGCGACCGCCACGACGTACCGCGCCTGATCCTCGCCGAAGAGCGGGCCATGCAGCGCGCCGCCGCCGACATTCACCTTCGCGCCGCGTCCGGACGCCATGCACATTTCCGCCAGCGCGATGCCGAGGCCGCCGTCCGAGAGATCGTGGCAGGCCGTGACGCGGCCGGAGCGGATCAGCTTGCGCACGAAATCTCCGTGGCGCTTCTCCATCTCCAGATCCACCGGAGGCGGCGCGCCCTCTTCGCGTCCTTCGACTTCGCGCAGGTAAACCGAGCTGCCGAGATGCTGCCCGTCCTGTCCCACCAGGAACAAAACGTCGCCGTCGCGCATCCCGCCGATCGTCGCGGTAAACTGGCGATCCTCGATCAGACCGACGCCGCCGATCGTGGGCGTCGGCAGGATCGCGCGGCCTTGGGTTTCGTTGTAGAGCGAGACGTTGCCGGAGACGATCGGGAAATCGAGCGCGCGGCAGGCCGCGCCGATGCCTTCCACGGCCTTGACGAACTGGCCCATGATCTCAGGCTTTTCGGGATTGCCGAAATTGAGATTATCGGTCGCCGCTAAGGGCTCTGCGCCCACCGCCGTCAGGTTGCGCCAGCATTCGGCGACAGCCTGGGCGCCACCCTGCCAGGGATCGGCCTCGCAATAGCGCGGCGTCACGTCGGACGAAAAGGCGAGCGCCTTGGTCGGGTGCCCATCGACGCGCACGACGCCGGCGTCGCCGCCCGGCCGCTGAAGCGAATTGCCCTGGATCAGCGTGTCATATTGCTCGAAGACCCAGCGGCGCGAGGCGATGTCGGGCGAGCCGAGCACCTTCACGAGCGCCTGCGCATAGTCGCGGGGTTCAGGGATATCGGCGAGATGCACTACCTTGGCCGGCTTGGGCTCGGTCCACGGGCGATCATATTCCGGCGCTTCGTCGCCGAGTTCCTTGATCGGCAGATTGGCGACTTCGGTCCCGTCGAAGAGGATGCGGAAGCGAAGATCGTCGGTCGTCTTGCCGACCACCGCGAAGTCCAAGCCCCATTTGCGGAAGATCGCCTCGGCGACCTCCTGCTTGGAGGGCTCCAGAACCATGAGCATCCGCTCCTGGCTTTCCGACAGCATCATTTCGTAAGGCGTCATGCGCTCTTCGCGCACCGGCACCTTGTTGAGATCCAGTTCGATGCCGAGATCGCCCTTCGCGCCCATTTCGACGGCCGAGCAGGTGAGACCTGCCGCGCCCATGTCCTGAATGGCGATGACCGCGCCCGTCTGCATGAGTTCGAGGCAGGCTTCGAGCAGGCATTTCTCGGTGAAGGGGTCGCCGACCTGGACCGTCGGGCGCTTCTCTTCGATCTTCTCATCGAACTCGGCCGAGGCCATGGTCGCCCCGCCAACGCCGTCGCGCCCGGTCTTGGCACCGAGATAGACGACGGGCTGGCCGACGCCCTTCGCCTCCGACAGGAAGATCGCGTCGGCCTTCGCGAGACCGGCCGCGAAGGCGTTCACGAGGCAGTTGCCGTTATAGCGCGAGTGGAAGTTCACCTCGCCGCCGACGGTCGGCACGCCGAAGGAATTGCCATAGCCGCCGACGCCCGCGACGACACCGGCCACGAGATGGCGCGTCTTGGGATGGTCCGGCGCGCCGAAGCGGAGCGCGTTCATGGCTGCGATCGGACGCGCGCCCATGGTGAACACATCGCGCAGAATGCCGCCTACACCCGTCGCTGCGCCTTGATAAGGCTCGATATAGGAGGGGTGATTGTGCGACTCCATCTTGAAGACGACGCAGTCGCCATCTCCGATGTCCACGACGCCGGCGTTCTCACCCGGACCCTGAATGACGCGCGGCCCCTTGGTCGGCAGCGTGCGCAACCAGCGCTTGGAAGACTTGTACGAGCAATGCTCGTTCCACATCGCCGAGAAGATGCCGAGTTCGGTGATCGTCGGCTCGCGGCCGATCAGATCGAGAATACGCTGATATTCGTCCGGCTTCAGCCCGTGACTGGCGATGAGTTCGGGCGTGATGGCAATGTTGGTCATGAAGCCTCCGAACGAGAGGAGAGAAACGCGCTTGGCCGCTCTTCGCATTGGAAAAGCGCGATCACAAGCGGAAAGAGAGGGGTTTTCAACGGGCGTCCACCCAGTCGGACCGGGTACGACACGCGCCGACATCGGCAGCGGCCCGCAGAATCTGGACGTCGTCTTCGACCTGGCTCACAGCGCCGGA
>NZ_LDQA01000085.1 GCF_001475935.1 Aureimonas ureilytica
GCGGGGGAGGGGGCGGGAGGCAATGAACATTGCGGCCGATAATTTAGAGTGTAGGCGCTAGGATTGCCGCAAAGATGAAACCTGTCAATCGTGTTTGTACTCGCCGTGTTGCCCGCAATTTGTGCGGAGCGGCAACGAATTATGCAGATGCAGCATAAAATTTCTTCTTGCTTTTATAGCGTATACACTCGATCAATAGGGCATCCGGCCGGCCCGTGAGGCGGCTTCGAACGGAGTGATCCCATCATGCAGCCAGGATCCCGCATCGCCGTCGTGGGCGCTGGACTGGGCGGTGTCGCCGCAGCCGCTCTGCTGCAGAAGGCGGGCTTTGCGGTCGATGTCTACGAGCAGGCCCCCGCCTTCTCCCGGCTCGGCGCCGGCATCCACATGGGACCGAACGTCCTCAAGATATTCCGCCGCATCGGTATCGAGGACGCGCTGGTCGCCATCAGCTCCAAGCCCGACTTCTGGTTCTCGCGCGACGGCGAGACGGGCGACTATCTCTCTCGCATCCCGCTTGGGGATTATGCGGTGAAGGAATATGGCGCGCCCTATCTGACCGTGCATCGCGGCGATCTCCATGCGCTCCAGGTCTCGGCCCTCCAGCCCGGCACGCTGCATTTCGACAAGCGGCTGACCGCGATCGTGGACGATCGGTCCGGCGTCGATCTCACCTTCGCCGACGGCACGCGCGCCAGAGCCGACATCGCTGTCGGGGCGGACGGCATCAATTCGCGCATCCGCGAAACGCTGCTCGGCGAGGAGAAGCCGAATTATAGCGGCTGGGTCGGCCATCGCGCGCTTCTCGATAAGGACGTGTTGCGCAAGACGGGCTTCGACTTCGAGGCCTGCGTGAAATGGTGGACGCACGACCGCCATATGATGGTCTACGACACGACCGCCGACGGGCGCGAATATTACTATGTGACGGGCGTGCCCCATCCCGCCTGGGATTTCGACGGCGCCTTCGTGCCGTCGAGCCGCGAGGAGATGCGCGAGGCCTTCGCCGGCTACCATCCGATCGTCCAGACCCTGATCGACGCGACCACCGAAGTCACCAAATGGCCGCTCCTCAACCGCAACCCGCTGCCGCTCTGGAGCGAAGGGCGACTCGTGCTGCTCGGCGACGCCTGCCACCCGATGAAGCCGCATATGGCGCAAGGCGCGGCCATGGCGATCGAGGACGGCGCGATGCTCGCCCGCTGCCTGACGGAAACGGGCCTGTCCGACCATTCCACCGCCTTCCGTCTCTACGAGGCGAACCGGCGCGAGCGCGCCTCGCGCGTTCAGGCCGTGTCCAACGCCAACACCTGGCTGCGCACGCAGGAGGACCCGGCCTGGGTCTTCGGCTACGATATTTTCGAAGCCCCGCTTCGCGGCGAAAGCGAGGTGGCGGCATGAGCCCCCTTGCTCCCGAAGGCTTCAACATCCGCGCCAACGGCATCCGCCAGCACGTGCTGCGCTATCGCGGATCAGGCGAGCCGCTGGTCCTCGTGCCGGGCATCACCAGCCCCGCCATCACCTGGGGCTTCGTCGCCGAACGCCTGACCGAAGCTTTCGACACCTATGTCGTCGACGTGCGCGGGCGGGGCCTCTCCTCCACCGGGCCGGGCCTCGACTATGGGCTGGACGCGATGGCGGACGATCTCTCCGGCCTGATCGAGGCGCTGGGCCTCCAGGGCGCGACGGTGCTCGGCCATTCCATGGGCGCGCGCATCGCGATCCGGGCGGCGCGCCGCAAGCCTGCCGGCATGAAGCAGCTGGTGCTGGTCGATCCGCCCGTTTCGGGTCCGGGCCGCCGGGCCTATCCCTCGAAACTGCCCTGGTATGTCGACTCCATCCGGCAGGCGGTGGAGGGCATGGACGCCGAGGCCATGCGCGCCTTCTGTCCGACCTGGACGCCCGAGCAGCGGGCGCTGCGCGCCGAATGGCTGCACACCTGCTTCGAGCCCGCCATCGTCACCGCCTTCGAGGGCTTCCACACCGACGACATCCATCAGGACCTGCCGGGCCTCACGGTCCCCGCCGTCCTGATGATCGCCGGGCGCGGCGGGGTGATCGAGGCGGGCGACGAGGCCGAGATCACGAGCCTCAACCCCTCGATCCGCACCGCCCGCGTCCCCGACGCCGGCCACATGATCCCCTGGGACGATTTCGAGGGCTTCTTCCGCGCCCTCGACACGCTTCTTAGCACCTCTCTTGCGCGGGCCTGATCCCATGAGCACCCGAACCTTCCGCATCGGCCAGATCGTGCCCAGCTCCAACATCACGATGGAGACGGAGATCCCGGCGATGCTCGCCGCGCGCCAGCTCATCCGGCCCGAGCGCTTCACCTTCCATTCGGCGCGCATGCGCATGAAGCATGTCACCAAGGACGAGCTGGCTGCGATGGACGGCCAGTCCGACCGCTGCGCGCTGGAACTGTCCGACGCGCGGGTCGATGTCCTCGGCTATGCCTGCCTCGTCGCCATCATGGCGATGGGCCATGGCTACCACCGCGAAAGCCAGGCCCGCCTGACCAAGGTGACGGAGGAGAACGGCGCGCCGGCCCCCGTCGTCACCAGCGCCGGGGCGCTGGTGGAGGGGCTGGGCGTCCTGAAGGCCAAGCGCATCGCGCTGGTCGCCCCCTATATGAAGCCGCTGACGAAGCTCGTGATCGACTATATCGAGGCCGAGGGCATCGAGGTCGTCACGCATCAGGCGCTGGAAATCTCCGACAATCTGAAGGTCGCCGCCCACGACCCGGCCAATCTGCCGGGGATCGTGGCGGGGCTCGACACGTCCGATGTCGATGCGATCGTCCTGTCGGCCTGCGTGCAGATGCCCTCCCTGCCGAGCATCGCGCGGGTCGAGGCGCTGACGGGCAAGCCGACGCTCTCGGCGGCGGTCGCCACCACCTACCGGATGCTGGACGTGCTCGGGCTGGAGCGCGTCGTGCCGGGCGCCGGCGCGCTTCTGTCCGGCGCTTACTGAGGAGCGGGACCATGGAACAGGGCGCATCGGAAAACTACAAGGGCGTCTGGGGGCACCGGATCGGCTTCGGCGCGAAGCCCGCGCTTCTCGTGATCGACTTCATGAAGGCCTATACGGTTCCCGGCGCGCCGCTCTTTGCGCCAGGCGTGGTGAAGGCGGTGGCCGAGACGCCGCGCCTTCTGTCGGCCGCGCGCGAACAGGGCGTGCCGGTGATCCACACCAATATCCTCTACCACGCGCCGGGCTGCGCCGACGGCGGCGTCTGGGTGAAGAAGTCGCCGGTCATGACGGCGATGGTCGCCGGCAATCCGCTGGCCGAGTTCTGCGAGGGCGTCGAGCCGCAGGCGGGCGAGCCGGTCTTCACCAAGCAATATGCCAGCGCCTTCTTCGGCACGAGCCTTGCCCCCATGCTGCATGCACAGGGGATCGACACGGTGATCCTGGCGGGTTGCTCCACCTCGGGCTGCATCCGGGCGAGCGCCGTCGATGCCGTGCAGCACGGGTTCCGCACCATCGTCGTGCGCGATTGCGTCGGAGATCGGCACGAGGGCCCGCACGAGGCCAACCTCTTCGATATCGACGCCAAATACGGCGACGTCGTCTCGCTGGACGAGACGCTGGAGGCTCTCGCCCGCGTCGGCGCGGCGGCGGGCACCGACCACCGACCCGTTTGAGACCGAAGACCCTTCAGACATCAGGAGACCGGACATGGATCACGCGAGCTTCACCGAAATCTGCCTGCATCAGCTCAAGATGTCGGGCGTCCACGAGGGCGAAAAGCTCGTGGTGCTGACGCAAGGGGCCGACCGGCTCGACTATGCCGACGCCTTCATGGCCGCCGGCCAGCGGCTGGGCGCGCGCATGTACCATATGCGCCTTCCCGCCCCCCTGCCGACCGGTGGCTGGAATGTCGGCGTCACCGGCCTTGCCGCCCTGCCGGACGCCGTGGAGGCGTTGAAGCAATGCGACATGCTGATCGACTGCGTGTTTCTCCTGTTCAGCCCCGAGCAGTTCGCCATCCAGGCGGCGGGCACGCGCATCCTGACGGCGGTCGAGCCGCCCGAGCTTTTGGCGCGCATGCTGCCTACCAAGGAGCTGCGCGAGAAGGTCGAGATCGCAGGCGAGATCCTCGCCAAGGCCAAGGTCATGCGCATTACCTCGCGCCACGGCACCGACGTCACCTACAAGCTGAACACTTATCCGACCGTCACCGAATATGCCTGCACCGACGAGCCGGGCCGCTGGGACCATTGGCCCTCCGGCTTCGTCTTCACCGGCGGCGACGATGACGGGGTGGACGGGCAGATCGTGGTCGCGCCCGGCGACATCCTCCTGCCGCAGAACATCTATGTGCGCGAGCCCATCACCTACACGATCGAGAAGGGCTGGGTGCGCGACATCCGGGGCGGGCTCGAGGCCGAACTCGTCAAATCCTACATGGACGGGTTCAACGATCCGCGCGGCATGGGCATGAGCCATGTCGGCTGGGGCATGAACCCCAATGCCAAGTGGCACGGGCTGGTGCCGGGCGAATTCCCCGGCGGCATGGGCATGGAGCCGCGCTCCTTTTGGGGCAACGTCATGTTCTCGACCGGCCCCAACAACGAGCTGGGCGGCCCCAACGACACGGCCTGCCATCTCGACATCCCGATGCGCGGCTGCTCCCTCTTCCTCGACGACGAGGCCATCCTCATCGACGGCGACATCGTCGTGAAGGAGCTTCGCCGCTCGGCCTGACGAACAGCACGCGGCACGGTTCGTCGCTCTTTCACGACGGCGACCCCGGCGGCTGCACACGCATACGATCCCATCACCTCGAGCCTCTTCAATTGGGAGTAACCAGCATGCAGCCTAACAGACGCGATTTTTTGACTATTATGGGTGCTGGGGCGCTGGCAACAACGAGCTTCGGTGCGCTCGTCAGCCCGGCGCGCGCGGCGGGCACCGTCACCGTCCTCAACTGGCAAGGCTACGGCACCGACGAGAAATGGGCGGTGGAGGCGTTCAAGCAGAAGACCGGCATCGAGGTGGTCCACGACTACTACAACGCCGAGTCCGAGATGCTGACGAAGCTCAGGACCAATCCGGGCGCATACGACGTCGTCGTCGTCAACAGCGCCCGCACCCAGCAGGCTACCGCCGAGGATCTGCTCGACGCCGTCGATTTCTCCAAGGTTCCTAACACGGCTGGCGTGCCGGCTAAGCTCTCAGACAACCCGAACTTCACGGAAGACGGCAAGCATTACGGCGTTCCCTGGGTCTGGGGCATGAACGCGCTGGCGGTGCGCGATGGCAGGCCCAAACCCGACAGCTACGGCGCGCTCGCCGACCCCGCCTATGCCGGCAAGGTCGGCCTCTTCGACGACGCGGTGACGGCGGTCGCCATCGGTGCCTTCATGACTGGCCAGAACATGAACGATCCGAAGGACCTAAAGCGCGTCGGCGACTGGCTGAAGGCCCTGAAGCCTAATGTGAAGACGATCTGGACCAGCGAGGACCAGTGGAACAAGGCCTTCTCGGCTGGCGAATTCGACCTCTCTATCTACTGGTCCGGCGCCTCGGTCCGGTCCAAGCGAAACTTCAAGCTCCCGGTGGAATTCGTGGTGCCGAAGGAAGGGGCCGTCGGCTGGCTCGACACGCTGGCCATTCCCGCAACGAGCGAGAACAAGGAAAACGCGCTCGCTTTTATCAATTACATGATTGATCCGGATTTCTACTTCGAGTGGGCGACCAAGGTCGGCGCGCCTGCCTCTGCCAACAGCGCTGCCATGGACAAGCTCCCCGCCGACGATCTCAACCGCAAGGTCCACGATCCCAGATATCTGGAGACCATGACGATCATGGCACCACAGCCCGACGAGCGGCGCGAGGCCTTCAGCAATCTCTGGCAGGAAGTGAAAGCCTCCTATGCCGGCTGAGACCGCAATCGGTCCCGGTGCCGCCCCGAGCCGCGACGATGTCGCGGCTCGGACCAACGGCAGGCGACTGCCGCCATGGGTGGCAACAGTCGCCATGCTCATGCCGACTTATGCCTGGTTGACCCTCGCCGTCATCCTGCCGCTCGGCGCGATGCTGACCTTCAGCTTTCTCAGCGGCACGCCGATGGGTAGGAAGGAGGTCTTCTTCACGCTCAAGAACTACCGTGCCTTCGTCGATCAGCCCTATCTCGTCGGCGTTGCTTGGACCTCGCTCCTGATCGGGCTCTGGACAACGGCGATCTGCGCGGTTCTTGGTTTCTTCACCGCGCTGGCCCTGGTGCGCGCAACGTCGGGCCGGGTGCGTGAGACGTTGCTCATCCTCGTGATTCTGCCCTTCTGGACCAACGGTCTCGTGCGCGTTTTCTCCTGGACCATGGTGATCCGGGAGGGCGGCTTCCTCGACAGCGCGATCCGCGTCATCTGGGCCGATGCCCCCTCGACCGGCTTCCTTTACTCGCTGCCGGCGATCGTGCTCGGTCTCGTGCACGGCTATCTGCCCTACATGGTGCTAACCTGCTACGTGGCCCTGCTCGCCATCGACGACTCGATCCTGGAGGCGGCCGAGAGCCTGGGCGCTCGTTGGTGGACGACCCTCTTCAAGATCCTCGTGCCGCTTGCCGCCCCTGGTCTGATCTCGGGCTCGATCCTGATCTTTGTGCCGGTCATCGGTGCCTTCATGGAGCCACGCATTCTCGGGGGTACCCGCGGCGTTACGCTCGGCACGGTTATCGAGGAGCAGTTCACCGCCGCCTTCAACTGGCCGCTCGGCGCTGCCCTGTCCTTCACCATCCTGGCCGTGGTGCTGGCGATCTTCGCCACATTCTCCGGCGTCCTGCGCCGCAACGCGGCCGTCTGAGGAGGGATCCGTGACATTCGCCGCCCGTACTTATCTCATTGCCGTCCTCGTCTTTCTCTACCTGCCGATCGCGGTGTTGATGATGATGGGCTTCAACGAGTCGCCGCTCTACGCGCTGCCCTTCCAGTTCACGACCCACTGGTACGAAGCGCTGGCGAGCAACGCTAAGCTGCTGCGCTCCAGTTGGAACAGCGTCTTCATCGCGCTGATCACGTCGGCCATCGCGACGAGCCTTGGAACTCTCGCTGCCGTCGCGCTGTCGCGGCGCGAGTTCCGGGGCAAGACTTGGCTGCGCCTCCTGCTCCTGCCGCCGATCGCCATTCCCTGGCTGATCACGGGCACGGCCATGCTGGTCTTCTTCTTCTGGACCGGCATCGGGCGCGGCTTCCATGCCATCCTGATCGGCCATGTCGCGCTCGCCATTCCGTATGTCGTGCTCGTCGTCGGCACGGGTCTGACGACGATCCGCACCGACCTGGAGGAGGCGGCCATGAGTCTCGGCTCCCGGCCGGTCTCGGCCTTCTTCCGAGTAACGCTTCCGCTGCTTCTACCCAGCATCGTCGGCGCGGCCCTCTTCGCCTTCGCCGTCTCGCTCGACCAGTTCGTCGTCTCCTACTTCCTCGCGACGCCCGGCTTCTCGACCCTGCCGGTCGAGATCTATTCGGCGATCCGCAAAGGCTTCACGCCCGAGATCAACGCGATCTGCACGATCCTCCTCGGAGGATCGATGATGCTCTTCCTTCTCTTCTCCCTCTTCGCCAGACCAGGAGCGCCCCGTGACCGCCGTTAACGTATCCGCAGTGGCGAAGAGCTACGGAAAAGTGGACGTCCTGACGGACATCTCCACGCATTTTCCAGAGGGCTCCTTCACAAGCCTTCTCGGCCCGTCCGGCTCGGGCAAGACGACGCTTCTGCGCATCATCGCCGGCTTCGTCACGCCCGATCGCGGCACGGTCACGATCGGCAGCACGGACGTCACGAACGTCCCGGTCTGGGCGCGCAACATCGGCATGGTGTTCCAGTCCTATGCGCTGTTTCCGCATATGAGCGTCGCCGACAACGTGGCGTTCGGCTTGGCGCGGCGCGGCATCAAGGGCGAGGCTGCGCGGCGGGAGGTGGCCCAGGCCCTGGAGATGGTACGCCTGCCCGGCATGGGTGACCGCAAGCCCAAACAGCTCTCAGGCGGCCAGCAGCAGCGCGTGGCGCTCGCCCGCGCCATCGTCACCCGTCCGAGCGTCCTTCTGCTCGACGAGCCGCTGTCCGCGCTCGACCGCCGTCTGCGACAGGAGATGCAGGTTGAGCTCGTGCGCATCCAGCGCGAGAGCGGGCTGACCACGATCTTCGTGACCCACGATCAGGAAGAAGCGCTGACCCTGTCGGACAAGGTGGCGATCCTCGATCGCGGCCGCATCGTCCAGATCGGCGCGCCGACCGAAGTCTACGAGCGCCCCGTGAACCGCTTCGCGGCTGAATTCCTAGGCGACACCAACCTTCTCGAGGGGAGGGTGAATGCAGATGGGACGGTAGTTGCGCATGGGCAACGGATCGCAAGCGCGATCAGCTTGCCGCCTGTCGGCCAGGCCGTGACCCTCGCCGTGCGGCCCGAGAAGATCGAAATCCGGGACGCGTCCGATCCTCAAACAGGCACGCAGCACCAGGTTGCGAACCGGATCCGGGCCGTCATCTCGGCTTCGATCTATTCGGGAACGGCAATCACCTACGAAGCGGAAGCTGCGGACGGCCTGCGACTGAAAATCTTCGCTCAGAACCGTGACGCCCGCCTGCGTGCCCCCGGCGAGGAGGTGTTTCTCTCCTGGTTGCCGGACCACACGGTGCCGCTGGCCGCTTGATTGGTCCTAGCCCAAATTTTTTTAGACCAGGCGTCATGGGAGTTATCGGGCTCTTCTGAGTTGATCCGCGAACTCGGCTGGGGTCAGTTCCCCAAGGTTCGTATGCGGACGGTGGGGCTCTTCTCTATTCGGCGTGTTGAGGTCAAGCGCTCCGAGCTGATGTCTCGTCCTGGCTGATGCGTGATCCCTTGCGGATCATGCTTCTCTTCGGGATCGACCCGGGTGGGCCCTCCCATGATGGGATCGGAATGAACGACGCAGCTCGAACTGTGGCGAGACCTGACCGTACCAGTAGGTACGATGAGCCAACGGAGCCTACGGACCTTCGCCTCTCC
>NZ_LDQA01000086.1 GCF_001475935.1 Aureimonas ureilytica
TGTGTCAGGCGTCGTGCATCGGGGTGATCTGTGTTTGTCACGCGTGCATTCAGAAAGGCTGTGGCAGGACGCGTTTCGATGCAGATGACAGGTAGGCCAACCTGGCCGAGACCGGCATGCAGCCATTGTGACAAGGGGCCAGCTTCCAGCCCGACCCGGTGCAGCGGCCAGCGCGGGTCCTGAAGCACCAGAGCCAGATCGGCCGGGTCGCTCGCCACCTTGCGCTCCAGGCAGACCCGACCCGTCTCGTCCAGAATGCAGACACTCGTCTCTTTTACCGAGACGTCCAAACCCGCATAGTACCGCATGCTGCGCTTCCCTCGCTGATGCCTGTGGCTGGGATCCGATCCAGACCACGTTATCCATCAGCTCGAAGCGCAGCACCTCCACCCGTCACAGCAGCGAAGAACAGGGCGCCAAAGCCGAATACCCCATCTGTTGCGAATGGCGATCTGTGGTGCGAGCCTTGAAATTGAAGGCGGTTCAATCAGAGGGTCGGCAGCAGGAGTTTGGCGTCAAACGCCGGCACTTCGCGCCCGATATCATCCCGCTCTGTCTGGGCTGGTATTGCCGCTACGTCCTCGGCTATCGCGACCTTGAGGAGATGATGGTCGAGCGCGATCTATCGCTGGATGACACGACCAGCTACAGATGGTTTCAGCACTTCGCGCCCGAGCTCGACCGCCGCGTCCAGTTGTGCAAGCCTCTGCAGACCAAGACCGGGTACGCCGACGAGACCTACGAAGGTCTGAAGCGATTGGACGTATCTCTACCGAGCCATCGGCGACGGTGGTCAAACCCTCGAATTCTATCTCTCGCAAACTCGCACGACGAAGGAGGCGGCGAATCAGTTTTTCAGCAAGCCCTTGAACCGCTCGCCGCAACATCGGCCCTCAGTCATCTCGACCGACAAGCTCCTGTCGTCGAGGCCGAGGTTTGCGCCCGTATTGGAGCGCTGTGGACCAGAGGACGAGGAAGGGAAGGGGAGGGGGACTTCGCCCAAGAGGAGAGAGACCCATGCCCCGTTTGCCCTTTGCGGAAACCTGCGAACTCGCGATCGAGGATCTGTCGGTGGATGCCGGCTTGTTGTTCGATGAGGAGGATCTGCGCTCGCTGCGCCATGCGCGTCTGTGCGCCTCTGCGATGGGTCTCGAGAGCCAGCTGAGCACGTTCCGCGACGCCCCCGATCCCTATGCGCCGACACACTGGGTCTATGCCATCTGCAATCCGGATGGGACGCCGTTCTATGTCGGCATGACGACCTGTCTGGAGCGCCGCTGGCAGCAGCACCGTTCGAGCGTCAGTCTGCTACCGAAGCTGGAGGCGCGTCTGGCCGATCCCTCCGATCGTCCCGCCGATACGCAGCTGATGTTTCGCCGGATCAAGAGGATCGCGACGTATCTGAACCAAGGCACAGGACCGATGTTCAAGCAGCTGGGCGAGGCGTTCTCGCGTGAGGAAGCGCTGGCACTGGAGACGACCTGGGTGCACCGGATGACGGCGAAGGGCTACGAGCTTCTGAACCCCGGCGAGCACCGCGCGATCAGGAAGCAGTACCGCAGCCGTAGCCGCTCCAAGCTCCAATATCATCGCGACGCGGCCCCAGTCGGGCCACGGTGAGCGATCCCGGCCGGTCGACTTCTCAGGCGTATCGGGACGAGGAAGCGCGTTCAGTGTCGCAGCGGCTGGAGCGGGCAAAAAACCTCGGCGGCCGCTGCCAGTCCGGCGGCCAGACGAGGCTCGCTCTGTTTTGCCTCCCGGTGCTTTTTCCGGGTGCGCATTCTCGCCTCGACCCAACGCCCTGCCGCCCCGCGTAACGCAGCCTTCTCGTCCTCTCGAGCCGGTATCGTTTCGGGGCCATCTCTGTTCGGGCCAAGGGCCGCCTTTATCAAGGCGGCGAGGCGTCCCACCGCTTCCGGATCGTCGTCTCGGCCAGCGGTGTGGAGCATGCCCTCCACGACGTCCCGCAAAGGGATCGACCCCTTCTTCATCCAGCGCTCCAACAGGAAGCGTAGATGCGGGAACGGGAGTCCCAGCTCGTTTGACCGGATGCGGCCGTCGGCGTCGGTGGCAAGGGCTAGAACGCTGGCCATGCGCTTACACCCATCTCGAAAGCCGCCTGCAGGATCGCGGGATCTGACACGTCGATGGCGTCTTGGCTGGAGGCATCGAGTCCGATGCGTCGCTTGCCGCAAGGCTTCGTCTTCCAGGCAGGCAACGAGGGCCGATGGGACCACGCTCACGTGTGAGCCAGACAGCGTTCGGCTCATCTTCGGGCCGAGCCTGACGGGACCGTTTCGGCGATCCGACCCAACCTGCTCGTCCGCGCCGATGAGGCAGGGACTGCAGCTCCTGAACGGGACACTTGAGGAGGGGAGGCATCCTCTCCTCGACGCTTGCTTTTGGGGAAAGAGGGACGGTTCCCTCCTCCTCTTTCCCCAAACCCCTATCACTTCTCCCGTGCCCTCACCGCTGCGCGGTTTCGGGCCCATCCGGCGCGATCGATGGCTCGATCCAGCGCCTGGGATCGTCCGACCTCGGATGCCGAGTTCGGGGCTCCGTCGCGGGCGGCGTCCCTTGCGTTCGTGACCTCCGCAGCGCCGCCCGCGACCCGCTGTGTTCGCCTCCCGCACCCCTCCTATCGGCCTCTCCGGAGCGGAGCGACCGGCTTCAAGCGGACCGCGCAGCGGGCTCTTGAGCATCTGGTTGCAGGAGCAAACAGCGCAATTACCTGTTGCTTTTCGCAACAGGCCCTGCCAGAGATCCATAGCGGCGCTCAGAAGGGCGCCTTTGGCATGACGATCGGTTCGGCGTGGCGATCTATCACTTCCGTCAGACGGTCATCTCGGGAGGATCAGGGCATTCCGCTGTTGCGGCCGCCGCTTATCGTCACAACGTCGCCATGTATTCTCAACATTTCGGTGAGACTCAGGACTATTCCAGGCGCCAGGGCACCGTGCATTCCGAACTCGCCATTCCAGCGGACGCGCCGGAATGGGTTCGTAATCAACTCGGCTTTGCCGCCGGTTCTGATGCACCGGGTCAGGATGGCTCGCGCCTCGTCGGCCCGGATGCGATCAACGCCTCGCAGGAGCTCTGGAACAAGGTCGAGAGAGGCGAGAAGCGCTACGACGCCAAATACGCCACAGAACTCACCCTCGCCCTGCCCGTCGAGCTGACTCAGGACCAGCAGATCGCCCTCGTGCGCGCCTTCGTCGAAGAGCACCTGACCGCCAGGGGACGGGTCGCCGATTGGGCCATCCACGTCCCGCCCGGACGCGAGCACAATCCCCATGTCCACATCCTCTCGACCGTCCGGCCCCTGACCGAACAGGGCTTTGGGCCAAAGGCCGTGATCGCCCGCGATGAGGAAGGCGAGCCGCTGCGCACCCAGCGCGGCGCTGTCGTCTACGAGAAGTGGTCGGGGTCGAAGGACGAACTCTACGAGATGCGCGCCGCTTGGGGCTCCGAGATGAACCAGGCGCTGGCGCTCGCCGGTCACGACATCACCGTCGATCACCGCTCCTTCGAGGATCGCGGCATCACCGACATTCTGCCGACCCAGCATCGCGGCAAGACCGAGCACATGCGCCAGTTCGGACCCGAGCATCAGGTGCCCGCCAGGGACGCCGCCGACCGCGCCGCGACCTTCGCCCGCTTCGAAGAGAACCCCTCCCTCGCGCTGGAGCACATCACCCGCGAGCAGTCGACCTTCTCGACCCGCGACATCGCCCGCGTCGTGCATCGCTACATGGGGGAGGGCCACGACTTCCAAGGGCTCATGAACCGCATCGGAATGCTGCCCGAACTGGTCACGATCCAGGCCCAGATCCACGACCCCGAGACCAACCGCGTCGTCCAGGGCGAGCGCTTCACTACGGAGGCCGTTCTGGAGCGCGAGGCCGCCATGCTCAGGGCCACGCTGAACCGCCACGCCGATCGCGGCTTCGAGGTCGATCAGGTCACTCGTGAGGCCGCGCTTTCGCGCGCCCAGGAGCGTCAGGGCTTCACCTACACGCCCGAGCAGAAAGCCGCCGTGGATCGCCTCACCCGCGACGAGGGGATCGGCGTCATGGTCGGTATCGCCGGCGCGGGCAAATCCACTGTCATGGCCGCCGTCAACGAGATCTATTCAGCGGCGGGCGCAGGCGTTTACGGCGCCGCTCTCGCCGGCAAGGCGGCCGACAATCTCCAGCAGTCGTCGGGCATCGAAAGCCGCACTCTGGCATCCTGGGAGAATGCCTGGGCGGGCGGCTACGATCAGCTCTTGCGTGGCGACGTCTTCGTGATCGATGAGGCGGGCATGGTGGCCTCCGCTCAGATGGCGCGCGTCATGGCGCAGCTCGACGGTTTCGGCGCCAAGGTGCTGCTCGTCGGCGATGCGCGCCAGCTCCAGCCCATCGAGGCGGGCGCGGCCTTCCGCTCCATCGCCTCCGAGGTCGGCTATGTCGAACTCACCGAAGTTCGCCGCCAGGAACGCGAGGACCATGCGCGCGCCAGCGTCCTGTTCGGAGCGGGCGAAGCGCGCTCGGCCATGGACATCTACAAGGGCAACGACACGTTCCAATTCCACGACGCGCGAGCCGGCGCGCTGGAGGCCGCCATCAAGGGTTGGGACCACGATCGCCGCGCCGGCGCCGATGTGGTCATTCTCGCCCACACCAATCGCGACGTTCTCGACCTCAACGCGATGGCGCGCGCCTCGATCAAGCTCGACGGCGGACTGACCGGCGGGGAGACCTTTGCGACGGCGCGGGGACCGCGCGAGTTCGCCCCCGGCGACCGCGTTCTCTTCCTCGAGAACGACCGCACACTCGGCGTTCGCAACGGCTCGATCGGCCATGTCGAGAGCGTCGGCTCGAAGGGTCTCGTCGTCAGCCTTCCAGATCGCGCCGAGCCGGTCGCGATCACACGCGAGGGCTACAACAACATCGACCACGGCTACGCCATGACGATCCACAAATCCCAGGGCTCCACCTACGACCGCGTTCACGTCGTCGCCGGGGCGATGATGGACGCCCAGCTCAGCTACGTCTCGCTCAGCCGCCACCGCGAGGACGTCACCTTCCACATTCCGCTCGATGTGTTCACCCGTCCCGGCGCCGAGCAGCTGGCGACGCCCGATCAGGCCATGAACCGCCTGTCGCGCGAGACGCTAAAGGACACCTCGATCGACTTCCGCAAGACGCCCGATTATGCTGAGGCCAGGCAAGCCCTGGACGCCCGGATTGCGCTCGCCGCGAGCCCCGCCGGTCGCTTCGAGACCTTCCTCGAGCAGCGCGGTCTGCCGCACCCGTCCGAGGTGCTGGAACAGGTCAAAGCCTATGCCGCCTCGTTCCTTGCCCAGAACGGCCCGCAGGACGCTGCGCAGCAGATCCATGTCGATACGCCCGCCCGCTATCGCGACGCCACGCAGGCGGCCTCTCTGGAACCGCACGACGACCTTCGCCAGCCTCTGAACCGTCTCCAGCATGTGCAGGACCATTCCGCTTCCATGAACCATGAAGGCAGTGCCCGTCGCTCGGCCTTCCACACCGCGGAGAACGAGCTGACGCGCTATGTCACCTCGCAGGGTCTCCACGACTATGCCGAACGGGTCGCGGACGTGATCGCGCCCTCGCTCGTCGTGGCGATCGGCCCGAACCTCGCCGACCCCGATCACGAGCCGCGCTTGGCCGGTCTCTCACAGACCGTTCGCGATGCGCTCGGGGCAAACTGGCGAGACGTTCACACGGTCTCGCGGGCCACCTGGGAACTGGGTCTTCTGGAGACCGTGCGCGACGTCGACACGACCTATCGTCAACAGCGGGAGGAACAGCGCGTGCTGGCCGATTACCAACGTATGGTGTCGCCTCTGCCGCTGGAGCCACATCAGAGCGCGGACCCGGAACGCTCCCTACCGTTGCCAATCCTGCCTCTCTCGCCGCCCGCCGCAGCTTGGTCGCAAGGCGTCGATGAGGCCGTGGCCAGCACCTCTCCTGCCGCAATGCAGGAGCCCCTGGATTGTATGCCGCGCTTCGAGCCCTCGCGGTTCGAGTTGTCCTGGTTGAGTGGCCAGCGGGGACCGGAAGAAGGGCAGGGTTTGCCGAGCTTCCTGCCACTGAGCTTCGCAGAGTCACCGAGCTTCCCAGCCATGCCCGCCTTTAGCGCGTCGCTGTCGTCGTTAGGGAACCCGGCTTCGACGCCGCTTCTGGAGGCCCTAGCGTGCTGGGCGCGCTTGCATGACGTCATGCGCCCGGCCCTGGAGCGCGGTCTGGAGCCCCTGGCCAGTGACGCCCGCGCGCTGGCAGAGGCTGGCGCTGCCTTGGATGGGCTTCAGCCGGGAGCGCACGACCAGCTGCGCTCGGCACTGCATCATGACAGTGCAACACGGTCCGCGCTTCAGGATCTGCGTGGTTCGTCCCGTGCAGAGGCCCTGAGCGCTGGCATCATACGGGAAAGCGCGGCGCGTCTCGATCCCCGCATCCAAGCGGATCGCTTCCTTCTCACATGGAACGAGGTGAACAATCGTGAGGCGAGTGTGACCCCGGGATGGCGCGGGGACGACGCGCGTCAGGCGCTTCTCACGGAACGGATCGACCTCGCGCGCACGATCGAGCCGGGATCGGTGCTCGAGCAGGGCCTGCGTGAACGTTGGGGCGAGCTTGGCCTCATGAGCGAAGTGCAGGCCGACAAGAGTGTGGCGCAGACGCTGGAGAGCCAGTACGAGAAGAGCCGTGAGATCGAGCTTGGGTGGGAGCTGTGAAGGCAGAATGACGGGGACGGCAGGGACGAGCGATCAGCTTACAGAGCAGGCATCGAGCGTTTCGACAGAGAGCGCGAACCCCTTGAACATTCTGTTTCAAAGGCAGGATTATCTGAATCAGAGAATGGAGAAGGTCCTGACTCTGATCGAAAATCTCAAGCTGCCGCCCGATAGCCGGGAGGAGCTGATCGATCTCCGTGAGATTGTTCGAGGGCACAGCCTTACCGTCGAGGCGCTGGCCAACCTCCCCGGCCATCGGAGCGATCTGTCGTCGGTGCTGTCACGCAGCGTGGCGGAGGATGTGGGAAAAAGCCTGCGTCCGACCGCTCAGAGCCTGAAAGATACGTCCAGCAGCTTGCGGGAGGAGCTTCGCTTTCTTCAGACGCTTGTTGAGGGTGCTAGGGAGCGCAAGAGTCATAATTGGACGCTGTGGATCGTCGCTGCGGAAATGTTGCTGGCAGGCTTTGTATTGTATCCTTTGGCGGCAGCCATCCTACCGGGCGGCTCTTATCTTGCTGCGTTCGCCACCAGGCAGATCAATCTTTGGTAAGCGGGGTGGACGTTGCTGTGTGTTGAAAACATGGACTACAGTGATCGGCTAAATGCTATGCACACTCTTTACAAAGATAACAGCGACCGGCTCGCTGCTTGCTCCCGCACCGTGCGCTTTACCGGCAAGCCGCAGCGCTGCGAGCTCCTTATGCGAACACCGCTGCCAATCACTGTAAACGCCCAAGCAGGGAGCCAGTAGGGTCCAGGCGCCCATGTCTGCATCTCTCGTCTTCGATCTGCGTTCGCGCTACAATCGGAGTGCGTACATGTGGCCTACGATGTAACCGACGTCGATCCGCTGATTTTGTCTGTCTCTTCGGCGTCGCCTTGGCATCGATGGGCTCGATCGGCGGGTTTCTGATCAAGCGCTATCGAGTTCGCAGACGCCTACGACAACGCGGAGAAAGACATGGTCTCGCTCAAGGACCTCGATGCCATCAGCGCCCGCTCCGATGCACGCATCAAGGCCGCCCTTCACCGCCAGAGAGTCTGGATCGCCGGTATCGCCTTCCTCTTTACGATCGCGATTGTTGCCATCGTGAAGCTCTGACAAGCGATATAGGTGTAGCCCTTCGGGCCGAGCTTTGGTTGCTGTTGCCCTACGCCCCTGAAGGGCTCTGAGCTCTTGGGATCGCAATCCTTCACGCGCATGGCTGGCGCCACCCGATACGAGAAAACCGCCTTCGGCTTCCATAGGTATCCTCTGCCTCGACGCAACACTCGATTGGATCAAGCACTGACAGGCACTCGCGTGCATGAAGGCCCGGATGCACGGTAGAGTTTTTCGGAAGCGCAGACGGCGACGACCATGATCACTTCCGCGCGCGTGTGGCGCCGAGCTGAAGGAAGGCGTGGCGAACAGGGAAGCCCGCCGAAGCCGGCTTCCGGTCCTCGTTAGAGCTTCATAGCGGCAATGATGATGGCAGCTGCTGCCGCGTACGTAGCGACGGTCCAGACGATCTGGCGATTGATGGCGGCCTCGATGCGTGCATAGCTGGCCTCGATGCGCGCATCGGAGCGGGCGTTGATGGCATCGAGATCTTCGAGAGAGGCCATGTCTTTCTCCGCGTTGTCGTCGGCGTCGGCGAGTTCCTGTGCGAGGTCGTCGGCCTTGTCTTGGTCGATGCCGGCAGTCTTGAGGGCCTTGGCGATCTGGAGTCCGTCGATCTTCACGTTCGCCTCCAATCTAGGTGTTCGAGCTTGCGGAGCCAATCCCCGCAGCCACCCGATCAGTCGGGACGGGGCTGGCCAGCATCGCCGGCGCAGTCGGGGACCGGACCGCAGAGGAGGACCGCGAAGCTGTTGCGGACGGCTCTGTCTCGGCTAGGGCCAACATCTCCACGAGGTCGCGACAGCTCAGCGCGTATCGGCAGTACTAGCGCATGCACAACAGGATGATGTCGCGAGCGAAATATCGGCCTTTGAACGCCAAACTCATGCCGCACACTCTCGAATTAAACTGCCTTCAGCTCCCAGGCTCGCATCCCAGATCGCTATTCGCAACAGAACCTGCCGACTCGCTTCGAAGTTGAATGTGGACTATATTCTGAACCAGGAGATCGATCATGAGCGCAGAAGAGAAGAACGACCCGAGACCTCAGCGCCGCATTCGCTCGCGCGATGGCTCAATGGGCTTCGTCACGCGCGGCCCTGCGGTCGGTGAGATGAAGCTGAACGTCACCAGCGGGAAGATCGACCCGGCTAAGGTGGCGCGGGCGATCGAGCGCGACGCTGCCAAGGATATCCTTCCTGACGCTCGACTCGGCACGATCGAGCACGCTTCGGACGACTTGGTTCGGGCACGCGCGCAACGTCTTTTGGAGAAGCGTAGGGGCCTCATGATGGCGCTGGCCCATCGCTGATGATCTTTCTCACCGTTGAGCAGGTGATCGAGCAGCACAACACGGTGCTCGACGACACCGGCGTTGGGTTGGAAGGCATCAAGGACCGAGGACTCCTCGAGTCTGCCGTTTACCGGGCCGAGCAGCGCTACTCCTTTGACGACAGCCTCGACGCGGCGACGATCGCGTCGATGGTGTGCTTCGGAATAGCGAAGGCTCATGCCTTTCACGACGCCAACAAGCGTACCGCGGCGTTCTGCTGCGAATTGTTTCTCGATCTCAACGACTTGGAGCTCGACCTCACGGACGATGAAATCCTGGGTCTGATCCTTGACCTCGTGAACGACGAGATCAAAGAGGAGGATTTCGCCACTACAATCCGGCCTCATCTCGTTCCGGTGCTACAACCGACGGCCGATTTGGAAGCTGAACAGATCGAGAGCGATACGCCGGCTCTTTCTGGGCCCTAACGCCTCGTAGGGTCCGTCGAAGACGGTCGCCCATCGCCGCGTGTTTGAGCCAGTTGGCTTAATGCCGCCGGATGTGTTCGGCCATGTCGTGCAGAATGTGACAGCGCTGGCAGATTCGGGGGATTGTTGTCTGTCGGGTCGTGGACCAGATGCGCGCAGGCCAAGCGCACGTTGTAGGTCTCGCTGCGCTTGACGCCGCATTCCACCCAAGTCAACTGCAAAACGGACGGCGTGACAGGGCCGAGAGGTGACCGTCAGCTTTTGGGCGGCAGCCTGAGGAAAGCGGCCGTTCCACTCTCGGCCCCGTTGCTGACGTTAAAACCGCTTCCCGCGAATGTCTGCTGCAAGCCCTTCGGTGTCATTAGATCGAAAGCCGTAAGGCCACCCTATTGTCTCAAGTGCACTTACCCTTCCCGAGCGCCCTCCGATGGACTGAACCGCGCCTACAACGAGGCGATCACCTCGTTGCGCAAGGAAGGTCGCCTGTCGCCGACCTGCCAGCATCGGCAGGTGAAATTCCTCAATAACAGGCTGGAGTCAGACCACGGGAAACTGAAGCAGCGGATCCGTCCGGTGCGAGGGTTCACGTCGCGCAAGACGGCGCACAATGCCATTCGCGGGTTCGAGGTGATGCGGATGTTCCGGAAGGGCCAGTTCCGTTCGATGGTCGACAGCTTGGCTGGCGGGTCGGAGGCCCAGGGACTGTCAGGAATTTCGTGTGGGGCGGCGGGTTGAAGATCAGGCCGCCATGGCCGTGTCTCGTATA
>NZ_LDQA01000087.1 GCF_001475935.1 Aureimonas ureilytica
CTGCTCCACCTCCCCCTCCGCCCATCAGCCTCTCCAAGGTCTCGCTCAGCAAGGCGCGCCCGACGATCGATCTCAAGAAGGGCTCGGGGTCGTTCGGCACGATTGCGGTCAATTTGAACTGGAACCGGGGCGCGGCGCCCAAGCGGGGCCTGTTCGGCGCCTCCGCCCGCGCCAATGGCGCGATCGATCTCGATCTCGCCTGCCTCTACGAACTGGCCGACGGCAGCAAGGGCGCGGTTCAGGCGTTGGGAAAGCGGTTCGGCAGCCTCGACCAGCCGCCTTTCATCAAGCTGGCCGGCGATGATCGCTCAGGCGACGCGGCCGAGGGCGAATGGCTGCATGTGGCCGGCGCGCAATGGTCTCGTATTCGCCGGGTTCTCGTCTACGCCTTTATCTATGACGGCGTCCCCAATTGGGCCGCGACCGACGGCGTCGTAACGATCGGCGTGGCCAACCAGCCACCGGTCGAGGTGCGGCTGGACGAGGGCAGCGGCCTCGGCCTCTGCGCGATCGGCCTTCTGGAGAATGTCGGCGGGGACATCCGCGTCAGCCGCGAGGTTCGATATTTCGAAGGAGCGTCGGAGATGGACCGGGCCTATGGCTGGGGGATGCGCTGGACAGCCGGCTCCAAATAGAACACCACTCGCTCTGCGAGTGAACGACGAGACCCAAGGGGAAACAGATGGCATTGGGATGGCTGCGCGAACGCGGCGAAGAGCTTCGCAAACAGGCCGGCGACACGCTGAAGCGCTTTCAGAACCAGAAGATGCTCGACGCGCTGACGGGCGGCTGCGCCTGGCTGGCCTCGGCGGACGGCACGATCTCCGGTGAGGAGAAGCGCAAGATGCTGAACTTCATGCGCGTTTCGCCTGAGATGAACGTGTTCGAGACCAAGGCGGTGCTCACCTCGTTCTCCTCGATCGCCGATACGTTCGAGGTCGATTACGAGTTCGGCCGCATCGAGGCCGTGCGGCGCATCGCGCTGATCAAGGACGACGCGGCGGCGGCCAACGTGCTCGTTCGTCTCGTCTGCATCATCGGCGGTTCGGACGGCACGTTCGACGCGGACGAAAAAAAGGTGGTGCGCGAAATCTGCCACCTTCTGGACCTCGACCCCGCGCAGTTCGACGTCTGACTGCGGGGCAGGCCCCCGCGGAACAACGAAATCCAAAAAGGAGGAAGCATGTCGATCAGTCTCGGCAAGGGCGGCAATATCTCGCTGTCCAAGGAAGTGCCGTCTCTCGTGAAGATCGCGGTCGGGCTCGGTTGGGACCCCAAGCGCACCGACGGGCGCGACTTCGATCTCGACTCCTCGGCCTTCGTGCTCAATGCTGACGGACGCGCTTTGTCGGAGAGCCATTTCGTCTTCTACAACAACCTTAAGTCGCCCGACGGGGCCGTTATCCACACCGGCGACAACAAGACCGGCCAAGGGGATGGCGACGACGAGGTTCTGACGGTCGATCTAAAGGCCCTGCCCAGCGAGGCCGCGCGCATCGCCTTCACTGTGACGATCCATGAGGCGCAGGCGCGTTCGCAGAATTTCGGCCAAGTCGGCGGCTCCTTCATCCGCATCGTGGATGCCGCGACCGGCCGCGAGATCACGCGCTACGATCTAAACGAGGACTACTCGACGCAGACCGCGATGATCTTCGGCGAGGTCTACCGCCACAATGGCGAATGGAAATTCCGCGCCGTCGGCGAAGGCTATGCCGGCGGCCTGAAGGCGATGGCGGCCCAATATGGGCTCAATGCGAACTGATCGCGGCTGACGCTCCTCGGCCTCCGACTGCGCCGGTGCTCCTCCCGAGGGCCCGGCCTCCAGCAACAAGGAATTTCGCATGGCAGTTTCACTCAGCAAGGGTGGCAACGTCTCCCTATCGAAGGAGGCCCCGGGCCTGACGGCCGTCACGGTCGGCCTCGGCTGGAAGCCCAAGGTCACGGACGGTGCGGCCTTCGACCTTGACGCCTCGGTCTTCATCCTCGGAGACAATGGCAAGGCGCTGTCCGACTCCCATTTCGTCTTCTACAACAATGCCAAGTCGCCCGATGGCGCGGTGGTCCATTCCGGCGACAACCGCACGGGGGAAGGTGACGGCGACGACGAGCGCGTCCAGATCGATCTCGCCAAGCTGGACCCGGCCGCCGTCAAGGTCGCCTTCGTCGTGACCATTCACGACGCCGAAACGCGCAAGCAGAATTTCGGCCAGGTCGGCGACGCCTATATTCGCGTCTTGAATGCGGCCGACGGCAAGGAACTGGCGATCTACGATTTGGACGAGGACGCCTCGACCGAAACGGCGATGATCTTCGGCGAGCTTTACCGCAACGGTCCGGACTGGAAGTTCAAGGCCGTGGGCCAAGGCTATGTCGGTGGCCTCGCCAAGGCCGCGACCGAATACGGGATCAATGTCGGCTGAAACGGCTGGCGCGGGCCGCCGCCCGCGCCGTTCCTTCCCGGTCCAAGGCCGATCGGTCGCTCGCGGACAACGGACCTTGGCGAGGGGGCTCAGCCATCCTGTGTCTCGCCTCGAGCGGCTGCGCATGGTCGCCGCTGTCCCGCGAGTTTGCGCCCGATACGGCGGTCCAGCGCTCTTTTCGCCTCTGGCGGAACCCTGGCCGGCTGCGCAGGATCAGCGGCCATTTCACCAGCGCAGCACGGGAACTGGAAGGCCGAGCGGCGTTCCCGCCGGCAATCGTCATCGGCAGCCAGAGCGTCGAGATCACCGAACGCAGTGGGAAATCGGGGGCTTCGATGCCGGGAAGAGGATCGAGCGTCGCAAGCGCCACATCGTCACCGATACGCTCGGTCTGACGGTCGGGCTTGTCGTGTACGGTTCCGACGTCCAGGATTGCCCTGTCCTCGTCTCGATCCGCGATCGCTCTCCTAAGCTATGCCATATCGACGCCGATGGCGCATAGGCCAGCGACGCGTTGAAGGGGCGGCTGCGCAAGATAGATCGGCGGACGATCCGGATGATCAAGCGCTCCGATCGAGCCATGGGCTACGAGGTTCTGCCGCGTAGATGGGCTGTGGAGCGAAGCTTGACCTGGCCGCTGCGGCAGGCTGGCCAGGGACTTCCCGAAGACCATCGCAAGCGCCGAGGCCTGGATCCTCGTCGCCAACCTTCGCCCCCCACCCGGAGGCTTGCAAGATATTGCCAGGCTTCATGGGGTTTCGAGGTGGGGTCTGAGAAACCACGACCGAAGCGCGTCGGATCGCTGTCCATCGTCTTCAGTTGACGCAGATCGGCGTTACGCAGCCGCGGCCTATCCCGCGCGGAAGACGTCGCCGATAGCCGCCGGAAAGGCCGGACGATCCCAAGCGATCCCCAAGCATCAGGATCGGTAGAAGAAGGGCCGGGCCGGATCGGCAGTGCTTTTCATCCGCACTGTCGTTGCCGACGCCGACCCCGCTTTCACTGCATTTGACGCCTCGACGCGAACCGAACATCTCTCGCCCGCGCTGCGCCGGAAACCGCCGAAGCGGTCTCTCATCGTTTACTGCGCGCCGTCGCTCGACGGAGCGCCGTCGCTTGCGCCCTCGTTCGGCTCGGCCTCGGGATCAGCCTCGTCCGCTTCGGGATCGACCACCGGATCGGGCCCCTTCACCACCGCGCCGTTGACGGAGACCGAACCGTCGGCGGAAGCGTCCACCACCCACTCCCAGTCCCCATCCGGGGTCTTGCGGCCCAGCCCCTGCGCCATCTGAATCATGCCGACGACCTGATGCAGATCGGGCTCCTGCTCGGCGGCGCGTTGCAAGCTGCTGATCGTGTTCTCGAGACCTTCCGCGCGCACGTTCAGCGTGGCGGCCGGGTTCATGTCCACGAAATTCATCTCGCCCGACAGATGCAGGTTGAAATCGGTGGCGCTCAACGTGCTCGGCTTCAGAGCGATCTTGATGCGCGCTGGGTCGAACGACTGGATGATCCGGGCCTTCACGTCCTCCGACAGGGGCTCGTCGGCGGCGAAGTCGGCATTTCGAATGGCGAGGTCGGCTGGCGTCTTCAGATCGACGCCGGAGACGGACAGGCCGAGCGCGGCCTCCTTGGGCACGAAGCGGGCGGCCCAGGGCGGCAGGAACGGGCCGTCGATTGACAGGCCTTTGAGGGCAAAGTCCGTGTCGAGCCCGGCATTCTCGGCAATGCCCGTCATATGCGTCACCTGCCGCGCCTCGCCGACCCGCAGGGCTCCGAACGAGGACTGGAATCCGGCGTCGCGTGTGCTTACGGTGACATCGAGCGAGGACCAGAACGGCATGAGCTTCAGCAGCGCCGCGCGCAGTTCCTTCCCGAATGGACCTGCGAGCGTCGCCTTTTGATCTACCGCGAAGGCCGGCATGTTTCGGAGCACGAGGACGTAGAGATCGCGCGCCTCGACATTGCGCCCGTCCTTGACCGAGGCGATGGCTTCCAATTCGCTGGCCTTGACGCCGATGTTGATCAGGAGCGAGTTGGCCGTAGCCTCTGCCTCGGCATGCTCGCTCCCGTCTTCACCCTCCGCCGGCGGGGGCGCCTTAAAGCCAACCGTCTGAGCATAGTCGGTGAACGTCTGTCGGAAATCGATATCGACCCCGCCCGCCTGCCCCGGCCGCGCGCTCGTCGTCAGCTTGGTGTTCGCGACCGTCGTGCTGGAGTCGCTCAGCGCTTCGTTCTGGAGGCTGACGGTGTCGCGCGCAAAACCCTCGGCCGTGCGATAGGCGAAGAGGCTCGGCGCAAAGACGCCCTTGAACTTCTGCTCGCCCTGCGAGTAGGCGAAGCTCTGAAGCGTGTCGGCGATGGTGGTGTCGAACTTCCAAGCGATCGGGTCGCCGGTGAAGACGTTCCAGTCGCCGTCCGCGCGCGGGCTGACGAGGAGGGAGATGGGCGCGACCTTCACATCGATGCCCAGATCGGCCTTGAGGAAGGGCGCAGCGTCCAGAGTCACGCGCTGGCCCATCGGATCGGGCTCGACGCGCAGGATACCTTTCTCGAAGGGAACGTCCGTGACATAGGCGGCCAGCGCCGCGCGAAGCGCCGCCGCCTCCTGCGCGGTGCCGGCGGGTGCCGGCTCGGGGACAAGGTCCTCGGCATAGGCGGGCAGGGCGAGGCCGGCGACCAGGGCAGTCGTCGTGAGAAGACGGCGAACCATCGGAAATCCTATGTCTCTGAGAAGGCTGCGGGTTGGAAAGCTTGGGGTCTTGACCGGGATGGGCGGCTGTGCGGCAGGCGGCGAAACCATCATTGGGCCGGCCGATGGACGATCATCTTGCCGAGCGACACGTGAAGCATGGGCACACCGTCGACCTCAGCTACATCGACCTCGTTGGCCTTCACCATGCCTTGGATCGACTGGTCCTCGCCTTGCAAATACGCGGGGCCTTCGCGCTCACGCAGATCGCCTTCCGGCGTGTGTCGGGTTTGCCCGAAGCCCCCGTCCATGCTGGCCCTGAGGGGGCGATCGCTGTCGTCCGGCAGCGTCGCATGCTGGCTGCGATAGGCAACGAGGCGAAGATCGGTCCGCCCCTCCAAATAGAACGGATCGCGGTCCTGAGCGAAGACCTGCGCGATCGGCACGAGAATGAACAACGCCAACAAAACCCGCAAACGCATGTCCTTGTGTTTTCACATGTGCTCCACGATCCAGCCAATCGCCTGCCCGGCTCGCCGGGGCGCAAGCCGTCAGGGTCTAGGGAACCGATGCCGCCCATGCAGGAAGACATGGACGCTCCCTCGCGGATCGCGGAGCGGGAGATGTCGCGAACAGGACATCTGTATCGCCAACCCGGCTTTGGCGCGTCAAGTCGCCCGACTGGAATAATTTCGTTTAACGGGGCTCGGTTCGAGAAACGCTTCCATGACCTCGCCGGGTTTGCGCCTTATCGAAGCAGTCAAATCGAAGTTTTCCCGGTGAGATATCGCGCCGAAATCGAATGTCATCTTATCGTATTGCCTTGCCCAACCTCCACAAGGCCTTGCCGCTGCTTGGATTTTGCAAAGCGTCACCCAGCGACACCAGCATCCTTGCTGAAACTCGCTCGATATTGTCGGGCGATAAACGATCTCGTGCTCGGGGCTTCATCCTTTCCTAACCGCGTTGCGCTTAAAACGGACGGTTGGTAGCCGAGGGTTACTTCAGGACTGTTTGCCCCTTCCTTCACGACATGCATTGTGCCCCCTCCGGCGAGGCGAACCCGATCTGATTCTCGGGGGTGACTTGGATCGTTCGACATGCGGTCGGAACGCGGGTCCTCTTCGTCCGCCTTTGGATGATCGACACGACCTTTCCGGACGGGAGAAGACTTTCGATGCGTTCCGCCTCCGCGTTTCTCCGCGCCGTGGCTTCCATGATGGCGGCAGCGTCCACAGCCAGATGAGCCATCGGTTCGGCATTCTTGATTCCTGCCTCGTCGAGGGCTTCCCGTATCAGGCGGCAGCAAAGACCCGCGGGACGTTCGCGGCAGCGCAGGAGCTCGCATCGCCCTCCCAAACGGACCTGTCTTATCCGAACAAGACGCGGGCGATGTCGACGCTCTCCACCGGCTTCTGGCAGAAAGGAAGGGTCCGGTAGGCAGGTGGGACGATCGCGTGGTCGTAGCCCGTCGACAGGACGCAGCATACACCGCGCTGGCGCAGAGCGTCGATCAAGGGAAAGACCAGCTCGCCGAAAAGGTTGATATCCAGGATAGCCCCGTCGAGAGGCCCTTCCCTGGCGACGATGCTCCACGCGGCGGCGAGCGTGGGTACGGGGCCGAGCACGGTGGCGCCCGAACTCTCGAAATAACGGGCCATATCGTCGGCCACGAGGAACTCGTCCTCCACGATCAGGACCGTCTTGCCCGCCATGTCGATGAATGGCGCGGGCTTGCCTTGCGACAGCTGGCTCATCGTCTGTCCCTTCCATTGCCGGCGTGAAGCGGCAGGTCGATCGTGCAGCGCACGCCGTCCGGTCGAAGCTCGTAGGTCGTGATGGCACCCAGCTGGTAGGGCAGCGCCTTCTCGATCAGCGTGCGCCCATAGCCGCTGCCCTGCGCCTCAGCGCCGTCCTCCGGCATATCCGCCACGCCTGTTTCGCTCCATTCGACCTGGAGACGATCCGGCGCGGCCTGGCTGCGATGAACGCGCCAGGTCACATTGAGCCGGCCCGCTCCACCCGACAGCGCGCCGTATTTGACGGCGTTGGTGGTCAATTCATGGATGGCGAGGGCGAAGGTCTGCACGCTTGCGGAGCGCAGGCAAACGCCCTCGGGTCCATCCAGCAGGATATGGTCGGACAGGCCGTCTTCGGCGAATCCGCGCGCCTCGAGTTCCGTGCGAAGCAGGATGTCGAACGTCACCCGCTCGCCGCTGTCGAGCCGGGACAGGAGACTGTTGATGCGGGCCAGCGCCGCCAGCCGAGAACGGAACCGGGCGAGAAAATCCGGCAGGCCGTTCGAGCCGTCGGCCGTGCGGTCCGCGACCGCGCGGACCACGCCGATGAGGTTGCGCGTCCGGTGCTGGAGTTCGGCCATGAGAACCTGTTGGCGCTCCCGAAGCTGGCGCATGTCGTCGATCTCGGTGGAGGTGCCGAGCCATTCCACGATCTGCCCGGCTTCGTCCCGCACCGGAAGAGCGCGCGTCTGAAACCAGCGATACCGCCCCTCTCCGGCATGGAAGAGACGCGTTTCCATGTCGAGATGCGAGGAGCCATCGGCCCGCTCCCAGCCGGCCAGGGCTCGGCTGCGATCCTCGGGATGCAGCGCGTCCAGCCAGCCGTAACCTTGGCTTTGTGCAAGGGTCTGGCCCGTGACGTCGCACCATTGCGGGCTCGCCCATGTCCACTGGCCGGAATCGCGGGACCGCCAGACGAGCTGGGGGATACCCTCGATCACCGTCCAGAGCCGCCGTTGGTTCTGGCGAAGCTGCTCCGCCATTTCCCGGTGCTCGGTCACGTCCTGGCTGATGCCGCCGACATGGGTGATCTCGCCGGCGGGGCTGCGGATCGCAAAGCCCCTGTCCTGAATCCAGCGGATGCGCCCGTCGTCGAAGCGCCGGATGCGATAGACGATCTGGATATGGTCGCCGGCGAGAGCGCCCGGCAGCGCGGCGAGAGCCCGCTTCCGATCCTCGGGATGGATCGATGCGACCCAGCGCGAGAGATCGTCGAGAACGATCTCGCGGCGCTCGCCCCAGATGCGTTCAAAGGCCGGGCTGAGATAGACGAGCCGGCGCGTTCGCGCGTCGACGATCCAGAGCGCGTCGGTCGAGTTTTCGGCAAAGGAGCGGAAGCGCTCCTCGCTGCCTTGCAGCCGGGTCGCCGCCGCCTCCTCCTTCAGGCGCAGCAACTCGGCCTGCGCCGTCTTCCAGTCGCTGATCTCCTTCGTCGTCGTGGCGACGCCGTCGCCCAGCTTCACGACCGACTGGTAGAACCATCCGTCGAACTGCTCGTGGACATAATGGCGCTCGGCCTGCTCGGGGCGGCCCGTTTGCGTCACGCGTTTGAAGGCGTCGAAAATTCCTTCGACCACGACGCCGGGATTGCGCGTCAGCAGGCTTTCGCCGCGCACTTCCCCGTAGCGGCTCTCGGACGTATGATTGTTGAGCACCCAGCGAAAATCGACGATCTCGCCCGCCTCGTCACGCATCGCCTCGAAGACCTGGATCATGTCGGTCGAGGCATCCAGAGTGCCCTGAAGGAGATTGCGACCGGCCTTCAATTCGGCTGTCGCCTCCTGGATGCGCTGTTCCAGGTCTGCGCGGTGCCGCTCCTCGCCCGCTCGCAGGACCGCATCGGCTCGCTTGCGTGCGTCGATGTCGATGTTCATGCCAGCCCATTTCGCGATGCGCCCTTTCGCGTCGAGCACGGGGGCCGCGCGGACATTGGTCCAGCGCCAGCCGCCATCGGGGGACCGCAGGCGAAATTCGGCATCCACCAGCCCCCGCGCATCCATCGCCGCCCGCCATTGTCGCTCGGCATAGGCGCGGTCGTCGGGATGGATCGCGTCGAGCCAACCATAGCCGAGCCATTCGTCGAGGCTCTGGCCCGTATGGGCGCGCCAGCTCGGACTGTCGGCCACGACCACACCCGCGGCGTCGGTTTCCCAGACCGCCTGCGCCCAGCTCCCGATCAAGAGGCGGTGCCGTGCTTCGCTCTCGCGCAGGGCGGTCTGCACGTGAAACCGATCCGTCGTCTCGATCAGCGTTTGAAGCGCGCCGACGATCCGGCCGGATTCGTCCGGAACCGGCGACCAGTCGGTGTCGAACAGGCGCTCTTCAACCTGCCCGTCCGATTCTTCGAGTCGAACGGGAAAGTCGGTGAGCCGCGTCGCCTGCCCGGCCTGGGTGATCTTCAGCAAGGGGGCCAACGCCGTGTCGTAGACGTCCGACCAGCCCTCCCTCGCCGGGCGCCCCAGCAGGGCGGGATGCCGGGTTCGAACAATGGTGACATAGGCGTCGTTGTAGATCTGGACATGCTCGGGGCCCCAGAGGAGCGTCGCGGGGCGAGGCATGGCGAGCACCATGTCGAGCGCCGTCCGAAGGCTCTGCGGCCAGGTCTCGATCGCTCCGAGCGGCGTCTGCGCCCAGTCGTGAGCCCGCACGCGCCGGGCCATCTCGCTTTCCCCGGCGGGCCAAATCCCCTGAGCCGATGACGTGTCCACGGCGCCTCTCTCGCTGCCCCATCGCGGGCCACACAAGCTTAGGCACACGCGTCCGCTCCTAGGCAATGGCCGGCTGCTTAGCCGAGACCATCACACGAGCGGCCGGGCACGCCAAGCGCTTCGATAGAGGCCGGTGTTCGCCCGGCAGCGCCGCTGAAAAGCGGCTCGCGTCACCGCGCAACAGCCCGCCGCCCGAGGGAGGGCGTCGCGGCGGGCTGGCGATGGACGCGCTCGCCGGGACCAAGCACGCCACCACCACCGCGCTTGACGGCGTAGGACCGCGCGTCCGCCTGATGCATCAGATCGTCGAGGCTCACCTGCGACAGCAGTCCGGTCGCATAGCCGAGGCTAAGCCCGACCGTGACCGGCCGGACGACCCCGATGTCGCAGGGGCGCGTCAGCTGGCGATGGATGCGCTCGGCCATACGCCGCACCACCACCTCGTTGCCACACCGCCGACAGGGGCTGAATGCCCCGGACACGATCGTCTGAGGTTGCATGGGCCAGGGTCTTTCGCAGCGCGGTGTCTGAGGAGCGACTCAATGCTCCCGGCCGTGCTCCACATGGGACCCGTATTCCCGGTGCTTAGCCGGGCACTATCAAAGGCGACTTAATCGCGCTGGAACAACACGACGCAAATGCACACGCGCAGGACGTGCCCGGCGGGAAAGCGCGTCACTTGCGGTTTCAAGCCCGGGCTTGGTGCCAAGATCGGCGCCGCGCGAAGGGCCACGATCTCTCCCGAGGCAAGGCGAGACATGCCTAGCATATGCGAGCTGCCTTTCATGAGGTGCAAACCAAGCGATCGGGTTTCGTTCGCAGTCCGTGCAAGAATCGAGCATGGAACTTTTCGCGATAGCTTTTATCGAACGCCCAAAGCGTCCCTCCCGGAACAATCCGTCCATGCGTCTCACCATCAAAGCTCGTCTCGCTCTCAGTTTCGGCCTGATCCTCGTTTCAACCTGTGGTATTGATGTGCTGAGCGTCGGAACCCTGTCCGGCGCGCCGGCGGAGGGCAGTGGCGCCATGCAGCTCTGGCTGGTCGCGGGTATCGCCCTGGTGACGCTTCTAGGCGCGGCGCTGGCAAGCTGGATCATTCTGTCGCTCACGAGCGGCCTGCGCCAGCTCACCGAAAACATGGACCGGATCGCCAGCGGCGACCTGTCCCACCGCATCGTCCATGGGCGGCGCGACGAGCTGGGCGATATCCTGACGCGCCTGTGCCAGACGCGGCTTCGTCTGGCGGGAACGGTCCATGCCGTGCAGGGCGCGGCGATGCAGGTGGCGTCCGGCTCGCAGCAATCCTGCGCAACGGCGCAGAAGCTGTCCTCCGGTTCGACCGAACAGGCGGCCGCCAGCGAGCAGGCCTCGGCCGCGATCGAAGAGATGAGCGCCAATGTGCGCCAGACCGCCGGAAACGCCTCGACCACCGAGATGATCGCGGCGCGGGCCGCCGAACATGCCGGCACCACGGGCGAGGCGGTGGCGCAGTCCACCAAGGCCATGCGCGAGATCGCCGGGAAGATCGCTCTCGTGCAGGAGATCGCCCGTCAGACCGACCTTCTCGCCCTGAACGCGGCCATCGAGGCGGCCCGGGCCGGGCAGCATGGCAAGGGTTTTGCGGTGGTCGCCTCGGAGGTCAGGAAGCTGGCCGAGCGCTCTCAGGTGACGGCATCCGAAATCGGAGCGCTGTCGTCGCGCACGCTGGTGGTCGCGGAAGATGCGGGCGCGCGCCTGGACAAGCTGGTGCCTGACATCCGGCGCACGGCGGAACTCGTGTCGGAAATCTCGGCGGCCTGCCGCGAGCAGTCGGTCGGCATCGACCAGATCAACCAGGCGATCGGCCAGCTGGATCAGGTGACGCAGGCCAATGCCGGCGCGGCCGGCGAGATGGCGGCCACCGCCGAGCAATTGTCGTCGGAAGCGGCGCGGCTGGAAGACCGCATGGCGATCTTCCATGTCAACGAAGGCGAGGCGCGCGTGATCCTGGCGGGCGTCGAAGCCGGCCAGAGCGGGAGCCAGCTCCAGGCCCTGGCCGAAAGATACGTGGCGGAGCAGCAGGCCGCCGACGCCTCCCGCCAGCCCGCTCCCGCGTCCCAGAGATGGCGCGCGGCGGCCTGAAGCCGGTCGAGCCGGCGACGTTTCCGACAAGTCGCGGGACGTGGCGCCATATAGGACGGCCTCCCCCGTCAGCATCACCAGCAGGTGCTTCGCGCCCTCAGTCCGCTTGAGGCCGAGGGCGGGACGTTCCATCTGTCAGCGAAAGCCGATCCGGCTCAGGCCTCAGCGGGTTTCAGCAGCGACAGCGCCTCTTCATCGCTCAAGCGCTCGGGCCGCTCGCAGCGCGACGCCACGGCGACGCCGCGCTCCTCATCCGCCGAGCGCAGGATGGCGAGCATCACGTCGAGAACGTGAAACGCCCATTCGCCGTTGACGCGCGCTTGACGGCCGCCCTCTACCGCCCGCGCCATTTCGGCGAGGCCAAGGCCGCGATAATTGGCGTAGAGCGGCTTGGCGAAGGGGTAGTTCGCCTGTCCGAAGAAGCGGTCGGCCGTGTCGCTGGTGGTCCACTCGTCGCGGTTCTCCGCCCGCTCGATCCGCCCGCCGAAGAAGTTGGGGTCGGGCACGCGCAGCGAGGCGGCCTCGCCATGCAGTTCGATCGGCAGATGGGCGTGTTTCCAGACGTCCCAGCTGGCGAGCAGCGTCACCTGCGCGCCGCTCTCGAAGGAGAGGACGGCGTGAACCGTGGTCGGCACCTCCACCTCGATGCGCTGGCCGACATTCGGCCCCTCCGCCGTCACCACGCGCTCGGGCAGGCCGACGCGCCCGACCGCCGTGACCTTGGCGACAGGCCCGAGCAGCGTCACCAGCGCGCCAACATAGTAAGGCCCCATGTCGAGGATCGGGCCGCCGCCCGGCTTGAAGTAGAAGGCGGGCGCGGGATGCCAGTGCTCCATGCCGCGCGACATAATGGTGGCAACGCCCGAGATGACCCGGCCCGTCGTGCCGTCGTCGATCAGGCGGCGGCAATCCTGCAAGCCGGGGCCGAGGATCGTATCGGGCGCGGAGCCGACCTGAAGCCCCTTTTCGCGGGCGAGCGCGACGATGGCGCGCCCGTCCTCCAGCGAGGTCGCGAGCGGCTTCTCGGTGTAGACATGCTTACCGCTGTCCAGCGCGCGCAGCGAGACGCCGGCATGGGCATCCGGGTTGGTGAGGTTGAGAACGATGTCCACCTCGTCGCTGGCATAGAGCTCGTCCAGCGACAGAGCGCGCAGCCCGTACTGAGCCGCACGCGCCTCGGCCGCCTCGGTCCGCATGTCGGCGCAGGCGGTGAAGCGGATGTCGCGGAAGAGCGCGGCATTGCGCAGGTAGATGTCGGAAATGACCCCGCATCCGACGAGGCCGATACGCTGCACCATGGGGTCAGTTCCCGTTTTCGAAGCGCTGGAAGGCGCGGATGGTGGTCCGGGCGAAACGCCCGAAATCGCTGGGATTGTCGTGTTCGGCGACCATCAGGTCCGCGCCCGCCGCCTTGCCGTCCTGCCAGAGCGCGGACCAGTCGAGCGTGCCTTCGCCCACATCCGCCCAGCCGTCCTCGTCCGTCTTGGTGCCGGCGGGCGCGATGTCCTTGACATGGAGCGCGGCGACGCGGCCGGCATAGCGGCGCAGCCAGGCGGCCGGATCTTCGCCGCCGCGCACGACCCAGGCAAGGTCGGCCTCCCATTCGATCGCGGGGTCGGCATCCAGAATATGGTCGAGCGGCCGCCCGCCGCCTTCCACCATGCGCAGTTCGAAGTCGTGATTGTGCCAGGCCGTGCGCAGCCCCTCGCCCTTCAGCCGGCGCGCGACCGCGCCGACCCGCGCGCCGAACGCCTTCCAGCCATCGGCGTCCGATGGCCTGCTATCGGGCAGGAGATAGGGCAGAACGACGATCTCGTTGCCGAGCGTGCGCGCGATCTCAACAGTGCGGTCGAACTCGCCCTCCAGGAGATCGACACTGAAATGGCCGCTGCGGGCCGTCAACCCGTTCTCGTCCAGTATGGCTTTGAGCGCCGGCACATCGTCGTAAAGCCCGCGAAAGCACTCGACATCCTGATAGCCGAGCGCGGCGAGATCGCGCAGCTGATCGGCCAGCGGTGGCGCGTTGCGGGCGGAGTAGAGCTGCATGGAGAGGGTTGTCATCGGGACACTCCTTGGGGACATCGGGATGGGAAAATCGGGCCGCACGGGGCCGGACCCGCGCCGAAGGGGGCGCGGGCGTCGAGCGGGGATCAGGTGTGAGAGGGCGGCGCTCTAGAGCCGCGCGCCGTCCGGGCCGAAGAGCGAAGCGCGCGGCAGGTCGATCAGGAAGGGCAGCGGATCGCCGACGCGGTGGCTGCTCGACCCGTCCGTGCGGATGGCGATGGGCTGGCCGCCGAGCCGGGTCCAGAGAAGCGTGTCCGCGCCCATGGGCTCGACCACCTCGACCGCGCCCATGGCCGGCACGAGACCGGGGCCGGGCTCCGAGCCCAAACGAAGATGCTCGGGGCGAAGGCCGAGGCTCGCCTCGCCCGAGGGCGCGGGGCCGCCGGCAAACTCATATCCGGCCAGCGGAATGGCCTGATCGCCGGTGCGGAAGGCACCATTCTCCAGCCGGCCTTCGAGGAAGTTCATGCCGGGCGAGCCGATGAAGCCGGCGACGAAGCGGTTCACCGGCTTCTGATAGACCTCGATCGGGCCGCCGAGCTGCTGGATCACGCCCCCCTTCATCACGACGATCCGGTCGGCCAGCGTCAGCGCCTCGATCTGATCGTGCGTGACATAGATCATCGTATTGCCCAGGCTCTGGTGCAGGCGCTTGATCTCGACGCGCAGTTCGGCGCGCAGCTTGGCGTCGAGATTGGACAAGGGCTCGTCGAACAGGAAGACATCGACCTCGCGCACCAGGGCCCGGCCGATGGCGACGCGCTGGCGCTGGCCGCCGGACAGCTCGGCCGGCTTGCGCTTGAGATAGGGCTCCAGTTGCAACATCTTGGCCGCCCTCGCGACGCGCTGGGCGATCTCGGCCTTGGACGTGCCGTTCATGCGCAGGCCGAAGGACAGATTGTCCTCCACGCTCATGCGCGGATAGAGCGCGTACGACTGGAACACCATGCCGATGCCCCGATCCTTCGGCTCGGCCCAGGTGACGTTGCGGCCCGAAATCCAGATCTGCCCGTCGGTGATGTCGAGAAGCCCGGCGATGGCGTTGAGCAGCGTGGACTTGCCGCAGCCGGAGGGGCCGAGCAGCACGAGGAATTCGCCTTGGCGCACTTCGAGGTCGAGCTTGTCGATGGCCCGGAGCGAGCCGTAATGAATGTCGAGTTCGCGAACCGCGACGCTCGGCGCCTTGATCGTGGACATCATCATCCCTTCACGCTCCCCGCTGCGATGCCCCGCACGAACCAGCGGCCGGACAGGAGATAGACGACGAGCGGCACGAGGGCCGTGAGGATCGTCGCCGCCATGTTGACGTTGTAGAGCTTCTCGCCCTGGGCCGAATTGACGATATTGTTGAGCTGCACCGTCATCGGCAGGTTCTCGCGGCCGGCGAAGACGAGGCCGAGGATGAAGTCGTTCCAGATGCCCGTGACCTGAAGGATCACGGCGACCACCAGCATGGGCGTGGACATGGGCAGCATCACGTGGAGAAAGATGCGCCAGAAGCCGCCCCCGTCGATACGCGCCGCCTTGAACAGCTCGGCCGGCAGCCCCGCATAGAAATTGCGGAACAGGAGCGTCATGACCGGCAGGCCGAAAATGACATGGACGAGCACAATGCCGGGCAGCGAGCCATAGATGCCGATAGCCGAGAACAGGCGCACCAGCGGATAGATGAAGATCTGATAGGGAATGAAGGCCCCGAGCAGCAGGACGACGAACAGAACGTTCGCCCCACGCACCCGCCAGAGCGAGAGCGCATAGCCGGTGACGGAGCCGAGCGCGATCGAGGCGATGACCGAGGGAATGAGGATCTTAACCGAGTTCAGGAACCCGGCCTGGATGCCCGAACAGTCGAGCCCGGTGCAGGCGCTGGACCAGGCGGTGACCCAGGCCTGAAAGCTCGGGTCGGAGGGCCAGGCGAAGATATTGGCAAGGCGCACCTCGTCCATCGTCTTCAGCGAGGTGACCACCATGATATAGAGCGGCAGAAGGAAGAAAGCCGCCGCGATGCTCAAGAAGGCGTAGAGGCCGACGCGGCCTGCCGTGAGGCGACGCGGCCGCGCGCCGCGATGGTCGGCCGCCCGGTCGAGCGTGGCGGGCGAGAGCGTATCGAGCGTGGTCATCAGGCGCCTCCCCGCTCTTTGCGAAAATATTCGGCGTAGATCCAGTGCGCGAGAACGCAGAGGACCGTGACGAGAAGGACGGTCGAGGCGGCAGCGGCCAGGCCGATATTCTGGCGCTCGAACAAGTAGTCCATGACGTATTTGGCAGGCACCGCCGTCGCGGTGCCCGGCCCGCCATTGGTGAGCGCCACCACGAGATCGTAGACCTTCACCACCGCGATCGAGAGCAGCACGACCGACGTGATGATCATGGGCTTGAGCAGCGGCAGGACGATGGAGGTATAGACCCGCCAGGGCGGAATGCCGTCGACGCGCGCCGCCTTCCAGAGGTCTTCGTCGACACCTCGCAGACCCGCCAGCATCAGCGCCATGACGAGGCCCGCCGACTGCCAGACGCCCGCGATCACCACGGCATAGATCGCCATGTCGCGCCGAACCACCCAGTCGAAGCGGAAACTGGTCCAGCCGAGTGACTGAACCGCCTCCTGAATGCCGAGCGTCGGGTTCATCATCCATTGCCACACGAGGCCGGTGACGATGAAGGACATGGCGTGGGGATAGAGGAAGATGGTGCGAAGCCCGTCTTCGCCGCGCACCCGCTGGTCGATGGCGACCGCGAGCAGAAAGCCGAGCGCGAGGCAGAAGCCGATGAACAGGACGCCGAACAGCGCCATGTTCTGAAGCGAGACGAGCCAGCGCGGATCGCCGAACAGGCGCTCATATTGCTGGGTGCCGACGAATGTATTGACCGGCAGGAGCCGGGAATTGGTCAGTGACATCCAGACCGTCCAGCCCATCGTCCCGACATAGGCGAGAAGAACGATGAGGATGGTGGGGGACAGCGCGACCGCCGGAGCGGCCGAGCGCCGAATGCGCATCGCCATGGGCGGGCCTCCTTTTCTCGAGCGTTCAGGCAGGGGGGAGCCGCGCGGCGCGCAGCCCCGACCCTTGGCTTACTGAGCGGCGCCGATCACGGAGGCGAAGTCGGCGGCGAAGTCTTCGTCGGTCGCGGACGGGTCGTTGAAATAGGAGGTGATCGTGTCCTGCAAGGCGCCGACCGTGTCGGCGGAGACGAGGAAGTTGATCGAGGGGATCTGGTTGGCCTTGTCCTTCACCAGCGCCGCGCCGCGCTGCGCGCAGGCATCCATTTTCGATACGTCCACATCGGTGCGAACCGGGATCGAGCCCTTCTTCTCGTTGAAGGCGATCTGCGTGGCGGGGTCGAGCAGCGTCTTGGCAAGAAGCTCTTGCGCCTCGGTAGCGGCCGCCGCGCCGGTCTGCTTGGGGAAGACGAAGACATCGCCGCCCATGAGATAGGCGTCCTGGCCCGGCAGAAGCGCGCAGCCCGCTTCCTTGCCCGGCGTCATGCCGGCCGCGATGAAGTCGCCCTTGGCCCAGTCGCCCATGATCTGCACGCCCGCCTTGCCGGTGATGACCATATTGGCCGCGTCGTTCCATTTGCGCCCCGGCGCGCCGGCATCGACATAATCGCGCATCCGGTGGAAGGTGCGGGCGACGCGCTTGAAATCGTCCGACTGGACGGCCGCTTCGTCCTTGTCGCGATAGACCTTCAGAAACAGGTCCTTGCCGCCTTCGCTGAGCAGCACCGCGTCGAACACTAGCGCTTCCTGCCAGGGCTCTCCGCCCCAGGCGATGGGCGTGAGGCCGGCGGCCTTCAGCTTGTCCATATCCGCGAAGAATTCGTCGAAGCTCTTGGGCGCTTGACTGATGCCGGCCTTCTCGAAGGTCTCGGTCTTGTAGAACATCCAGTTATGGCCGTGGATATTCACCGGCACGGCGTAGAACTTTCCCTCGCGCGAGGCGGCGTCCGCGATCGGACCGGGCATCACGTCGCGCCATTTCTCGCGCATGGCCACAGCGTCGAGATCCACCAGGAGCCCCTGCCCCACGAGATCGTCGAACTGCCGGCCGGTGTTGAACTGCGAGGAGGTGGGCGGATGGCCGCCGACGATGCGGTTGATGGCGGCGGCGCGCAGGTTCGATCCGCCGGCAATGGCCGCATCCACCCAGGTGCCGCCCGCTTGTTGGTAGGCATCGGCGAAGACGCGCACGCCGGCCGCCTCGCCGCCCGAGGTCCACCAATGCATGACTTCGGCCCGCAAAGGCTCCTGCGCCTGAGCACCCGACAAGAGCGCGCAAGACATCGTGGCGCCCCAAAGGGCACCTCGCATCAGTTTCAACATGGACTCTCCTCCCAGAGACGGCTTTGTTCGACTGATGTAATCGATTACAAATGCAATGCTACTCGACAGTGTAATCGGTTACAAGCATCGTCTCGGGAAATTCGATTTTGCGGAGCAGCACGATTTTGGACGTTAAAGACAATCGCGCGGCACGGATCGGCGACGTGGCGCGCGAGGCGGGCGTTTCGACGGCAACGGTCAGCCGCGCCCTGGCGAGCCCCGAACAGGTTCGCCCGGAATTGCGCGCGCGCGTTCGGGCCGCCGTCGCCAAGCTCGGCTATACGCCCAACGCGGCGGCGCGCCAGCTGCGCGTCAAGCGCAGCCGCACCGTGCTCGTGGTCACGCGCAAGCGCTGGAGCGCGCCGTTCTTTGCGGAGGTTCTACGCGGGCTCGACGCCGAGTTGTCCGCAGCCGGCTATGCCATGGTGCTCGCCAATATGGACAGCGAGGGTCAGGACCGCAGCCGGCAACTCGTGGACATGATGTTCTCGGGCACGATCGACGGCGCGGTGTTCCTGTCGGATTTCGTGGCCGTCGCCGACGGGCGCTCGGTGTTCGACGCCGGCCTGCCGCTCGTCTCGCTCTGCGCCGCCATGGAGGGCACGCACGCGGTTCTGACCGACGAGGACGTCTGCATGGAGCGGGCGCTGCATCAGCTCTTCGCGCTCGGCCATCGCGACATTCTCTACCTTCCGGGACCGGCCGAGAATTACAACGAGATCGTGCGCTGGGGCGCCCTCGCGCGCGCCTTCGAGGCGGCGGGTCCGGGTCTCGGCCTGACGCGGGCCGAGGGCGGCGATTTCTCGCTCGACTACGGCGCGGCGGCCGCGCGCGCCTTTCTCGCGAGTGAGCGCCGCGCCACCGCCGTGATGGCCGTGTCGGATGAAAGCGCGATCGGCTTTCTCAACACGGTTCAGGACGCAGGGATTGGCGTGCCGGACGATTTGTCCGTGCTCGGCTTCGACGGCATCGAATTCGCCGATTTCTGCCGCCCGACCCTCTCCACCATCCGCCAGCCGCGTTTCGAACTGGGGCGCACGGGCGCGCGCGTCCTGCTCGCGGCCATCGACGCCGACGCGCCGCCGGCCCCGACCCGCCACGTCCTTCACAATATCCTGGACCTGCGCGGCTCCACCGGCCCGGCCCCTCGGCGTCTTGAGACGTCGTGACGGGACGCCTCAAGACGCCGAGGGGCGGGGCCGCAGGGCCACGGTGCGGACAATCCGACGTACACCGCTCCGCGCTGCGTCAGGGTGCGATCGTGATGGCGAAGAGCGTCACGGGCGTGTCGGCGGAGTGGATCGCGAGGGTCGGCAGAGCCCCCTCACCCATCAAGCTGTCATGGGCGGCGAGCGAAACGTCCTCGCCGGATGCTTCGATCCGGAGAGAGCCGGTGGCAAGCAAGAGCCACCATCGCGCGGGTCGGGACGAAAGGTGCAGGCTCTCGCCCGCATCGAGGGCAAGCCGCTCGACCTGATGCCGGAGCACGCCGCGCCGGGTCATGACGTTGAGATCGGTGATCGGCCCGCCTGATAGCGCAGCCTGTGTCGGCACGTCGGCTGGGAAACTCAGCGGCGGGCTGGCCGGCGTCAGAAGCACCTCGCCCTGCCCCTCGATCGCGAGGCGCATCCCCTCGCCCTCCAGAAGCGCCAGCGTCCGGTCAATCCCCTCGAAACACGAGAAGGGGCCATCGGCGGCGACATGGGCCATGGACACGCGCCAGTCGAAGTCGGACAGACCGGCGCCCGGCGGATGCACGAAGACCTCCACCGTTTCGCCGCCGCCGTTCTTCCAGGCCATGCGCTTGAGCTCGGCGCTTTTGAGAAGGCGCATCGATCTGTCTCCTGGAATCGGAAAGGCCGACGCGAGAAGCGCCGGCCCTGATGTGTCCGGCTCTCGTCAGTTGCCGAGAATACCCGGCAGGCGCAGGCCCTTTTCGCGGGCGCAGTCGAGGGCGATGTCGTAGCCCGCGTCCGCATGGCGCATGACGCCCGTGCCGGGGTCGTTCCAGAGAACGCGCTCCAGCCGGCGCGCGGCGTCGTCCGTGCCGTCGGCGCAGATCACCATGCCCGAGTGCTGCGAGAAGCCCATGCCCACACCGCCGCCATGATGCAGCGAGACCCAAGTGGCACCGCTCGCGGTGTTGAGAAGCGCGTTGAGAAGCGGCCAGTCGGACACCGCGTCCGAGCCGTCCTTCATCGCTTCCGTTTCGCGGTTGGGCGAGGCGACCGAGCCCGAATCCAGATGGTCGCGACCGATCACGACCGGCGCCTTCAGCTCGCCGTTCCGCACCATTTCGTTGAAGGCGAGGCCGAGCTTGTGGCGATCGCCGAGGCCCACCCAGCAGATGCGCGCCGGCAGGCCCTGGAAGGCGATGCGCTCGCGCGCCATGTCGAGCCAGCGGTGGAGGTGATGATTGTCCGGCAGAAGCTCCTTCACCTTGGCATCGGTCTTGTAGATATCCTCCGGGTCGCCCGAGAGCGCCGCCCAGCGGAACGGGCCGACGCCGCGGCAGAAGAGCGGGCGGATATAGGCCGGCACGAAGCCTGGGAAGTCGAAGGCGTTGTCCAGCCCCTCGTCCTTGGCCACCTGCCGGATGTTGTTGCCATAGTCGAGCGTCGGCACGCCGGCATGGTGGAAGGCGAGCATGGCCTCGACATGGGTGCGCATGGAGGCGCGGGCCGCGCGCTCCACCGCCTTGGGGTCGCTTTCGCGCTTGGCGCGCCATTCGCCCATGGTCCAGCCGGCGGGCAGATAGCCGTTGATCGGATCGTGCGCGGAGGTCTGGTCGGTCACGATGTCGGGCCGGATGCCGCGCTTCACCATCTCGGGCAGGATCTCGGCGGCATTGCCGAGCAGCCCCACTGATTTGGCCTCGCCCGCCGCCGTCCAGCGTTCGATCAGCGCCATGGCCTCGTCCAGCGTTTCGGCCTTCTCGTCGAGATAGCGGGTGCGCAGGCGGAACTCGATCGAGTCCGGGTTGCACTCGATGGCGAGGCAGGACGCGCCAGCCATGACGGCGGCGAGCGGCTGCGCGCCGCCCATGCCGCCCAAGCCCCCGGTCAGCACCCACTTGCCTCTGAGGCTGCCATGATAATGCTGACGACCGGCCTCCACGAAGGTCTCGTAGGTGCCCTGCACGATGCCCTGCGTGCCGATATAGATCCAGGAGCCGGCGGTCATCTGGCCGTACATGGCCAATCCGCGCTTATCCAGCTCGTTGAAATGGTCCCAGGTCGCCCAGTGCGGCACGAGGTTGGAATTGGCGATGATGACGCGCGGCGCGTCCTTGTGTGTGCGGAAGACGCCAACCGGCTTACCCGATTGGACCAGCAGCGTCTCGTCCTCGGTCAGGCTGCGCAGCGTCGAGACGATGCGGTCGAAATCGTCCCAGGTGCGGGCGGCGCGGCCGATGCCGCCATAGACCACCAGCTCGTGCGGGTTCTCGGCCACGTCCGGGTCGAGATTGTTCATGAGCATCCGCAACGGGGCTTCCGTCAGCCAGCTCTTGGCGGAAAGCTCCGTGCCGGTGGCGGCGCGCACGGTGCGCGCATTGTGGCGCGGGTTGGCGTTCGACATGGCGTTCAACCTTTCAAACCGGCGCCGAGCGCCTCAATACGGGTGAGAAGCGTGGAAAGGATCGCGCGCAGCGGCTGGGCGCGCGCGTCGTCATAGGCGAAGGGCGGAGCCTCGGTGGCGAGATGGGTCGCTTGCGCCAGTTCCATCTGGATGGCGTGGACCTGATCGACGGGCCGCCCATAATGGCGCGTCGTCCAGCCGCCCTTGAAGCGGCCGTTGAGGATGGAGGTGTAGCCCTCCGCCGCCGCGCAGGTCTCGGCCGCCACGCGTTCGATCTCGGGCGCGCAGGTCGCGCCATTGTCCGTGCCGATGTTGAAATCGGGCAAGCGGCCTTCGAACAGGAAGGGGATGATGGAGCGGATCGAATGGCAGTCGTAGAGAATGGCGAAGCCGTGCAGCGCCTTGACGCGCGCGATCTCGCCCGCCAGCGCCTCGTGATAGGGCTTGTGAAACTCGTCCCGCCGCCGGGCGATCTCGGCCTCGTCCGGCTCCTCGCCCTCGCGCCAGATCGGCACGCCGTCGAAATCGGTCAGCGGCACCAGTCCGGTCGTGTTCTGGCCGGGATAAAGGCTCGCGCCCGAGGGGTCGCGATTGGCGTCGATGACATAGCGATGGAACGTGGCGCGCACGGTGGTGGCACCCGGCAGGAGCCCGTCATAGAGGCGCTCGATATGCCAGTCCGTGTCGGCGAGAAGCCGGCCGTTCTCGTTCAGCCGGGCGAAGATGCCGGCGGGAACCTCGGTGCCGGTATGCGGCAGGCCGAGAATGACGGGCGACGAGCCCTGGTGAGTTTCCACGAGGCTCAAGCGGGCATCCCTTTCTCTTTTAGAACCTTGGCCCCTTTGAAGAACCGGGCGTGAAGCGGGTTGAAGCCAATGCGGTAGACCAGTTCCGCCGGGCTCTCGACGTCCCAAACCGCGAGATCGGCCGACTTGCCGGCCTCGATCGTCCCCGTCTCGGCCAGAAGCCCCAGCGCGCGCGCGGCCTCGCGCGTCGTGCCGGCGAGGCATTCCTCGACATTCATGCGGAACAGGGTCGCGCCCATATTCATGGTGAGGAGCAGCGAAGTCAGCGGCGAGGTTCCGGGATTGCAGTCGGTGGCGAGCGCCATGTGCGTTCCAGCACGGCGGAAGAGATCTATCGGCGGCGTCACGGTCTCGCGGATGAAGTAGTAAGCGCCGGGCAGGAGCACGGCGACCGTGCCGCTCGCGGCCATCGCCGCCGCATCCGCCTCCGTCGCATATTCCAGATGATCGGCCGACAAGGCTCCATAGCGGGCGGCCAGCACCGCGCCGCCGGCATGGGACAACTGCTCGGCATGGAGCTTCACCGGCAGGCCGAGCGCGCGCGCGGCCTCGAAGACCTCGGCCATCTCGTCTGCCGAGAAGGCGATGCCCTCGCAGAACCCATCGACCGCATCCACCAGCCCGCGCCGATGCGCCTCGTGAAGGCCGGGGATCGCGACTTCGCTGAGATAGTCCGATTTGCGATCCTTGTATTCGGGCGGCAGCGCATGGGCGGCGAGCCAGCTGGTGCGCACGCGCACCGGGCGCAGAGTTTCGAGCCGGCGCGCGGCTTCCAGCATCCGGCATTCGGCCTCGATCTCCAGCCCGTAGCCGGACTTAATTTCGACTGTCGAAACGCCCTCGGCTAACAGCGCGTCCAGCCGGGGCAATGCCGTCTCGACCAGCGCCTCGACGGAGAGCGCGCGCGTGGCCGCCAGCGAGGACACGATGCCCCCGCCTGCCCGCGCGATCTCCTCGTAGCTCGCGCCCGCCAGCCGCATCTCGAACTCGCGTGCGCGGTTGCCGCCATGGACCAGATGCGTGTGGCAGTCGATCAGCGCCGGTGTGACCCAGCGCCCGCCCAGATCGATGACATCAGCGCCCTCGCTTACGGGAAGCCCCGCGCGTGGCCCGGCATAGGCGATGCGACCATCCTCGATCATCACCGCGCCGTCCTCCACGAGGCCGAGACCGGCGGAACCTTCGGCCAGGGTCGCAAGGCGCGCATTGGTCAGGACTTGGCTCATCGCAGGTCTCCTGAAAGGGCGGAATGAACTATGAGCGCGCCGGTCATTGCAGCCGCCGCAGCGTGCGCAGAAAGGCGGCGTCGATCGCCTCGTCGGCTGCATGGCGGCGCTCGGTGATCGCGAAGCGCCCGCCCACCACGACATCGCGCACCACATCGGCGGCGGCAAAGAGCCAGCGGTCGAGGATGGTGTCGCCCTCCCCCCCATCCATCGCGGCTGCGATGAACGGATGGGCACCGTCCAGCACGATGAAATCGGCGGGCGCGCCAATGCTGAGCCCGTGTTCGGCCAGGCCGCAGGCCTGCGCCCCGCCCGCCAGCGCCGCGTCGAACAGAGTGCGCCCGGCCGAGGAGCCCGGCCCCGCGACGAGGCGGTTGCGGCGTCGATCGCGCAGCCGCTGTCCATATTCCAGAAGGCGCAGTTCTTCCGCGACGCTGGTGGCCACATGGCTGTCGGTGCCGATGCCGAGCCGGCCGCCGGCGGCCCGGAAGGCGGTCGCGGGGAAGATGCCGTCGCCGAGATTGGCTTCGGTCGCGGGGCACAGGCCCGCCACCGCGCCGGAGGCGGCCAAGCGCTGCGTCTCATCCGGCGTCATATGCGTGGCGTGGATGGCGCACCAGCGCTCGTTCACGTTCACCTCGTTCAGCAACCATTCCACCGGCCGCCGACCGCTCCAGGCAAGGCAATCCTCCACTTCGCGCTCCTGTTCGGCGACGTGAATGTGGATCGGTCCGGCCGTCGTCTCCGCCGCGAGGATAGCGGCGATCTCGCCGGGGGCGGCGGCGCGCAGCGAATGGAGAGCCAGACCCAATGTCGCGCCCGCCTCGCGGCAGGCCGGGGCGAGCCGGTCGAGAAGCGCCAGGAACCCGTCGACATCATGCAGAAACGGCCGCTGCCCTTCGCCCGGCTCCGCGCCGCCGAAATTCGAATGGGCGTAGAAGACCGGCAGATGCGTCAGGCCGATGCCAGCCGTGGCTGCCGCAGCGAGGATGCGATGCGAGGTTTCGGCGGGGTCGCCATAGGCCACGCCGCCCGCGCCATGGTGGAGATAGTGGAACTCCGCGACACGCGAGAAGCCGCCCTTCAGCATCTCGACATAGAGCTTGGCCGCGATCGCCTCGATATCCTCCGGGCGCATCAGCGCGACCGTGCGATACATCTGCGTGCGCCAAGTCCAGAAGCTGTCATCGCCAGGCCCCGCCCGCTCGGCCAGCCCCGCCATGGCGCGCTGAAAGGCGTGCGAATGGAGGTTCGACAGCGTGGGCACCACCGGCCCGGCCAGTCGCTCGCCAGTCGCCGACACCGACCCGGACGTCACCGCCGCGATGCGTCCGTCGGCCCCGATATCGATCCCGACGTCGCGCGCCCAGCCATGGGACAGAAGCGCCATCGGACAGAAGAAACGCGAGGTGGGTGATCGCATGACAGGTCCAAGATCGGGTAGGTTGCCTATACAAGATTGCTGATTTTTGGGTCGGCTGCAAGTCGGCTCTGGCGAAACGGTGCGAACTTGTCTTTATATCCGAGGGACGTGACGCCAAGGGAGGGTTCGAGCCTGTCGATCGAAGACGCCAGCGAGGGCCGGTCCGAGCCGCAGCGCCCGCTCTACGAGACGCTGAAGGACCATGTGCGCGGCCGGGTGGAGTCGGGCGAATGGCCGGCGGGCCATCGCGTGCCCTCGGAAAACGAGTTCGTGGAGATGCTGGGCGTGAGCCGGATGACGGTGAACCGCGCCCTTCGGGAACTCGCGACCGAGGGTCTGCTGCTGCGCATCCAGGGCAAGGGCTCCTTCGTCGCGCCCAAGAAGCGCAGCTCGCTGTTCCAGGGCGTTCCCAATATCGCGGACGAGATCGGCGCGCGGGGCGGCGCGCATTCGGCTCAGATCATCCTCCTGCAGGAGGAAGTGTGCGGACCGGAACTGGCCGAAGTGCTGGAGGTCGAGACCGGAACGCGGGTGGCGCATTCGGTAATCGTCCACCGCGAGGACGAATTGCCGATCCAGATCGAGGACCGCTTCGTTCATCTGCGCTTTGCGCCGGATTATGGCGCGCAGGATTTCACCCTCGTCACGCCCAACAGCTACCTCTCGGCCGTCGCGCCCATCGTGCGGGCCGAGCAGGTCATCGAGGCGATCAGCGCCACGCCTTGGGAGTGCAAGCTTCTGGCCATCGCCAAGTCGGAGCCCTGCCTCCTCGTGCGCCGTCGCACCTGGTGCGAGGCCGGCGTCGTCTCCACCGTGCGCCTTCTCTATCCCGGCAGCCGCTACCGGCTGGAAACGGGAGGATAGCGGTCTTCGGTCCACGCCGGGCGCGGCCTCCCGCTGGAAATCCGCAAGACGACACGAGTGCCACAGCCCTCCACATCGTCCAGAGATAAGCCGAGGGCAGTTGCACTCAACCTACCGAACCGGGCCGCGGTTCGAGGTCAGTGCCAAAAGCTCCACCGAAGCTTGTCCCTCCGGGCGACGATCCGTTTATCTTATGGCGGAAGGGCATTGCGTCCCGCCCGGCATCCGCTCAGGCGCCGCGCAACGCATCGACGGGCTGCCCAAGGCGGCATAGCCGCGCTGACGCTTCTGGCGCAGGAGGTCGAGGAAGAGGAGCACGGCGGCATCTTCGGTTTCGCAAGGATGCGTCATGGAACGCCCGTGCGTGCCGATCCGCCCCCATCGGCGCACGAGGCAGATTTCCCCGAACAGGCTCGGCTCGATCGACAGGCTGTAGAAGCGGGCCATGTTCCGGTCCGCATCCCTGCGTTCGATATAGAGGCGGTAGCGATGCGTGATCATGCGGGCGATTCTCCCGCACGGCGCGCCGGCCGGCCAATTCATTTTCGGAATCGATGGCGTCTGAGGGATTCACGGCTCCGATGGGTTTTCCCGCGCGAGGCGGCTTGCGATTTCTCGGCATCACAGTATACTTTGCGATGTAAAGCTCTTGGAGGTTGGGATGCGCGAGCTGAACGAGGCCCTGGCCGACATCGAGGCGATCCGCCGCCGCATGGCGGCTGGAACCGAGTTCCGGGGCTTCGGCCCGACGGCACTGGCCGCCACGGCCGGGATCGCGCTCGCGACGGCCGGGCTTCAGTTCCTGGTTCCGCCCGCCACGGCGCTCACCTTCTTCGTCGGGTGGATCGTCGCCGCCGTTCTTTGCGTGGTGCTGATCGCGGTGGAGATGGTGCTGCGCACCGGCCGCGCCCATGGCGGCCTGGCCGACGCGATGCTGCATCAGGCGATCCAGCACTTCCTGCCGGCCGGCTTTGCGGGGGCGGCCTTCGCCGCCATCATCGCCCGCTTCTCGCCCGATCAAGCCTGGCTGATCCCCGGTCTGTGGCAGGTTCTGGTTGGGCTCGGCCTGTTTGCCGCCGCTCCGTCCCTGCCGAGGGGCGCGATGCTGGCAGCGGCCTGGTACTTCGTCTGCGGCTTTGCGGTGATGATGATGCTGGCCGGCCAATCCACGATCTCGCCCTGGGCCATGGCTCTGCCCTTCGCCATCGGCCAGACCGTTCTGGCCCTCGTCATCCATCGCGCTTCGGGGTCTGACCATGCCGGGCTCTGAGACGTCCGCCCCCTTCGCCTATGACGGGCTCGACCGCGTGATCCACGAAAAGGCGCGGCTCGGCGTCATGACCTCGCTGGCCGGGCAACCCAAGGGTCTCGGCTTTGCCGATCTCAAGCGCCTCTGCGGCCTGACGGACGGCAATCTCAGCCGCCATCTCCAGGTTCTGGAAGAGGCCGGCTTCGTGCGCATCGACAAGAGCTTCAGCGGCAAGCGGCCGGTGACGACCTGCTTCCTGACCGAGAAGGGCCGGAAGAGCTTTCTCGACTATCTCGCCATTCTCGAACAAGTGGTGCGCGACGCCGCCAGCGCGTCGAAGCGCGGCCAGACCGACCTCTCCCCCAAACCCGCCTGACCCCCTCCCCTTTTTATTTAACCGGAGACTTTGCAATGCAAAGCGCTTTCCAAAACGGAATTCACCTCGGTCTGATCATGGACGGCAACGGGCGCTGGGCCACGCAGCGCGGCCTGTCGCGCAGCCAGGGCCACCGCGCCGGCGTGCGCGCCATCCGGCCGATCGTGGAAGCGGCAAAGGAGATGGGTGTCGGCACGCTGACGCTCTACGCCTTTTCGGGCGACAATTGGCAGCGCCCGGCGCCGGAAGTCGCCGTTCTCATGTCGCTCATGAAATCCTATCTCGCGGAGGAGATCGACGCGCTCGCCGCGTCCGGCGTGCGGCTTACCGTAATCGGCCGGCGCGACCGCCTCTCCGCCTCGCTGCGCCGCGCGATCGCAACCGCCGAAGCCCGCTCCGCCAAAGCCAGTGCGCTGCATCTTCGCATCGCCTTCGATTATTCGGCGCGCGATGCCATCCTCCAGGCCGCGCGGCAGGCGACGGCCGAGACGACGCGCGAGGATTTTGCGGCGCTGGTGTCATCCGGTGCGCCGGATGTCGATCTGATCGTGCGCACGGGCGGCGACCAGCGGCTCAGCGACTTTCTCCTGTTTGAGAGCGCCTATGCCGAACTCCTCTTCACGCCCCGGCTCTGGCCAGACTTCCAGCCGGAGCATCTGAAGGAGGCGCTGCGCGACTTCGCCACCCGCCAACGCCGCTTCGGCGCGCTGCCCGCAGAGGCCGTCGCGGCATGAGCAGGGCGTTGATCGCAGGGCGGGGCGTATTTTCAGGAATTCTGCCTCTGCTGGGTCCACGCGGCCGGGACCGCCTCGATCGTCGGCGCGTCTGGTCATGTTCAAGCACTCAGGTGTTCATTCCCGGCATTTGGTGGATCGGATTGACGATGAACCGGTCTGGCTCTGAGGCCCAGATCCTGGCGATGTATCCGTAGGGTGTGAGACCGCCGAGCGTCTTCAGTCGGCGGCCAAAGTTGTAGGCCGCCATGAAGTCGGCGAGATGCGTGCGAAGCTGATCGTGGCTCTCGTCGGGGAAGCGTTTGACGGTCGCGTCCTTGATCGTGCGGTTCATTCGCTCGACCTGACCGTTCTCAGGGGAAACGATTCGCCGGATCGATTTCTGATCCTGCGAACTCGGTCAGGATCGTGCGGATCCGATAGGGCACGGCTTGCAGCAAATGTTCCAGGAACGGGACTGTCAGGAACTCCCAAGCCGTCCATCTGCCAGCTTTGTCGACGAGTTGCGTGACCGCGAATTTGCTTGTCCGATCAATGGCCACGAACAGGAAGAGCTTGCCTTCGCCGGTCTGCACCTCGGCAATGTCCAGATGAAAGAAGCCAATCGGATAACGTTTGAAGCGCTGACGTTGGGGCTTGTCGCCGTTGACGTCTGGCAATCTGAATATGCCATGCCGCTGGAGGCACCGGTGGAGCGTTGACCGGGTCAGATGCGGGATCGTTGGCTGCAAGGCGTAGAGGCAGTCATCCAACGGCAGCCGAGCGTGTGGTCGAAACGCTAAGACCATCGCCTCCTCGGACTCAGTCAGGGTCGTTGATCGCGGCTCCCTCAGTCCGGTCTTCATGTCCTTCAAGGTCTAACGCTTGCGCCACTTGGCCACCGTCTTCGGATTGATGCCGAACCCGGCTCAGCGTCGCGAGCGAAGCTTGCGATCGCTGTATCGCTGCTCGGATGGCGTGCGTGGTCGTGGCGCTGCCGTATAGCCGCGGCCTGTACTCCTCTCGCCAGCTTGCCCGTGCTTGCGAGGAACGGGTCGACGTGATGGCGGTGACCGGGCTGAACCGACCGGACTTCCGTACCATCGCCGACTTCCGCAAGCGCCACCTTATGGCTCTATCGGATCTGTTCGTGCAGGTGCTGCGACTGTGCCGGGCGGCGGGTCTGGTCCGGTTTGTCCATGTCGCCGTCGAAGGGATAAAGATGAAGGCCAACGCTTCGCGCCATAAGGCGATGAGTTGTGGTCGGATGAAGACAAGCGAGCCGGCGCTGGCCGCCGAGGTCGAGGCCTGGCTCGACCAGGCACGCAAGGCGGAGGCGGGCGAGGATGGGGCACTGGACGCGGACCAGCGCGGCGACGAGACACTGGACTGGATGGCCGACAAGTAGCGGCGGCTGGAGAGGATCCGCGCCGCCAAAGCCGCGCTGGAGGCGGAAGCAGTCGATCCGCCCGATCCCGACGATGAGAGCGGAACGGGCGCATCGTCGGGCATGCGCTGGCAGGGTCGGCCCCTGCGCGGGAAGGATGGGGGACTGTCAGGAATTTCGT
>NZ_LDQA01000088.1 GCF_001475935.1 Aureimonas ureilytica
ATAGCGATCGTGTTTGGGCCCTTGCCCATGAGGCGAAGGCGTTCTTTAAGGACGGGCACGTTTCGTGAAGCGCTAAGGGCCACGATGTAGAGAGCCTCACGCACCTTTCGTCGCCCGCCCCAGATGCGCCTTGCCCCTCGCCAAGTGCCGCTCTCCCTTGCATGTGGCGCCAGGCCGGCAAGAGAGGCGACGTGGCGTCGGCAGAGCGTGCCGAGTTCGGGGAGCTCGCCTAGTGTCAGGACTCGTTGATCAGAGCCAGAAGATGACGGCGGCCGCGATGCAGATGGCTGAGAAGAAGGTGTGGGCGCATCGGTCGTAGCGGGTGGCGATGCGTCGCCAGTCCTTGAGGCGGCCGAACATGATCTCGATCCTGTGGCGCTGCCTGTAGAGTACGGGATCGTGGGGGACCGGGTTCTTGCGCTTGGCCCGTGACGGAATGCAGGCGGCGATGCCGCGCTCGGCGAGCGCGTGGCGCAGCCAGTCGGCATCATAGCCCTTGTCGGCCAGCATTTCCTTGGCGGGCGGCAAGTGCGCCAGCATCAGGCGGGCGCCACGATAGTCGCTGGTCTGGCCCTCGGTGAGCGTCATGACGAGGGGACGCCCCTGTCCGTCGCAGACGGCGTGCAGCTTGGAGTTCAGGCCGCCCTTGGTGCGTCCGATACGTCTGGGAACATCCCCCCTTTAAGCAGGCTCGCCGCCGTGCGGTGCGCCTTCAGATGCGTGGCATCGATCATGATGCGCTCCGGTCTTGATCCTTCACCCGCAAGCGCGGCGAAGATGCGGTTGAAGACGCCAAGCCGCGACCAGCGGATGAAGCGGTTGTACAAGGTCTTGTGCGGCCCGTAGTCGGCCGGCGCGTCCTTCCACTGCAAGCCGTTGCGGATCACGTAGACGATGCCGCTCACCACCCGCCGGTCGTCGACGCGCGGTACCCCATGGGACAGCGGGAAGTGCGGCGATATCCGCGCTATCTGGCGCTCGCTCAACAGAAACAGCTTGGCCATCGGAAGTTCCTCCAATGCCTAACTGAACCACGCCTCAAAACAAATTAATAGGTCCTGAGCCTAG
>NZ_LDQA01000089.1 GCF_001475935.1 Aureimonas ureilytica
CGATCGATCGGGGCGGGCTTCTCACAATCGCTCCAAGAGCAGAGGCTTACTCGGCCGGGACGACCTGGATCGTACCCGTCTCTTCCGTGGCCGGGCCGAGCGGCTTGGCGTGGCCGGCGAGCGCGGCATGAAGACGGTCGGTGTCCAGCTCGCCTTCCCAGCGGGCGACGACGAGGGTCGCGACCGCATTGCCGACGAGGTTGGTCAGCGCACGGCATTCCGACATGAAGCGGTCGATACCGAGGATCAGCGCCATGCCGGCAACCGGAACCGAGGGAACCACCGAGAGCGTCGCGGCCAGCGTGATGAAGCCGGCGCCCGTGATGCCCGCCGCGCCCTTGGAAGAGAGCATGGCGACGAGAAGCAGCAGAACCTGCTCACCCAGAGAGAGATGGATGCCGGTGGCCTGTGCGATGAAGAGCGCGGCCAGCGTCATGTAGATATTGGTGCCGTCGAGGTTGAACGAATAGCCGGTCGGGATGACGAGGCCGACGACCGACTTCTTGGCGCCCGCCGCTTCCATCTTTTCCATGAGCGAAGGCAGAGCGGCTTCCGAAGAGGACGTGCCGAGGACGAGCAGCAGCTCTTCCTTGATGTAGCGGACCAGCGCGACAATCGAGAAGCCGTTGTAGCGGCAGACCGCGCCGAGCACGACGAACACGAACAGGAAGGCGGTGATGTAGAAGGTGCCGATCAGCATGGCGAGATTGGCGACCGAGGAGATGCCGTACTTGCCGATGGTGAAGGCCATGGCGCCGAAGGCGCCGATCGGGGCGGCCTTCATCAGGATGCCGACCAGCTTGAACATCGGAGCCGACACGGCCTGGAAGAAGTCGAGAACCGGCTTGCCCTTCTCGCCGACCATGCCGAGCGCGAGGCCGAACAGGACGGAGAAGAAGAGGACCTGAAGAATGTCGCCCGAGGAGAAGGCGCCGACGATCGTGGTCGGGATGATGTTCTGCAGGAAGCCCGTGACGGTCTGCTCATGCGCCTTCACGGCGTAGTCGGCGACGGCCTTGCCGTCGAGCGAGGCGGGGTCGATGTTGAGGCCCGCACCCGGCTGGATCACGTTGCCGACGATGAGGCCGATGATCAGCGCCAGGGTCGAGAAGGTGAGGAAGTAGAGCATCGCCTTGCCGGCGACGCGCCCGACCTTCTTCAGATCGCTCATGCCGGCGATGCCGGTGACGATGGTCAGGAAGATGACCGGCGCGATGATCATCTTGACGAGCTTGATGAACGCATCGCCGAGCGGCTTCATCGCCTCGCCGGTCTGCGGGTAGAAATGGCCGAGCAGGATGCCGACGGCGATCGCCGCCAGAACCTGAACGTAGAGCTGCGCGTAAAGCGGCTTGCGGGGAGCGGGCTCGCTCGCGACCACGGGTATGGATGCCATGAATACCTCCCAAACAGGTTTCTTCGCGCGGCTCATCCCGACCGCGTCGTGAAGGCTCGCGATCCGCAAACCTTTCGAAAACCATCATTGCAAGCGCCGTGCCAAATGCCGCGCAGGGCAGACATGCCGGGAACGCAAGGCTTTCTAAATCGTTTGAAGTGCGGGCGCTACGTGACGTGTGCGGATTTTCACTCAACCTTTGCCGGCGCTTGTGCGATATTCCGCACAAGATGATCCATGCTGCTTCACCTCGTCCGTCTCCGACCGTGATGCGTCTCGTGACGCTGGTGGGCGGATTCGCGCTTCTGGTCGTGGCTTGGCTGGCGGCGGGCGAGATCGGGCGGCGCAGCGCCGACAGCCAGTTGGCGGATCGATCCGAAAGCGCTCTGGCTGCCGCGGCTTCGGTCCTGCGCAGCGAGATCGGCAAGCAGCGCGCCGTCCCGAGCGTGCTCGCCGAAGACCCCGAAGTGCTGGCGGTTCTACGCGAGCCGACAAAGCCGATGCTCGAGCGCGTAAACCGCCGGCTGGACGGCTTGGCGGCGACGACGGGCGCGAGCGTGATCTATCTCGTGGCGCGCACGGGCCTGGCGATCGCCTCCAGCAATTATGCCGATCCGCAAAGCTTCATCGGCAACGACTACCGCTTTCGCCGCTATTTCTCCGAATCCATCACGGGCGGCCAAGCCGAGCAATATGCGCTGGGCTCGGTCAGCCGCCGGCCGGGGCTCTATATCGCGCGCCGGGTTGGCAGCGCCGAAGCGCCGCTCGGCGTCGTGGTCCTGAAGATGGAGCTGGACGCCGTGGAAGAGACATGGCGCGCCGGCGGCAACATCGTCTTCGCGACCGACGAGCCGGGCGTGATCCTCGCGACGACCCGGCTGGACTGGCGCTTTCACACGCTGCAACCTCTCCCCCCGCAGAAGCGATACGCCATTCGCGAAACGCTGCAATTTGGCGAAGCGCCCCTGACGCCGCTGAGCGAATTGTCTTTGAGCGGCGGCACGCAGGGCCGCTTGGCGAGTGGGCCGAACCGGGAGATTCCCGTCTTCGTATCGGAGCGCCCGCTCGGCGACCCCAGCCTGAACTGGCGGCTCTATCTTCTTCTGCTATCCGAAGACGTGCTGGACGAGGCGCAGCGCTCCAGCCGGCTGGTCGGCTTTGCGATCGTGCTGGCGGTGGTCGGCCCCGGCATCGCGCTCCAGCGCCGCCGCCGCCGCTCGCACCAGCGACAGGCCGACCTGCGCGCCACGGCCGCCGAACTGGAGCGCCGCGTTGCCGAGCGCACCGCCGAGATCGCGGACACGAACCGCCGCCTGCGCGATGCCATGGACGCGCGGGAACGCGCCGACCAGCGGGCGGGCGAGTTGCGCGAGGAGCTGGACCAGGCCGCGCGCCTGGCGACCCTCGGGCAGATCGCGGCGGGCGTGGCGCACGAGATCAACCAGCCACTCACGGCCATTCGCACCTATGGCGAGAATGCCGGCCTGTTTCTGGAGCGCGGCGACACACAGCGCACGGCCGACAATCTGAAGCTCATGGTGGGCCTTACGGATCGCATCGGCTCGATCACCGGGGCGCTGCGCAATTTCTCGCGGCGCGGCTCGCAGCCGCTCGGCCCCGTCTCGCTGCGCGAGGCGGCGGACGGCGCGCAAATGCTGCTGCACAATCGCTTTTCGGTCGTCTCGGCCGATCTGGTGCGCGAGGGCGACGCTTGGAACCTCAGCGTGCTTGGCGAGCCGATCCGTCTGGAACAGGTTCTGGTGAACCTACTCCAGAACGCGCTCGATGCCGTGGCAGAGACGGAGGGCGCGCGCATCGTGCTGGCTGCCTGGCGGGACGGCGAAGAGGTCGCGCTCAGCGTCGGCGACAACGGGCCGGGCATCGACCCGTCCGTTCTGCCGCGCCTGTTCATCCCCTTTTCCACCGCCAAACCGCGCGGACTCGGCCTCGGCCTCGTCATCTCGCGTGACATTCTCGCCGAATGGGGCGGCGAGCTTTCGGCGACAAGCGAACCGGGCCGAGGTGCGACCTTCACGGCGCGGCTTCGATGGGTCCATGAAACAGGGAACACAGCATGAGCGAGACGCCGCCCCTGCCCGTCGCCTTCGTGGACGACGAGGCCGACATTCGCGCCGCCAACGAACAATCCCTGCTTCTGGCCGGTTATAGCCCGCTTCTTTTCGAGCGGGGCGAAGCGCTTCTGGCTGCGATCGACGAGGGCTTCGAAGGCGTGGTCGTCACCGATCTGCGGATGCCCGGCCTCAGCGGGCTGGACCTGTTCCGCCGCCTGCGCGCGATGGACGCGGACCTGCCGGTGATCCTGGTGACCGGCCATGGCGATGTCGCGACCGCCGTGGATGCCCTGCATGAGGGCGTCTACGACTTCATCGCCAAGCCCTATTCGGCTGCGCGGCTGATGGATGCCGTGCGGCGGGCCGGCGAGAAGCGGCGGCTGGTTCTGGAAAACCGGCGGCTGCGCGATCTGGCGCGGCAGGTGGATGCGAGCGATGCGCCGCTGATCGGCGAAAGCCCCGCCATGCAGCGCCTACGTCACACGATCCGCCAGATCGCGGATGCGGATGTGGACGTTCTGGTGGAAGGCGAGACCGGCTCGGGCAAGGAGGTGGTGGCGAGCGCCCTGCACCATTGGAGCCGCCGCGCGCCCAAACCCTTCGTGGCGCTCAATTGCGGCGCGCTGCCCGAAACCGTGATCGAGAGCGAATTGTTCGGCCATGAAAGCGGCGCGTTCACGGGCGCGGCCAAGCGCCGCGTCGGGCGCATCGAGCATTCGAGCGGCGGCACGCTGTTTCTGGACGAGATCGAGTCCATGCCGGCAGCGCTTCAGGTGAAGCTCCTGCGCGTTCTGGAAACGCGCGAGGTCGACCCGCTGGGCACCAACGAGCGTCGCGCGGTGGATCTGCGTGTGGTGGCCGCCGCCAAGGTCGACCTCGGCGCGCCCGAAGCGCGCGCCTATTTCCGCGAGGATCTGTTCTACCGCCTGAACGTCGTCACCGTGCAGATCCCGCCCCTGCGCGAGCGGGGGGACGACGTGCCGCTTCTGTTTGCGACCTTTCTGGAGCGTGCGGCCAAGCGCTTCCGCCGCGAGCCGCCCGCGATATCTCCGGGCGTGATCCGGCATCTGCGCGAGCATGACTGGCCGGGCAATGTGCGCGAGCTCGTGCATTTCGCCGAGCGCGTCGCCCTCGGGATCGCCGATGTGGCATCGCGGCCGGAAATCCCCCGCGCGGGCCTCACCCTGCCCGAGCGCGTGGACGCCTTCGAGGCGGATGCGATCCGCGAGGCGCTGGAAGAGAACAACGGCGACGTGAAGCTGACGATCGAGGCACTCGGCATTCCCCGCAAGACCTTCTACGACAAGCTCCAGCGCCACGGCATCAGCCGGAAGGATTTCGCCGGCGAGGCGTAGCGTCGGGGAGTTTCAATCGCCGGAAAGCCACCAGCGCGAAAGTGCGGTCGAAGCGTTTTCCATTTGGCAAGAGCGCACGCTCTGACAATCTCGTGAAGATTCGATTGTAAGCCGCCGGCTCTTCGTCTACACGACCGCACGCTCCATCGCGAGCCAAGGAGGAAGGCACCTGCCCCCGTGCCCGGATGGGCGGCGTGATGATGCCACCTCCTACCTCTGCGTCCGACCCTGGGCGCCGCCATCCAGAGAGGATGCCATGACGCCCGTTCGGCCCGCCAGCTCGAAGATCGCCACCGTGTTGCGCGTGACGAGCGGCAACTTCCTGGAGATGTTCGACTTCTTCCTCTTCGGATTCTACGCGTCCTATATCTCCAAGACATTCTTTCCGGCCGGCAGCGAGTTCGCCTCGCTGATGCTGACCTTCATGACCTTCGGCGCGGGCTTCCTGATGCGCCCGCTCGGCGCGATCTTTCTGGGCGCCTATGTCGATAGTATCGGGCGGCGCAAGGGTCTGATCGTCACGCTCGGCATCATGGCGACGGGCACGATCCTGATCGCCTTCGTGCCGGGCTACGAGACCATCGGGCTCGCAGCGCCGCTTCTGGTGCTGGTCGGCCGCCTGCTGCAGGGCTTCTCGGCGGGCGTCGAGCTGGGCGGCGTGTCGGTGTATCTCGCCGAAATGGCGACGCCGGGGCGCAAGGGCTTCTATGTGTCCTGGCAGTCGGGCAGCCAGCAGGTCGCCGTCATGTTCGCGGCCGCGATCGGCTACGCCTTGAACAACATGCTGGCGCCGGCCGCCATGAGCGACTGGGGCTGGCGCGTGCCCTTCTTCATCGGCTGCGCGATCGTGCCCTTCCTGTTCTATATCCGGCGCTCGCTGGAGGAGACGCAGGAGTTTCAGCAGCGCAAGCACCGCCCCGCCATGCGCGAGGTCTTCGCTTCGCTGACGCGCAACTGGCGGATCGTGCTGCTCGGGATGCTGATGGTCGGCATGACGACCATCTCCTTCTACACGATCACCGTCTACACCCCGACCTTCGGCAAGGCGGTGCTGAAACTCTCGGAAACCGACAGCCTGATCGTCACCTTCTGCACGGCCCTGTCCAACCTGTTCTGGCTGCCGGTCATGGGCGCGCTGTCGGACCGGATCGGCCGCAAGCCTCTTCTCCTGACCTTCTCGGCGCTGACTATTCTCACCGCCTATCCCGCCCTGTCCTGGCTCGTGGCGAACGCGACCTTCGGCCATATGCTGGTCGTCCTCTTGTGGCTGTCCTTCCTTTACAGCAGCTACAATGGCGCGATGGTCGTGGCGCTGACCGAGATTGTGCCGGCCAGCGTGCGCACGGCGGGCTTCTCGCTGGCCTATTCGCTGGCCACCGCGCTGCTCGGCGGGTTCACGCCGCTTGTTTCGACCTGGATGATCGAGGCCACCGGCAACAAGGCCGCGCCCGGCCTCTGGATGGCCTTTGGCGGCGCTTGCGGCTTGGTCGCGACGCTTCTGATCTATCGCCGAGGCTCCGATGCCTCGCTTCCAGCAGTCGGCCGCACGGCCTGACCGGCTCTCGCCCCGAAGGGACGAGGTTCAAGGGCGGCTCCGGCCGCCCTTTTTGTCAGGCGGACTGGCGGATGGCCTCGATCAGGCCGGCCAGACGCTGCGTGCCGGAGTCCGTCAGCGTTCCGCGATCGCCGGTCTCGTTCAGAAGACCGGCCTTTTCCAGTTCCTCGACACCGGCCGAGTCGGCCTTGTGTCCCTTGCCGTCGTCGAGAACGACGCGCGTGACCGCCTCGCCGCTGACCAGCGAGTGATAGGCGGCGAAGGTCAGGATCGACAGCGCGTGGTCGCTGAGTTTCTGGCTCATGATGGGGTCCTCTGGTTGGCCTCCAAACCGCAATGCGAGCCACCGGCATTGGCTCCGATCAGCGGCAAAGTTACGCGGCGAAAAACGCAAGGGCCAACCACACAAAAACTTCCCCTCGCGCTTTCTCGACAGCGCCACGATCCATCGCTACCTCTCGCCGCGCAATCGCAAGGCACGACTGATGACGAAGACCGTAGACCCCGAATTGAACGCGCTGATCCACGAGGTGATGGAAGCCCGGCTCATCAAGCCCGGCTCGCCGGAGCATGTCGTGGCCGCGCGCGTGGCGCAGGAAGGTCTCGGCGCGCTGGGGTCCGACGAGCGCGATCTGTTCGAAACCAAAGTCCTCCCGATCCTCGCCAAGCCGATCCGCGAGCAACTGGCCATCGCCTCCATTGTGCAGCGCGGCGGTTATGTGCCCCGCAAGATCGATTTCTGAACACAAGCTTGCGCTTTGCCGGCGCGCGGCGTGGAAATCGCGCGTCTCGGCCCTATCTCCGGAGTGACGTGTTTCCGGAGTAACTCCCATGTCCGCCGACCCCGAATTGTCCCGCTTGATCGCCGATGTGATCGACGCCGGCCTTCTCATGCCGGGGTCGCGCGAGATGGTCGTGGCGCAGCGCGTGGCGAGCGATGGCCAGCGCAGCCTGTCGATCGAGGATCGGCGCGTGTGGGAAAGCGGCGTCCTGCCGATTCTGGCGCAGCCGATCGACATTCAGATCGCCGTGCGCGCGCTGGTGCGCCGCTCGCATCGCCTGCCCCGCCGCGCCGTCGCCTGATCAGCGCCTCACGCGCCGGGCAGCGCTCTAGGTAGGGGACTCACCCA
>NZ_LDQA01000009.1 GCF_001475935.1 Aureimonas ureilytica
CAACACCCGTTGGTATGACGCCGATTGTCGGTGAGCACTGATACGAAGGGCGAGCGGCTGCACGACTGGACAATCTGGAACCGTTCGACCTCGAGGGTGCCGGGTACGACGAGCGCCTGTCCGGTCTTTGAATGCGCGGATTTCTGATCCGTCGCCACCTCGCTGACGGGGAACTGGTCTTTTTCACCATCTGGTGCCCCGCCGGCACGCCGATCGAGACGCTGGGCAAGGTCGACGGCTAGCGATGGGCGATCGTGAACAGCTGCGAGACGGCCAAGACCGCACTCGGCCTCGACCACAATGAAACGCGTTCCTGGCACGGCTGGCACCGCCATGTCTCGCTCGTCATGCTGGCCTTCGCCCTAATGAGTGCGATCCGTCACAAGGCCGATAGTGTGATACCGGTTAAAAAGGAGCTCAAAGCCAAAGCCTTGAACTCCTCGATGATCGGCTGGTCCGTTCAGGAAATCCGCCGCGTCGCCTGTCGCCTGGCGAGGCGACGTATCAACGTCGGCCACGCCGCCACGAGGGTCGCTCTGGGGAGGAACATCACGTCGTCGCGCGTGCATCTCATATCAAACATGAAACGCAACTGTAGTTCTAACCGTCCTGCGGGAGCATCGTCCCATCAGACTTCTGCGGCAGGGGCTTAAAAGGGGTGTCGGCCTACGCGCCAGACATCTTGCCGAAGACCCTATTATCCGCGCCTGGAACACCCCCATAAGGAGCCCAGCTTCCCGCTAATGCAAAGCCCACATCGACGGGAATGGAAACACCAGTGACAGCTGACGATGCACTCGAAATTAGAAAGGCCACGACATTTGCGACCTCGGTCGTTTCCACCATTCGGCCCATCGCCGTGTTGGCAGTCATGCGCGTCTCATCGCGCATTCCGCTGTCGATCTGCGCTTGCAGCGCGGGGGTGCGGGTGTACCCGGGCTCCACGGAATTGACACGCAATCCGCCTCTGCCCCATTCGACCGCTAGGCCCGCAACAAGGTTTGATATCGCGGCTTTACCGGGACCGTAAGAATGCAGAGGTGTGGAACATCTTGCAGTAATTGAGCTGATCGCTACAAGGCTACCAGAGGCGCGCTTCAGCATATGACGCCCCATCTCTCTCAAACACAGGAATGTGCCCCGTGTATTGATGGCATGGACGCGATCATAGATGTCCAGGGGTAACGTTGCGGCCGGAAAAGGCGGCTGAACAATACCGGCCGAGGTAACACCACCTGCAATCGGTCCGAACTCACGTTCCACCGCTTCGATGGCAGCGATAACGCTTTTCTCGTCGGTCACATCGACTTCGAAGGCACGGCCGCCCAATTTCTTCGCGACGGCTTCCGACAGATCAAGATTGCGATCCAAGATCGCTACCTTCGCTCCGGACTGCGCAAGAACGGATGCACACGCCTCGCCAATGCCGCTCGCGCCACCCGTTACGACTATTACATCGCCAGAAATATTCATTCTCCTCCCCTATCTCTTTTTCGATTGGATCAGTTTCGTTTGCTGGACGCACCGATCTTGCTGAAACGACTTGCGCTCGCTTGGATGAAACGACAACAGCTGTTTGACAGCACAAGCTCCGAGGCTAATTTTCGGGCTGACAGTATTCGGCGAGCATATGATCAATCGATCGGGCGACCGCTTCACACTCCAACCTCTACGCTTGTGTGGTTCATCATATTGAACTATGATCGACCAAATGAACTATACTGAGGAGAAAATGACGATGTCAAGAGAGGCTCTCACAAGCCGGATCGAGGGTCGCACGGAGGAAAATGTTCCCGCACTGCGCCGAGCGTTCCAGATTCTTGACCTCGTAGCCGGCTCCGACGGATCACTGAACGCCGCGGAGATAACCCGAGGTCTTTCCTTACCCAAAAGTACCGTGCATGGACTTTTGAAAGTCATGGTTGAACTCAACGTCCTCGTGAGAAGTTCAAATGGCTCATTTAAGCTTGGCCCTCACCTGATGCGCTGGGCACACGGTTTTCTGGCAGAGGTCGATGTTGTATCGGCATTTCAAGAATTCTTTGCCGTGGATACAGCCCTTTCGCAGTATACGATTACGCTGGCGGTTCTGGATGGCGATCACGTCGTCTACATCGGATGTCGAAACTCCAATCAGCCCTTGGGTTTGACATTCAGGATCGGCATGCGTCTGCCTGCTCCCTTTACGGCAACGGGCAAGATGCTTCTCTCACAGCTGCCCGACGCAGACCTGGTTGAGATGCTTGGTGGTCGTTTTCCAGCCCCCATGACGGCGCAAAGCGTTTCCTCGCTTGATGAACTCAGGAAAGAATTGCAGATCATACGCCAACGCGGCTATTCTATTGATGATGGCGAGGTGCGTGCCGGAATCATCTGTATCGGCTCTGTTATCCGCGATCATTCTGGCAAGGTGATTGCAGGCATAGCGACCAGTCTGCTTCGCAGCGATTCGACACAGGAAATCATTGAAGAACTCGGCGCCCGAATGATCTCGATCGCCGGCAGATTGTCACAACGCATGGGTATTACTGCAGGTCCAGATAGTCCAGTGGCGTAAAACGCTCCCTCTCGGGCTCTTCTCTATTCGGTGTGTCGAGGTCGAGCGCCCCTGAGCTGACGCCTCGCCTTGGCTGATGTGTGATCCCTTGGCTGTCGCGCTTCTCTTCGGATCGAACCGGGTGGGCTCTCCCCTGATGGGATCGGAATGAGCGAGGCAGTTCCATCTGTTGCGCTTGCCTATCGCGCGATGGGCATGATCGGCTCGAGAGCCGGTGCGAGCTGCCTCATTCCCCGCCTCGCAGGGAGCACATTCTCGTTGGGGCGGCTCGTCGATTAATCGGTCTACTCTTGAAGGCGCTTCTTCTCGCCAGGCGCAGCTCCGGCCGTTGCCCGTGTCCACTGAAACTCGCTCCCATCCCCAGAAGCGGTGAAGGATGACGGCCAAGCGCCGCGATAGTACGACGATGGCTGGTTTCGTCCCGTGCCGCTTGGGGCAGGTTCGCTGCCAAGGCTCTCAGCCCTGACCATCCGCGGCCAGGGGTCAGCAGCATCGGGGCCGCTTCGAACAGAAGGCGGCGCATCATCGCGTCGCCGTAGCGCGAGATGCGCTCCATTTCCCCGGATGGGTTGAGCCGAGGCACCAGCACCGGAGCGGACCCGACGGCCTTCCAGTTCGAGAACCGGCCGGGATCGTCGGTTATGACGACAAAGGCCGGCGACAGCACCGGCCCGATGCCCCGGAGCGCTTACCAACCGGCGGCACCAAGACGAGACGCCTGCTCAGGAGCGCTAGAACCTCAGCACGCCGAATAAAGGGGAGACACCGAACACGGCATCGAGCGCTGGCGCTTCAAAAATTTACTCTGACCCAGCGCTCCCCAATTCCCCCGCCCCGGCCCTACCCGCTGCAGGCGATTCTCGGCGGCATCATTCTTACCCAAGGTTGGCCTCATCCGTCGCTATGCGCGAAACCACGGAAAGCCCGACCGACCAGCTTGACAATCAAGCGGCCCATCGTATCATTCAACCTAATGATCTAAGTTCAATATATGGAACAATAGCGAGAGGCCTCTTTGCTGAAGGACATTGCTCATCGGTCATATCCGCGTGCGCAATGCGGGGCGTAGCTGCCACCAATAAAAAATGCAGTATCATATAATATTAAGTGGCGTCTTTGCTCCGACCCGCCGGCCGGAAAACTCTCGCTTATCCGTTCGAATTCCGGCGTCTCAGTAGTCGATTAGCAACTCAAGACACGAGACTCTTAGAAAGGCCGCACGTGCGCACTTCGGAAACAATCGCATCGCTCATGAGCAAGGGGGGGCGACCAGCAGGGAGTCGCCGTGAGATCAAGATCGTTGATACGACGCTGCGCGACGCCCATCAGAGCCTTTGGGCTACGCGGATGCGAACCGATCACATTCTGTCCATGACAGAAGATTTCGACGCCGCGAACTTCCATCAGGTGGACCTGATGGCACCAATTCAGTTCGATGTCGCGGTTCGTTATCTCAAGGAGGATCCATGGGAGCGGGTTCGCCTGGCTCATCGGCATGCGCCAAATGCCAAATTTCGGGCGCTCATCCGGTCGAAGAATATCGCCTCGTTCGACTTTCTGGCCGATGATGTCATTGAAGCGTGGGTGGACCGACTCTACGCTAATGGATTCCGAGTCATCGGATCGTTCGATGGGCTGAACGATATCGACAATATTGCGCCGGGTCTAATTCAAGCGAAAAAGTTGGGCGCATCAACCTTCGGTGCACTCGCTTTCTGCGAAAGTCCGGTTCACACCGATGCCCTTTATATTGAAAAGGCAAGGGAGTACCTGGAAAAGACGGATGTCGATGCGATCATGCTGAAGGATGCCGGGGGTCTTCTGACGCCTGAGCGTATTCGGACCTTGGTTCCCGCCATCAAGGACGTCATCGGTGACCGACCGCTTGAGATCCACAGCCATTGCCTGACGGGCCTTGCTCCTCTTGTCTATCTCGAGGCGGTCGAACTCGGCGCTGATGTGCTTCACACGTCGATTGCGCCTCTCGCCAATGGTAACGGGCAGCCTGCAACCCAAGCCATTGTGCGCGATCTGCGTGCGCTCGGTTATGTGGTCCATGTGGATGACGCACGGATCGATGCTATCGGTAAAAGACTGACCGAGATTGCCGAGACCGAGGAGAAGCCCCTTGGAAGGCCGGTGGCCTATGACGGCCTCCACTACATGCATCAACTACCCGGCGGGATGCTATCGAATTTTCATTCGCAACTCGCGACGGCCGGGCTCTCGCATCGTTTTGACGAACTTCTTCACGAAGTCGGGCGTGTACGAGAGGAACTCGCCTATCCAATCATGATCACGCCATTCGCCCAGTTCGTGGGGACACAAGCTGTGATGAATGTCATTTCAGGCGAGCGCTACGGCATTGTTCCAAACGAGATCAAGAAATACGTGCTTGGTTACTATGGCAAGCTGCTTGCGCCTATCGCCCCTGATCTTCGTGCTCGCATCATCGCCAACGGCGCCTCGGATATCCCGCTGGAGCCGTCGCTTATAGAGCCGATGTTGCCAAGTCTCAGAAAGCAATATCCAGACGAGGATATAGATCATCTTTTGCTGCGCGCAATGTTCCCGGGGTCGCAGGTCGATGAGATGAAGAAGACTGTAGCCTCGCACGTTTCCGGAGGCGAGCGGCAATATCCTCTGCTTGAACTCGTCCAATCGCTCTACGGGAAAATGAGCGTGGGAACGACCGCCGTTCGGTCCGCAGAGCTTTCAATCAGCCTGAAGAAGGGGTTAGAAAATGCCGGATAAGTCGCCTGATCTGAAAGAACTCAAGGCTATCGTCGACTGGATCAGCGTAACGGACAATATTTCACAGTTCTCACTGAAGTTCGCCGATGTCGAGATCTTTCTGTCTCGTGAGCAGCGAGGGGACTCACCCCCCATCCATCAGATAGCCGCTATCCCACCTTCGGCGCCTGCGCCGGTCGCGCAGCCTGCCCCTGACACGAATCCGATGCCCCAAGCCGCCAAGCAAGCGGTCAAAGACGCGCTCGCCGACGACGAGGTCATCGTCAAAGCGCCTATGGTTGGCGTTTTCTACGCCAAGCCAAAACCCGGGGCGGAAGACTTCGTGGCAGTCGGCGATAAGGTCCGCGCGGATACGGTGGTGTGCATCGTCGAAGTCATGAAGCTGATGACCAATATCGAGGCGGGTGTTTCAGGAACTGTGACGCGCATTTTGGTGGAAAACGAGCAGGCGGTTGAGTTCGGGCAGTCGCTCATTGTCATCAAGCGTGATGCGTGACGGGTTCTAGGCGCAGAGGAAAGACGGAATGCCGCAGCTTTTGAAATCCGTGCTGATCGCCAACCGGGGCGAGATCGCGCTGCGCATCATCCGAGCCTGCAAGGAGCTTGGGATTCGAAGCGTGTTGGCCCATTCGGAGGCGGATGCGAACTCCTTGCCGGTGCGACTTGCCGATCAGGCCGTCTGCGTCGGCACTGCACATCCGAAGTCGAGCTATCGCAATCCGCAGGCCATTCTGGGTGCGGCGCTCGCCTTCAAAATCGATGCCATTCACCCCGGTTACGGCTTTCTCTCTGAGAACGCCGATTTCGTCGAGATGTGCGAGAAGGAGGGTGTATGCTTTGTTGGCCCGGCCAGTCACGTCATCCGCAGCATGGGCGACAAGATTGAAGCCAAAAAGATCGCGCACCGCGCGAAGGTTCCAACGGTGCCCGGTTCCATCGGTGCTATCTCCGACTATCAGGAGGCCTTGGCGGTCGCGAGCGACGTCGGTTATCCATTGCTGATCAAGGCGGCCGCCGGCGGGGGCGGTCGCGGTATGCGCGTCGTGCGTTCGCCCGATACGCTCAAGAAAGACCTGTCGGAGATCATGTCGGAGGCGGAAGTCGCCTTCAACGATCCTTCCGTCTATATCGAGCGTTACTTGGTCGACATTCGCCATATCGAGATCCAAGTGATCTCGGATGGCGAGCAGACGTTGCACTTAGGCGAGCGTGACTGCACGGCGCAGAGACGGAACCAAAAGCTGATCGAAGAGTCGCCTTCGTTCGCCCTTAACCCCGAGTTGCGAGAAGGGTTGGCCGCGGCTGCCGTTGCTCTTTGTAATGAGGTTGGCTATCGCAATGCAGGAACTGTCGAATTCGTCTTCGATAATATAGAGCGTCAATACTACTTTATCGAGATGAACACCCGTATCCAGGTGGAGCATCCCGTCACCGAGATGGTCACGGGTGTCGATCTCATAAAGCTTCAGCTGCAAATCGCCAGCGGCATTCCGCTTGCACTGCGTCAGGAGGACATCCGTCTCAGAGGTCACGCCATCGAGTGTCGGATCAATGCGGAGGATCCCGACCATGCGTTCGCACCCAGCCCCGGGACAATTCATAATTTTCGTGCGCCCGGTGGTTTCGGCGTCAGGCTGGATACTCACATCGAGACCAATTATGTGATCCCGCCGTTCTACGACAGTATGGTCGGCAAACTCATTTGCTGGGGAAACAACAGAGACGAGGCCATCGCCCGGATGCTGCTCGCACTCGATGAACTTGTTATCGATGGCGTCACGACGACAGCGCAGTTCCACAAGCGCGTCCTTGATCATCCTCGTTTCAGAGACGGCCAGTTCAACACGGCGTTCGTTGCCTCGCTGCTCGAGGGCTCCCCGGCGTGACGAAACTCACAAGAAGTGAGTAGGTCTCTCTGTTGGAACTGGGGCTTAACCCTCGAGCGGACCGAGTGAAGCAACGTCCCGCCGAGGTTTCAGCCCCAGTCCTTATACCGCCGCGCCTCTGCACGAACCTGTTGCCAGTATGGGTTTGCGGAGAGGGATCGGATGCGCTCCGGCTCGTTGGCAAGGGCTTTGCCGACATGGCAGCATGAGTCCATGGCGGCGCCGAGATCGGCGGATAGCCGGGCGAGAGGAAGCCCCTTTTGCGAGATGGGATACGTGGCCCGATCCATGCGCCAGCCGCATGTCGGACGTGCGGGCGCTCGATAGCGAAGGGTTGCAAAGCTCCTCTTCGAGCTTTGCGCTACTGCCCGATGAGCGAGAGGCGTAGGTTCTGCGCATCGGAAGAACACGCACACGCCGGCCACCACCGATGAGAGGCCGGACACGAAAGGAAGCTACCCATGTCCCTCGCTCGCTCCTTCAGCACCTGGCGCCAGTATCGCAACACGGCCGCCGAGCTGAACCGTCTCTCGCGGCGCGAACTCTCGGACCTCGGTATTGCACGCTCCGACATCCCGGCCATCGCCCGTCAGGCGGTCCGCTCCTAAGTTTCTCCCTTTCGCTTCAGCTGGTCCTCCCCATCTGAAGCGAACCGGCCGAACGGTTCCTCCCACCCTTCGGCTTCTCTCAACGCCCTTGCCGGTCCTCCCCCGGCAGGGGCGTTTTCGCGTCTCTGCGCATATGAGATCGACCCTGCTCCGGACAGGCACCGTCGGTTTCATGCCGTCGAAGCCCTGATCGCACGATCCCGTTCCGGCATACCCGGGTTCCCCGCCAAGACACAGCATGTCAGGGCCATTCAGGGTTCAGAAAGAGGCATGGCCTAGGATCCCTCAAACGGGGATTTCGGATCATGGCATTCAGCTTGACGGAACTGACGGCGATCCGAAGCCGCCGGGAGATGCGAGCCAAGGTCGCGTTTGCGACGTTAGTGATCGTCGCGGCGACAGACGGCGCGGATGCCTTGATCAATCTTTATACGCAGCCCGATCGGATCTGGCCGTCGTTCGTCCAGACAACTCTGCTCGCGTCAGCAATGTCGCTCTTGTTCTTGAGCCTCCTGGCACGCGCGAACCTTCGTTTGTTCGAACTCAAGGACCGTCTCGAAACGCTGGCTGTCACGGACATCCAGACAGGGCTGCTGAACCGTCGGGGCTTTTTCGCTCTTTTGGATCAAGCTCAAGCGTCGGGTGCCGACATGACGCTCGGCATCGTGGATATCGATCATTTCAAACGGATCAACGATACCTACGGTCACCTCGTTGGCGATTTCGTGATCGCAGAGGTCGGTCGCTCCCTGAGCGAAGCACTCAAGGCCCCGCATTTCGTGGGACGCGTCGGCGGTGAGGAGTTTGCTATCGCGCTGAATGGTGTGACGCCGATTGAGGCGCTTCACATATCGGATCGCTTGCGTGGACGGGTTTCACGGGTCGGCGGACCTCAATTGCCAACCAATCTTTCGGTGACCGCGAGCATCGGCCTTGCAAGGATCGGCGAAGGGGAAGTCATGGCCTCCTACGCTCGGGCGGATCGGGCGCTGTATGAAGCCAAACATGATGGCCGCAACGTTTCAGTGAGCGCCGATTTGGGAAAGCGACCCAAGGTCGTCCTGTTGCCGCTTCAGAGCCAATCGTGACCCGTCGAGGTCGGGCGATGAGGCGATAGCGTGCCGATCGTGGAAGGCTGATTTGCATGACTCCGCCCCCCTCAGCGCGGCTGCATCCATTTGGGTGCCTTCCACTGCGCCAAACTCTCGCGCTCCCAATCGCCTAGAAGCGTGTAACGGACGTAGGCGGCCCGAGTCCGGCAACCTGAGCACCGCCAGTTCAACGCCTCGATGTCGGCGCCCGGCGCGATGAACCCTTGGAAGTCGATGCAGCGATAGATGGTCCGCGCGTTGCACGGATCGCAGCGTATGACGAGGCCCAAGCCTTTGCGCAGCCCTTCCTCGAAACTCCGTATCGCCTGCACCATACGCGGACCCCGTTCCTAACTTATGAACAAAATAGGAACATGGTCTTTCCGGCAAGGCCGTTCGGCGTCATGATCAGCGTATGGATTCATGAGGCGGTGCCATGTCGAGAATTGTGGAACGGCTCACGGACCTGTCGTTGAAGGACAATCTGGATGGGGCGATCGATGAGTCTATCCGCACCTGTGGCGGTGACGCTCGCGTTACGGTCGGCACGTTGATGCTGACGCGACCCAGTCTTTCATTCAGCGGCAACCAAAGACCGACTGGTGTTGTCGCGCATGAGCGCAATTGAAGCAACGGGCGGGGTTAAACTCGCCCGTTGCTGTTCAAGCCAGCCAGCGAATGCGGCCGGGGCAGTGTAGCCGAGCGAGGAGTGCGGCCGCGCCAAATCTGAAGCGTTACGCGGCCGATCGGAGGCGCGTTGCCGTGAGAGATGCCCTCAAAGATCGCCGCCAGCGCCAGAAGCCTGAAAGATGGGGAATGGGCCTCGCTATGGCGAGGCTCCGTTTGCCATCAGGCTTCACATCGGAACGGACTCGGGACGCCGATACGCGTCCCATGCGAGGCTCGAAGATTTCTACTTGTTGGGCACCGGCTGGTTGGGGGCCTGCTGAGCAGCCTGCGCCTTTTGCTGCTGCGCCTGCTGGCGCGCATCGACCTTGGCCCGATGATGGCCGACGGCACAGCCCAGTGCCGCACCTGCCACCGAATGTCCCTTGCCGACGAAATGGCCGCCAACGGCACCCACAGCCGCGCCCTTGAGGCAACCTGCGGCGTAAGACGGGCCAGCCGCGAGTGTGAGGGCGGTAAACAGAGCGATCGTCGCAGACTTGCGCATGGGAACCTCCAAGTGACGCAGGCGTGGTTTCGTCGCCCTGAAAACGCGGATGAGCTCTCCGCAGTTCCCGAAAAGTTGATGACGCTCTCCTTATGTTGATTTGTGGGCCGCATCGGTCGGCCACCCTTCGACTCCGCCCCCTCATCCGCCTCGGAAACACTTGCACCCCGGATCGCGAGCAGCCGGCCATCGCGAGAGGGCCTATCCATATTGACGGACATTCCGTACTCGGCTATCGAAATGAGTAATCGATAACCCAAGTGATGATATGACCCGATCCCGTGTTTCCATGCAGGACATAGCGACCCGCCTCGGCGTGTCGGTGAAGACGGTGTCGGGGGCGCTGCACAACCCGTCGATCCGCATGTCGGATGAAACGCGCCACCGCATCCGGGCTTTGGCCAACGAACTCGGCTATGTCCCGAACCTCGTGGCGCGCGGAATGCGGCAGGGAACCTTGCCGATCGTCGGCATGGTGGCGGAAGGCGTCATCACCCAGCCCTTCGCGACCGAGATCGTGCGCAGCTTCGACAATGTGCTGCGCCTCGGCGGCCTGCGCCTCATCGTGTCGAACCTGCGCGGACGGGACGATGTCGAGGCGGAGGTGGCCGAACTCAAGCGGCTTATGCCCCAGCGCATTGTCTATGCCAGCATGTACCATCGCACGGTGACGCTGCCCGCTTCGCTCACCGACACGATCGCGCTGATGGTGAACTGCCGCGAGGCGAGCGACGCCGTGCCGGCCCTCGTACCGGCCGAGCGCGCGGCGGGGCGCATGGTGACGGCGCATCTCCTGTCGCGCGGGCGGCGTCGGATCGCCTTTCTGAACCTGCCGGGCCTCGTCGCCGCCAGCTTGCGCGAGAGCGGCTTTCGCGACGCGCATGGCGAGGCGGGTCTCCAGCCGAACGAGACATGGCTGCGCCCGGCCACCGCCGAGCTCTATTCCGACCGCGCCCCGAGCCTTGTTGGCAGCCACATCGCGGACTGGTTCGCGGGTGCGGGCGAGCGGCCCGACGCGATCCTGTGCGGCAACGACCGCGTGGCGCTCGAAACCTATAATGCGCTGCGCCGCGCCGGGCTGGATGTGCCCGGCGATGTCGCCGTCGCGAGCTTCGACAATCAGGTGGAGATCGCGGCCCGGCTCGACCCGCCGCTGACCACCATGGCGCTGCCCCACCGGGAGATGGGACGGCTTGCCGGAGAGATGCTGTCCGGGCAGCGCGCGCTGCCCGCGACCGTGGAGGAAGTGCCCTTTCGCCTTGTGGAACGCGCCTCGGTCTGAGGCCCAAGCGAAAGCCTGATGGGAGAAAACCGATGCGCATTCATCAAAAGGCTCTTGCCGTCCTGGCAGGGGCCGCTTCGCTCGCGGCGCTGGCGTCAGGCGCGGCTGAGGCTGCCGACCTGAAGATCATGTTCCAGGGCGACCCGTTCGAGATCGCGGCGATCCAGGGCGCGGCCACTCGCTTCGAGGCGGCCCATCCCGGCACCAAGATCGAGCTGATCAACACGCCGCACGACGCCTATAACGAGAAGTTCGGCGCCATGGCCTCGACCGGCAACCTGCCGGATATCATCCAGCTCGACGCGCCCTTCCTCGCCAACTACGTCTGGTCCGGCTATCTCCAGCCCGTGACCGGCCTCGTCGAGCAGGCCCTGATCGACGACATGACGCCCTCCAACGTCTCGCAGGGCACCTACCCGCCGGACAAGGGCCTCTACGCCATCGGCCTCACCGACTCGACCGTGGTTCTCTACGGCAGCCGCAAGCAGCTGGAAGCGGCCAAAATCCGCATTCCGACTTCGGTCGCCGACGCCTGGACGCGCGAGGAGTTCGAGGGCGCGCTGAAGACGCTCTCCGCCTCGTCGAAATGGCCGATCGATCTCTTCCGTGGCTATGGCACCAAGACGGAGTGGATTACCTACGCCTATGAGCCGATCCTGGAATCCATGGGCTGCGATCTCATCGACCGCACGACCTGGAAGTCGGAAGGCACGCTCGACAATCAGGCCTGCGTCGATGCCGCGACCATGATGCAGAGCTGGGTCAAGGCCGGCTGGGTCGTGCCGCAATCGGCGGGCACCAACCAGTTCTATGCCGAAGGCCGCCCGGCCGCGCTCGCCTGGGGCGGGCACTGGGTCTATGCCGAGGCCAAGGCCACGATGGGCGACGATCTCGTCGCGATGCCGCTGCCCAAGTTCGGGCAGAAGAGCGCCAGCCCGAACGGCACCTGGATCTTCGGCATCAATAAGGCATCGGCCGAGCCCAAGCTCGCGGGCGAGTTCGTCGGCTTCATGCTGAAGGACGCCGACTACCGCAAAGCCTACGAAGAACACACGGGCTTTCCGGGCCTGAAATCCTTCGCCGCCGCCTCGCCGGTCTATGCCGCCGGTGGCCCGATGGCGGTCGCCTTCGCGCAGGCCAGCGAAAGCGCCGTGCCGCGCCCGCCGCACCCGGCCTATCCGACCATCACGCTCGCCTTCCAGCAGGCCATGACGGACATTTTCGACGGAGCCGACCCGAAGGACGAGCTGACCAAGGCGGCCAAGAAGATCGACGCCGATATCGAAGACAATGACGGCTACGCCCCGTTCGGCGGCAACTGACGGCATCAAGCACCCATCCGGCGCGCTCAGTGCGCCGGATGGGCTCGCGATCCCCTGATCGCACCGGACGATCCCAAGGCCGAACGCGCCCCGTTCCGCCTGACAACGCTTCGAAAATCCAAACGGCTGGCGCATGCCCGGTGAACCCTCGTTTCACCGGAGGCTCGCCAGTGGGCAGACGATCCCGCCGCCCGGTTCGCCGGCGGGGCGATCCACGGGGAGGAACCATGGCCAACCAGATCACAGCGGCCGGCGCTGCGCCCGGCGGGGCGCGGCCCGTCCCCAGACGCCGCAGCCGGCGGGCGAAGCGGCGTCTTCAGGAAATCGGCATGTTGGCGCCCGCCTGCCTGCTCGTGGCCGTCTTCCTGCTTCTGCCCTTTCTGTCGTCCTTCGAACTCGCGCTCACCAACCAGCGCCTGATCCCGCGCCCGGTACCGACGCGCTTCGTCGGCATCGAGAACTTCACGCGCGTTCTGACCGACCCCGATTTCTGGCAGGCGCTCTGGAACGTCGCGCGCTTCACGCTGATGGTGCTGCCGATCCAATGCGGTCTGGCGCTCGGCCTCGCGCTTCTGATCAACCAGCGCCTGCCCATGCGCAATTTCTTCCGGGGCGTCCTGTTTCTGCCCGCCATCACCTCCATGGCGGTGGTCTGCGTCATCTGGGCGACCTTGTTCCAGTACCCGTCCGGGCCGCTGAACCAGATCCTCGCCTTCGTCACCGTCGGCGCGGTGGAGCCGATCGACTGGCTGGGCGATCCGCGCTGGGCCATGGTCTCGATCGTGCTCCTGTCGGCCTGGCAGGCCTATGGCTTCCAGATGGTGGTGTTTCTGGCGGGTCTCCAGAACATTCCGGAATCGCTCTACGAGGCGGCCCGGCTCGACGGCGCGAATGCCTGGCAGCGCTTCTGGAACGTCACCTGGCCGGGCCTGCGCCAGACCAATATCTTCGTGCTGATCATCACCACGATTCAGGCCTTCAAGCTCTTCGTGCAGGTCAACATCCTGACGCAGGGCGGGCCGCGCGGCTCCACCAACACGGTGGTCCAGTACATGTATTCCGCCGGCTTCGTGGATCAGCGCCTCGGCCTCGCATCGGCCGTCTCGATCATCCTGTTCCTGATCGTTCTTGTCATCTCGCTCGTTCAGCGCGCCATCGTGAAGGACCGGACATGAGCCTCGCGCAGCCAAGCCCCACCCGCACGGCCACCGCCCCGCGCCGCAGGCCCAAGCGCGCGACGCTTTTCGGAAAGCCGGTGGTCGATCTCGTCAAGCTCGCCTCGGTGATTGTGATCGCGCTGGTCGTCGTCTCGCCACTGATCCTCCTGGCCGTCGCCAGCCTGAAGCCCGACCGCTTCCAGATTCTGGCCGACATGGGCAGCTTCCGCGCCTTCTGGGTCTCGGACCCGACGCTCCAGAACTACCGCGAGGTCGCGACCTTCGACGGGCCGCTGCCCATGGCGCGCTATCTCCTGAACTCGGTGGTGATCCTTACTGTTACCGTCATCGGCGGCATCCTCGTCAACTCCATGGCGGCCTTCGTGCTCGCCTGGGGCCGCTTGCCCGGCCGCGCGCTGATCCTCACCCTGATGATCGGCCTTTACATTGTGCCGCAGGAATCCATCGTCCTGCCGCTCCTCAACATCGTCATCAAGATGGGCTTGGCCGATACGTTCACGGCGCAGATTCTGCCCTGGCTCGCGAGCCCGCTCTATATCTTCCTGCTCTACCAGTTCTTTATCCAGATCCCGCGCGAGCTTTACGACGCGGCGGTGATCGATGGGGCATCGCCCTTCCGCATCTACTGGTCGGTCTTCCTGCCGATGAGCGCGCCGGCGCTCGCCACCGTCGCGATCCTGCTCGGAATCGAGACCTGGAACCAGTATCTCTGGCCGCTGATGATCACGCAGTCCAACTGGTCGCGCCCGATCTCGGTCGGCATCGCCAGCTATTTCGGCAGCGATTCCATCTACTGGAATCATGCGATGGCCTCCTCCGTGCTGATGATGGCCCCCGTGCTTCTCTTCTACATCTTGTTCCAGCGCTGGTTCGTGAGTTCGCTGATCAGCTCGGCCGTGAAGGGCTGAGCGTCATGACCCTTCACACCGCCTCCCTCTTCCAAACCGCTCCAGCCGGCGAGTCCGTCATGATGCATTTCACCACAACTTTCCGCGCCGGCGACTTTCTGGACCTCTGGCTGCGCCCCGCCAAGGGCTCGCAGCGCTCCCGGCTTCTCGTCGAACTCGGGGATATCCGGCGCGAGATCGAGGGCGGGGCGACCGACGACTTCCAGCGTCAGACCTGCCGGCTGGAACAGAGCGGCGAGGCGCGCCTCTCCTTCGACCCGGCGACCACCGAACTCTCGCTCGCCTATGCCTATACGCCCGCCAGCGTCATGGAGGAGGGCATCCGCCTTCTCTTTACGACCGAGCGCAACCACAACGAGGGCCGCCGCTTCCCGCTTCATCTCCAGCCGCCCTTCGGCTGGATGAACGATCCGAACGGCCTGTTCGAGCGCGATGGCGTCACCCATGCCTTCTTCCAGCATTATCCGCACGGAAAGCGCTGGAACACGATGCATTGGGGCCATGCGGTCTCGCGCAATCTCGTGGACTGGGTGCATCTGCCGATCTTCCTCGACCCACCCGCCCATATGCTGGCCGACGACAGGAAGGTTGGCGGCGCCTTCTCTGGCTCCATCCAGCCGCAGGCGGACGGGAGCGTCTCCGTCTTCTTCACCGATCGCGACGACGACCGCGCGCCGCGCATGGAATGGCAGATGGGCGCGTCCTCGCGCGATCTTCTGACCGCCAGCCCGGCCGAACCCCTTCTCACGGACGCGCCGCCCATCGAGGCGTTCGGCCGCGACCTGCGCGATCCCTATGTCTTCCGGGGGCCGGACGGGCTCTGGAAAATGCTGCTCGGCGGCGCGGACGCCAAGGGCGGCCTCGTGCTTCTTTACGAGAGCGAACACGCCGAAGGCATGGCCGATTGGCGCTTCGTGGGTGCGATCCATGCCGAGCCCTCCTCGCCCAGCCTGCCGGTCGAGTGCCCCTGCATGGTGCCGCTGACGGGCGAAGGCGAAGGGCTTTTCGTTCTGATCTTCGGCCTGATCGGCTATCGCGACGGGCCGACGCGCCGGCGCAATCTCTCCTTCGCGCTCACCGGCCGCTTCGACGGTCGCAGCTTCGAGCCGATCGCGCGTCAGGAGCTCGATTTCATCGCCGACGCCTATGCGTTCCAGGGCTTCGTCCATGGCGAGCACGGGCCGATGGGCCTCGCCTGGGCCGCGAACTGGACCGACTTCTTCAAGGACCGGGACTTCCCGAGCGCCATGGCCTTTCCGCGCCGCCTCGTCTGGCAGGGCGGCGCGCTTCTCACCCCTCCGGTCGAGACGGTGGCCGAGCTGCGAGCCCCCCTCCTCACCGAGAGCCCCGCTGCCCTCGCTGATGGAATCGCGCTGCCGGCGGGCCTTGCTGAGATCCTGATCGAACTCGCCGAGCCCGGTGCGCCCTTCCATCTGGAGCTGGACCATCCGACCCATCGCCTCGCCCTCATCAGCGACGGCGCGAGCCTGGAACTCCTGTTCGAGCCGCCGGGCGCGCGCGTCGTGCCGCGCTATGCGACGCCGGTCTCGAACCTGTCGCGGCTGCGCGTCTTCGTGGATGTCGGGCTGGTCGAAATCTATGCCGATGACGGGCGCTGGTGCGGCACCAAACGCATCGACAGCGACGAGCCGGTGAGGGCCGTGCGCCTCGCTTCGGGGACCGCTGCCAGCGCGCGCGTGTTCGCGCTGCGACCGGCGCGGGCGCTGCCGCACCTGGAGACGCAGATGAGCGCAGAGCGCGCCGGGGAGGAATAATCATGGCCGACGTCGCACTGCGCAACGTGCGCAAATCCTATAGTGGCGTGGAAACGGTCCACGGCATCGACCTCGATATCCAGCACGGCGAGTTCTGCGTCTTCGTCGGCCCGTCCGGCTGCGGAAAATCGACGCTTCTGCGCATGATCGCGGGACTGGAGTCGATCACCAAGGGCGAGTTGTCGATCGACGGCGAAGTGGTCAACGATGTGGATGCCGCCGACCGAGGCGTCGCCATGGTGTTCCAGAACTACGCGCTCTACCCGCATATGAGCGTGCGCGAGAATATGAGCTTCAGCCTGCGCATGGCGGGCCGCAACAAGGCGGAGATCGCCGCGCGCGTGAACGAGGCCGCCCGCATCCTCCAGCTCGACGCGCTGATGGACCGCAAGCCCTCACAGCTTTCGGGCGGCCAGCGCCAGCGCGTGGCCATCGGCCGGGCCATCGTGCGCGATCCCAAGGTCTTCCTGTTCGACGAGCCCTTGTCCAATCTCGACGCCGAGCTTCGCGTGCAGATGCGCGTCGAGATCGCCAAGCTGCATCAGGCGCTCGGCAACACGATGATCTATGTCACGCACGACCAGACCGAGGCGATGACGCTCGCCGACAAGATCGTGGTGTTGCGCGCGGGGCAGATCGAACAGGTCGGCACGCCGCTGGAGCTTTACGAGAACCCGTCCAACCTGTTCGTCGCCGGCTTCATCGGAAGCCCGAAGATGAACTTCCTCAAGGGCCGCCTCACCAGGTCCGACCGTCCCCTTCTGGAATGCGGGGGGGCTTTCCTGCCCATGCCGGCCTGGCTCGCGCAAAGTTCGCAGAGCGGCGGCGAGATCGTGCTGGGCATTCGGCCGGAGCATTTCGACCGCGTGCCGGAGGCTGCGGCCCATTTGATGATCGTCGTGGATGTCGTGGAGAATCTCGGCGGCACGAGCTTCGTCTATGGCCGCACCTCCACCGGCGAGGCGGTCGTGGTCGAGAAGCGCGAAGGGCCGGCGCCCCGCGCGGGTGATCGCCTCGAGGTCGGCTTCCAATTGGACGACGCGCGCTTCTTCCATCCCGAAGGCGCGCGTCTGCGCTCGGATCAGCCCAACTGACGGCACCAGCCGGCGCATCTCGCCTGAAAGCCGGATCGGCTTTCAGGCCCGCCTCTCGCGCGAAGGCAAGGCGGCGAAACTTGAGCGGATCGAGCGGATACGCTTTCCCGGCGGATCATGCAGTCAGAGCGGTCGGCCAGAGCCCGTCCCGCCGCAGCGCTTTCGCTCCGGTTTCCAGGCCGTAGCCCGTTCACCAGAACAGCACGAAGCGCTCCCTGTCCGGCACGGGCGTGCCGGATCGAGAGCGCTCGTCATCGTGTCGGACGAGAAACGCTCAGCGCTGGGCTTGGGGCGCGGAGCAGCCGGGGGCGTAGGTCAGGACGGGCCAGCGATTGCCGCGCATGGCCTGCTGCCGGATCCAGCCCGAGAAATTCGAAACCGAGGCCTTGCACCAGTTTCCATCGGACGCGGTGGTGCATTGATCGATCACGACGCAGGTTCCGGCGGGAATCGTCGCGACGACAGGCGCATCCGGGCGCGCTTCGGCGCGCGCGTTGAGCTGCACCAGAACGGAGGCGCGCGCCTTCTCGTCGCTGCCGCTCGGCACCGGCGTCTGGCGCGCTTCGGCCGGGGCGCAGCTGGCCGTATAGCCGTAGAAGACGCAGCTATTGGGATTGGACGCGACGGCTGCCGCCGTCGCCGCCGTTCCCGGCGCGAGGCGCTCCAGCACCACCGTGCCACCTTTGGCCAAGGAGCCGCTCACGCGGATCTGGTTGCCGCCGAGGCGCGCCAGAACGGCCCCGTCCGCGCCGATCAGGCCCAGTTGACTATCGACGATCTTCCAGTTGGCGAGATCCGACAGCGCGCCGGTGCAATGGCTCGCCTGCACCTGATGCCCCGCCGCGTTGGAAGCGGCCTCGAGCGTCACCCGGCAGGCCCCGTCCTTGGACAGCGCTGGATCGAGCGTCTGCCATTCGCCCGCAAACGCGCGAACGAAGTCCGACTCGCTCTGGGCCCAGGCCGGACCGGCCAGCATCATGGCCCCTACAAGGATCGTCGCGGCTGATGTCTTGCGCATCGTGGTCCTTTGAAAAGCGCTTTGGGTCCGAGAGGCTGCCCGCCATCAGGGAGCCTTGCCGGCAAATGGTCGAAGAGAGCGTGCGCGAATGGCGCGGCGGGGTCAGGAACCGACGCTGAGCCGGCTGCGCGAGACCTCGCGCTCGCCATCCATCAGCACCAGATCGACCGTCAGATGATCGCCCGCGCCGATCGACAAGCCGACCGAGGCGACCGTGGCATCCTGCCCGGCGGCGAGATCCAGCGCGCCGCCCTGCGTGGTGGAGGTCCGGCCCGACGCTCCGCCTTTTTCGATCGTCATGCGCGCATCGACATGCCCGGCGGTGACGCCCAGCGCATGGCCGGTGAGACGCACCATGCCCGCGCCGCCCTCGACCGCGATCGAGGCAATCGCGACAGGCGCATCCTGCGCATGAAGAGGGCTAGCCATCAGAAGACAGCCGACCAGACAGGACGCAGCCGACAAACGCATGGACGCCCCTCACATCTTGCTCTGCGTGATGGTGACGCTGGCGCCGTTCGACTGCACGGTGACGGGCGTCGAGGTGCCGTTGCTGACCCCATTGGCAATCAACGCCGCGCTCGTGTTCGCGCCGGTGACGGCGAGGCTGTTGTTCAACCCATTGCCGATCTGGTTGATCTGTCCGCTGGCATTGCTGCCGGTGACGGAGAGATCGGCGAAATTCCCGTTGCCCTTCTGCAGGATCGCCGCTTGGCTCGCGCCCGCGCCCAGAATGGCCTTGGCCTCGTTGTTGCCGCCGAGCTGGCCGACCAGCGCCTGACCATTGCCTGATACGTTGACCGTCGCCCGGTTGCCGGTCCCGTTCAAGGGAGATTGCTGGAGCAGCCCAACGAAACCATTCGAGCCGGAAAGGGTCACAGTGGCGCTGTTGTTCGAGCCGTCCTGCACAGCCGGCAGCTCGGCCTTTGAGGATGCGCGCAGCACATCCATCTGCCGGGAGCCGGACGTGATCAGGGTCCCGTTCGACGTTCCCAGCGCCCCTGCATCGAGCTGCCCCGTCAAGGACAGGCTGTCCAAAGTATTGCTGATCGAAAGGCCGCCGACCTTACTATCCGATGCTTGCGACTGATCCACCGTCAGCGTATTGCGGCCGCCCTCCTGCAGGATCGACAGGATGTTCGAGTCGGCCATCGTCTGCGCTGCGGGGAGGATCGCCGCGAGAGAAGCGATCGCCAGCGTCCTGCAGATCAGAGAAGGCATACTTATCTCCCTTAGCGACATGTCGCGGCGACGTGGTTCTTACCAAGATCTTTGCGTGATCGCGATCATATTCCCATTCCCGGTCTGAGAAAAGGACGCCAGATTGTTTTGTCCTGTTTGACTGATTGCCGCCCAGTTGGCATCACCCGAAATGGACGTTTTCATCACGTTGCTGGAGCCACGCTGGACGGCCGCCAGCAAATTGTCTGATCCGGTGATGGAAACATCCATCACGTTGGAGTTTCCGCTTTGGGTCAGCGTTCCCCATGGCAGATCGGCGATCAGCGTTGCTTGGCCGCGCCCCGTGCCGTTGCGATGGCCGTTGACGCGCACGTTGATCGTGTTGGCCTCGCCCTCCGAAGAGATCCGGGTCTGGGACAGAGTGAGGCGGTTGTCATCGCCCGTCAGCAAGGCATCGATCCGGTTGGCGGCGCTCGGATCGGCTGCGATCGTCAGGACGTTGCCGGAGCCAGCCAGAGCGGGCGACGCGAGCAGAAGAGAAACGACGGTCGCTGCAAGAAGGCGCATGGAACTCTCCACTTGGATGTGTTGAGTTGCAGCTTGGCCGCCGGATATTTCCAGTTTCTGTTTATTTAAACTTGTCTGTTATTGTTGCCGAACGGTCAGGTAATTCAGATCACCGAATTGTCTAAAAATTGTAACTTGATTGGCGCCCGTCTGGCTCGTATTCGCCGTGTTGGCCGTGCCTTTGACCGTGCCGGACACGATGTTCCGAGTGCCGGTCTGGCGCATCAGCGCGACATTCTCATCGCCCGTGATGTCGAGGGATGCGACATGGCCGATGCCCTCCTGCACGATCGACCTCACCAGCGCATCGCCCCTGGTGGGCAAGCGCCCCGCGCGCGACTCGGGCCGCAGATTGTCCGAACCCTCGATGCGCAGATCGATGCGATGGCCGGAGCCGGTCTGTGAGGTCGCCAGAAGGTTGCGGTCGCCGCCAATCTCCATATCCAGGCGATTGCCCGCCCCGGACTGCTTGAGATCGGCGAGATTGTTGTCGCCGATCTGCTGAAGATGCGCCGTGTTGCCAGCGCGGGTGCTGTCTCCGGTCGAGCGGATCACGCTGCTGGCCTGCGTGATGTCGAGCTGGTTTCCATCGCCATCCTGCGACAGGGCGAACTCGTTTCCGTCTCCGGTCATCAGCCCATAGGCGGCATTGTCGGAGCCGCGCTGCGCGGAGGAGAAATAGTTGCCGTCGGCGCGGCCGATCCCTTCGGCGCCGATGGTCAGCGACAGGGCGTTCCCGTCGCCATATTGTTCGAGCGACGATGCAAAAGCGCCCGCCACCGTTTCTTGCGCGCTGAGCGCGCGGTAGCCGCCCGTGCCCTCGCCGCCATTGTCGTCGCCGACGATCGATGCGGTGATCACGTTGCCGCGCCCCGCCCCCACGCCGCCGAGGCCCGCCTGAACCGTCTGGTCGATGAAGTTTCCCGAGCCGTCCACACGCAGGCTCACGCGGTTGGACACGCCGTCCTGCTCCGCATTGCCGAGCGTGTTGCTCTGCCCGGTCAGCCGGATGCTGGAGAGGTTGTTCTCGCCGATCTGCTTGCTGATGCGAAGACTGTTGGCGAGTCCCTCCTGCGTCAGCGTCAGGCTGTTGCCGGTGCCGGCTTGGCGCAACTGGCCGACCTCCTGCCGCTCGCCGGTCTGTGACACGTCGATGGTATTGGGCGCGACATTGATGGCCGTCGGCCTATAGGTCTGGGAAATTTCACGGATCACATGCCGCGCAACACCCGTCGATTCCCCCCGGTCGCTGCTGAGGGGAAGATACTCGCCGCCGGTCTGGCGGATGGTCGCCCGGTTGGCGCTGCCGTCAGCGGGCATCAGACCGCTGCGCGATGGCGCGTTCTGTTCGATCGCGCCGATCTGGCTTCCCTCCGCATCGCGTCGGGAGCGTTGAATGATGTCGAGCCCATTGTTGTCGCCGCGTTGGAACAGGCCGGTCGCCGTGCCCACGAGACCCGTGAGCCCGCCAGGCTGGCCGATCATGTTCCTGCGGCCGATGCCGCTATCGGCGCCAACCTGAAGAATGGTGACCGTATTACGATCGCCCAACTGGTTGAGCTGCAAGGTGTCGCTGTTTCCGCCGACCAAATGGCCGCTGCCGGTCTGAGTGATGGTGACGGTGTTGGTATCGCCCGTCTGGCCGAGAAAGACCTCGTTGGATGCCGTGCCCGTTTCGCTCGCGGCGCTCTGCGCCAGAGACGGATGGGTGGAGACGAGCGTTGCCACAAGGCCGACGCTTCCCAACAAGACCAGATGACGGCTCATGCGCATGCCCCTCAAACGGGAAAAAACCGGCCGCGATCGCTCGCGGCCGGTCGGCCTGGTATCTTACAGGGCGGGACGAGCAACCGTACCCTGGACAACGCCGAGGCTGTTGCCGTTGCCGTTCTGCACGAAGGTCGCCACGTTGCCGCCGCTCACCTGAGCGACGAAAGCCGTGTTGCGGTTGCCGCCGATCGAACCGTCGATCTGGTTGCCTTTGCCGGACTGAACGGTCTGGAAGGCGTTGTAGCTGCCCTTGACGTTCAGATCGACCTGATTCCCGCTGCCTTCCTGGTAGACGATGCCCCTGATGGGGCTCAGGCCGAGAGAGTTCGCCGCGAACTCGGCCTGCGTACCGCTGAAGCTTGCGGAGTTGGCATCGGAGTTGTTGTAGCTTCCCGTCAGCATTGCGTCGACGCGGTTGCCGGTGCCGTTCTGAATCGTAGCGAGAAGGTTCGAGTCGCCACCCTTGATGGTGATGGTCGAAGCGTTGCCCGAGCCGCCAAACTGGAGGGCGGCCACAGTGTTGCGATCCGCGCCGTCCGTGGCGTTGATCGTTGCGGTATGGTCGCCAACCTGGGTAAGACCGACCTTGTTGTATGAGCTGCCGTCGAGATTCACGACGGCGATGCTCTGACCGTTCTGGTAGGAATAGACACCGTTGGAGTTGGCGTTATTGAGCGTCAGCGTCAGCTTGCTGTTCTTCAGCTGCCTTGCCTCCAGCGTGTTGTAGGAGCTGTTCTTGCCCTCGACCGTCGCGGTGCTGGTCAGAGCCGAACCACCGAAGTTCTGGTCGATATACAGCTGGTTCTCACGCCCACCCGACAGCTGAACCTGGGTATCGTTGGCGCCATCCTGGCGAAGATCCACGTTGTTCCGGTCGCTGCCGTACAAGCCGATATAAGCCTTGTCGCCCGTTCCGTTGACGCCCTGATCGATGCGAACGACGTTGTTGTTGCTGGCAAGACCCGTGTCTCCAGAAGTAACGTAAGCGTCGCCGCCCTGGCCGTACTGAACAACCGTCGTTTCGTTCGCGTTGCCGACCGCCTTGATGTCGGCGGTATTATCGGTACCGGTCTGGGTTACGATATCGGTATTGTTCTTGCCGACCTGAATTTCGTAGATATAATTTCCGGTGCCGGACTGGTCGAGGGTCGAGGTGTTGCCTGCACCCTTCTGCTCGATCTGCCAAACGATATTCTTGCTGCCGTTCTGAGTCACGCTCGAACGGTTCTCGTTGCCGTATTCGCTCTTGCGCTGCAGAACGTCGAGAACCTTGTTCTCGCCCGAACCCTGCTGGATGATGTTCAGCCGGTTGCGGGTTTCGTTGCCGCCCAACGTGCCTTCCTGGATGACCTGACCGACTTCGTTCGAGTTGGACGATTGGATGACGCCGAGTGCGTTGAGGGCGCCATACTGCTCCACACCCCGGCCCGACACGCCGACGAGGTTCTCATCGCCCGACTGGTCGATCGAGATGTTGCTGTCGCGACCATTCTGCAGCATGTAATTGGCTTCGCTACCAGCCTGGTTGTCGCCGCCCTGCTGGGTGATGAACGCGCCATTGTTCCGGACGGTCGCGCCGCTGCCGACCGCATCGCCCTGGAACACGAAAGTCCGATTGTTGTCGCCGGCCAGCGCCGCGCCGGTCAGGAACGTCAGCGCCGTGGCCGCGAGAAGCGTCGTCTTGAAAACGGTCATGTGTCACCCTTTGGTATGCGTCTCGCGGGCCGCACGGGCTTCACGCAAGATCTAAGCTTCCCTCCGGCGGATCGAACGATCGCGCCAGCCTGCATGGCAATCGCCCACAATCGGACGTTGCAAATTCGTGATGGGTGGACGCTTCGGCCAAGCTTGTCCGTGGCGCGTTCGATGCGCGCATCCAGACAAGTTGCTCCTCTGCGACTAACCCTCCCTGTGACAACCACTCGTCTGGCTTCGGCGGCACCGATCCGGCGAAAACCGGGAACGGGACCGTCGCGCGATCGTCCAATCCGCAACCTGGGGGAGCATCCTGAACTTAGCGGGTCGTCTTAACAATTCATTTACGATAACATAGCCGCTTACGTCAATGCATAAGGGATCACGCAGCGCGGCAACGAAATCATAACGTTAACAGTGGCCCTAAAGCCATGACCTTGCGTCATCCTGATCATTAAAATGCAACCTGAATCGAGATGGCGCGACAAAGCTTCCCGCGACTGGAAACCCCAGCACAGCGGGCTTTTCAGGAACCGGATTCCTTCGAATTTTCTTCAAAACGAGGTGGCGGTCGATTCCGGCAAATTGTCGGCGCGCCTGTCGCCCCCGCGCCGAATCACCCAATCGAGGCGTGTGTTCGATGGGGGGAGCGCAGGAACGCCGGCGTCAGCTTGCCGGTGAACGGAGATACGCTGAATCGCCCCGAGGGCTCGGCGCTGGCCGAACCCTCGCGCCTTCCATGACGTGGATCAGGCAAGCACGTATGAGCTCTTCAGGGAGCGAGGCCCCCATGCGGCCGGTCGTCCACCCGCGCCGTTCACGACCGCACCGACCGGCCAAAGCAAAACCGCGCCGAAACCCCTTGTGGATTTCGACGCGGCGGAAGAACGGGCCGATGAGGCACTGACGGGCGAGGCGCGGCGAGACCGCGCGCTTCGGCTGGACGAACTCAGAGGCTGGCGACGCTCTTCGTGTCCGTCGACGGGATCGAGCCCAGCGAGGGTTCGTTCGGTGTGGGAGCCGGCGGGAGTTGTGGCGGCTGGTTCTGATCGGTCGGAACGGGGCCGACGCCTGGAACCTGCCGGATGCCGGTCTGCCCTGCGGGCTGGGGCGCAGCGCGCGACACGGGCCGCGTCGTGCTGGTGACCGCGCCGGGCGACAGGGTGCGGACGGTGACCTGCGGGGGCTTGGAGGGCACGGTCGGGGTTATCTTCGCGGCGTTCTCGGTTGCGGGACGGGGCGGTGGCGGGGCCGTCGGGTCGAGATAGTCGCCATATTTGGACGCGCGGTAAGCCGCGACCGCCTCAGCGCCGGCCTGCGGGTTCGCGAAGGACCAGATCTTGAGTTCCGACCCTTCCACGATCAGCGACAGAACCGCCTGCTCGATGGCGGATTGGACGGCGATCTGCTTGGGCTCGTTATAGGTCACGCCTGCTTCGGCTTCCAGAAGGCTGTCCAGCTTTACGTAGCGGAAGGTGCCGCCTGTCAAGGAATAGGACACGACCGCCTTGCGGCTGGTCACGCTGGCCAGGACTTCGCCGGTCTTGGTGGACACCGCGCGCAGGGTCACGGTCACGACATCGTTGATATATTTGGCGTCGCCGCCGATCCCCAAGAGACGCGCGCCGGCGCCGCCTGTCGTGATGTTGGTGTCGTAACCGATAATGCCGCCTTCGATGATGATGCCGGCATGAAGCAGAGGCGGCAGGGCCGAAGGGTCTACCGCCGTCTCGTTCTTGTAGATGCGGCGCATCTCGGTGACGATCTGGCGCTCGCGCAGGAGGTTTTCCAGCGCCTTGCGCTCCAAGACGGTGAACCAGCGGCGCTCGCCGGCATCCTGCATGGCCTTGATGAGAATCGCCGCGCCGCCTTGCGTGACCGCCCGCGAGAGCGACTGAACGTTGTCGCGCTCCTTGAACTGGCCTGTCAGGTCTTCCATGTCGTATACGGCGACCACGGTCTTCTCGCGCGGCGGCGGCAGGCTGCGCAGGAGGTCGCCTTGCTTGGTCACCGGAGCCACGATGGGCGCGGGGTCCAGCTTGGACTCGTTTGTGACGCAGCCCGACAGCGTAACCGCAGACGCACCCAGAAGAAACGCACGCGAAGCGAGCGCCAAGCGGAAACGCATGGCCATCAGAAGATTCCTACAAAGCCGACTGAACGCGTGGCTTAATTGATGCCGAGCGGCGTGAGAGCCGATTGGTTCAAGAGCGATGAGACACTGGACCGCGACGACGTGCCCGTGCCTGTTCCCGTCGATGACGTGCCGGTTGACGATATCCCCGTCGAAGCCGTCGTCGTGGGAGAGGACGTCACGAGCTGCGGAACCACGATGTCCGTAACGGTGCCGTCCGTCGAATTCTCGATGCGAAGACGAATGGACGTCAAAGTGCGCTCGAAGGTCACCTTCGTATCGCCGAACTGAACCGTGCCATTGTCCTGCGGATTCTGGCCGAAGATCGCGTCCGTCACCTGGCTGGCGAGGGCCGAAAGGAGGCGCCCCTGAAGTTGGCGCACGAAGAGATCGGCATCCGAGTCTCTTGAATTGGACAACCCGGACCCGGTCGTGCTCGAGGTATCGACCGGTTTCTTGTAATCGCTCGCCGTCGCGTTCTTCTGCGCGCCAGCAATTGATAAGAGATGCGAAGAATTCAACGGATTGCCGCCGAAGGAAGGATTGATCGGCGTGTAAACCAAATCTCCCGCCAAAGCCGGCCCAAGACAGAGGCAGGTTACGGAAAGCAAAACGAAAGATTTTAAATACAGGTGGGGCATAGCTTTCCCTTCCGGAAACGCCGCGAGATTAGACATCCCAGTGTGACCGTCGCAAGATCATGCAACAGAAACCTTGCGGAAACATGCCCGGTGCGACTTTGAGGCCACGGTTCCCTTGGCTTCTCTTTTCGGTGTTCTAAAGTCAAGCTTTCACAAACCTATCCGCGCACCATTTCACCGCCGATGCTTTCGGGTTTCACCCGTTTTCGGCCTAGACTCTCGATGATCGCCGCACCGGGATCGCAGAAGAGACTTGCGTCGTCATGGGGTTCGGTTGCGCGCACCGCCCCTCATGGCCCTGCGATGAGCCGGGGCTCGGTCCCTGCGTTCGAGTGACAGACACTGGCAGCCAGGCCTTACCTGGGCCCGACAAGACCGTTGGGCACGCGAGCCAAGGAAGGGCTCCATACCATTCAGGCACTATTCGATTGCTATGGATACTAACTCAGCAAACTATGGGAACTCTCAAAGCCGGTATCCACGCCCCGCCTCATCAAAGGGCGGAGCGATCATGTCGCACCACCGCCGCTCACCAAGTTTTCGCGATACCTTCTCAAGATATATGATGTAAATATGAGGAAATATATTCATTTATTCATCATATAAGTTGTTTTGACCTAAAAGGGCAATCAAACCGATCCTGCTACAATCGGGTTCCATCATTTTTGCTCGACCTTGAAAACGCATATGCCCAGCCAAGTTAGGCACGGGGTCGGTCGCACTTATGGATCGGGTCGGGCAGAGAAGATGACGCGCGCCACTTTACCTCAAATTGTCCATGACATCAGGCAGCCGAGATTGCGGCGATCGCCGATGGATGCGCTCCGGCGCTGTCCGGCGGCAGGTTCCCCAAGGCTGTGGTCACCCTCCCTGCCCTGCATGTGCCCCAGGCGCGCCCGAGCATGACGGCGAAGGATCGGTATCGTCCCACGCCTCAGCGCATCGACCCATTGCGGTCTCTCCGGGCGTTGGCGCTTCTGGCGCCCTTGGTGCTCCTGTCGGGCTGTGGCTCCGGCATCAGCTTTCTCGACCCCTATGGACCCGTGGCCGCCACGCAGCGCGACCTCTTCTTTGAGGTCACGCTCTGGATGATGGTGGTGGTTCTGCCGGCACTGTTCCTCGTGCCTTTTGTGGCCTGGCGCTACCGGCGCAAGGCGACGCGCTCGGCCTACAAGGCGGACTGGCAGTTTTCCTGGGGGCTCGAGATCGCAGTCTGGGTCATTCCGATCGCGATCGTGGTGATGCTGTCCGGGCTGATTGCCGGCAAGGCGCGCTCGCTCGACCCTTACGCTCCGATTTCTTCCAGCCAGCCGCCGCTGGACGTTCAGGTGATCGGCCTCGATTACAAATGGCTCTTCATCTACCCCGAACAGAAGATCGCGAGCCTTGGCGTGATGGCGCTGCCGGTAGGCCGGCCGGTGCGCTTCCACCTGACGAGCGATACGGTGATGCAGTCCTTCGCCATTCCCGCGCTCGGCAGCCAGATCTACGCCATGGCCGGCATGGTGACGCAGTTGAATCTTCTGGCCGACCGGCCGGGTGTGCTTCTGGGGCAGAACACGCAGTTCAACGGCTTCGGCTTCCAGGCGCAGAAATTCGACGCGCTCGCCCTGCCCCCGGCCGATTTCGACCACTGGGTGACAAGCGCGCGAGAAGCCGGCCGTACGCTGGATCAGGGCGCCTACGCCATCGTCTCGCAGAAGGGCGAACTCAAGGACCTGCGCTCGCGCTTCCCCTTCGACCCGGCCAAGGGGCTCCTCTTCTCGGACCTCGATCCGAACCTCTTCTCTAGCACCGTCGCGCGCTATCGGCCCGAGGCCGCCCATCGCCACGAAAACAACGACGACAAGGGACATGCTCATGCCGGCCCATGACGGATGGTGGGGCTTCGTATTCGGGCGTCTGTCCTATGACGCCTTGCCCTTCTACAGCGCCATCGCCACGACGGCCGCCTCCCTGGTTGTGATCGGCGCGCTCGTGGTGGCCGGTCTCGTGACCTGGACCGGGCGCTGGGGCTGGCTCTGGCGCGAATGGCTGACCAGCCTCGACCACAAGAAGATCGGCATCATGTATGTCGTCCTGTCGCTGGTCATGCTCTCGCGCGGCGTGATCGAAGGCGCGATGATGCGCGCGCAGCAGGCCATCGCGCTGGACAATCCCGGCTATCTCCCGCCCGAGCATTTCGCGCAGCTCTTCTCCACCCATGGCTCGATCATGGTCTTCTTCATGGCGATGCCCTTTCTCACGGGCATCATCAATTTCGCGCTGCCGCTTCAGATCGGTGCTCGCGACGTGTCGTTTCCGCTGCTGAACTCGATCTCCTTCTGGCTGACGGCGGGCGGCGCGGGCCTCATCATGATCTCGTTGGTGATCGGCAAGTTCTCGACCGGCGGCTGGAGCGGCTATCCGCCCTATACGGACATCACCTACAGCCCTGGCGTCGGGCCGGACTACTGGATCTTCGCCATCACGCTCGGCTCCATCGCCTCGACCATGACGGGCATCAATGTCGCGGTGACGATCTACAAGAAGCGCTGCGGCGGCATGACGCTGTTCCGGATGCCGCTCTTCTGCTGGACCTCGCTCTGCACGGCGATCCTGATGATCTTCGCCATGCCGCCGCTGACGGTCGCCACCGGCCTGCTCGCGCTCGACCGCTATGCCGGGATGCATTTCTTCACCAATGACGGTGGAGGCAATATGATGAACTTCGCCAACCTGTTCTGGCTGTTCGGTCATCCCGAAGTCTATATCCTGATCCTGCCCGCCTTCGGCGTGTATTCGCAGGTCATCTCCAACTTCTCATCCAAGGTTCTTTATGGCTACGACTCGCTGATCGTCGCCACCATGTGCATCGCCGTCCTGTCCTTCACGGTCTGGGTGCATCACTTCTTCACCATGGGCCAGAGCGCCGATCTCAACGCCATATTCGGCATCGCCACGATGACGATCGGCATTCCGACCGGCGTAAAGATCTACGACTGGATTCTCACCATGTTCCGGGGCCGGGTGCGGTTTTCCGTGCCCATGCTCTACTCCCTCGCCTTCATGGTTCTCTTCACCATCGGCGGCCTGACGGGCATTCTCCTCGCCAACCCCGCGATCGACTATCAGGTGCACAACTCGGTTTTCCTGGTCGCGCATTTCCACAACATGCTCATCCCCGGCGTGCTCTACGGCATGATCGCGGCCTATACCTACTGGTTCCCCAAGGCCTTCGGCTTCCAGCTGGACGAATGGTGGGGGCGTGTCTCCTGCGGCTGTTGGGTCACGGGCTTCTGCCTCGCCTTCCTGCCACTCTATCCGCTGGGGCTTATGGGTATGCCCCGGCGCTCGCAGGAGTTCTTCGAGCCGGCCTATCTGCCCTTCACGATCGTTGCCGGCATCGGCGCCCTGTTTCTTCTGGCGGCCTTAGCGAGCCTCTTTATCCAGCTCGTCGTCTCTGTTCGTCGCCGCGCGGAACTCGCCGTGCCGGCGGGCGATCCCTGGAACGGCCGCACGCTGGAATGGGGCATCCCCTGCCCCGCGCCCGAATATAATTTCGCGGTCCTGCCGATCGTCGATGCGCGCGACGCCTTCCACGCCGCCAAGAAGGACGGCACGGCCTATCCTGCACACCGCTTCTATTCGCCGATCGAACTGCCGAAGAATTCGGGCGTCGGCGTTGTGTTCGGGCTGGCGCTGGCTGCGGCCAGTTTCGGCCTGATCTGGTGGATGTGGTGGCTGGTGGTGGCGGGCGGCCTTGTGGCGCTGGGCGCGCTCGTCGCGCGCTCCTTTAACCTTGATACGATGCGCGTCATCCCGGCCGAGGAGATCCGGCGGCAGGACGAAGCCTTCCTGGCGCTCGTCCATCGCACGCCTCAGGTCTCGCGCGACGATGAAGCGGCAACAACCAATATGGGCCTCGCGGAGCCAGCCGGCGTATGAGTTCCTCCCTCAACCGGCATCCCGGCATCAATCTCGGCGCGACCGATCCCAAGACCCACATCGACGCGGAAGAAACCGTGTTCGGCTTCTGGGTCTTCCTGATGAGCGATCTCGTCCTGTTCGCTCTTCTGTTTGCGACCTATGCCACCATGCTCGGCGGGACGGATGGCGGCCCCGGCCCGCACGATATTTTCGAGATCGGTGGCGCGGCGGTGGAAACCGGCGTTCTGCTGCTTTCCAGCCTCACCTTCGGCATGGCCTCGATCGCCATGAAATATGGCGAGTCCCGCCAGCGCCTGATGCTCTGGCTGGGCGTGACACTGCTGCTCGGGTTGGTCTTTCTGGGGTTGGAACTCAAGGACTTCGCGCAATGGGCCGCGCAAGGCGCCGTTCCCTCGCGCAGCGGCTGGCTGTCCGCCCTCACCGCGCTTCTGGGAACGCACGGCCTGCATGTGGCGGCGGGCTGTCTCTGGATCGTGGTGATGATGATTCAGGTTCAGGTCTTCGGCCTGCGCAGCGAGGTCAAGCTGCGCATCATCCGGCTGGCCCTGTTCTGGCACCTTCTCGACATCGTCTGGATCGGCATCTTCTCGGTCGTCTACCTCGGGGGGCTCGCATGAGCGCGACACAAGACGAGACGCGGGCCGAGAAGGCGCGCGAGCTTCGCTCCTATATCACCGGCTTCGTCGCCGCCGTGGTGCTCACCGTGATCCCGTTCTTGTCTGTGGCGACGGGCTGGGCCTCCTTCGACACGGTGGTGCGCGTCATCGGCGTCTGCGCCCTGGTGCAGGTCGTCGTCCATTTCCGTTTCTTCCTCCATATCGGCTGGAACCGCTCGACGCGGGACGATCTGCAACTGATCCTCTTCACGACGCTGATCATCCTCCTGATGGCGGGCGGGACGATCTGGGTGCTGACCAATCTCCATCACCGCATGATGTAAGCGCGCCAAGGCGCGCCGGGTTCTCAGGCCCCCACATCTCATGTGCGGGGGCTTGCGCCGGGGCGCGCGGCGGTCTCAAAGGGTACATCCAGACTGGGAGGTCCCCCGATGCCGAACGTTCCGATCATCGACACGCATGTCCATCTCTACGATCCGGCGCGGCTCGACTATCCTTGGCTGGCCTCCGTGCCGGCCATTCAGGGTGCGTTTCTCATGCCCGAGTTCGACCGGGCGCGCGGCGCCATCGCGGTCGAGGGAATCGTCTTTGCGGAAGTGGACGCAGCACCCGGCCAGGAGTTGGACGAGGCGCGCTTCGTCGATGAGCTGGCCAACGAGGACAACCGCATTCGCGGCATCATCGCCTCCGCGCCGGTGGAGCGGGGCGCGGCGGTGGCCGAGGATCTGGAGCGTCTTGCCGCGATCGGCCGGGTCAAGGCCGTGCGCCGGTTGATCCAGGGCCATGCCGACCCCGCCTATTGCCTGACGCCGGCTTTCGTGGAGGGCGTGCGCGAGGTCGGCAAGGCGGGCTTCGCCTTCGACATCTGCATCTACCATCATCAGCTCGCCAGCGCGACCGAGCTGGTGCGCCGTTGCCCCGACATGCAGTTCGTGCTCGACCATATCGCCAAGCCGCCGATCGCGGCGGGCGGGCGCGAGCCTTGGGCGAGTGAGATGCGCGCCTTGGCCGAGCTTCCCAATATCACCGTCAAGATCAGCGGCGTCGTGACCGAGGCCGATCATGCCAACTGGCGGCCGGACGAAATCCGCCCCTATGTCGATCACACGATCGAATGCTTCGGCTTCGAGCGCGTGATGTTCGGCAGCGACTGGCCGGTGGTCAATCTCGCGTCCAGCTATCAGGCTTGGGTGGAGATGCTGGACGGGTTCCTCGCCGGCGTCTCCGACACGGACCTCCGCCGCTTCTACCGCGAGAACGCGCTCAAGACCTACGCGCTCGCGAACGCCTGAGTCTGTCCAGCGAAAGACAAGAGCCAGGAGCGTTTGGGGCGGACCTTAAAGCTTGGCCGAAACGCTCCGGCCGCGAGCCAGCCAAGGACTCGCGGCCCGCTTGGGGCGACAAACATGGATCGTATGGCCCGGCAGGGGCGTTGATGCGAGCCTGCTTGGCTGACGTCCCTTCTCGGAAGGGCGAGCCGTCGCAGGAGCCGGCCGGGTTGAAACCGGCCCATCCGAAAGCGATCCCCCTTTGTCAGACCCCGCCTCCAGCGCGCCGACGCAGCCCTCCGGCACCCTGTCCGAAACCGAGAAGACATCCGTGAAGGCGCTAGGCTCGGGCTCCGCCAAGGTGGTGCACGAGGTCGTGCGCCTGCGGGGCGAGGAAGAACTGGACCGCCCGCTCCGCTCGCTTCTCCTGTCGGGCTTCGCGGCTGGCGTCGCGATCAGCGCCTCGGTGCTGACGGAGGCCTTCCTGCACCAACGCCTGCCCGACGCGCCCTGGCGCGAGCTCATCGTCTTGCTGGGCTACACGGTCGGCTTCGTCATCGTCATCCTCGGCAAGCTCCAGCTGTTCACCGAAAGCACGGTAACGGCCGTGTTGCCCGTCGCCACGCGCCCGAGCGTGCGTAATCTGGCGCGGCTCCTGCGCCTTTGGACGGCCGTCTTCACCGCCAATATGGCCGGCACGCTGCTCGTCGCCGCGCTGATCGCGCACCGCGTCATCATCGGACCCGAAACGCTCGGCGCGGCGTTGGACATATCCCGCACCCTTCTCACGCATGGGCCGGGAGAGACCGTGCTCTTCGCCATGCCCGCCGGCTTCCTGATCGCTTCGGTCGCCTGGATTCTGCCCAACGCGAAGGGCAGCGAGTTCTGGGTGATCGCGCTGATCACCTATGTCATCGCGCTCGGCGGCTTCAGCCATGTCGTCGCCGGCTCCGTCGAAGCCTGGCTCCTGTTTCTTGTCGGCGAAACCGACCTTACGGGTGCCCTGATCCAGCTCATCCTGCCGGCGCTTCTCGGCAATCTGATCGGCGGCACCGGCCTGTTCGCCGTGGTGGCCCATGGGCAGGTGCGCGCCGAGATCGAAACGGGGGCGTAGTCGCCCTCAGGCGCGCTCCGCCCCCGTGTCCCAGAGCGCCTCGTGCACCTGATGAAAGCGCAGGAGCGCGTCGCGATCGTCCTGCCGCGCTTCGACGCGCTCGCTCAAGCGCCGCGCCATGGCGCGGACCGGCTCGCGCGCATGGGGCAGCGCGTCGGCGAGCGCCTTGAAGGTCTTGGTCAGGCGCAGCGACACCTCGACCTCGACCACACCTTCGCGCAGGATCGGGTCGAAGGCATCGCGTAGGAAATCCTCCATCACCGGCCGCGCGACATGAACGCTCGGCGCATCGCGCAGCGCCTCCGCGTCCGGCTCCTCGGCGGGTAGATGAAGCAAGACGCGCAGCAGCGCGTTCGACACCTCGATCGCCGTTCCCGGATCGTTGGTGGCTGGGGCCAGCGCCCGGCTCGCCACTTCCGACAGGGCGATGAGCCCGAGGCGCGGGTCATGATCGAAGGTGCGGTGCCGGTCGATCGTGAAGGCGTCGAGCAAGGCGGCCATATCGGCCTCGTCCAGCTCGCCCTCCACATGGAGCACCGGCCGTCCGGGATGGACGAGCGTGCCCGGCAAAGCCGCGACATGAAGAACGAGGCCGCGCTCGGTCGATATCTGCCCGAGCGTCGGGACATCCAGATGGTGCACATAGCCCGTGCGCTTATGATAGAGCGCCCGCGCTTCCGGCGGCACCGGGACGGCAGGCCGCCCGCCCAGATGCGGCGCTTGCGCAAAGCGCTCCATCGCACTGGCGGCGGCATCCTCCAGCCGGTCGATCACGTCGGACATGCGCCCGAACGTGGTGATATGCGAAATCCAGCGCAGCAGCGTCAGCACCACGACGAGAATCAGCATCAACGTGCCGGCAAACAGGACGAAGCGCCCCTGGCTGCCGTAGATGCCGGCCTGAAGCCCGATAATGCCGACGACGGAGAAGACGAAGGCGCCGAGAAACGTCGAGAGCGCGTTCTGCGAGGTCGGGTCCTCGCGCAGCAGCTGCGTGGCGCGAGGCGTCGCGAGCTGGGTCGCCGAGCCATAGGCCGTGACCATGGCGGTGAGTGAGAAGGTGGTGACCGCCAACATGCTGGAGGCCAGGATTTCGAGGATCGTCCCGACCGCGTCCTGCCCGACATCGGCGGGAAACTGATAGGGAAAATAGCGTCCGACGAGACCCGACACCGCCGCCGTCACGATGCCCGCGGCACTGATCACGGCCGCCCGAAACCAGATTTGGCGGCGCAAACGTTGCAGAACCCAGGACCAACGTCGCATCGCATTCCCCCTTCGCTCGTCCCGTCCCAATTGGATCAAGGCGGGGCAAAGCAAAGGGAGGCGAGAGATAGCGAGGGAAGAGCGAGGCGGTTCAGTCCGTCTAGGGAGCACCTGAATCAGAGCAGAGGACAGAACCTTGGGTCGCAGGGCTGTCAAGGGATTTGGTCTTAAGTCGATGAGCGGAGCACAACCCTATGCAGCGCAGGGCCAAGCATCGGCAACGACGCCATGGAGCCGAACCACCGACAGACCGACCCCGCGAGATTCTGTGAGACGCTCGAAGCCTTCCTCACGAGATGGGCTGCGGAGGCGATCCGAGATCGGCGGCAGAGGGCGAAGCGCCGACCAGCTCATGATCGAAGGAGTTCGCCCCTCCGACTTTCATGCCAAGAGACGGCATGATAGCCGTCGCCTGCCGGCTCCGACAGCGGTCTCACCCGCCGAAGAACTGCACGTCCGCGCGCAGCCGCTCCGGCCCTTCGCCAAGGCCTAGCAGTACGGCGGCCAGAATGCGCGCTTTGACGCCGGCCAAGTCGCCGGCGAAGATCCCGCCATTGCGCGCCACGTCCTTGCCCGCGCCATTGCCGTAGATCGGCTTCACGCGCCCTTCCGGGCAGCGCGAGCACATGATGACGGGCACGCCGCCCTGCACGATCTCGCCGATCGCCTCCGTCACGACGGGCCTGCAATTGCCGCGCCCGAAGCCTTCGATGACGAGGGCCTTCGTGCCGCCGGCCACCAGCGCGCGGAGCAGCCGGTCGCTCGTGCCGAGCCCGAGCTTCACCAGATCGACCTCGCTTTCGAGCCGTGCGGGCATGGCATACGTGCGGCGGATCAAGGGGCGGCGGTGGACGATCACGTCCGTTCCGTCCACCTCGCCGAGCTTGCCGTGCTCGCCGGAGCGGAACGTGTCGGTGCGGGAAGTGTGGGTCTTCGTGACATCGCGCGCGGCGTGGAACTCGTCGTCGAAGCAGATCATCGCGCCGAGCCCCCGCGCTTGTGGCGCGGCCGCGAGGCGCACGGCATTGGCGATGTTGCGCGGGCCGTCCGTATCGGGCGCGTCGGCGCTCTTCTGTGCGCCGGTGAAGACCACGGGCTTGTCGCCGGGCACGAGGAGATCGGCCAGAAAGGCGCTTTCCTCCATCGTATCCGTGCCATGGGTGACGACGACGCCGTCGCAATCGGGCCGCGCCACATGCTCAGCAATACGCCGCGTGAGCGAGAGGGCGAGCGGCAGGTCGATGGCGGACGATCCGACACGGCAGAAATCGTCCACCGCCAGATCGATCCCTTCCAGCGGATCGTGAAGGCTGGCGCGAAGGTCCGCGCCCGTCATCTCGGCCACGACATCGGCCCGCGCGCCGCCCGGCCGCGAAGCGATGGTGCCGCCGGTAGTGATGAGTTGGATGCGCGCCATGCCCTGCCCTTTCGCCCTGTCGAAGCAGCGTGAGGGATAGGAGCAAACGCCCGCCGCGTCCATGCGCGGCGCGCGTGTTCGATGAGGCGAAGAAAACGGGATTGCCGCTCTCTTCGCTCCCGCTTTGCCGGCTTATTTCAGGTGATGAACCTCCTGAAGCCCATAGACGGGCGTCTCCAGCCCTTCCATCCGCGCCTTCAGCTGCAAGGCCAGATACAGCGAGTAATGGCGGGACTGGTGGAGATTGCCGCCGTGGAACCAGAGCGCCTCCTGCTGCGTCGGCTTCCACATGTTGCGCTGCTCGCCCTCCCAGGGGCCGGGGTCCTTCGGCGTGTCGGAGCCGAGGCCCCAGACCTTGCCGACCTTGTCGGCCACCTCTTGGCTGATGAGATCGGCGGCCCAGCCGTTCATCGAGCCATAGCCCGTGGCATAGACGATCAAGTCGGCGGGCAGTTCGGTGCCGTCGTCGAGCTTCACCCCGGTCTCGGTGATCTCATCCACCTGGCCGGCCTTCAGCTTGATGCGCCCGTCGATGATCATCTGGCTGGCGCCGACATCGATGTAATAGCCCGAGCCCCGGCGCAGATATTTCATGAAGAGGCCGGACCCGTCCGCGCCCCAGTCCAGCCGGAAGCCCGCCTTTTCGAGGTCGCGATAGAAGTCCGCGTCCACCTCGGCGATCTTTTGGTAAATCGGGATCTGGAACTCGTGCATGATCCGGTAGGGCAGCGAGGCGAAGATCAGGTCGGCCTTCTGCGTCGTTACGCCATTGGCGAGCGCCCGCTCCGAGTAGAGATCGCCGAGCCCGTGCTCCATCAGCGATTCCGAGCGCACGATATGGGTGGTCGAGCGCTGGACCATGGTGACATCGGCCCCGACCTCCGCCAGGGCGGCGCAGATGTCATGGGCGGAATTGTTGGAGCCGATGACGACGACGCGCTTGTCCTTGTAGGCGTCCGGGCCAGGATGATCGGAGGAATGCTGCTGCTCGCCCCGGAAGCGGTCCATGCCCGGAAAGCTCGGCCAGTTCGCCTTGCCCGACATGCCGGTGGCGAGCACCAGCTGCTTGGGGCGCAGCGTCACCTCCTCGCCATTGCGGTCCACGACGACGGTCCACTCGCCCTTGGCCTCGTCGTAGCGGGCGGATTTGGCCGTGGTGGAGCCCCAATAGTTGAGCTCCATCACCTTGGCATACATTTCCAGCCAGTCGCCGATCTTGTCCTTGGGGGCGAAGACCGGCCAGTTCTTGGGGAAGTCGATATAGGGCAGATGGTCGTACCAGACGGGATCGTGCAGGCAGAGCGACTTGTAGCGCTTGCGCCATTGGTCGCCGGGCCGCTCGTGCCGGTCGATCACGATGGTTGGCACGCCCAGCTGGCGCAGCCGCGCCGAGAGCGCGATGCCGCCCTGCCCGCCGCCGATCACCAGAACATAGGGCTGCTCGCTATAGCCGAGATTGCGCGCCTCCGCCTCGCGCCGCTCCGCCCAGGTCTGGCGGTCGGCATGGACGCCGTGTTCGGCGCCTTTCGGACGCCGCTCGTTCATCGGCTCCTCGAAGCCTTTCAGCTCATGCAGCGTCGTCAGAAAAGTCCAGGCCTTGCCGTCTTTGAGGCGCAGGAGGCCCCGCCCCCGGCCCTGATCCGTCTCGAAGCTGAACCAGGCGGTGACGACGCCTCCGTCCTCGCTCGGCTCCTCGTCCAGCTGAAAGTTCGAAGCCGCAATATGCGGCAGCTGCGCCTCCAGCATCTCCCGCACGCCCTCCGGCCCCTCCACTGTCTTGAGGTTCCAGGTGAAGGACACGAGGTCGCGCCAATAGCTTTCGGTCGCGAACAGTGCGGCGGCGGCTTGTGCGTCCTTGGCGGCGAGCGCGGCTTCGAAGCGAGAGAACCAGTCTTCCGCCTTCTGGCGGGCTGGAGCCTTGGCGGCGCGCTCCGCGACGGGGCGTTCCAGAGTTTCGCTCATATCGGTCATTCCTCCCAAAACGAACCAATCAAGAAAAGATAAGCCGGCTTACTTTGTGAGATCGATCATGATCTTCAACTGCGTTCCGGCTGGGTCGAGCAAGGCGTCGAAGCCTTCGCGCACGGCGTCCTTCAGCTGGATGCGCTTGGTGACGACCTTCGAGGCCGGCAGACGTCCCGTCGCGATCAGATCGATGACGCGCGGCCAGGATGTTGTCGGATAGGCCCACGATCCACGGACATCGATATCCTTACAGGTGACGGAGAACCAGTCGAGCTTGGACGGGCCGGGGTGCAGGCCGACCTGCACCACGACGCCCTGCCGGCGCACGGCCTCCACGCAATTGCCGAGTGCCCGCTCGTTGCCGACCGCCTCGATCGCCACATCGACGCCGACGCCGCCGTCCGTCCCCGCGCGCACACGCTCCGCGACGCTCTCTTTGGTCGGGTCGATGGTCACGAGATCGGGGTCGATGGTGCGGGCCAGATCCAGCCGCTTGGCATTGGGGTCCGACAGGAACACCCGCGTCGCCCCGGCCGCGCGGGCGGCGAGCACGGTGAGAAGGCCGATCGGCCCAGCGCCGGTGACGAGAACGCTGGAGCCGGCGCGCACGCCGCCCCGGTCGCAGGCGTAGACGGCGACGGCGGTCGGCTCCACCAGCGCCGCCTCCTCCTCGCTCATGGCATTGGGAATGGGATAGACATTGTAGTCGTTGAGGATCGAGGCTTCGGCCATGCCACCCCAAGGCCAGGAGAGGCCGGCCAGCGCCAGCTTCTCCGATAGGAAGAACAGGCCGCGATCGGCGTAATATTCGTTGTCGCGCGGCATGATCAGCGGTTGGACGGACACGCGGTCGCCCACTTTCACCCTGGTCACGCCCTCGCCGATCTCGGTGACGGTGCCGCCGAACTCGTGGCCGAGGATCTGGGTGCCCGAAACGCCGGTGAAGGGATGGGGCTCCTTGGGAACGAAGATCGGGCCATAGGCATATTCGTGCAGATCGGTGCCGCAGATGCCGACGCGCGTGTTGCGGATGCGGACCTGGCCGGGGCCGGGCCGGCCCGGCTTCTCGATCTCCTCGACGCGCAGATCCTTGGCGGCATGAAAAATTAGGGCTTGCATGGTCATGGCGTTCCTCCCGCCGCAGGGATTGCAAGCGCGATGCCAAGTGGCGAAAGCCCGGTGCGCCGGGCCTTGGCCGCGCGGCGGGCGTGTGCGGTGCGCCGCAGCCTGTGGCGGATGCCGCAGGTGTGGCGCACCGGGGCTATTGCGGCTGCGCGAGGCCGAGCCGGCGCATCCGGCGATGCACGGTCGTGCGGTCGCAGCCGAGCCGGCGCGCCGCTTCCGAGACATTCCAGCGGCAGGCGAGAAGAAGCGCGCGCAGCGTCTCGGCCTCGTCCCGCCCGCTCGGCTCGGGCGGCTCTGGCGTGAGCGCGGGCTCTGGCGTGAGCGCGGGTTCCGGCGCGGGCCAAGTCTGCGGCCCCGGCCCGGCCGGAGCCTCGCTCAAGGCTTCCGGAAGATCGGCGAGACGGATCGTGCCGCCCTCGGCCAGCGCCGCGCCGAGTTCCAAGGCGTTGCGCAACTCGCGCACATTACCCGGCCAGGAATGGCGCAGGAGCGCGGCCCGCGCGGCGGGGTCGAGCTTCGCGCCGCCGCCCAGCCGCTCGATCAGCCAGTTCAGGTCCTCCCGCTCGCGCAGCGGCGGCAGGCGCAGGGTGGCGGCGTTCAGGCGATAGAACAGGTCCTCGCGGAACGCGCCCTGCCGCACCAGCGCGCCGAGGTCGCGATGCGAGGCGGAGATGACGCTGAGGTCCAGCCGGATCGGCTTGAGTGCGCCGACCGGCACGATCTCGCGCTCGGCGAGAACGCGCAGCAGGCGGGACTGAAGCGACAGCGGCATGTCGCCGATCTCATCCAGAAACAAGGTGCCGCCATTGGCCGCCTCGATCAGACCCGCCCGCCCCTTGGCGCTGGCCCCGGTAAAGGCGGAGGGCGCGTGGCCGAACAGCTCCGCCTCGATCAGGCTTTCGGGCAGGGCCGCGCAATTCAAGGCGACAAAGGGCTTGGCGTCGCCTCGGCTGCGATGGATGGCGCGGGCGAGCACCTCCTTGCCGGTTCCCGTCTCGCCTTGGAGCAGGATGGAAAGCGGCGCGCGGGCGAGCCGCGCGGCCTTGGCCAAGAGCGTATCCATCGCCGGGTCGCCGCCGCTGAGGTCCGCCAGCGCCGGGGGCAGCGCGCTGGGCATGGGCTTCAAGGCGCGGGGCGAGGCGCGCGGCGGCGCGATGGCATGGGCGAAGACGCGGTTTCCGTCCCGCCCCGCCAGAAGCCGGCTTTCGCTCGGCCGGTCGCGCGTGAGGTCGGGCAGGTCGTCGAGGCCAAGTTGGAGGAAGTCGCCGATCGGACGGCCGAGCACGGCGCCGGGGTCGCGCCAGTCGGCCCCGACCGCGCCGGCCAGAAGCTTCTGCGCGGCATGGGTCAGCCCCGCCACGCGGCCCGAGGCGTCGAGCGAGACCGCGCCGTCGGGATCGACGTCGAGGAATTCGGGCGAGCGGCTGAAACGGATCACCCATTCGCCCCGCGCGCTCGCCATGAGATTGGCCAGTTCGATGCGCCGCGCGGTGGCGGAAACGAGATGCAGGACGAGGTTCTGGCTGATCTTGGCTTCCGGCGAGCGCAGGGCCGAAATGTCGAGAACGGCGGCCAGCGTCCCGTCCGTGTCGTAGATCGGCGCGGCCGAACAGGTCAGCGGCGTGTGCGTCAGGTCGAAATGGTCGCTCTGATGGATGCAGAGCGCTTCGCCGGTCGCGAGGCAGGAGCCGACCGCGCAGGTGCCCGCCCTCGGCTCCGACCATTCCGAGCCGAGATAAAGGCCGGCGCGGCGCAGCTGGTTGTCGAAGGTCGGATCGCCGATGAAATCCACCGTGACGCCCAGCGCATCGGCCAGGAGCAGGACATAGCCCTGCCCCGCCATCTGCCCGTGCAACGTTTCAAGACCGAAACGAGCGGTGCGGATCAGGTCTTCGGAGCGCTGTCGATGCTCGCGCAGGCGCGGCTCGGGCAGGATATAGGCCTCGCAGGCGCGCGAGGGGTCGAGACGATAGGTCTCGATGCAGCGGCGCCAGGAATGGCTGACCACCTCGTCCCGCCGCGAGGCCGCGCCGAGCGCGACGGTCTCGATCTCGTGGATATGCTGATGCGCGGCCGCAGCTGCCATTGGCTCGAACGCGGCGCCGGTCGCGCCCGGGACAGGACCGCCGGCCGCCCGCCAAGGGCCTCCCGCGACGATCCCGCCCCAAGTGCCGATACGCCGTCCTCCCGTTTTGCCCGGCAGTCTGGCACGGGACCGGGCCAGCGCCAAGAGGCGGGCGGCGAACGCGATGGGCCTTGGAAAGCGACAGGTCGCCGCGAGGCCTGCCGCCGGTCCCGAGCCGCCCTACAAAGAGCGCGAGGCCCTGATTCAGCGAGACTCCTGCCCATGACGATCGAGCCGGCGCGCATTCGCGTTCTCAACGAAGCCGAGCCGAACGCGGCGGGGCGCTATGTCCTCTATCTCCTGCAACAGGCGAACCGCTCGCGCTTCAACCCGGCGCTGGAACTCGCCATCGAGGAGGCGAACCGGCTCGGCCTGCCGGTTGTCGCCTGCTTCGGCCTACTGGACGGGTCCAACGGATTTCCCGAGGCCAATGCGCGCCATTACGCCTTTCTTCTGGAAGGGCTGGCTGACGCAGCGAAGGGCCTTGCGGAGCGCGGCATCGGCTTCGTCCTGCGCAAGGCCTCGCCTGCCGAGATCGCGCTGGACCTCTCGCGCAAGGCCGCGCTTCTCGTGCTCGACCGGGGTTATCTCGCGATCCAAAAACAGTGGTACGCCGAGATCGTAAAGGGCGCGAAGACCCGCGTGGTGCAAGTGGAGGGCGATGTCGTCGTGCCTGTGGATCAAGCCTCCACCAAGCACGAGCACGCCGCGCGCACCCTGCGCCCCAAAATCCGCAAGCAGCTGGACGAGTTCGTGAACCCCCTGCCGCATCACAAGGTGAAGCACTCCGCCGAGGGCTTGAGCTTCGCCCACGCCATCGACATCTCGGACCCCGAGCAGGTTCTGGCCGGCATGAGCCTCGACCGTTCCGTGCCGCCGGTGAAGCGCTTTCGCGGCGGCGAGAGCGAGGCGCGGCGGCGGCTCAAGGCCTATCTCGACGGCCCGTTCGCGCGCTATGGAGCCGAGCGCGGCAAGCCGGAAGCGGGCGCGGCCTCGCATATGAGTCCCTATCTCCATTTCGGCCAGATTTCGCCGGTCGAGATCGCGCTCGCCGTGCGGGCCGCCAAGACCGGCAGCGCCGAGGACAAAGACGCCTATCTCGAGGAGATCGTGGTGCGGCGCGAACTGGCGATGAACCACGTCCACCACACCGAGCATTACGACCGCTACGAGAGCGCGGTGCCCGCCTGGGCGCGCCAGACGCTGGAGGAAAAGAGCGGCGACATCAGGCCCCATCTCTACAGCGACGACGAGCTGGCGGAGGGGCGCACGCACGACCATGCCTGGAACGTCGCGATGGCCGAGATGCGCGAGACCGGCTTTATGCACAATCACCTGCGCATGTACTGGGGCAAGAAGATCCTCGAATGGTCGAAGACGCCGGAGGAGGGCTTCCAGCGCACGCTGCGCCTCAACAACCGCTACTTCCTCGACGGGCGCGACGCCAATTCCTTCACCAATGTCGCCTGGGTCTATGGGCTGCACGACCGGCCATGGGCACGGCGACCGATCTTCGGAACGGTGCGCTATCAAAGCGAGAACTCGATCCGCAAGATCGACGCCACGGCCTATGAGCGCACGGTCGAAGAATTATGCGCGGCGGAGCGGGCCGACGCGGCAAGCAAGCCAAAGACGCCGCCCAAGCCGAAGCGAACGAAAGCCAAGGCTGTCTGAAAGGAGCCACCGGCGCGTTTCACGTGAAACAAAAGGCGACCCGCCTATCGTCTTAGGACAAGAACCAGTACGAACGCCGCACCCAGCGCCGAGGTGACGATGCCGACCGGCAATTCCTGCGGCGCGAGAACGACGCGGCTGGCGAGATCGCTCGCCAGAAGCAGGATGGCACCGATCAGCGCGGAGGTCGTAATCAGGCAGGTATGGCGCAGGCCCACCAAGGCGCGAGCGAGATGGGGCACCATCAGCCCGACGAAGCCGATGACGCCGGATAGGGCGACCAGCGCGGCGGTGGAGAGCGCCGAAAGCGCGAAGATGGTGAGGCGCAGGCGCGCCACATCGATCCCGAGCGAATGGGCCGTTTCCTCGCCGGCCAGAAGCGCGTCCAGTCGGTTGCGGCAGGCCAAGCCGGTTCCGAGCGCCAGCGCGGCGCCGAAAAACCCCAGCGGCAGATTGCTCCAGCTTGCGAGCCCCAGGCCGCCCGCCGTCCAGAACAGAACGGAATAGGCCGCGCGCTGGTCTCCGGCAAAGACGAGCCAGGTGGTGAGCGCGCCGAAGAGGAAGGAGACGGCAAGGCCCGCGATCACCAGCCGCTCGGGCGCCTTGCCGCCCTCGCGCGCCAGAAGCGCTAGAACCGCGGCGGCCGAGAGAAGCGCGCCGGCAAAGGCGGCGACCGGCAGCGTCCAGACGCCGAGCCGATCCCCGAACAGGGTGATGACCGAGACCGCGCCAGCTGCCGCCCCCGACGACAGGCCGAACAGGAACGGGTCGGCCAGATCGTTGCGGGTCGTGGTCTGAAGCAGCGCCCCGACCACCGCCAATCCCGCGCCAACACAGATCGCCAGAAGCACGCGCGGCAGGCGCAGGTCGAGAACGATGCGCGCCACCGGCCCCGACGCCTCGGGCCCGAGCCCGACTGCGCCGGCCAGCGCGTGCGCGACCTGCGCGATCGGCAGCGGCGTCGAGCCATAGGCGATGCCGGCGAGCGCCAGGGCGAGGAGGAGCGCCGTTCCGACGCTCCAGAGGCCGATGACCCGGCGCGTCATTTCGCGGGGAAGCGCGCGGGATGCAGCGCCTTGGCCAGCGCCTCCACCGCGTCGATATTGGCGGGACCCGGCGTGATCTGCTCGTAGCGCAGCGGCAGGAAGCGCTCGTTCTTCACCGCGTCGGTTTCCTTCATCGCCGGATGAGCCTTGAGGAAGTCCAAAAGCTTTCGGTAGCCCGCGCCGTCCTGGTAATCGAGAAGGATCAGGAATTGCGGATTCTTGACGGCGACATCCTCCCAGGAGGTCGTGCCCCAGCTCATGTCGAGATCGCCGAGAATATTGGTGCCGCCCGCCGCCTCGATCAGCGCGGTCGGCATGGCGAACTTGCCCGCCGTGAACGGCTTGTCCTCGCCGGAATCGTAAAGGAAGACCGAGACCGGCGCTTCGCCCTTCACAGCCTCCTTCACCTTACTGATGCGCGCTTCCCAGCCGTCAACGAGTTCCTTCGCCTTGGCATCCTTGCCGAAGATCGTACCGAGGGCGAGTTCGTCGGTGTAGAGAAGGTCCATCGAGGCACGGGGCCGGGCCTTGTCCACCTGCGCGCAGCTTTCGGTCAGGACATAGGTCGGAATGCCCTTGGCGCTCAGCGTGTCGGGCGTCACCTCCCCGCCGGGTTTCATGCCGTAGTACCAGCCCGCGAAGAAGAAATCGGCCTGGGCCGCCAGAAGGGTCTCCATCGTCGGATATTTGGGCGCGAGTTCGGGGATCGAGCCCTTGGCGGCGTCGAAGGCCGGCGTCGTCTTGTACCAGCCCGAAACGCCGGTGACGCCAGCCATATTGGGCTGGAGACCCAGGGCGAAGGCCATCTCGCTCATGTTGAGATCGTGGACGACGGCGCGCGTCGGCGCCTTGTCGAATGTCAGCGTGCGCCCGCAATTCTCGACGCTCACAGGAAAGGCGTAGGCAGAGGTGGCGGCGAGCGCGGCGGCAAGGCCGGTCAGAAGGGCGGAAATCTTCATGCGTCGTCCTATCGTGAGGAAGCGTCGGGCGGGGTGTCGAACACGAGGAGCGACCGGCCCGTCGCGGGATTGGTGAAGGGAAAGCAGTCCATGGCGAAGACGGCGCGCACCGTCTCGGCCGACAGCGCCTGCATGGGAGGACCATGGGCGACGAGCCGCCCGGCGCTCAGAACGGCAACCCGATCGGCAAAGGGCGAGACAAGCGCGAGATCGTGCAGAACGGCGACCACGGTGATGCCGAGGCCGCGCGCCAGCGCCAGCATGTCGGCCCGCGCGCGGGGGTCGAGATGGTTGGTCGGCTCGTCCAGAACGAGGATCGACGGGCGCTGGGCCATCGCCCGCGCGATGCCGGCGCGCTGGCGCTCGCCACCCGACAGGCTGTCCAGCCGCCGGCTCTCGAGACCGGACAAGCCGACCAGCGCCATGGCATCGCCCGCGGCCGCCCGATCCTCGCGCGCCGTGGCGCGAGCACGATGGGGGATGCGGCCGAGCCCGATATAGTCGGTGAGGGTCAGCCTCCCGTCCGGTAGGTCGCTCTGGCCGACCACCGCGATCCGACGCGCCCGCTCGAGCGGTGCGATCGCCTGGAGGTCGCGCCCGTCGATCGAAACTCGGCCTCGCGTCGGCTGAAGGCGCGCAAAGACGAGGCGCAGAAGCGAGGTCTTGCCCGCGCCGTTGGGCCCGACCACGGCCAGCCGCTCGCCCGGTTCGATCGCGAGATCGAGACCTTGCAGGATGCCGCGCCCGTCCCGCGCGCAGAAGTCGATACCGGCGAGATCGATGCGACCGGGCGCGAGCGGGCTGGATGACATGGCACTGCGAACTTCAGATTTTCGAGCCTGAACGGGAGCGCGTCAGGGACGAACAGGGGGGTGAGGCTGGGTGCGAGGAATGAACCTCGACCGGCAAAAGGGCTTTACGATGTTATATTATAACATTGCAAGCCCCTGCTCGGTGCGAGGAGACCACGCCTTCGGCGAGAAACTTGCCCAACGCAGACGGACGCCGCATGGGGGAACCGCAGCATCAACGGGATCGAAGCCATAAGGGGGGGTCGCGAAAGAATCTCTGGGAAGCCGATCCTTTCGGCGCTGGGGGTCGGTCGGCGCAGAGCCGGGTCGGATGAGCGAAGCCGAGTGATGCCTCTCACCCGGCAGGCTCTATCCCAGAGGCCGCGCGGCGCAAAGCGCGGCCCGATCACGGCTTCGTTCGAGAGCGGCGGAAACGCTCGGCAACGGGCCGGAAAGAGGACGCCGACGTCGAGCGCCGCCTTTCGCCGTCCGGTCGGGGAGACGCGTTCGGGCAGGTCCGGGGAGTGTCGACGAACCCGATGCAATCCTGTTCGACACTGATCGGGGCCAAGCGTCACGCGGCGGCGTCGAGGCCGCCACGCTCGTGCTCCATTCGTGCCGCCTGTTCGATCGCTCGTTCGCGAAAGGCCATCTCCATGCGCGGATGGAAGACGCGGAACCCGTTGCGCCCCTGTGCCTTGGCCTCGTAGAGCGCCATATCGGCCTGCCGACAGAGCGTTTCGAAATCGAGATGCGCATCGCGCCAGATGGCGATGCCGATGCTGACGCCGATATGCGTGCGATGGCCGTCGATCTCGAACGCTTCGGCCAGTCGGCCGACGATGCGCTTGGCGAGCCCGCGCTGCTCGCCCTCGTCCAGTCCTTGAACGAGGGCGGCGAACTCGTCCCCGCCGAGGCGAGCCAGGCACACGCGGGCATCGCACTGGCTACGCAGCCGGTTCGCCACTTCGACCAGAAGCGCGTCGCCGGCTTGATGCCCCAGCTTGTCGTTGACGCTCTTGAAGTGATCGAGATCGAAATACATGATCCCGAGATGCCCCGCCCTGCCATGGCGCAGCGCATCTTCCGTCATGGTGTCGAAGCCCCGGCGGTTGGCAAGTTCCGTCAGCCGATCCGTTTCGGCCTGAACGCGCAGATCCTCCATCAACCGCCGACGCTCGTTGATCTTGGTGGCCAGCACGGACACGGCTGAAAAGAGCGTGCGCATCTCGCTGATCGAACTGTCGAGGCTCATGCGTTCGATCGAACGATTGCCGGCCAGCGAGACGACCGCCTCCTGCGCGGTCAGAAGCGGCAGCAGGATCTTGCGCCGAACCGAACCCAGGAACCAGAATGCCGCGCCAAGGCACAAGAGCGAACCCAGAAGGGTCAAGCCGAGGCGGCTCAAAGCCGTCGCGCGGCGCTCCTCGAACATGCCGATCATGTGCGACAGGTAGAGATTGCGCATGTCTTCGAGCGGTTTGAGATGCGGCACGTAAAGCGCCGTCAACTGGCTCGGTTCGATGGAATAGGACGCCCCCGCCTTCCCTTCCGCCACGATCCGGCGCAGAAGTCCCAACCCTTGCCCGAAGAACTGCTGGCCGATGTCCTGGGCCAGCGGCTGAAACTCGGGATCGGCAGAAAACAGCCTTTGCGTACCGAGCAGGCGATTGATCTCCAGAAGCCGTCCCTCAGTGCGATAGAAGCGTTCGATCTCGTCTTCCGTCAGCCTTTCGCCGCGGGAGACGGATGGAATGATATGGGAGGCGATGCGCCCGCCGAACTCGCGCAGGTCGCTGACGCTTTGGGCCACCATCGTGGAACCGGCCACGATCGGTCCCAGAAGCGCGAGGGCTTGCGCCCCCGTGTCGAGCGCGGCCTGGTAATGGTCCACCACCTCGATCATGCCATCCACGGCCTGGCGCACGCCCTCGCGCGAGCGGCTGCCGGCTGGCATGGCGGCGATTCGATCGACCTCGGCACGGGCGGCCACCAGTTCGTCATGGGCGTCTGAAATGGTCTGGGCGATCGCTTGGAAGATGAAGGGCTTCGCCCACTGCCGATCCATACCGAGCGCAGTGTCCAGCGACAGATCGGTCACGGCGCGAAACTCGGTCAGTCGACGGGTTGCGGCGGCGTCCGATCCCGGTTCGATCGACATGACAACGTTGGATGGACCGCGCTCGGCCGAGATGCGATTGGCGGTCGTCAGAAGCAGATGGTAGGCTTTGATGGCATGGAGATTGCGTTCGCCCTCCTGAAATTTCAGCAGAAGGGGCCAAACGCCCCAAGCCATAGCCAGGATGAGACTGGCCGCAAAGCCCGACAGCGACAGCCGAAGCCATCTCTTCAACGATACGGACTTGCGGGAAGGGCCGAGCGGCATACCACCTTCGAGGTCTAGAGAGCGTTCGATAATTTCAACAGCAGGCTTGAAATTTTCCTGAATCCAAGCGGGCCCGAGCGCCATTTCCCCAGAATGGGAAGCCCGCGCCGCCCCTGCAGCATAGGCCTTTCGGCGCGACGACGCGGGCCGCGCCCCGCGCCCCCGCTTGAAAAGCGCGCTCCGTACCGCCATCTCGCGCCACGACCCCCCATTCGGAGGCTATTGGAACTCGACCATGACTGTTGAAACCGCTGCGCCCGAAACCCGCCCGTTCGAGGCCGATGTCGCCAAGCTGCTGCACCTCATGGTGCACTCGGTCTATTCCGACAAGGACGTCTTCTTTCGCGAACTGATCTCCAATGCGGCCGATGCCTGCGAGAAGCTGCGCTTCGAGGCCCTGAGCGACGCCTCCCTGATGCCGGGCGAAGCGCCGTTCCGGATCGATGTCACGCTTGACCCCGAGGCCAAGCAGTTGACCATCGAGGACAATGGCATCGGCATGAGCGAGGCGGACCTGTCGGAGGCGCTCGGCACGATCGCGCGCTCGGGTACCAAGGCCTTCATGGAGCGCGTCGCCGGCTCGAAAGAGGCGGAAGGCAGCCATTTCATCGGCCAGTTCGGGGTCGGCTTCTATTCCGCCTTCATGGTGGCGGACGAGGTGGAGGTCGTGACGCGGCGCGCGGGCTCCGATCAGGCGTGGCGCTGGCGCTCGGACGGGCTCGGCACCTACACGATCCAGCCGGTGGACGTGGCGGAGGCGCCTGCGCGCGGCACCCGCGTCACGCTGCATCTGAAAGACGACGCGGCGACCTACGCGGACGCCTACACGGCCGAATCCACGATCAAGTCGCAGTCCGGCCATGTGCCGGTGCCCATTTGGCTGAAGGAGAAGCCCGATGCCGAGCCGCGCCAGATCGCGGATGGCGCGGCGCTTTGGATGCGCCCCAAATCCGAATTGAAGCCGGAGGATTACACCGACTTCTACCGCTCCTTCGCTGGACAATACGACGAGCCCGCGCTGACGCTGCATTACCGCGCCGAAGGCCTGCACGAATATTCCGTGCTCGCCTTCGTGCCGGAATCGAAGCCCTTCGACCTGTTCGACCCGGACCGCGCCGGGCGCTTGAAGCTCTATGTCCGGCGCGTCTTCATCACCGACGAGGCGGAGATCCTGCCGCGCTATCTGCGCTTCGTGCGCGGCCTCGTGGACTCGGCCGACCTGCCGCTCAACGTCTCGCGCGAGATGATCCAGGAAAGCCCGGCGCTCGCCGCCATCAAAAAGGGCGTCACCAACCGCGTCCTGTCGGAGCTGGAGAAGCTCGCCGACAAGGAGCCCGAGCGCTACTTGAAGATCTGGGACACATTCGGCCCGGTGCTGAAGGAAGGCCTTTACGAGGATTACGGCCGCCGCGCGGCGCTGCTGTCGCTCGCCCGCTTCAAGACCACGGGTTCGGGGAGCGAATGGCGCTCGCTGAAGGATTACGTCGCCAACCTGAAAGAAGGTCAGGACGCGATCTACTACGCGGTCGGCACCGATCTCGACCGGCTTCTCGCCTCGCCGCAGCTGGAGGGCTTCCGGGCGCGCGGCATCGACGTTCTGCTCCTGCCCGATCATGTCGATAGTTTCTGGGTCACGGGCGGCATCGAATACGAGGGCAAGCCCTTCCGCTCGGTGACGCAGGGTCTTGCCGATCTCGGCAAGATCAAGCTGACCGAGGGCGAGGCGGACAGCGCCGATGTGTCCGACGAGGTCGGCGGCTTCATCGCCTTCGCCAAGACGGTGCTCGGCGACAGCGTGTCGGATGTGCGCGCGTCCGAACGCCTGCGCGAAAGCGCGGTCTGCCTTGTTGCGCCCGACACGGGGATGGACCGGCAGTTGGAGCGCCTTCTGGCGAGCGCCGGGCGCGCGCCCGCCCCGTCGAAGCCCGTCCTGGAGATCAACCCGCGCCACGAGCTGGTGGAGCGACTGAGCCGGCTCAGCGAAAGCGAGACAAGCCTTCGCGAGGACGCGGCCCATCTCCTGTTCGACGAGGCGCGCATCGCGGACGGCGAAGCGCCCCTCGACCCGCGCGGCTTCTCCGCCCGTCTCGCCCGCGTTCTGACCCGCGCTGCGGGCTAAGGCGGATCAAAGAGACGAAGCCGGCTAACGGCCTCTCCATAAGCGGCGAGCGCTTCGATGCGCTCGCCGTTTCAGCATGTACGCGTTGCGCAAGATGCCGTTGGACGGGAGCGCCCGCTTCGACGCAGGAGGCAGCGCGTCTTATGCACCAGACCGGATTGAATGGTTCTCCGCGGCGCCGAGTTGAACACGTGGCGAGCCTGACCGACCGTCGCGCCATAGGCCGGGCTTATGCTCCTCTCGACGCCGAGATCACAACCGCCCCGGACCGCAAGGCGAAAGCCCGTCCATCATCCCGCACGATACGTCGCAGCCTGGGCGGATGATACGATCCGCAGCGGGATGTTCGATTCGAAGAGCAGGTCCGCGTCCGCGATCTCCGCTTTCGCTTCGCGGCGGCGCCAACAGATTTTCAGTGGCCGTACACGACATTGGTGAGCACGGCCTCAGCGACAGGCGCGGCTATCGCGACGTCATCGACATCCGCAACACAAAACGGCACATCAACGGCTCGCATGGCGCCGGCAGGGTCTACCGCATGGCGGATCTCAAGCTGACGCGACGTCACACCGAGAGCTTGTAATCGGTGGCCAGCCACCGTCTCGGATCGCAACGATCGGGCGGCGTTTTCGTTAGGACATCATGAGGTTAGGGATTCAGAAGGAGCCTTGGAACTCATGTCACGAACTGTTCGCATCGTTCATCGTCCGTCCACCGTCTGGGAACGCAACCAGGCCGAGGGCGGCATCCGGCACCATCAGATCGCGGCCTATCGCGAAGTGACGCGTGTCTTCGTGCATCCTCGTCGATCAGATGCAGCCCTGCCGAGCGCAGCGGTCGCATCGGCGGCCCTCGAAGCCAATGCCACCGAACAAGGGGCCTGCGTCAGCGCCTGATCGACGCAGACCTATGTCATGCGAAAGGGCCGGTCCACTCGCGGCGGACCGGCCCTTTCGCATATCTCAAGGTAAGCCACGCTCTGTCGGCGCGGCTTCAAGGGGCTAGTCGAGCTGGCGCACCGCGCCCTTGGCCGCGCTGGTGGTCATCGAGGCATAGGCCTTGAGCGCGGTCGTCACCTTGCGCTTGCGGATCTCGGCGGGCTTCCAGGCGTCGCGGCCCTTGGCCTCCATCTCGGCGCGGCGGCGCGCGAGTTCCGCGTCGTCCACGGCGAGGTGAATGGAGCGGTTCGGAATGTCGATCTCGATCCGGTCGCCTTCCTCGGCGAGCGCGATCAAGCCGCCTTCCGCCGCTTCCGGCGACACGTGGCCGATCGACAGACCCGACGAGCCGCCCGAGAAGCGCCCATCGGTGACAAGCGCACAGGCTTTGCCGAGGCCCTTCGACTTCAGATAGCTCGTGGGATAGAGCATTTCCTGCATGCCCGGCCCGCCACGCGGTCCCTCGTAGCGGATCAGGACGACATCGCCCGGCTCGATCTGGCCGGACAGGATCGCCTTCACCGAGGCGTCCTGGCTTTCGAACACGCGGGCGCGGCCGGTGAATTTCAGGATCGATTCATCGACGCCCGCCGTCTTCACGATGCAGCCGTCCTCGGCGAGATTGCCATAAAGCACCGCGAGGCCGCCGTCGCGCGAGAAGGCGTGTTCCAGATTGCGGATGACGCCGGCGTCGCGGTCGTCGTCCACCGTATCAAAACGGCGATCCTGGCTGAAGGCGACCTGCGTCGGCACGCCGCCGGGCGCGGCGCGGAAGAAGTCGCGAACGGTCTGGCTTTCGGTGCGCTTGATGTCCCAGCGGTCCAGCGCGGCGCCGAGATTTTCGGCATGGACGGAGCCGACCGAGGTGTCGAGAAGGCCGGCGCGATCGAGTTCGCCCAGAATGCCCATGATACCGCCGGCGCGATGGACGTCCTCCATATGGACGTTGGCGATCGAGGGCGCGACCTTGCAGAGAACGGGAACGCGGCGCGACAGGCGGTCGATATCGGCCATGGTGAAATCCACCTCGGCCTCGTGCGCGGCGGCCAAGAGATGCAGCACCGTGTTGGTCGAGCCGCCCATGGCGATGTCGAGCGTCATGGCGTTCTCGAAGGCGGCAAAGCTCGCGATGGAGCGCGGCAGAACCGAGGCGTCGTCCTGCTCGTAATAGCGGCGCGCGAGATCGACCACGAGATGGCCGGCCTCGACGAAGAGGCGCTTGCGCTCGGCATGGGTGGCGAGCGTCGAGCCATTGCCCGGCAGCGACAGGCCGAGGGCTTCGGTCAGGCAATTCATCGAATTGGCGGTGAACATGCCCGAGCAGGAGCCGCAGGTCGGGCAGGCCGAGCGCTCGATGGTCTTGACGTCCTCGTCCGAGATGCGGTCGTCGGCGGCCGCGATCATCGCGTCCACGAGGTCGAGCTTCTTCTCGGTCATGTCGGGCCAGACGACCTTGCCCGCTTCCATCGGACCGCCCGAGACGAAGACGGCGGGGATGTTGAGGCGCATGGCGGCCATCAACATGCCCGGCGTGATCTTGTCGCAGTTCGAGATGCAGACCATGGCGTCGGCGCAATGCGCGTTGACCATGTATTCGACCGAGTCGGCGATCAGCTCGCGCGAGGGCAGCGAGTAGAGCATGCCGTCATGGCCCATCGCGATGCCGTCATCGACGGCGATCGTGTTGAACTCCTTCGCGACGCCGCCGGCCGCCTCGATCTCGCGGGCGACGAGCTGGCCGAGGTCCTTCAGATGCACATGGCCCGGCACGAACTGCGTGAAGGAATTGACCACGGCGATGATCGGCTTGCCGAAGTCGGAATCCTTCATGCCCGTGGCGCGCCAGAGGCCACGGGCCCCGGCCATGTTGCGGCCATGGGTGGTCGTGCGGGAACGATATGCGGGCATGAAAACCTCCTGTGCCCGGGTGGGCGTACCCGCCATTACACCTATTCCTGAATCATTCCAACTGTCTGTGGTCCGATGTTTTTCTTGTCGGCTGAAGGTGACCGGCGCGTGGCGGCGCCCTTCGCGGGACCGCGGGTGGTTCGGCAAACCCTTTCAAGCATGAGCAGCGCGCTTTAACCCATGCCGGCGCGGTCGAGCGCCCCGACCATGCTGTGTGTAATCGGATGCAGCCAGACCCAATGGCCTTTCCGCGTGCTATCTCTGGCCTTCGAATGGACCCACAGCGCGTCGATCACGCCCGCGTGAGGTTCACGCTGATGTCATGCGGGCTGCGTAAGGCCGCCGAAACGATCCGTTTGCCCCCGCTTTCCGGGCGCATTCGACCTATGGGGGACTTGTCCATGTCACGCCTCTTCGGCCTTGCCGCCAGCCTGTCTCTTGCCGCCCTCGCTCTTGCCGGCCCCGCCTTGGCCGAGAGCAAGCTCACGCTCTACACGAGCCAGCCGAACGAGGACGCGCAGGCGACCGTCGATGCCTTCAAAGCCGCGCATCCCGACATCACGGTGGAATGGGTGCGCGAGGGCACGACCAAGGTGATGGCGAAGCTCCAGGCCGAGTTCGCCGCCGGCGCGCCGCAGCCCGACGTGCTTCTGATCGCCGACAGCGTGACCATGGAAGGCCTGAAGCGGGACGGGCGGCTCCTGCCCTTCCCCGAGGCCGACACCAAGGGCTTCGACGCCGCGCTGGTAGACAAGGACCATACCTATTTCTCCACCAAGCTGATCACCACCGGCCTGGTGGCCAACATGCGGGCTGGCGAAGCGCCGCGCGCCTGGAAGGATCTGCTCAAGCCCGAGATCGCCGCCAAGACCACCATGCCGAGCCCGCTCACCTCGGGCGCGGCGCTGGTGCATGTCGCGACGCTGGCGCAGAATTCCGAGTTCGGCTGGCCCTATCTGGAAACGCTCGCCAAGGAGGGCACGAGCGCCAGCGGTGGCAATGGCGCGGTGATGAAGTCGGTGGCCGGCGGCGAAAAGGCTTACGGCGTGATCGTCGATTATCTCGCCATCCGGGAAGCGGCCAAGGGCGCGCCGGTGAGCTTCGTGTTCCCGACTGAAGGCGTGTCGGCGGTGACCGAGCCCGTCGCCATCCTGAAGACCGCCCAGAACCCGGACGGCGCCAAGCTCTTCGTCAACTTCCTGCTCAGCGAAGCCGGCCAGAAGCTGGCGGCTCGCCAAGGCTATCTGCCCGCGCGCAGCGGCATCGAAGGCCCGGCGGGCTTCCCCGCGCGCGACACGATCAAGCTCCTGCCCTTCGACCCGGCCAAGGCGCTGGCCGACGAGGCCGAGAACAAGAAGCGCTTTTCCGAACTCTTCGGCGGCTGAGGCACGACGCGTTGAGAGCCACGCCCACTGAGCGCTGGACGATCGGGGCGCTCGCCCTGATCGTCGCCCTTCTGTCAATCTTGCCGCTCGTTCGGCTGGCGATGGAAGCCGTTCTGCCCGGTGGGCAGGTGGATCTCGGCCCCGCGCTCGGCGTGCTCAAAGCGCGCTCGACCTGGATCGCCACCGGCCACACGCTGGCGACGGCCTCTGTCGGCACGCTGATCGCCGTCCTGATCGGCCTGACGCTGGCGCTTCTTGTCGGGCTGACGGACATTCGCGGGCGCAAGGCGCTGACCTTCTGCGCGCTTCTGCCGGCGATGATCCCGCCGCAGGTGACGGCGCTCGCCTGGGCGCAGCTGTTCGGCCCGGCCAGCCCACTTCTCAACACGCTGGGTCTCGCCCCGGAGCTTGGCTCGCCCAACCCGCTCTACAGCGCGGGCGGCATCATGGTGCTGCTCGGCGTCCAGCACGCGCCGCTGGTCTTCCTGTCGCTGCGCGCGGGCCTGCGCGCCCTGCCGCGCGATCTCGTGGAGGCGGCGCGCGCCTGCGGGGCCGGCCGGGGCCGCGTGCTCGCCACGATCATCCTGCCGGTCATGATGCCGCCGCTGGTGGCGGGCGCTGCCATCGCCTTCGTTTCGGCGGTCGGCAATTTCGGCATTCCCGCGCTTCTCGGCATTCCCGCCGGCTACACCGTCCTGCCGACGCTGATCTACCAGCGCCTTGCCGGCTTCGGCCCCGCGATCATCGGCGAAACGGCGGTTCTGTCCGTTATCGTCGGTCTCGTCGCCTTCAGCGGGCTGGCACTCCAAGGGCTGGCCCTGCGCGGGCGGGACTATCGCCTGTCCGGCTCGGGCGCGGCGTTGGAGCCATTCCGCCTCGGCCGATGGCGCGGGGCGGTGGAGGCGCTGGTGGTCGCCCTCATGCTGGTGATGGTCGCAGCGCCCCTCGTCGGGCTGCTGGCGACCTCCCTCGTCACGGCCTACGGCGTGCCGCTCGGCCCGGCCACGGCGACGCTCGGCAACTATGCCGAAGTGCTGCTGCGCCAGGACATGACGATCCGCGCCTTCCGCAACTCTGCGGCGATGTCGCTGGGCGCGGCGCTGCTTCTGTCCTGCCTCACCGTCCCGCTCGGCGTGCTTCTCGTCTGGCGGAAAAGCCGGCTTCTGCGCCTCGTCTCAGCGGCTGCCGACATTCCCTATGCCCTGCCCGGCATCGTGCTCGGCATCGCGGCGATCCTTCTGTTTCTGAAGCCCTTGCCGCTTCTGAACTTCAGCCTCTACAACACGATCTGGATCATCTTCCTCGCCTATCTCGCGCGCTTTCTGGTGCTGGAACTGCGCCCGGTGGTGGCCGGCGTCAGCCAGCTCGATCCCGCGCTGGACGAGGCCGCGCGCATGACCGGGGCAGGCTTCCTGTTTCGCCTGCGCACCATCGTTCTGCCCCTCGTCGCGCCCATGGCGGCGGCGGGGGCCATTCTCGTCTTCATGACGGCCTTCAACGAGCTGACCGTTTCGGCGCTGCTCTGGTCGGCCGGAAACGAGACGCTGGGCGTCGCGGTGTTCAATCTGGACGATGCCGGCCGCGCGCCGCTGGCCGCCGCGCTCGCCAGCGTGACCGTGGTGGTGATCCTCGCCGTCATGGCGCTCGGCTCGATGCTCGCCCCGCGTCTGCCCAAGGGCGCGCTGCCCTGGACCGATTGAGCGCCGGCTCTTCGAGCCCCGCCGATCAGGCGAGCGCGGCTTCCCGCACCGGCAGGGTCGCCGCCTCGCCGCCCTCCGGCAGCAACCAACCGCCCTTGAGGCCGACGCGCAGGCTCTCGCCTTCCGCATAAGGCGCGTCGGCATGGACGGCCAAGCGCAGGCCGGGAGCGGCGAGCGGCTCCACCACAAGGCGCGAATGCGCGCCCTTGAAGGTCGAGGACAGGACACGGGCGAGGAACCCGCCCGGCGCGTCGGCTTCCAGATCCTCGGCCCGCAGGCAGACGCGTCCGCGCGCGCCGGCTGGCAGGCGCAGGCCGGGGCGGCAGCGCAGATCGGCTTCGACACCGAGCAGCCGGGCACGGGCATGGCCCTGTCCCGGCGAGAGAAGGATATCGGCCTCGACCACATGACCATGGCCGATGAAGCGGGCGACCGCCTCGGTTGCAGGCTCGCGGTACAGGGTCGCCGGGGCGCTGACCTGAAGAATGCGCCCGCGCTCCATCACCGCGACCCGGTCCGCCATCGCCATGGCCTCGGCCTGATCATGGGTGACATAGACCATGGTCGCGCCCGTGCGCCGGTGGAAGGCGCGGAAGGTTTCCTCCATCGAGGCGCGCAGATGCATGTCGAGATTGGCGAGCGGCTCGTCCAGAAGCACGATGCCGGGCTCCATCGCGAGGCACCGGGCGAGCGCCACGCGCTGGCGCTGGCCGCCCGACAGATCGGCCGGACGCCGCCCTTCGAAGCCGGAGAGATCCACCGCCGCCAGCGCCTCGGCCACCTTGCGCGCTCGCTCGGCCCCACGCAGGCCTTTGACGCGCAGGGGATAGCCGACATTCTCGCCGACGCTCATATGCGGCCAGAGCGCATAGGACTGAAACACGATGGCGACCTGCCGCGCTTCGGGCTGCACGAAACAGCCCGGCCCGGCGACAAGCCGTTCGTCGAAAGCGAGCGTGCCGTCGGTCGGCGCCTCGAACCCGGCGATCAGCCGAAGCAGCGTCGTCTTGCCGCAGCCCGACGGCCCGAGCAGAGCCAGGAACTCGCCCGCCTGGATGTCGAGCGACACGTCATCCAGCGCGGCAGGCCCGTTCGGGAAGCGGCGCGTCACGCCGCGAAGGTGGATCGAACGCGCCATACCGGCCTCAAGCGTTTGCATCATCGTGCGTTTTCCCGGCCTGCCACACATCCATGACACAGCAATAACAGAAGCGTCCGCTGTGTCGCTGGCCGGAAACCCATTCGAAGGCCTTTCTCCGAAACGTGATCGGACGCCACTGATGGCCGCGCAAAAAGCTTGCGCACGTCTGGAACCAAGATCGGCTCTCCCGCCTTTTTGTCGCGAAGTTCATGTCGGCGCGGTGACACACCAAGCGCCTGTTTCCAAGATCGGATTTTCCAATGAAGACGCTCGCTCTGACCATTTCGGCCCTCGCCCTCATGGGTGGCGTTGCTTCCGCGCAGATGATGCCGGCTCCTCCGGCTGGCACGCCCGAGTCGGTCAGCAAGGTGCCGGTGCCGGGCAATGATTCCGGTATCGATTCCACCATGCCGGCCGATGCGGCTTCCCGTGTGATCACCCGCATGGATGCGCCGGTCGCGACCGACCAGACCAGCACCAGCTCGGTTCCTGTGCCGGGCAACACTTCGGGCATCGACTCCACCGTGCCGGCTGATGCAGCCTCCCGCGTGATCACCCGCACCGACGCCGTGCCGGCCGACACCGCAGCGGGCCGCAGCAGTGTTCCGGTCCCAGGCAACACGTCGGGCATCGACTCGACCGCTCCGGCTCGCTGAACGCAGCCTATCGTCAGCTAAACGAGAAGGGATGCGCTCGAACGGGCGCATCCCTTTTTTGATGGGCGACGAGAGACGCCGTCGTTCTCGTGATTTTCGATGCGCGATCGAAGGTGGGGCCGCCTTGTGGAACCATGGCCCTTTCCGGAAACCGGAAGGCCGTTTCGAAACGCAAAACCTGTTCTGGGCGGTCCAGTCCGGCAAAACCGGATCGGTTCGGTGCCCCGCCCTGCCTCAACCGGCCATGCCCCGCCAGGCTTCAGGCCGCTTGTCGAAGCCTTTCGCCGTCGTGCCCGCGCTCGGCCGGCGCATCTTGGGCGACCTTCTCCGACATGGCCGGCATAGGGCGCATGGTGTGGCCGCCCTCCAGCCCCTGCAGCACATCCTGCGCTTCGCTCGTGTTGAGCTGGAACTTGCCGACCTCATGGCGAAGCCGCTCGCCTTCCGTCGAAAGCTGCTCGGCCGTCTCCGCCATCGTACGGGCGCCGCTGGCGTTGGATTGCGTCACCTGATCGAGCTTCTGAATGGCCTGGTTGATATGGTCGATGCCGATCGACTGCTCGCGGCAGGCGGCCGAAATCTCGGACACGAGTTCCGCCGTCTTCCGGATATCGGGCACCAGCCGCTCCAGGCGCGAGCCGGCGTCTTCAGCCACCACCAGCGTGCGCATCGACAGATCGCCGATTTCCATCGCCGTCTTCTGGGCCCGCTCGGCCAGCTTGCGCACTTCGGAGGCCACCACGGCAAACCCCTTGCCATGCTGGCCGGCGCGGGCCGCTTCGATCGCGGCATTCAGGGCGAGGAGATCGGTCTGGCGCGCGATCTCCTGTACCATGGCAATCTTTTCGGCGATGTCGCGCATGGCCTGCGTGGATTGCGCCACCGCTTCGCCCGTCGTGCCGGCATGTTGAGCCGCCTGCGCCGCAATCTTCTCCGTGGTCGAAGCGTTGTCGGCATTCTGGCGGATGTTGGCGCTGATCTCCTCGATCGCGGCAGAGGCCTCTTCGGACGCAGCCGCCTGCTCGCACGAGCCTGACGACAGCTGCGCCGCCGTGGATGAGGATTTCTGCGAACCCGCCGAAACCTGCGATGCCGACATCTGCACGGTATGGATCGTCGCCGACAGGCGGAGGCGCGTATGGCACAGGCGCGTCAGCACATCGCCCAGTTCGTCCGTCCGTCCATGCACGATGCGCTGCGACAGATCACCCTCGGCGATCAAGTCCAAATTGTCGTTGAGCTGGCGCAGGCCTCGGGTGAGCGAGAGCGCGATCCAGCCGGCCACCCCGATCCCCAGGATCAAGGTCACCGCCAGAGCGGCGATCGCGCCGTTTCGCATGGCGACGTAGCGCGCCTGCGCGTCGGCTGCGAACGCGGTCGCCATCTCGTTCGAACGATCCACCATGTCGTCGATGCGCTTCTTCATGGCGAGCGCGGCAGGCCGCTGCTTGGCGCCCAGGAAGGCCAGCGTATCGTTCAGCGAATTGTCCTCGCCCTTCCGCTCGGCCGCCTGCATGGTGGAGGCGACGCTCGTCCAGGCCTGGGCGAGAGCGTCGACACGCGGCGCGAGGCGCTCCGGCGCGGCGCTGCGAAGCGCCTGGATGTGGTTTTGCGCCGCTTCCAGCGAGGCGACGAAGCGGCGCTTGGCCGAGGCGGTAACCTCAGGCTCGCTATGGGTCAGAATGTCCACCATATCGAGCCGCGTGCGCAGATAGGCTTGCTCGGCCTTGCCGAGCAGCAGCGGAAGCTGGCCGGCGGAGCCATCCTTCGGCAGGGCGTCCCTCAAGGCGCCGAGCGCCGCTTCAAAGGTGGCATTATCGGCTTCGATCCGCTCGACAGCCTCTTCCGTCGAATGAATGTCGGCGGCCTGCGCCAGGTCCAGCGCCTGATCGGACACCGCCCGCAGGGCCGCGACAGCGGCCTTGAGATCGCTGAAATCATGCTCGGCCTCCGCCGACGTCACGGACGCGGCATAGGAGGCCATCGCCTTGTCGATGCGTGCCCAGGACTCGGCGTAGCGTGCACGCTCCGCCGGCATTTCATCGCGCGAAACGGTGATGGTCGAACGAAGGGCGTTGCGCACGCCTTCGAGCTGCGCCGACAGCTCCTTGAGGTTCTGGACCTGCTGAAACGGGTGCTCGACGAACTGGGAGAATCGGTCTGCGTTTTCGGAAAGCGAGGTGATGCCGAAGGCGCCGAGAGCGCAGGCAAAGACCAGAATTGAGCCAAATCCTGCAATGAGTCGGCCTTTCAATGAGAAACGCATGATCAAGACAACCCAAAGGAGGATACTACGATGCCGCATCCTGACACGCGATCGTTTGACATAACGTGTCTCAAAGCAGCCCCAAGATTCTATCTCTCACGATTTGGTTTTCTCGTAGTAAATAGCTCGGATAGACTGACTGTTCGCAAGAACGTGCATTAGCGCGTTCCGAACCGGTACCATCCCAACGTTGGGCCAGAGCCGCTCAAGCGATGGTCGCAGCCTCGCCCGCCCTCTCGTACGCGGAACATTCCCAGACGAAGGCTAGGAAAGCCGACCGCAGAAATCAGGATCGTTGGGTCGAGCGTCCGCTGCACACGAAGACGACCCCGTCTGTGTTTCTCGTCCGCGAGCTATCGCGTGCAGTTCCCGCAGAGCCTGCAGCTCGGAGGAAACCGACGATCGATGTCGGCGAATCCCGCGGGATGCTTGAAAACAGCCGGCTCGCGACCGCGCCGCGCCCAACAACAAGGGCCACAGCGGGCGGTGCGAAAGGCTCGCACCGAAAGCCCTGCTCCCACAGCGGGCAAAACGACAGACAAAGACCAGAGCCCACTACGCCCCGAAGATCGCCGACCCGGTATTAACGAGACGCATGAGCGTCGAAACAGGAACAAGCCCGCACAGCAAGCTGGCAGGCTACCATCTCATTCGGCGATTATCAGATGCAGAGGTTTAGGGTGGTGGAGCCAATCGGGATCGAACCGACGACCTCTTGAATGCCATTCAAGCGCTCTCCCAGCTGAGCTATGGCCCCAGTGCCACTTTCGTGGCAACCTCGTCAGGGCCGTTGGGCCGGCCCCGCATCTGGTGTGAGCGCTTTCTAGGAGAAGGCCCGGGGGAACGCAAGCGAAAAAATCGAGGCACCGACACGAAAGTGAAATCGGACCGTCAAGCCTCTGTCATGACTTGGTTTTTGGCTGACCGACTGTGAGTCTCCACGGCTCCGCACGCGGCGAATCGCCGGGGATCGAGAGGTCTGCCGGCTCGAATCATCGGCCCTTTGGTTGGGCGAGGCCGGGTCGAAGACAAGAAAAAGGGAGGATCGGCCGATCCTCCCTTTCTCGTCGCGTCAGGAACCCGCGCCGGGCGCGGCGTCTGCGCCGGAGATCAGACGTCGTCCTCGTCGTCGCGACCGCCACCGATAATGTCGGTCATGTCGTCGTCTTCGTCTTCGTCGTCGGCCAGGAACGTGTCATCGTCATCATCGCTGTCGTCGTCCACGACATCGTCGTCCTCGTCGCCATCGACATTGGGCAGATCGTTCTTGGGCGCGGTCGCGCCGCCCTCCTCGTCTTCCACGTCGTTGATCGAGACCGTCTCCTCATCGGTCTCCGCGACCTCGGTGACTTCCTGCTCTTCGGTCTCTTCCTCCTGCTGGACGCGGCTGCGCGAAGCCTTCACCGTCTCGAAGAAGGACAGGGGATAGGACTTGCCGGTATAGGGAGAGACGATCGGGTCCTTGTTCAGGTCGTAGAATTTGCGTCCCGTTTCCGGGTCGACGCGCTTCGTGCCGAGTTCTTGTTTCGCCATGGGTTCGCCTTTCGAAAGGGAGCGGGATCGCCCGCATGTGTCGGGCGCCGACCGGGCCGGGTCATCCCATATCGCCGCAAGGCCGGCCGGTCGAGGGGTAGGAAAAAGCGGAAGATCCCATACGGCCTGCGCCGGGGCTTGTCAAAGCGACGCCATTTGCCGCTTGCCTTGGAAGTCGATCCGCGCCGCCGCATGGTGTGGTCCTGCAGGGCGAGCGTCCGGCCGCCGCCATCGCGCCCGGCCCCTCCCGCTCCGGCGCTGGCCTAGGCTCTTCCCCTGCGCGCGGTTTGGATGGTAGGCGAGCGGCAGACAGATTTCAGGAGAAGACGAGCAGGCCCACGCGCCCCGGCTCGCGACGAGGACGAAGCCGCCATGACGGGTCACGCCGCCGCCCCCCGCCCCCTCCAGAGCCGCCGCACGGGCGCCCTTTCCGGGCGCGTGCGCGTGCCCGGCGACAAGTCGATCTCGCACCGCGCCTTCCTGTTCGGCGGCCTCGCCGCCGGGCGCACCCGCGTCACCGGCCTTCTGGAAGGCGAGGACGTGATCGCCACCGGCCGCGCCATGCGCCAGATGGGCGCGCGGATCGAGCGCGAAGGCGAGGCCTGGATCATCGATGGCGTGGGCAATGGCGCGCTCCTGGAGCCGGACGGGGTTCTCGACTTCGGCAATGCGGGCACCGGCTCGCGCCTCACCATGGGTCTTGTCGGCCCCTATGATTTCACCACGACCTTCGTGGGCGACGCTTCGCTGTCGCGCCGGCCCATGGGCCGCGTGCTCGACCCCTTGCGCCAGATGGGCGTTCAGGTTCTGGCCCGCTCCAAGGACCGGTTGCCGCTGTCGATCCGCGGCCCCCGCGTCGCCGCCCCGATCGAATACCGCGTGCCCATGGCCTCGGCGCAGGTGAAGTCCGCCGTGCTGCTGGCCGGCCTCAACACGCCGGGCGTCACCACCGTGATCGAGCCGATCATGACGCGCGACCATACCGAGCGGATGCTGGACGGCTTCGGCGCGAAGGTCTCGGTCGAGACGGACGCCTCGGGCACCCGCATCATCCGCCTCGAAGGCCAGGGCGAGTTGAAGGGCGTGCCGGATTTCGTGGTGCCGGGCGATCCGTCCTCGGCGGCCTTCCTCGTGGTCGCCGCGCTGCTCGTGCCGGGCTCGGACGTGGTGATCGAGAACGCGCTGATGAATCCGACCCGCACGGGCCTGATCGAGACGCTGCGCGAGATGGGCGCGTCCATCGAGGCCGTGAACCCGCGCCTGTCGGGCGGCGAAGAGGTGGCAGACCTCCATGTGCGCCATTCCGCGCTGCGCGGCGTCACCGTGCCGGCGTCGCGCGCGCCGTCCATGATCGACGAATATCCCGTGCTGGCCGTGGCCGCCGCCTTTGCCGAAGGCGAGACGCTGATGCAGGGGCTGGACGAGCTGCGCGTCAAGGAATCCGACCGCCTCGCCGCCGTCGCCGCCGGCCTGAAGGCCAATGGCGTCGTGCATGAGGAAGGCGAGGACTGGCTGCGCGTCACCGGCCGCCCCGATGGCTCTGGCCTCGGCGGCGGGCGGGTCGAAACCCATCTCGACCACCGCATCGCGATGAGCTTCCTGATCATGGGTCTGGCCAGCCAGCATCCCGTCAGCGTCGATGACGCCACGATGATCGCGACGAGCTTCCCCGAATTCGAGGGGCTGATCGCGACGCTCGGCGGCGAACTCCAGCCGGCGGAGTGACGATCTTCGAAGGGGCCGTTCTCGCGCTGTTTCTCGCGATCTTCGGCCCCCTCGCCTTTCTTTACGGACGAAGCCTCGCGCATCATGTTCATGCGCAGGCGCGCCGCGACGGCGGCTCGGCCCTTCGCATCATGGCGGCCAAACTCCTGCTGCCGGCCCTCGTCGCCCTGTCGCTGACCTTGCGCTTCTCCGGTTCGGAGCTGGACGAATGGCTGGCCTGGACCGCCAGCGGCACCCTGTGCGCTGCGATCTCGGCGCTCTGGCTCATGGGGTCGATCGCGGGCATTCTGTTCTTCGCGGCGATCCCCTTCGTTCTCGGACGATGCTTCGCATTGATCGCCGTGGCCTTCGGCTGGTTCCAGCATCTGGAACACCAACCGTCCCGTTCGGGCGCGGCCGGGTTCCGCGAGCGCGCGGCGCGCGCCGAACCCGAGGACGACGAGGGTTGAGCGCCCCCGCGCAGGCTTGAGCCTCCCGCCCGTCTCGGCTCACAATGAGCGCCGGGGAGGACATCCATCATGATTCGAGCCGAACGCATCGACCGGGTGATCGATGAGGCCATCGCGGCGCGCCGCCTCGTCGGCGCCGTCGTGATGGTGGTCGAGGGTGGAGCCATCACCTATCGCCGCGCAGCCGGGCTGGCCGATCGGGAAGCCGGCATTCCGATGCGCGAGGACACGCTGTTTCGCGCGGCCTCTCTGACCAAGCCCCTGGTGGCGGCCACGATCCTGGCGCTGGCCGAGAAGGAGCGGCTCGCTCTCACCGACCCCGTGACGAAGTTCCTGCCAACCTTCCGGCCGAAACTCGCGGACGGCCGCGAGCCGGCGATCACGCTGGCGCAGCTTCTGACCCATACGGCGGGTCTCACCTATTCCTATCCGCGCGACCGCGCGATCACCTCGGGCCTGCCCGACACGGCCGTGACGCTGGACGAGACGCTGCGCCGCATCGCCGCCCAGCCGCTCGCCTACGAGCCGGGCACGGCCTGGGCCTATTCCATGGCGACGGACGTGCTGGGCGCGGTGGCGGCCGCCGTCCACGGCTCGACACTGGCCGAGGCCGTGCGCGCGCATGTGACCGGGCCGCTCGGGATGGCGGACACGGATTTCCCGCCGGTCGACGCCGCGCGCCTCGCCGTGCCCTATGGCGACGGCGAGGATGAGCCCGTGCGTATGGGCGAGCCGCATGTGATGGCGAGCCCCTGGGGCGATTGGCTCACCTTCTCGCCGTCCCGCATCCTCAATCCATCCGCCTTCCAGTCCGGCGGCGCGGGCATGGCGACCACCGCGCCCGACTATATCCGCTTCCTCACGGCCTTTCTGTCCGGCGGCGAGCCGATCCTCCAGCCGGACACGGTGCGCCGCGCGCTCGCCAACCAAACGGGCGAGGTCGAGCAGGCACCGGGCAAGCGCTTCAGCTATCTCGGCTCCACCACGATCGACCCGGCCCTGGCCGAGCTGCCTTGGCCGGCGGGCACCAATAGCTGGGGCGGCATCTACGGCCATATCTGGTCGATCGACCCCGCGAGCGACATCGCGATGGTCTCGCTCACCAACACCGCGCTCTATGGCGGCGAAGGCGCCTTTCCGCTCGCGCTGCGCCGCGCCCTCTATGACGGCTGAATGTCAGACCTCTTTTTCAGCCAAAGCCATGTCCGCCTTGGGATAATCCGCGGACCGGGGCCAGGAGCCGTTGAGCTTGACCTTCGTTGACGGCAAGAAGGAGAAGCGCGCGCAGCTGTCGCGCGCAGAAGCATAAGAGGGACCATGGCGCTCGTGATCGCGATCGACGGACCGGCGGCCGCCGGCAAGGGCACGCTCGCCAAGCGGCTCGCCGCCCATTACGGCCTGCCCCATCTCGACACCGGGCTTCTCTACCGCGCGGTCGGACGCCTGGCGCGCGAGCGCGGCGTCGATCTGGACGATCCCGAGGCCGCCGGGGCGGTGGCGCGCGATCTCGTGCCCTCGCATCTCGACGACGGCACGCTGCGCGGCCACGAGGCCGGAGAACTCGCCTCGCGCGTCGCCGCCCATCCGCCGGTGCGTCAGGCCTTGGATGCCTTCCAGCGAAATTTTGCCGCGCAGCCCGGCGGCGCGGTTCTCGACGGGCGCGACATCGGCACGGTGATCTGCCCCGATGCGCCGGTGAAGCTCTTCGTCACCGCCTCGCCGGAGGTGCGCGCGCGCCGGCGCACGGACGAATTGCTCGCCAAGGGCCGGCCCGTGGATTACGAAACCATCCTCACCGAGGTGCGCGAGCGCGACCGGCGCGATGCCGGGCGCAGTGTCGCGCCGTTGAAACCAGCGGCCGACGCGCGCTTGCTGGATACGAGCGAACTGGGTATAGAGGATGCGTTCCGGGCCGCTTGCGCAATCATCGACGGTGCGCCACATTAACGGAACACGAAGACGTCAGGCCGCCGCTTTCGAACCTTCAGGGGTTGGAAACGCGCGGTTTTAACGTATTCAATGTGAACGAACCATCGCCGAAGGCAGGTCCACCGCGCCGAAACGGGCCTTGCCCGTCAGCCTCGATGATCGATCCAGAGCGGATCGGCACCGGGGCGGGACCGCCATCGGTACACGAAACGCGAACCCCGGCGCGCCGCTCCTCTCACGGAGAGGAGCCTCAAGGAGAACGAATGTCCAACGCAGCAGTCTCGCGCGACGATTTCGCCGCGCTTCTCGAAGCCTCGTTCCACGATCAGGATATCGCCGAAGGTTCGGTTGTCCGCGGAACGGTCGTCGCGATCGAGAAGGACATGGCCGTCATCGATGCCGGCCTCAAGGTCGAGGGCCGCGTCGCCCTCAAGGAATTCGGCGGCAAGAGCGGCACCGAGCTCAAGGTCGGCGACACGGTCGAAGTCTATGTCGAGCGTATCGAGAACGCCCTCGGTGAAGCCGTTCTGTCGCGCGACAAGGCTCGCCGCGAAGAGAGCTGGGTCAAGCTCGAAGTCAAGTTCAACGCCGGCGAGAAGGTCGAAGGTCAGATCTTCAACCAGGTCAAGGGCGGCTTCACGGTCGACCTCGACGGTGCCGTCGCCTTCCTGCCCCGTTCGCAGGTGGACATCCGTCCGATCCGCGACGTCGGCCCGCTGATGAACACCCCGCAGCCGTTCCAGATCCTCAAGATGGACAAGCGCCGCGGCAACATCGTCGTCTCGCGCCGCACGGTTCTCGAAGAGTCGCGCGCCGAGCAGCGCTCCGAGATCGTCCAGAACCTCGAAGAGGGTCAGGTCGTCGAGGGCGTGGTCAAGAACATCACCGACTACGGTGCGTTCGTCGACCTCGGCGGTATCGACGGTCTGCTCCATGTCACCGACATGGCGTGGCGCCGCGTCAACCACCCGACCGAAATCCTGCAGATCGGCCAGACCGTCAAGGTCCAGATCATCCGCATCAACCAGGAAACCCACCGCATCTCGCTCGGCATGAAGCAGCTCGAGGCGGATCCTTGGGAAGGCATCGGCGTCAAGTACCCGATGGGCGTGAAGGTCTCGGGTCGCGTGACGAACATCACCGACTACGGCGCCTTCGTCGAACTGGAGCCGGGCATCGAAGGCCTGATCCACGTTTCCGAAATGTCGTGGACCAAGAAGAACGTCCATCCGGGCAAGATCCTTTCGACCTCGCAGGAAGTCGAAGTGGTCGTCCTGGAAGTCGATCCGGTCAAGCGCCGCATCTCGCTCGGCCTCAAGCAGACGCTCCAGAACCCCTGGGAAGCGTTCCGCGACCAGTTCCCGGTCGGCACGATCGTCGAGGGCGAGGTCAAGAACAAGACCGAGTTCGGCCTCTTCATCGGTCTGGACGGCGACGTGGACGGCATGGTCCACCTGTCGGATCTCGACTGGAACCGTCCGGGCGAGCAGGTCATCGACGAGTACAACAAGGGCGACATGGTCAAGGCGCAGGTTCTTGACGTGGACGTCGAGAAGGAGCGCATCTCGCTCGGCATCAAGCAGGTCGGCGGCGACACGTTCACCGCTGTGGCCGAGAGCGGCGACATGCGTCGCGGCTCGGTGGTCACCTGCGAAGTGACGGCCGTCAACGAGGGTGGCATCGAAGTCCAGATCGCCGATACCGATCTGACCAGCTTCATCCGCCGCAGCGACCTCGGCCGCGATCGCGACGATCAGCGTCCGGAGAAGTTCTCGGTCGGCCAGAAGGTGGATGCTCGCATCACCCAGTTCGACAAGAAGGCCCGTCGCATCGCCGTCTCGATCAAGGCGATGCAGATCGCCGAAGAGAAGGAAGCCGTGGCGCAGTACGGCTCGACCGACTCCGGCTCCTCGCTCGGCGACATCCTCGCCGCCGCGATGAAGAACCGCGAAGAGCAGTAATCATAAGGCAAGGGCCGCCCAAACGGCGGCCCGGCCCGATCGAACGCTGAGCCCGCGCCGAGAGATCGGCGCGGGCTTTTTCGTGGCCGCCCCTGAATGATCAGGTGACGCGGCCACGATCGTGCCGACGCGAGGAATGGATCAGTTCGATTTCGAATACCATCCGCGATGGAATCTTGGAGCATCCCTTCTCAGGTGAGTTGAATTCCTGCTCCATCGGGACGACACTGACGCAAGGGCGCGTAAGCAAAACCCCACCCATGCCCGAACGCAATGCGCAGCGCGACCGAAGGGGGATCGGTTGTTTCTGTAACGATCGATCGTTCACCTTAAGGAAATTCATGGCGAGCCATGACGACAGGGAGGACGATCTTCACGATCTGATCGTGGAGGCGTCCGGGAGGCCCGAACTCTGGGACGAGGTTCTGACGGCTCTGATCGAGCAGTTCGGATCACACGCCGGCGCGCTTTATCTTCATTATAATTCCGGCGCTACGCGATCAGCCCCGGTCGTAACAGAGGTCATTCCCTTCCAGGGCTATGGTGCGGGTATGCTCGAACGCTACAACGAGCACTACCACGCCCTGAACCCATTCCATGCCAATGGTTCGCTCTTCACACCCGGCCGTGCCCTCACCGAAGCCAATCTGAAGGAAATCTCGCGAGACTTCGACATCGCCGAAACGGAGTTCTTCGTCGATTGGTGCCGCCCGCAGAACTTCTACTATACGATGGGGGAAATCCTTTTGAAGGATGATACGCCCCTAACCCTTTGGTTGAACCGGGGCCAGCGCTCGCGAGCCTATGGTTTGGATGAGCAGCGGCGCTTCCACCGCCTGTCGCGCAGCGTACTCTCGGCCATTCGCACAGCCGAGCGCCTCGGCGAGGCGCAAGCGGAACTCGCGCTGGCTCATCAGGCTCTGGAAATCCAAAGGGTGGCGGTGCTCACGCTCGACCGCGCGATGAAGCTCCGCGATGCCAATGCGCTGGCCGAGGAGGTGCTGCGTCGCGAGGATGGATTGAGGTCCCGTCAGGGCCATATCGAGCCGACGGACCCGAAAGACGCCATCGCGTTTCGCCAGGCTGTTCATCGGGTCACGACGCCGCTCCATGGCTTGGCCTCTCCCGACACCAGCTTGACGATCCGCAGACCAAACAATCAGTTTCCCTATCAGGTTTTCGTAGCGGCAACCCGTGGCCGGAAAGCATTCCTGAGGTTTTCTCCGGCGGAGACGGCCGTCTTGACCTTCCGGGCCACATCACGAAATTGTGCTCCTGATCTCTCCTCGTTCGGGGCGCACTTCCACCTGACGCCCTCCGAACTGCGTTTGGCGGAAGCTTTGCGGGATGGCGCTCCTCTTCCCGTAGCGGCCAAGGCGTTGGGTATCGGCTACGAGACCGCGCGTAGCCAACTCAAGGCTGTTTTCGCCAAGACGGGAACACAACGACAGGCCGAACTAACGCCAATCATAAGCCTATGGTTGAATTCCGGAACGTAGAGAAAACTCAAAGCTCAACCATGAAAAACATTTCACCCGATTGGGTGACGACGCATTCACCTCCGGCGTGCACAACATGTTATAGTTCTTTTCCGATAGTTACATATGTAAGGACGCCATAATGGATGCCGCCCCCAACGATGATCAGAGGGTTGCCTTCACCCGTCGCAAGGTTGAACATCGAAAGACCTTTGAAACGTTTCAAATCGATGAGGGATTTGCTCGAAAGCTGCGCGCGTTCGGCGACCGTTACCAGTTGACCATGGCGGAGCTTCGGCTCGTGATCGTCCTGCAGGAAGGGCGTGGCCTGAAAGCGGCGGCCCGGCGCATCGGCGTCGGCTACGAAACCGTCCGCACGCAGGTCAAATCCGTTTTCATCAAAACCGGAACCAAGCGACAAGCGGACGTCGTGACGTTGCTCGCGTCCTTTTCGGAAAGCTGAGCGCTCCTTTCGCCCTTCACGCTCATACGCCGTCTGTGTCGTATGCCGATCGCCGAGCCGGCGGCCTGCGACCTTTTGGACTTTCAACTTGAAGGCGCGGCTTCATTCCTGCAAGTTACACTTACGATTAGCAAAGGACCGATCGCTATGATTCCGTGGCGCTGCGTTCCAATCCGCCTTTCTTTCTCGTGAAGCGAGCCGAAGAGCATGTCACCCCGTCTGGACGATAGACCCCATGTCCTCGGATCGGCCGCCTCGACGCCGAAACTCGGATCCCAAGCGAAGCAGGGTGAGGCGCGGCCGCGCGCCCCCCTGGCCGAGGGCGAGCCGCTGGAGCGCTCGCCTTGGCATGTCAGCCTGTTTCTTCGCCGCTTCCTTCTGGCGCTCGCCGTCGGACTGCCGGCCATTTTCCTCGTGTCAGACAGTTGGGGCGAAGCCTTTCTGCTGAGTGCCGTGTTCGTGGTTGCGCTTCAGGCGATCTATCTGGTTCTGGCCTTCCTGTTCATCTGACCCCGCTTCGGGCTTGTCGGCGCTGTCAGCCTGTGCGACCTGCGCTCATCGAGCCGCAGTCGAGGGAGCACCAGAGGCATGGAACGGTTTCACGAGATCGGACGCGGCAAGATCGCCGCCATCGCGACCTCGCTCGAGATGCGGCAGCGGCCGCCCTTGCGGCCCGCGCCTGAAGCGCTGATGGGTGAAATCGTCCCTTGGACGCAGCCCGATGCCGACACCTATCTCGCCCTTTACCGCAAGGTCGGCGGCGCGCATCTCTGGTTCTCGCGCCTCTATATGAGCCAAGCCGAACTCGATGCCGTGCTCCAGAACCCGGCGACAGCGATCTTCTCCTGGCGTGTGGCGGGCGAAGACGAGGGCCTTCTGGAACTCGACTTCTCCGAGCCGGAGAGCTGCGAGATCAAATATTTCGGTGTCTCCGAGAGCCAGCAGGGAACGGGCGCGGCGCGCGCGCTGATGAACCACGCGATCGAGACGGCCTTTGCGCGGCCCGTGCAGCGTCTCTGGCTGCACACGAACACGATCGACCACCCCCGCGCCCTCGCCTTCTACCAGCGCAGCGGCTTCGTCCCCATCGGCCAAAGCCTGGAGATCGCCGACGATCCACGCCTCAACGGCGCGCTGCCGCGCGATGCCGCGCCCCATGTCCCGATCTTCGACTGATCATTCTGTTCATCGGGCTTTGGCTGCCGCGCGATAGGCAGCCGGGGTCAAGCCCGTCTCGGCCTTGAAGACACGCGTCAGGTGGCTCTGGCTGGTGAAGCCGCAGGCGAAGGCGATGTCGGCGATGGCGCCCGCGCCCGCAAGGAGGTGCCGCGCCCGCTCCACCCGCCGCCGGCGAACATAGGAATGGGGTGAAACGCCGAAGCTTTCGCGGAACATGCGCTGGAAGTGGAAGGCGCTGAGCCCGGCCGCTTCGGCCAGATCGTCCAGCCGCAGCGCACCCTCCAGCCCCGCCTCGACATGATCGATAACGCGCCGGCGGAGATGCGGTGCGAGGCCGCCCTTCAAATACGGTCGCGCCCCCACACCGGCCGACAGGCAGAGGCCCAGCGCTTCGCCCATCGCTTCCTCGGCCGCCAGAGATTCGCCAGAGCGGACCGCGCCTGCCAGACGCTCCATGGCCAGTGCCAGACGCGGCTGTTCGGAAAAGGTCGCCTCCGGCAGAACCATCAGCCGCGCATCGCGCTCGAACGCTTCGGCAAAGTAGCGGCGCGCCTCCGCGTCCGGCAGATAGAGATGGACGAATTCGAACGTGTCGGAAATCTCCCATTCCGAGGAATGGCCCTGCGGCAGGACGCAGACCGCGCCTGGCCGACCACTTGCCATCTGACGGCCGAGACGGCGCGTCCCCTCGCCGCCCCGCAGATAGAGGCTGATCGTATGCCCCTGCGGCCGCTCATAGCGCACGCGGTCGCGCGCATTGGTCCAGATCGCAGCCGAGCGCCCCGAGCCCAGATCGAGCCGATGCGTCGCGCGGGCGCTGGGCGAGGCCGAAAGCGCGTCGAACACGGAAGGCGGGGCGGAGAGCGGCATGGAAAGTGTCCGGGCGATCCCCTCCTGAAGGGGCTTTAGCGCCGATCTTGCGCGCGAGCAGCGGGTTTTCACAAGCTCGTTCCACCGCAAGAAACGGCAAGAGCGTCGAGTGCGGAGCGCGTAAGGAGATGGCGAATGAGAGCGCCGAACGGTCGCCCCCGTGTGAACGGACAAGGGTGGGTGGTAGCGGCGAGGTTGAGCCGGGGCCGAGCAGGGCCGTGCCGTCCTACACGAACGGGCAGGCATGGGCTGCGTGCGGAACCGGTTCCAGCCTGATGACGCGGGCGGCCAGTCTCGCCGCGTGGCAGGCGCCCCCCGCACCCGCCAACCCGCCCTGCGAACCACGCGGCTCCTTGGGACGCTCCCATTCTTTGCGACCGGAGACGCACCATGAACGCCGCGCTTTTTCTCTCCACCGTCCTGATCTGGGGCACGACCTGGATCGCCATCGCCTTTCAGGTCGGGCCGGTGCCCGTGCCGGTCTCCGTCTTCTATCGCTTCGCGCTGGCCGGGCTCATCCTTCTGGCCGTCTTGGCCGCCATGCGCAGGCTGACGATCCCCAAGCGGCGCGATCAGCCCTTCGTCCTCCTCCAAGCGCTTTGCCTCTTCAGCTGCAATTTCCTCTGCTTCTACAAGGCGGCGGCTTACGTGCCCTCGGGGCTGATCTCGGTGATCTTCTCGCTGGCGACGGTCTATAACGCCGTGAACGCGCGGCTCTTCTTCGGTGACCCGATCACGCCCCGTGCGCTGCTCGCGGCGGGTCTCGGCGCATCCGGCCTTCTCGTCCTGTTCGGGCCGGACATTTTCGTGAGCTTCGATGCCGAGACGTTGAAGGGCGTCGGCCTCGCCGCCCTCGGCACGCTGTTCTTCTCCTTCGGCAATATGGTGTCGCGGCGAAACAGCGCGGCGGGCCTTGCCCCGGTCACCGCCAATGCCTGGGGCATGACCTATGGCGCGCTGATCCTGCTTGCCCTCGTGGCTCTGACGGGCACCCCGCTCATCGCCCCCCCAAGCGGCCGCTATGTCGCGGCGCTGGCCTATCTCGCCGTGATCGGCTCGGTGATCGGCTTCACGACCTATCTCATGCTGGTCGCGCGCATCGGCTCGGCGCGGGCGGCCTATGCCACCGTCTTGTTTCCGATCGTCGCGCTGACGCTCTCCAGCGTCTTCGAGTCCTATCACTGGACGCTGACGAGCCTGATCGGCCTCGCGCTGACGCTCGCCGGCAATGCCGTGATCTTCTCCGGGCCGAAGGTTTCCGCGCCCGTTTCGCCCCCTTCACCTCGGGTAAAACTCGCTTGATGGAGCCTGTGACGCTTCGGCCACGCCTGTGGAAAAACCGGAGCGTCAGCCCCAATCCAGCCCAGACTGTTTTCTAGCGCATTCCGAACGATCCTGACGGGCGCCCGTAGAATGGCCCCGACCATCGGAAGGCTGGAATTTCCATGAAGAAGCTTCTCCTCGTGCTCGCCGCCGGCTCCCTCCTCGCCGGCTGCACCACCGATCCCTATACCGGCGAGCAGAAGCTCTCCAACACGGCCGGGGGTCTGGGCATCGGCGCCGGCGCCGGCGCGCTCGGCGGCTATCTCGTCGGCCGCGCGACAGGCACCGATCCCGGCCGCGCCGCGCTGATCGGGGCCGGCATCGGCGCCATCGGCGGCGGCGGCATCGGCGCCTATATGGACCGCCAGGAGGCGGACCTGCGCGCCCAGCTCCAGGGCACCGGCGTCTCGGTCACGCGCAATGGCGACCAGATCATCCTCAACATGCCCTCCAACATCACCTTCGACACGAACCAGGATCAGGTGCGCTCGCAGTTCTACCCGACGCTTCAGTCGGTCGCGATCGTGCTCAACAAGTATGATCAGTCGATCGTGGATGTGGCCGGCAACACGGACAATGTCGGCAATCAGAGCTACAATTTCGCCCTGTCGCAGCGCCGCGCCGGCTCGGTCGCGCAGTTCCTCCAGAGCCAGGGCGTCAACCCGCGCCGCTTGAACGTGCAGGGCTACGGCATGTCGCGCCCGGTCGCCTCCAACCAGACGGAAGCGGGCCGCGCCCAGAACCGCCGCGTCGAAATCTCCATCTCGCCGCTGCGCGCAGGCTAAGCCCAGGTCTCGGCCTCGCGCGGACAAATCCGCCCGCTGCTTCGATCCCAAGGGCCGTCCGTCCGGGCGGCCCTTTTTTCATGCGCGCGTCAGGCGTCAAAGGGCCGTTCGCCGCGCCTCGGGCGGCGCGATCGCGTCGAACCGATCGGCCAGTTGGTCCAGCGCCTCGCGCATCGCAGCGCCTGCCAGCGCCCGCCCATGGCCGGTGACGATCAGCTCCGGCCGCAGCGCCGCGATCTTGCGCACCGAGTCCCGCGCGGCCGTCCAGTCCGGCGTGAAGTAGCGCGGCGGCCCGTGCATCTCGAGCGCCTGCACCGCCACCTCATAGGCCGATTCCTGCCCTGTCGAAATCACGGCATCGCCCGCGATCAGCGTCCGGTCCTCGTCGCGGAAGAGCGAGACATGGCCGGGCGTATGACCCGGCGTATGGAGCCAGCGCCAGCCCGGCAGAGTGGGCACGCTGCCATCATCCGGCAACAAACGAAGATGGCGAGAGACGTCGACCGGCGAGCGCGGGAAGAGCGGCGCGAGCTTCGGCATGATCCCGCCATCGGCGCTCGTATCCGACGGCGGATAGCTTTCGCGCCCGGTCAGGAACGGCGCTTCGAGCGGATGGGCGAAGACCGGCGCGTCCCATTCGGCGGCCAGATCCTCCAGCGCACCGATATGGTCGAAATGGCCGTGGGTCTGGAGGATGGCGGCGGGCCGCGCGCCCTCGCCGAAGCGCGCGGCGGCGGCCTCCTTGATCTGCCCCTTGGTGCCGATGATGCCGCAATCGATCAGCACCCAGGCTCGGTCGCCCGCCTCGGGCAGGCCGACAAAGGCGACATTGACGAGGATGGTTCTGAGATAGGCGAGGTCGGGGCGCACCTCACGCACGTCGTTCGCCAGCACCCGTTCGGGCGCGCGCGCTTCCTCGCCAAGCGGTATCTGGACGGCCATGCCGGGTCTCTCCGTTCGAGGGATGACCCCGGCGCAACGAGAGCGGCCGCCCCTTTGCTCCCGCCCTTGGCCGGCTGATCTCTCAGCCGGCCAAGCGATGGAGGCTCAAGCCTCCATGGTCCCGCGCTTGTCGGCGCGGTGGCTGATGATCGCGATGAGGCACGCGAGGCCGGCCAGAATGGCCGAGGCCACCGGCAGCATGGCGTAGGAAATGCCGTAGGCGATCAGCATGGCGCCGATCCAGGCGCCGAACGCGTTGCCGAGGTTGAAGGCGCTCTGGTTCACGGTGGAGGCGAGATTGCGCGCGCCCTTCGCCGTCGCCACAATGCGCATCTGGATGGGCGAGGCCAGCCCGAAGACCAGCGCGCCCCAGATCAGAAGCAGCGTCAGCATGGGCACCGTGTCGGCCGCCCAGAAATGCATGGCGACGAGAACGAGGCTCATGGCGGCGAACATGCCGATAATGGCAGGCATCAGCTTCCAGTCGCCCAGCCGCGCGCCGATGACATTGCCGAAGGTCATGCCGACGCCGAAGATCAGGAGGAGATAGGGCACGCGCTCGGGCGCGATGCCCGTCACCTCCGAGAGAAGCGGCGAGATATAGGTGTAGAGCGTGAAGAGCGCGCTGGAGGCGAGCACGCTGAGGCTCATGGCCATCAGCACCGGCCCCCGGCCGAGCGCGCGCAGTTCGTCCTTGAAGCGCACGCCGGAGCGCGGATGGCTTTGCGGGGCGAAGAGGAAAAGCGCCAGCGAGGTGAGAAGAGCCAGCGCCGTCACAATGAAGAAGGGCGCGCGCCAGCCATATTCCTGGCCGATGAACGTGCCGAGCGGCACACCGAAGACATTGGCAAGCGTCATGCCGACGAACATCATGGCGATGGCCTGCGCCTCGCGCCCCGGCCGGGCGATCTCGGTGGCCAGCACCGCGCCGATGCCGAAGAAGGTGCCATGCGCCAGCGCCGTGAAGACGCGCGCGGCCATGAGCAGGCCATAGGTCGGGCTGAGCGCGCAGGCGAGATTGCCGATCACGAAGACCATCGACAGGAGGATCAGCGCCCGCCGCCGCTCCCAGCGTGAGGTGAGAACAGCGAGCAGCGGCGCGCCGAAGACGACGCCGAGCGCATAGCCCGTGACCAGAAGTCCCGCCTGCGGGATGGTCACCTTGAGATCGTCCGCCATGTTGGGCAGGAGGCCCATGATGCCGAACTCGCCGCAGCCGATGGTGAAGGAGCCGAGCGAAAGGGCGGCGAGCGTCAGGCCCGCGCGCGGCGCGGGAGAAGCCGCCGCGCCGCCCTCCCGCACGGAGGAGGGAACGGAAAGGTCCATGAAATGCCGCCTGATAGGGTTCGCGTCTCTCAGCGACACCATGGCGTCGCCGCCATCACTACCCCGAAAATTGCAAGCCTGCCATGCAGATAGGACGTGGCGGAGCTGAAACTTCGCCAACCTTATCAAAGAGGCGATATGAGCACCGTTGGAGCGAAGCCGGAGAACGGAGCACCCACGCCTGCGGCAATCCGTCGCCCCACTGTTTCACGTGAAACCCTTCGCGGCGGGCGCGGCGCGAGGATGTCGCCCCGCGCCGCGCCTGATATCATGCAGCCTGCCGCAACGCTTCCGCCACACTGGCGGAGAGCGGCGTGGTCGGGCGGCCGATCAGGCGCGACAAGGCGCGCCCGTCATCGAACAGCGCACCCTCTGCCGCCTTAGCGTCGTAGCTCGCGAAAGCCTCTGCCATCGCGGCAGGCAGCCCCGCGCCGGTCAGGGCGCCGGCGTAATCGGCCTCCGGCATGTCGATATAGGGAATGCTGCGCCCCGACTGGCGGGACAGCTCGGCCGCGAGGTCGGCCAGCGTATAGGCTTCGTCGCCGGCCAGTTCATAGATCTGCCCTTGGTGGCCGCTTTCGGTCAGCACCACGGCCGCCGCCTCGGCATAATCCTGCCGCGCCGCCGAAGAAATGCGCCCCTCGCCCGCGCTGCCGATGAAGGCGCCATGCGCCAGCGCCGGGGGCACGGAGGCCATGTAGTTTTCGGTGTACCAGCCATTGCGTAGGATCGTGTGGGGGAGGCCGGAATCCCGCAGCGCCGCTTCCGTCGCCAGATGCTCGGCCGCCAGGGACAGGGCCGAGCGGTCGGCATGGAGTAGGCTCGTATAGACGATATGGCCGACGCCGGCCGCCTCGGCCGCCGCGATCACCGCGCGATGCTGCGCCTCGCGCTGGCCAACCTCGCTGGAGGAAATCAGCAGCAGCGTGGACACGCCCGCCAGCGCCGGGGCCAGCGTCGCCGGGTCGCTGTAGTCGAAGCGGCGCGCCTCGATGCCGGCCTCTGTCAGCTTCTCGGGCGAGCGCGCGAGGGCGAGCACCGTCTGGTTCGGGCGGCGGGCGGCGAGGTCTTGAAGGACGAGACGTCCGAGCGCGCCGGTGGCGCCGGTGATGGCAATGCTCACGATCAATCTCCTTGCTGGATCGATCGCCAAGACCTAAACAGGATGCTTACGAAAGATAAGTACGCACAAAAAGGTTCGTATGGAAATTTCCTCCGAGGTCGGCTCCACCCTGTCCGACAGGATCAGGCGCGGCGATGTCTTGGCCGCCGCCTGCCCGTCCCGCGCGGTGCTCCGTCATCTCACCAGCCAATGGGGCGTTCTGATTCTGATCGTTCTGGAAGAAGGTACGTTCCGGTTTAGCACCCTGCGCCGCCGGATCGACGGGGTGAGCGAGCGGATGCTGGCCCAGACCCTAAAGGCGCTGGAAGGCGACGGCCTGGTGCGCCGCACGTCCTTCGACACGGTGCCCCCGCATGTCGAATATTCGCTGACGGATCTGGGCCGTCAGGCCGCCCGGCGCGTTCGCGATCTGGTGGATTGGGTGGAAACCAGTCTGCCCGCGATCCTCGACGCGCGGGATGAGGCGGGTCGGCGAAGCGCCTAGCGCGCGCCCCACGTATCCGTCAGGCGATAGCCTTCCGGCCAGGGGTCGGCGGGGTCGAGCATGTGCTGGTGGATGCCGGTGATCCAGCCGCGCCCGGAAATCTCCGGCCGGATGGCGGGTCGGCCGCCCACTTGTGCCGGACCCAGAATGCGGCCCGTGAAGGTCGAGCCGATCAGCGACACGGCGGTGAGGCTATCCGCTTCCGTCATTTCTCCCCGCGCGTGGAGCACGGCCATGCGCGCCGAGAGCGCGGTGCCGGTGGGCGAGCGATCCACCTTGCCGGGTCGGATGGCGACCGCCGCGCCCGCGCGCAGGCCCTCCGCCGTCCGCTCCACGCGCCCGGCAAAGAGGCAGAAGGAGAAATGCCGCCAGTCCGGGTTCTCCGGGTGGTGGAAGCCAAGCTGCTCGTCGGCAGCCTTTGTGATGCGCACGCCGAGCCGCGCGATCTCATGCGCCTCCTCGGGCACCAGCTTGAAACCCAGGGCCTCGGCATCCACGATCACGAAACTGTCGCCGCCATAGGCGGTATCGACGCGGAGGGGCCCAACGCCCGGCACGTCGAGCGAAGCGTCCAGCTTGTCGGCGAAGCTCGGCAGATTTTCCACGAAGATGCGCTGCGCCCTGCCGTCCCGGCATTCGGCGCGCACCGGCACGAGCCCGCCCGGCGCTTCCAGAGTGAGCCGGGTTTCGGGCTCGGTCATGGGAATGATGCCGCCGTCGAGCAGCACAGTCGCCACGCAGATCGAGTTGGAACCCGACATGGGCGGCGTGTCCTCCGGCTCCATGATGATGAAGGCCGCGTCCGCCTTCGGGTTCTTCGGGGGAACGAGCAGGTTCACATGGCGGAAGACGCCGCCGCGCGGCTCGTTCAGCACGAAATTGCGCAAGCTGTTGTCGCTGGCGATGAAGCGGCTCTGCGCCCAGAGCGTGTCGCCCGGCGGGGGGGCGACGCCGCCGACGATCACGTCGCCGACCTCTCCTTCGGCATGGGCCGAGATGACGTGAACCGTCTTGATGCTGCGCATCGTGTATTCCTCCTCAGCCGAGCCAGACCGGCAGGCGCGGCAGGGCACGGCCCGTCAGCGCGGCTTCGACGCAATCCTCCAGCGTGCCGAGCCGCACCGTGCAGCCCGAGAGACCCGGCCCGTAATGGGCGTATTTGCCGGAATCCGTCAGCACCACCTTGGCCCGCTCGGGAAAGACCGGCCGCGAGATCGAGCACCAGCAGAGATCGGGCAGGACCTCGACGCCGCTCGATGCGAGCCGCGCCAGCGTGCCGTCCGCACGGGCGGCCGCGATCGTGTCGCGCCCGGCCGTGACGATCACCGACACGCCGTCCGCGCGATGTCGCCCGTCCAGCGCCTCGGCGAGGGCGCGGCATTCCGCGAGCGAGGCATGAGGGCTGCCGAGGGCGACGAGATCGATTTTCGCCGGGCCGCCGTTCAGGCGCTCCCAGGCTGTCGCCAGATCGGCGCGGGTGATGGTGACGTGATCGGCCTCGGGCAGCGCCGTGCCGGCGGCCTCGGGCGTCACGCCTTCCACATGCAGCATCGGCGCGGCCGAGGTTGTGCCGAAGGCCGCGCAAAGCGCCTTCAGATCATCCGGCGTCGGCGCGAGCGCGGCGAGGCCTGTCAGGAGCGGAATGCGATCGGGCGAGGCGAGCCCCGCGAGATAGCCGACCACGGGCCAGAAGGCTCCGTTTGCCCCATCCGGCGCTTCGATATGAAGCACACGGCGAGCGCGGCGATGCTCCCCGAGATAGACACCCGAGAGCGGCGCGCGGCCGGTCAGCGCGATGCAGAGGTCGAGAAAGTCCGGGTGCTTGGCCGTGCGCGCACCGAGCACCGAGTTGGCATAGATCACGGCGTTGGATTCCGACCAGCCGATGGCTTCGCCCTTCTCCGGCGCGTCGGGGAGCAGATAGGGCGCGCAGGTGAAGCTCGCTCTGGCACCCATGCGCACATAGGCGTCGGCGAGGCGCGCGGCGGGCGAGCCGAAGGCATCGGGCACGCCCTGCCGCTGCCAGTTCTCGCGGTCCACCGAAATGGCGTTCATCGTGGTGGGGATGGCGACGCGCGCGCCGAGCGCTTCCATCTTTTCGGCAAAGGTCAGGTTGGCGGGGCTGGCATAGATGCAGCCATCGATATGGGCGCGCGAGACATTCGTGAGCGCCTCGGCCCCCTGCTGGCGCGCCACCGCGCAAAGGATGCGCATGGCCTGCCGCGCCGCCTCACCCCGCTCGCCGGCCAAGCAGGATCGGTCATGGTCGCTGAGGGTGAGGTCCGTGGCGGACAGAGGCTCGACCGCAAGGCGAAGCCCCTCGGCCTCGATGCCCTCCGGCCCGAGCCGCGCGCACGGGGTTTGTGCCAGAGCCGCGAAATCGGCCTCGGACAGGCGGAACACCGGTAGCGATCGGCCGAACAGTTCGCCGGCCACCAGCGCGCCCAGCGTCAGCACGTCCTCCGGCCCGGAAAACACCAGCGCCGCCGGGGCGCGCCCTTCCAGCACGAGATCGAGAAGCACGCCGGAGCCGGTGCAGGAGCCCCGGCTGGTCGGCATCATCAGGACCGCGCCAGACACTGAGGCGCCATGGGCGGGATGATGGACGTCGATGATGCGGCCCGTCGCCGGGTCCACCCCGCCCCAGAAGCTCAAAGGCTCGGAGAGCGCCAGGATCGGGCCGTCCGCCCGGCCGTCCAGGATGGCGAGGGCCGCGCCGCTCATTTCACCACGAAGCCATGCGCGAACGGATCGCGATCGTCGATGAAGATCGTGTTGATGCCCGTCTGGCGCGCCCAACCGGCGATGGAGGGGATGATGGCCGGACGGTTCGCCACGCTCACCGCCGCCTCGACGCGGCCCTTGAAGAGCGAGCCGATGATGGATTCGTGGACGAACTCGTCGCCGACCTGAAGCTTGCCCTTGGCCGCCAGCTGCGCCATGCGGGCCGAGGTGCCGGTGCCGCACGGTGAGCGGTCGATCGCCTTTTCACCGTAGAACACGGCGTTGCGCGCATGCGCGCCCTCGACCGTCGGCACGCCCGTCCACTGGATATGGCTGAGGCCCTGGATCTCCGGGTGCTCGGGATGGACGAACTCATACTTGGCATTGAGCGCGGCGCGGAGCTTGGGCGAGAAGCCGACCAGCTCGCCGGCCGTAAAATCGGCCATGTCCCGGAAATTCTTCTGCGGCTCGACGATGGCGTAGAAATTGCCGCCATAGGCGACATCCACCACGATCTCGCCCAGCCCCTCGACCTCGGCCGTGAGCCCTTCAGCATAGAGAAAGCCCGGCACGTTGGTGAGGCGCACTTCTTCCACGAAGCGGCCTTCCTGGCGGTAGGTGATATCCACCTTGCCGGCGGGCGCGTCGATGGAGAGCTTGCCGGGCTCGCGCGGCTGGATCAGCCCGTTCTCGATCGCCATGGTGATCGTGCCGATCGTGCCATGGCCGCACATGGGCAGGCACCCGGACGTCTCGATGAAGAGCACGGCGACGTCGCAATCGGGCCGCGTCGGCGGGTAGAGGATCGAGCCCGACATCATGTCGTGGCCGCGTGGCTCGAACATCAGCCCGGTGCGAATCCAGTCGAACTCGGCCAGGAAATGCGCGCGCTTCTCCAGCATGGTCTCGCCATTGAGAAGCGGACCGCCGCCCGACACGAGGCGGACGGGATTGCCGCAGGTGTGACCGTCGAGACAGGAAAACGTATGGTTGGCCATGGGCCGGACCTCAATCGATAATGTGTCGGGCGCGCCGCGCGCGGATCAAAAGCGTTGCGGCGAAAAGGGTGTCGGATCGATGGCGGACGGACGCCCCGAGACGAGATCGGCCACCAGCCGCGCCGTGCCGGCCGACTGGGTGAGGCCGAGATGGCCGTGGCCGAAGGCGTAGGTAACGTGCCGCGAAGCGCGCGCCGGGCCGATGGCGGGCAGCGAGTCCGGCAGTGACGGGCGGAAGCCCATCCATTGCTGTCCGCCCTCCGTCTGCAAGCCGGGCAGGAACTGCTTGGCCTTGGCGAGCATGGATTCGGAGCGCTTGAAGTTCGGCGGCAGCGACAGGCCGCCGAGTTCCACCGCGCCGCCGACGCGCACGCCGGAGGACAGGCGCGTGACGACGAAGCCATGGCCGCCGAAGGTGATTTGCGTGCGCAGATCGAACGCGCCGGCGGGCAGCGTCGTGTTGTAGCCGCGCTCGGTTTCGAGCGGAATGCGCTCGCCGAGCGTCTGCGCGATGCGATGCGAGAAGGCCCCGGCCGCGACCACCACATGGCCGGCGCGCCGGGAGCCGCCTTCGGTCTCGATCGCGACGCCAGCCGCGTCGGGTTTCAGCGCCGAAACGCTCGCGCGCTCGATCACGCCGCCGCCCGCCCGAAACCGTTCGGCCAGCGCCAGCACGTAGTCCTTGGGATCGGCGATGGAAAACCAGCCGGGCGTGAATGTGCCGTGGGTGAAGCGCTGTGACAGGCCGGGTTGGATCGCCGCCATCTCGGCGGCATTCATATGCCGGAATTCGATGCCGTGCCGCGCCCGCGCAGCCCAGCCGGGCTGCGAGGCATCCAGTTCGGCTTGGGATTCATAGACCTGAAGGTTGCCTTCCTTGCGCAGCATCCCCAGCGTGCCCGTCGCCTCCAGGAAGGGCTCCAGCTCGGCCTTGGAGAGATCCATCAGCGCGGTCTGCGCCGCCGTCGCGGCCTCCACGCGGTCCGGCTGGCAGGCGCGCCAGAAGCGCAGCATCCAGGGCGTAATCTCCAGCGCATAGCGCGGCGGCACGCTGAGCGGCCCCAGCGGGTCGAGCAGCCAGCGCGGGGCCTTCTTCAGGATGCCGGGCGAGGCAAGCGGCAGAATGTCGGTGAAGGCGAAGGCACCTGCATTGCCGGCCGAAGCGCCGGCCGCCGGCCCCTCGCGGTCGAGAACGGTGACGCTGAGGCCCCGCGCTTGAAGCGCCAGCGCGATCGACAGGCCGATGACGCCCGCGCCGATGACCGCGACATCCGGCTGGGCGGAAGGGGATGAGGTCATGTCAGTGCGTCGCCGCCAGGAAGGTCTGCGTTTCCGGGTTCTTCGGCGCGCCGAACAGCTCTTCGGGCGGGGCGATTTCGGCCATGACGCCCTTGTGGAAGAAGGCGACGCGATCCGACACTTCGCGCGCGAACTTCATCTCGTGCGTCACGCAGATCATGGTCATGCCTTCGGAGGCGAGCATGCGCAGCGTATCGAGCACCTCGCCGACCAGCATCGGGTCGAGCGCCGAGGTCACCTCGTCGAAGAGCATATATTCCGGGCTCATGGCGAGGGCGCGGGCGATCGCCATGCGCTGCTGCTGGCCGCCCGAGAGACGGCCGGGATAGACCTTGAGCTTGTCGCCCAGGCCGACATGGCCGAGCTGCTTGACCGCAATGGCCTCGGCCTCGGCCTTGGAGAGGCCCAGAACCTTGCGCGGCGCGAGCATGACGTTCTCGATGACGGTGAGATGCGGAAAGGCGTTCCATTGCTGAAACACGATGCCGACCTTCTGGCGCAGCTTGTCGAGATTGGTGCTCTTGGCGTGGACCTCGGTGCCGTCGATATGGATGGAGCCGGAATCGATCGGCTCCAGCCCGTTGATGCAGGTGAGAAGCGTCGACTTGCCCGAACCCGAGCCGCCGATGATCGTCAGCACCTCACCCTTGGCGACGGTGAGGTCGATGCCCTTCAGCACCTCCAGCGGGCCGAAGGATTTGCGCACGTTCCGGATCTCAATCATGGGGAGACCAGCGCCTTTCGAGATAGGCCCCGAGCCGAGCGACCGGGAAGCTCAGGAGGAAGTAGATGAGACCGCAGATCATGAGGATGAACAGCGGTTCCTGAAGGCGGGTGACGAGGATCTGCGAGGCGCGCAGAAGCTCGATCAGGCCGAGCCAGAGCACCAGCGCCGAATCCTTCATGACGCCGAGCGTCAGCCCGATCCAGGAGGGCAGCGCGACGCGGGTGGCCAGCGGCGCGACGATATAGCGAAGGTCCTGGCCCCAGGTCATGCCGAGCGAGCGCGCCGCGCGGCGCGTGGTGGGCGGCACGGCTGCCATGGCTCCGCGCACGATCTCGGTGCAATAGGCCGCCGCATAAAGCGAGAGCACGACGCAGGAGGTGGTGAAGGGCGGCCAGCCGAGCTTGGCGATGGACTGGAAGGCGTTGGCCAGCACGAGCTGGATCAGGAGCGGCACGGAGCGGAAGATGTCGAGGACGAAGGTCAGCGGCGCGAACCAGATGGCTCCCAGCTGAAAACGCAGGACGCCGAACAGGATGCCGAGCAGCGTGCCCGCCGTGACGGCGACGCCGGTGACGGCCAGCGTCATGCCCGCGCCTTGGGCGAGAAAAATGAGGTCGTTGAGGGTCAGAGCCGTATCGAACATGGCGCGACCCTCAGGACCGGAACAGGCGCCAAGCGACGAGGCGCGCGGCGAGCGTCACGGCCTTGGCGATGACGTAATAGATGACGGCGGCGATGGCGAAGAACTCGAAGGTGCGGAAGGAGCGCGCGTTCAGCTCCTGCGTGATGCCGGCGAGATCGGTGTTCATGCCGACGGTGACACCGAGCGAGGTCATGAGAATGGCCCAGACCATCTGGTTGGTGATCGGCAGAAAGGCGATGCGCAGCATCTGCGGCAGGACGATGAAGCGGAAGGCCTGAAGCGAACTCATGCCCAGCGAGCGCCCGGCGCGGGCCTGCGTCTCGGGGATCGCCTTCAGCGCGCCGCGAAAATTCTCGGCGAGATAGCCGGCATTGTTGAAGGCGATGCCGGCGAGCAGCGAGAGATAGGGGCTGAGATGGATGCCGAAGGCCCCGAGGCCGAAATGCGCCATGTAGATTTGGAAGAGCGCGGGCGTGTTGCGCGCCACTTCCACCCAGGTCGTCGCGAAGCCCTTGAGGATGCGGCTGTCGGAGCGGCGAAACAGGGTCAGCAGAATGGCGAAGGCGAGGCCGATCGCCATGGACAGGAGCGCCACCTGAAGCGTGACGAGCGCGCCGTCCAGCATCTGCGGCAGGGCCTTGAGGGCCTGATTCCATCGAAACGAATAGTTGAACATGGCCGTCGCGCCCTCGGGAAAAAGCCGGCGGCGCGAGGGGGAGGCCCCCACGCGCCGCCGGGCAGAGGCAAGAGCTTAGCGATAAACGCCGGGCACGGTCAGGCTCGGAGCCTCGCCGCCGACCCACTTCTCGTAGAGTTCCTTGTAGCGGCCGGTGCGAACCTGCTGATTGATGAAGAGGTTCAGGTAGTTGATCATGCCGTATTCTTCGCGGTTGGTGAAGAGCGCGACATAGTCGATGTCGAAGGGCGCCTTGCCGACCACCGAGATGCCGGGAAAATTGCCGGTCTTCACATTGGCCTGCGCCACCGTGGAGGTGGAAACGGTCGCGTCGAGCTGGCCCTGGCTCAGCGCCAGGAAGACGTCGGCCTGTGTCTGATAGGGGCGGAACGTGCCCGTGCCCCATTCCTTCACCTGCTTTTCCAGCGCGATGGCCTCGTAGGTGCCGGCGGTCGCGCCGACGGTCTTGCCCTTCATGTCCTCGAAGGACTTGACGCCCGACTTGTCGTTGGCGGTCACAGCCATCTCGAAGGCGAAATAGGGAATGGTCATGCCGACCGTCTTGGCACGCTCCAGCGTGTCGGAGGTCGAGGCGACGCCGACATCGACGCGGCCCGACATCAGCGCGGGAATGCGCTCTGGGAACGGGGTCTCGACGATCTCGGCGGTGACGCCGAGGGCTTTTGCCAGATCGTTGCAGTAATCGACGTCGAAGCCGACCGGGTTATTGGCCGCATCGCGCGAGCCCATGGGTGGGAAGTCGAGAACCACCGCGCAGCGCAGCGTGCCCGAACCGATGATGTCGTCCAGCTTGTCGGCCTTGGCCGCGCCAGCGAAGGCAGTGGCAGCCAAGAGGCTGAGTACGATGGCCTTGGTCTTCATGCGCTGTCCCCTTGTTGTGTCGGCCTCAGGCGCTGCGGATCGCCGGCCCCCGAATGAGGACATCAAACAGAAAATACAACAAGTGTGCAAGACCCCTTCCCTGCTCGAATTTTTTGCACTTGCGAAGGGAAGCGGCAGGATCGGTTCTTGTGCAGTGCACGGGAGGCGAAAGCTCCCGTTTTCGATATTCTTGCTGTATGCAAAATTATCCGCCGGCCCCATGTCCGGCCTCAGACGCCAAGGATCGGCCCATGACCGCCAGCCTAGACGCCCTGTCCGTCCCTGCGCTTCTCGCCCGCGTCGAGGCGATCTTTCGCAAGGGCGGCTTGAACGCCGTGCAGGCCGGCGCGCTGTCGCGCGTCATCGTGGCCGGCGAGCGCGACGCCTGCAAGTCGCACGGCATCTACCGGATCGAGGGCGCGCTGCGCACGGTCAAGGCCGGCAAGGTGCAGGCGGATGCCGTACCCGAACTCATGCCCGACGATGGCTCGACGATCCTTCGGGTCAACGCCAAGGGGGGCTTCGCCAACCCGGCCTTCGAACTCGGCCTGCCGCATCTGGCCGAACGGGCGCGAAGGCTCGGGATCGCCGCGCTGGTGATCAACGATTGCACGCATTTTTCCGCGCTCTGGCCGGAGGTGGAGGCGGTCGCGGCCCATGGGCTCGCCGCGCTGGCGCTCTGCCCGAGCTATGCCACCGTCGCGCCGACGGGCGGCAAGGAGCCGCTGCTCGGCACCAATCCCCTCGCCTTCGGCTGGCCGCGCCGGGACGCCGAGCCCTATGTCTTCGACTTCGCGACCTCGGTGGCGGCGCGCGGTGAGATCGAGCTGAAGCGGCGCGCCGGCGAAACGCTGCCCGAGGGCTGGGCGCTCGACGCCGCCGGCCAGCCGACGCGCGACCCCGAAGCGGCGCTCGCCGGCGCGATGCTGACCTTCGGCGGACACAAGGGCTCGGCCATCTCCACCATGATCGAGCTTCTGGCCGGCATCATGATCGGCGATCTGACCAGCCTCGAATCGCTGCGCCAGCTCGGCTCCACCAATCTCTCGCCCAGCCATGGCGAGCTGATCCTCGCCTTCTCGCCGGAACGCTTCGCAGCGGGTCGCGAGGGCGATCCCTTCGCGCGGGCCGAAACGCTGTTCGAGGCGATCGTCGGCCAGGGCGCGCGCCTGCCCTCGCAGCGCCGCTTCGCCGCGCGCGCCGTGTCGGAGCGGGACGGCATCACGCTCTCATCCAGCGAACGCGCCCAGCTCGACCGGCTCGAAGCCGAAGGGCTCGACGCCGTGGCGCTCTGAGGCAAACGCAAGCGAAACACAAAAGGGCGGGCCTCCTGCGAGACCCGCCCTTTTGAATTCAGGGTGCAGCGGCGATCAGGCCGCGAGGCCTTCGCGCTTCGACCAGTCGGCATACCAGGTGTCGAAGAGCTTCAGCTGCGCTTCGACATAGCCGCGCTGGCTTTCGCTGAGTTCGTCGCTCTCGTTGAAGTGGAGCGTGTATTCGGCAAAGCCCTTCAGCACCATCATGTGCTTGAAGTAGAGAACGAGGTCCGGGCCTTCGTCGAAGGAGGAGAGGACGGCGAGCGCCTCTTCCAGCTCCTTGGCCTGCCGGCGGGCGAGCGCGTCGCCGGTGGCCGCCTTCTGGGCGAGGGTGCAGAGCTGGATGACTTCCTTCGGCAGCACATTGCCGATGCCGGTGATCGCGCCCGTCGCGCCGCAATTGATGAAGCCATGGGTCACGGCCGTGTCGACGCCGATCATCAGCGAGACGCCATCGTCGCGGCTGGTGATCGTCTCGGCGGCGTAGCGCATGTCGGCCGGGCCGCCGAACTCCTTGAAGCCGACGAGATTGGAATGCTCGGCGCGCAAGGCGAAGAAGAGATCGGCGCGGGTCGCAAAGCCATAATAGGGGCTGTTGTAGATGACCGCCGGCAGATCCGGCGCGGCCGCGAGGATGGCCTTGAAATGCGCGCGCTGGGCCGGGATCACCGAGCCGCGCGAGAGAACGCGCGGGATCACCATGAGCCCTTTGGCGCCGACCTTCTGCGCATGGGCGGCATGGGCGACGGCCGAAGCGGTGTTGACCGCGCCGGTGCCCACGATCACCGGAATGCCGGCGGCGGTCAGGCGCGCGACGCCTTCCATGCGCTGCTCGTCGGTGAGGAGCGGCCAGTCGCCCATGGAGCCGCAATAGACCACGGCGGACATGCCGGCCGCGATCAGCTCCTGACCCTTGCGCACCAGCGCGTCATAGTCGGGCGTGCGGTCGGCCTTGCAGGGCGTCATCAGGGCGGGAATGACGCCGGAAAAGATCTGAGCCTTCACCTGTAAACTCCTCGTGGGACCCCAGCGGTGAGCTTCAAGCCATCGTTCCCGCCGTTCTCATCGAACTATCGCGCATTGCATTTTATTTGTCGACAAGATTTTGATGGGTTGCGCAGTCCCCGAAAGCAAAAAGGCCGCCCCGCAGAACGAGACGGCCTTTGCCCTCCAGCGGGACTCATATCGGTCGGCGACAGACGCGCGTCCTCGCATTCCGCCAACCGAAGAACACTGTTCCTCGCGCCGGGTCGCGGCGTCACAGTTCCATCGACAACATCACCAGATCGTCCCGGATCTCCTGCCCGTTCACCAGGCGGGTGCGCATCCCCTGCACCAGACGGTGGTCGGTGCGAAAGCCCATCTTCTGGTAGAAGCGGGCGGCGGTCTGGGTTCCCAGATGGACGGCGTGGACCCCGTCCCGTTTCAGGAACCGCAGAAGCTCGCCCGCCAGCATCGTCCCGGTGCCCTTGGCCGCATGAGATGCGGTCGTCAACGTCGAGAGATAGGCGTAGCGCCGCCCGTCCCGTTCGTGAACCGAGCCGCATGCGCCGCCGAGCAACGTGCCGGCGTCGTCTTTCAAGGTGAGAACGAAGGTCGGCCGGATTTTCTCGTCCGCTTCGTTCACCGCCTCGACATAGAGCGTTCGCAGCCCTTCGGGCAGTTCGTCGGGGCCCAGCAGGAAAGCGCACGTGCCGTCCGGCCCGGCTGGCATATCGATCGGCAAAACCCGATAGCCTGCAGCCTCCAACGAGGACGTAACAATGCCGCCGTAGGTCGTCAGGATAACGATCCGCCGGGCGGGCACGCCGTCCTGCGCCATGGCATCGGCCTGCCGCGCGACATGGCCTGCCGCATCCCGCAGAAACCCGTTCGCCGACAGGTCGGTCAGGTCGGGATAGTGGATGGTGACGGAGGAATGAACGCCGAACTCGGCCTCGCGCTGAAGGAACAGGGCGAAGAGATCGGACGCGGCCTCATCCAGAGCCTGCCGGGACGCGCCGGGAGCGGCGAGTGCATCCAACCGCGTTCCATGCCCGCAGGCGGCTTGTTGATGACCTCCCATCGAAATTCCGGCTGTCGCCCCCCGGTGTCGCATTCGATGGCAATATCATCAAATCCCCGCCGGCTTCCAGGAGACGGCTTCCGCCGTGGAACCCGATGGCATGTCGCCTTCGAACTCGGCTGAGGACGCAAGCCACGACCGCTCCCGCCCCCCTCGGTCTCGAAGGGGCGATCCGCTCAAAGTGCGATGTCGAGCTGGCCGCCGCGCGAGAACAGCGTCTGCACCTGACGCACGATCTGCTCGGCGTGGATGCGGGCGAGGCGGTCGGCCCCGTCCTGATCGCGCGCGGCGATCTTGAGGATGATCTCCTCGTGCTCGTCCACGAACTGCTGTGGCAGGCGGTCTTCATAGGAATTGTAGTAGATGCGCAGGATGCGCCGCCCCTCGTCCAGGATGCGGTTGAACAGGCCGAGGAAATAGGGGTTTCGCCCCGCTTCCGCGATGGCGGAATGGAAGGCGGCGTTGGTGGCGATCATGGCCAGCGCGTCCTGATCGGCCACCGCGCGGGCGAACTCGGCCTGCCGCGCGCGGATCGGCTCCAGATCTTCGGGCCGGTGATGCTCGGCGGCGAGCCGCGTGGTGACGCGGTACATCAGCACCAACGCATCGAAGAACGTGTGCAGGTTCAGAAAGTCGATATGGGCGACAACAGCCGAACGGTTCGGCAGCGTGTGCACCAGCCCCTCGCCCGACAGGCGCACCAGGGCCTCGCGGATCGGCGTGCGCGACATGCCGAAGCGCTCGGCCAGTTGCACCTCGTCGATCGGGCTCCCCGGCGGCAGGACGAGGTCGAGGATCTCGTCGCGCAGGAGGTCATAGACCATTTTCACGCCGGAGCCGCGCTTGCGCTCGGGCGCGGGCGTGTCGGCTGGCTCGCTCATGACAGGTCCTCGTGTGGCGGGTCGCTTCGGGCGGCTCCCCGCCGAACCGGCGCGCAAGGCCCATTCCGCGATAGCCGCTTCGGCGCCTGCATACAAACCTTATCCAATGGATGAAAGAAAGTCCCAGGTGCGTCGTCAGCCCGTCCGCCGCCGGCCTGCGCAGAAAATGTCAATCGCGCAGCGCCCGGCGCAGCACCTTGCCGACGCCGCTCTTGGGCAGTTCGTCGCGGAACTCGATCTCGCGCGGGCGCTTGTAGCCGGTCAGGTTCTCGCGGCAATATTGCTTCACGGCCTCGGCGCTCAGGCCCTCGTCGGAGCGAACGAGGAAGAGCTTCACCGCCTCGCCCGAATTCTCGTCGGGCACGCCGACCACGGCCGCCTCCGCCACGCCCGGCATCCGCGTCACCACATCCTCGATCTCGTTGGGATAGACGTTGAAGCCCGAAACGTTGATCATGTCCTTCTTGCGATCCACGATGCGGATTGCGCCCGTCTCGTCCATGATGCCGATGTCGCCGGACTTGAACCACCCGCCGGGTGCGAAGGCGCGGCGCGTGTCCTCCGGGCGGTTCCAGTAGCCGATCATGACCTGCGGCCCGCGAATGGCGATCTCGCCGGCCTCGCCCGGCAGCAGATGCGTCTCGTCGTCCGACAGGATGGAGAACTCGGTGGACGGCAGCGGATAGCCGATCGTGCCCGTATAGTCCCGACTGGTCACGATGTTGCAGGCGGCGGACGGCGAGGTTTCCGACAGGCCATAGCCCTCACAGATCGTCTTGCCCGTCAGGGCCAGCCATTTTTCCGCCGTCGCCCTCTGCACGGCCATGCCGCCGCCGAGCGACATGACCATATGGCTCCAATCGACGCTGGCGGCGTCCTTGTGCCGGGCGATCGCGCCGAACAGCGTGTTGACGGCGGGAAAGAGATGAAACGGCCCGCTTTTGAGCGTCTTGATGACGGCGGGAATATCACGTGGATTGGGGATCAGGAGATTGCAGCCGCCCTGGCGCAGCGACAGCATCATGTTCACGGTGAAGCCGAAAATATGATAGATCGGCAGCGCGCAGACGGTCACCACCTGATCGCTCGAGGGCACGAGGCGCGTCGCCGGCCGGTTCCAGAGTTCGGACTGGAGCACGTTGGAGACGATGTTGCGGTTGGTCAGCACCGCGCCCTTGGCGACCCCCGTCGTGCCACCGGTATATTGCAGGATCGCCGGCTCCTCGGCCGTGCGCCGGATGGGCATGAAGCGCCCGCCCGCGCCCTGGCTCAACGCTTGGCGCCAGCGAACCGCGCCCGGCAAGCGATAGGCCGGCACGGCGCGCTTGACGTAGCGCAGCACGAAATTGACGAGATGCCCCTTCAACCCCGGCAGCATGTCGCCGACTGAAGTCACCACCACATGCTCCAGCGCGGGCACCTCGGCGCGGCACTGCTCCAGCGTATGGGCCATGTTTTCGAGCACGACGATCGCCCGAGCGCCCGAATCGTTCAGCTGATGGGCCAGTTCGCGCGGGGTATAGAGCGGGTTGGTGTTGACCACGACCAGACCCGCCCGCAGCGCGCCCGCTACGGCCACGGGATACTGGAAGATATTGGGCATCATCAGCGAAATGCGATCGCCGGGCTGAAGGCCGAGGCCCTGAAGATAGGCCGCAAAGCGCGTGGAGGCGCGGTCGAGGTCGGAATAGGTGAGATCGACGCCCATGAGGCGGAAGGCGGGACGCCCGGCGAAATTGCGGAACGCCTCGTTCAGGAGATCGGCCAGCGTCTCATAGGGCACGGGGCCGAGCTCCGCCGGCATACCCTCGGGATAACGCGCCAGCCATGGCTTGTTCATATCCGCCTCCTCCCATGCCCCGTTCCGTCTCTCGTCTTCTCCCAAAGACATAAGGCGGGGCAAGCGCGAACAGACTACTCTTCCGTAAACGTCAATGTCATCTCCTTTTCTCGTGATATGGCTTCCTTCCTTCTGCCGCTTCGCACTGGAAAGCGCGCGCGAAACGCGGGACAAGAGAGAAGGAGACCCGGCGCGGTGCCGTCATGGCCCGGCGGGGATGCGAGCCCATAGGCGGGCACGAACAGGACTGAAGAGACGCCGATGACCAGCAATCATATCGGACCCCGGATCGAGGCGATCGCCGGCGAGATCGAACCCGCCCTCATCGACATCCGCCGCGACCTGCACGCCCATCCCGAACTCGCCCACGAGGAAGTGCGCACCAGCGGCGTGGTGGTGCGCGAGCTCGCGCGCATCGGCGTGCCCCATCGCACCAAGGTCGGCGGCACGGGTGTCATGGCGACGATCGACACCGGCCGCCCCGGCCCGACCGTGCTCCTGCGCGCCGACATGGACGCGCTTCCGATCCAGGAACAGACCGGCCTGCCCTATGCCTCGACCATTCCCGGCAAGATGCATGCCTGCGGACACGATCTCCACACCGCGACGCTGATCGGCGTCGCCGAAGTGCTCCAGCGCATCGCGCCCGATCTCTCGGGGCGCATCGAGCTGATGTTTCAGCCGGCCGAGGAAGTGTCGGATAGTGGCGCGGCGAAGATGATGCGCGACGGCGCGCTGGAGGGCGTCGATCTGGCGCTCGGCTTCCACAATTACCCCGGCGAGCCCGTCGGCCGCTTTTCCTTCGTGCCGGGCGTCGCGGGCGGCTCGTCGGACGAGTTCATCATCACCGTCTCGGGCCGCTCCGGCCACGCCGCGCGCCCGCATCTGACCGCCGATCCGATCGTGGGCGCCGCGACGCTGGTCCTGCAACTCCAGACCATCGTCTCGCGCGAGATGAACCCGATGCGCCCGATCGTCCTCACCATCGGCGTCATCGAGGGCGGGCTCGCGCCCAACATCATTCCCGACGCCGTGCGCCTGCGCGGCACGGTGCGCACCCATCTGGACGCCGACCGCACGGCCATGGAAGCCGCGATCCGCCGCCATTGCGAGGGCGTCTCCACCTCCTTGCGCGTCGAATGCCGGCTCGACTGGGAGCGCGGCACGCCGCCGCTTGTCAGCGACGAGCGCGTGATGCGCGCCACGATGCGCGCGGTGGAGAATCATTTCGGCCGCGAGGCGCTTCTGGAAGCCAGTCCCTCGCTCGGCGCGGAGGATTTTGCGCTGATCGGCGAGAAGGTGCCCGCCTTCCAGCTCGGTATCGGCTCCATGACGCCCGGCCGCCGGGATGAGCTTCACAATTCGGACTATCAGCCGGACGAGCGCGCCATCCGCAACGGCGTCGTCGCCCTGTCGCTCGCCGCCTGCGAGTTGCTGAGCCCCAGCGTCTGACTAAGAGTGCCTAACAAAACCTCCGGGCGGAGGCTGGTCGAGGGATTTTCGTCAGTCCGCGCGGAGCGAAGCGCAGTCGATGCCGGCGGCATCGGCGAGCATTCGGGACAAAGCGGCTGACGAAAAGACCCGACAAGCCGACCCCGCGAGGTATTGTTAGGCGCTCTAAAGGGAGGTTCCCATGCCCGTCTATGCCCTCGACGATCTCACGCCCCGCCTCCCCGCGCCCGACCGCCTCTTCATCGCGCCCGATGCGCATGTGATCGGGGACGTCACGCTGGGCGAGGATGTCGGCATCTGGTTCGGCGCGGTGCTGCGCGGCGATCGGGACACGATCACGGTCGGCGCGCGCACCAATATCCAGGAAGGCGCGATGCTCCATGTCGATCCCGGCTTCCCGCTCACGATCGGCGCGGGCTGCACGATCGGCCATCACGCCATCGTGCATGGCTGCACGATCGGCGACAACACGCTGATCGGCATGGGCGCGACGGTGCTGAACGGCGCGCGCATCGGCCCCAACTGCCTCGTCGGCGCGGGCGCGCTGGTGACGGAAGGCAAGGAATTCCCCGAAGGCTCTCTCATCATCGGCGCCCCGGCGAAAGCCGTGCGCCTTCTGGACGAGGCGACGCTCAAAGGCCTCAAGCGCTCGGCCGAAACCTATGTCGAAAACGCCCGACGCTTTCGCGGGGGGTTGCGGGTGGTCGAGGGGTTTTGAGGGCGGGGCGCGCGGGCAACCACCGCCCTGCGCTGAACGCCGCTCGGGCCTCTGCGTAGCGCTGCGATGATGTGGGGGTGCGGGCGACTGATCTTGAAAGAGCCATCCAAGGCCGGCCCGCGATCCATCACCCCCAAAGCAACCGCCGCATCAGCCTGCCGGGACTCGGCTCGAAACAGCGCCGGGAGAGGCCGGCGATAGAGGCCCCCTCTTATCCAGCTTGCAGCGCGGCAGACGCCTGCCATCAGCGCAAAAAGGCAGCCAAGCGGCCAGCCGATACCATCCGGCTGGGCTGGCCACTCTACGCTTCCGACATTGCGCGTATGATCTCATACTCCAACGCAAAGGCCGGATCATTTGCAACGGTGCGAATGGAGACCATTCATTGCCTTTGAGCCTGTCGCCTCCAGCCCCCAAACCCAGCCGTCACCGAGCGTGCTACGCCGCCAGAATCTGCGCGGGATAGCCGGCCTTGGTCAGTGCGCTCACCAGCGCTTCGCCTTCCGCCTGCGTCGTCACATCCGCTGTGCCGCCCGGACGGTCCACCTGTACCTGTGCGCCGGGGTCGAGGCGCTGGATGGTGCGGGTCACCGCGCGGGCGCAGCCCTCGCAGGTCATGTCGTCGATCCGCAGCTTCATGATCCGTCTCCTTGAGGCCTGTCGATAGGGGCGGGAATTTTCCATGACATGGGGCTGCGCGGCCGGGCTTGGCAAGGCCGGTCTGTTTTCGACAGGGCCCGGCCTTGACCTTCCCGCGCGGGAGGCTTTCATTTGAGGAAGGCAGCGCTTTTTGAGAGCGTGCGATCGCGACAATGTCGGACGCCCAGCCATGAACGAGATCCTTCCTGCCCGTTTGATGTCCTCCAGTCTCACCCTGCCGGTGGAGGGCATGAGTTGCGCCTCCTGCGTCGGCCGCGTCGAGCGCGCGCTTCGCGCCCTGCCCGATGTCACCGAGGCGTCGGTCAATCTGGCGACCGGCGAGGCCCGCTTGCGCTTTGCCGGCCCGGCCGATGCGGCCGCCGTCGTCCGGGCGATCGAGGGCGCCGGCTATGACGTGCCGCCGCAGCGCCTGACACTCTCCGTCGAGGGCATGAGCTGCGCCTCCTGCGTCGGCCGCGTCGAGCGCGCGCTCCGCGCCCTGCCTGACGTGACCGAGGCCTCCGTCAATCTGGCGACGGGGCAGGCACATGTCACCGCGTCTCCCGCGCTCGCGCCGGCCGATCTCGTCGCGGCCGTGGAGGAGGCCGGCTACGACGCGCGTCTGGACAGCGACACGCCGCCACAAGCGAGGCGGGACGAGCGCGCGGCCCGCGCCGATGCCGAAACTGATGGCCTCAAGCACCGCGCGCTTCTGGCGCTGGCGCTCGCCGCGCCGCTCTTCGTTGTCGAGATGGGGGGCCATCTCGTGCCCGCCCTGCATCACGCCATGGCGGGCGTGATCGGTATGGAGACGAGCTGGCGCATTCAGGCCGCGCTGGCGACGCTCGTGCTCTTCGGCCCCGGCCTGCGCTTCTACCGCATCGGCCTGCCGCTCCTCATCAAGGGTGCGCCAGACATGAACTCGCTGGTCGCGATCGGTACGCTCGCGGCCTATCTCTATTCGCTGGTCGCCACCTTCGCGCCCGCGCTCCTGCCGGCCGAGGCCGTGCATGTCTATTACGAGGCGGCAAGCACCATCGTCGCGCTGGTGCTCATCGGCCGCTGGATGGAAGCGCGCGCCCGGGGGCAGACCAGTCAGGCGATCCGGGCGCTCGCCAAGCTCCAGCCGGCCGAAGCCGAGCGCATCGACGCCGGAGGCCAGAGCCAGCGCGTTCCCATATCCGCCCTTCGCCCCGGCGATCTCGTGGCCATCCGCCCCGGCGAGCGCGTGCCGGCCGACGGGCGCGTCGAGGAAGGCGCGAGCTTCGTGGACGAGGCCATGCTGACCGGCGAGCCCGCGCCCGTGCGCAAGGAAAGCGGCGCGGCGCTGACAGGCGGCACGGTGAACGGCGCGGGCGCGCTGACCCTACGCGTCGAGAAGGTCGGCGGAGACACGGTTCTCTCCGGCATCCTGCGCATGGTGGAAGAGGCGCAGGGCGGCAAGCTGCCGATCCAGGCGCTGGTGGACCGGGTGACGCTCTGGTTCGTGCCGGCCGTGATCGCCGCCGCGCTCGCCACATTCGCGCTCTGGCTGGCGCTCGGCCCCGCGCCCGCCCTGCCCCATGCGTTGAGCGCCGCCGTCGCGGTTCTGATCATCGCCTGCCCCTGTGCCATGGGTCTGGCCACGCCGACCTCGATCCTCGTCGGCACCGGGCGCGCGGCGCGCCAAGGCGTTCTGTTCCGGCGCGGCGAGGCCTTGCAGGCGCTCGGCACGGCCCGCCTCGTCGCCTTCGACAAGACGGGGACGCTGACCATCGGCCGCCCCGCGCTCGGAGAGATCCAGGCCGCACCCGGCTTCGACACGGACGAGGCGCTGCGTCTGGCCGCCTCCGCCGAAGCGCGCTCGGAGCATCCGATCGCCCATGCGCTGGTGGACGCCGCCAAGACGCGCGACTTCGCGCTCGCACCCGTCAGAAGCGCGGAGGCTCTGCCCGGCTTCGGCCTGCGCGCCGAGGTGGAGGGGCGGCGCGTCGAGATCGGCGCGCGGCGCTTCATGGAGCAGCTTGGGCTCGACCCCGCCCCGTTCGATTCGGAATCAACGGCGCTGGCACAAGGCGGCGCAACACCGCTCTTCCTGGCGCTGGACGGCCAGCTCGCCGCGCTTCTCGCCGTCAGCGATCCGATCCGCGAGGGAGCTTCAGAGGCCGTCGCCGCGCTGAAGCGCGAGGGTCTGCGCACCGCGCTCGTCAGCGGCGATGATCGGCGAACGGCCGAGGCCGTCGCGCGCAGGCTTGGCATCGACGAGACCGTGGCCGAGGTTCTGCCCGAGGGCAAGGTCGAGGCCATCCGCCGGCTTCAACGCGAGCACGGGCCGGTTCTGTTCGTAGGCGATGGGATCAACGACGCGCCCGCGCTCGCCGCCGCCGAGATCGGCATGGCCGTCGGCTCGGGGACGGATGTCGCCATCGAGGCGGCCGATATCGTGCTTGTCGCCCCCTCGCCGGGCAATGTGCCTCGCGCCATCGCCCTGTCGCGCTCGGTCCTGACCAATATCCGCCAGAATCTCGGCTGGGCCTTCGGCTACAATGTGCTGCTGATCCCGGTCGCCGCCGGCGCGCTGTATCCCGCCTTCGGCCTGCTGCTGTCCCCGGTCTGGGCGGCGGCGGCCATGGGCCTGTCGAGCACTTTGGTTTTGCTCAACGGTTTGCGTTCGGGCCGGGGCGTCTGACGTTTCAGACCGGTTTGACGTTTCACGTGAAACAGGGGGCGCTTACTGCGCTCCCTCGTCAGGGATTGCGAGCATGTGGCCGCAGGCCTTGCAATGGACCGCATCGGGCTCGTGCCGTTGCAGGGCGCATTGGGGGCACGGGAAGAAGACCTTGTAGGGTTTGAACAAGGCCTGCGCCAAGCGCACGAAGAGCGAGATGCCGACGATCATCGTGACGATCGAGGTCAGCTTGCCGGCCGTGCCCGGCAGGGTGATGTCGCCGAAGCCCGTCGTCGTCACCGTCGCCACGGTGAAGTAGAGCGCGTCGACATAGCCCTCCATGCCCGATCCCTCGCGCGCGAAAGCGGTGTAGATGAAGCCGGTGATCAGGAAGAGGCAGGTCAGAAGATTGATCGCCGCGCGCCCGACATCCTCCCATTCGGGGTAGCCGCGCCGGCGCAGCGAGCGCCAGAAGAGATCCTTCTGCGACAGGGTCCAAAGCCGCAGGATGCGCAGGAAGCCGAGATTGGCCAGCCAGAGCGGGGCAAGCAGCGTCGCCAGGACGATGAAATCCACCCAGACCGTCGGCCGGGCGATCCAGTGCCGGAAGGAGCGTGCGGCGAGCGCCCGCGTGCCGAGATCGAGGATCAGAAGCGCGGCGACGGAATAGTCGATCCAGAGAAAGCTCGGCTCCTGCTCCAGCACCGGGGCGAAGATGAAGAAGACGATGATGGCGAGATCCACGATCCCGACCGCCCATTGGAAGCGCACAGCTTTGGGCTCGTCGCCGACATAGAGCGCGCGCAGCTTCTCGCGCCAGGCGGCATGGCGAATGGCCGGTTCGGGCGGCGTGGAGGACGGGCGGTGGGTGAGCGGCTTGACCATGGTCTTCCAGGATAGATGACGACCGGAGACTGTCTGCTCCCGTCCCGACGCGGGTTTGATCACGAAGCGTCCCGGGAGGATAGGGACAGAGAGTTGAGCAATTGCCGAGGCTTCGCGCCGTTCGGCGCTCAGATCGAAGCGTCGCGGCTTCCGATCGTACCCAGAGGGCGGGAAATCGTCGCAGCGCTCGCCTCCTTGCTCACGTGAAAAGCTGATCGACGGCTCTCAACACAGAGGGCACGAAAATACTTCGTTTCCCTCAAACGCAGCCCGTGTCGGCCGCATTGTCATGGACACGAAAGGCGAGCGAAGCGCCAGGCTTCGTGCGCCAACCAAGGGGGCGCAAACGGTTTGCCTCGAACCGCGCGGCCAGCCTATCGTACCCGCCCTGACGCCAGCCGATACCTCGTCCGTCTCTATGACGCCAGCATCAGGCGATTGCGCCCGCCGCGTTTGGCGTCGTAGAGCGCCCGATCGGCGCGCGAATAGGCCGTGTCCGATCGCTCTCCTGGCTGAAGCTCCGTCGCGCCGGCGGAGCAGGTGAGCACATAATCGGGGTCCTGCGCGATCTTGCAGGAGTGACTGATGAGAGAGAGCAGCCGGTTCAAGATGGGCTGTGCCGCTTCTGCGCCGACGCCCGGCAGGATCACCATGAACTCTTCGCCGCCCAGCCGCCCGAGCGCGTCGCAGGTGCGAAGCCCCGCGCGCAGGGTCCTGGCGACATCCACCAGAACGCTGTCGCCCGTCACATGGCCGAAGCGATCGTTCACCGTCTTGAAGAGGTCGATGTCGAGAATGCAAAGGCTACCGAGAGGGCGGGAAGGCGGGACGTCGGTTGTCAGAACCGTCTCCAGCACATCCATGATATGCCGCCGGTTGGAAATGCTGGTCAGCGGGTCGATCTGCGAAAACCGAACGGCGATATCGCGCTCCTGGCGCAGTTCACGTTGCGAGCAGCGCTGGCGCGTGATGTCGGTTCCCACGAACAGCATGAAGCCGTCCGGCATGGTGGATTCCACGATCCAGAGCCAGCGACCGTCCAGCAGATCGGTTTCCGCGCTGAGGCTCGCCACCTTGCCGCGGCGCGACAGGGTGGACTGCAACCAGTCCTCGAAACAGGGATGGGAAATGCGCACGCCCCGGCCCGCATGATAGTTCCGGCGCATGAGGTCGCACCACAGGGGAGTTTCGCCGGGCTCGATGAAGAAGGTCGTGCGAAAGGCCTCGTTCGCGTAAACCAGCCGCCCCGAGGGATCGTAGATCCCTATCAAAGCCTGCGTGTGGCCGAGAAGAGCCCAAATGTCTGGGGTCAGGTCCTGCATCCCTGTTCCGTTCGGTGCCATGGCCTTTTGGGCCACTGAGCCTGTCTGTGGGCTCTTAGCTGGAAACAGATCAAGTCCTTCCTAACGGCCGATATGCTCTTTGCCGTCAGTCACCATGTCGCAGAGCCGGTCTGGGACACCAAGCGAAGTTTTCAGACATTCATCCGGCGAGCGGCGCTGCGTCCTGTTGGAATGTGGCGCCGGCCGCATCGATCCTCTTCCAAACCTGTTCGCTCCTTTGCGGCCGGAGCGAGCCATGGTTCTGCGAGGCGACAAGGACAGACGGCAGGCGGCTCAATCCCTCGAAGGCAGGATGAGGCGGCCAGCTTGCCCCTTGCCGCTATCGCTTGGGCCAGGTCCAGGCAGGGCTTTCGCAGTCCGGGGCGGCCGTTTCGCCGAAGCTTTTTTCCAGCCGCACCTCCTCGCAGCACCCAGTCTCGCGCAACGCGGCAATCAGCGCCGCGCTGTGGCTGACGAGCACGATCTGCGTCTGCCGCGCGGCGGTCTTCAGGAGATGCGCCAGCGGGGGCATCAGCGACGGGTGCAGGCTCGCCTCCGGCTCGTTCAGCACCATCAGCTCGGGCGGGCGGGGCGAGAGAAGCGCGGCGACGAGCAGGAGAAAGCGCAGCGTGCCATCGGAGAGTTCCGTAGGCCCGAGCGGACGCAGGAGCCCGTGCTGGCGAAGCCGGAGGCCGGCCGGATCGTCCAGGAGGCGCGATCCCGGAAAGGCCGCCTCGATCGTCTCGTCCAGCGTCCGCGCGTCGCCGATCGCCCGAATGGTGGCGAGGGCTGCGGCGAGATCCGCTCCGTCGCTCGCCAGAACCGGCGTATAGGTGTGGATGCCGGGGCGGCGGGCCGGCGCGTCCGGGTCGGTGCGCAGCGCGTCGTAGAAGCGCCAGTCGCGCATCCGCTCGCGCATGGAGAGAAGCTCGAACCCGTCGGCCGGATCGGCGCAATGCGTCACCATGGAATCGAAGGGCGACAGCGCATCCATCGCCTCGCGCCAGACGCCGCTGTCGGACATGCGCAGCCGCACCAGGGCATTACGGCGCTCGGCAAAGAGCGAGCTGCGCGACAGGCGCTCGCCCGTCCACATGGCCTCCCCCTTGATGACAGGGTCGAGCGGAAACGGGTTCTCCGGGCTCGGCATTCCGAGATCGATCGCATAGCCATAGGCATCGCCCGCAAAACCCAGCGCCAGGCTGATCGGCTTCGAGCGCGGGCCGCCCTGAATGGGAACGCGGCCCTGGCGCATAGTCCGGCTGATCGTCTCCGGCCCGGCCCAGAGCGTGGAGGTGAAGCCGCCCTCCTGCGCCAGCGTCGCAATCAGCCGCCCCTGCGCGGTCTCGGCCAGCAGCCGCAGCGCGCGGTAGAGGCTGGTCTTGCCGCTGCCGTTGGCGCCCGTCACCAGCGTCAGCCGCCCTAGCGGGATCACCAGATCGCGCAAGGACCGATAGTTGGCGACAGCCAATGTGGTGAGCATCAGGGGACCTCGTGCCCGTCCGTCCGAGCCGGCTTTCTAGCACCAATGCCCGCGCCCGGCATGGCCCCCCTGTCTGTTGGAAATGTGAGAAGGTGATCGTGCGGAAGAGAGCCCGTCCCTCCGAGGACCTAGGTGTTTGATCCCAGGCTTTGATGGTGCAGTCTTCACTCACGAGTGGAAGGAGGCACTATGGGCCAGGTTCACCACGGGAGCACTGCGACGAGAGCGGCAGTCCGCCCTGCGATACAAAATAGTCAAGAGAGCCTGAGGGCGCTGTCTAAGCGCTACGGGATCAATCCGAAGACCGTCGCGCAGTAGAAGAAGCGAACCTCGACAGCCGATCGCAAGACCGGACCGAGAGAGCCGCATTCCACGATGATGTCAGTCGAGGATGAGGCCGTCATCGTCGCCTTTCGACGCCACACGCTGCTGCCGCTCGACGACTGCCTCTCGCCCTACAACCAACGATCCCACATCTGACGCGGTCATCGCTGCATCGCTGCCTTCAGCACCATGGCATCTCGCGCCTGCCCGATGTCGACGACGATAAGCCTATCAGGAAGAAGTTCAAGCGTTACCCCATGGGCTACTTCCACGGCGATATCGCTGGCGTGCAGACGGCCGAGGGCAAGCTTTCCCTCTTCGTGGCGATCGATTACACGTCCAAGTTCGCCTTCGCCCAACTGCACCTCTCAGCCGGCAAGATGGAAGCCGCTTAATTCCGGCGCGATCTGGTGGCGGCCATCCCCTATGCCATCCATACCGTGCTGACTGATAACGGCATCCAGTTCACCAACTGCGCCTGCGACGTCTATGCTTTCCACCACATCTTCGATCGTGTCTGCGACGAGAACGACATCGAGCATCGCCTGACCAAAGTGAAACACCCTTGGACCAACCGACAGGTCGAGCAGATGAACCGCACGATCAAGGACGCCACCGTCAAACGCTTCCACTACGACGACCACGCCCAGTTGCAACGCCACCTCGCCGACTTCCTTGATGGCTACAATTTTGCACGCCAACTGAAGACGCTGAATGGCCTGACGCCTTACGAGTTCGTCTGAAAACAGTGGATCTCAGAACCAGACTGGTTCATCGTCAATCGGATCCACCAAATGCCGGGACTGAACATTAGAGCCCGTGGGGGAGCAAGGGTCCCCTCCGCGTCTGCTTGAACCTGAACAGTTGCTTGGGACGACAAATCCTGCACGACATGGACAGGAGCTTTCACCATGCCACAGCCTGTTGTCGGCTGCGATCTTTCACACGGCTTCATCGATCTCTGCCGCCTGCCCTCAGCCAAGGTCGAGCGCATCGCCAATACGCCGGAGGATATCTCGGCCTTCCTCGACACGCTCGACCGCGACGTTCTCGTCATGTTCGAGGCCACCAGCGGCTGCGACGGCCACCTCATCGCGGCCCTTGTCGAGCACGCCGTCCCTCTCGCGCGTCAATCCCTGTCAGGCCCGCGAGTTCGCCAGAGCCACGGGCGTCCTGGCTTAAACCGACCGCGTCGATGCTTGTATTCTGGCGCAGATGGGCTCTGCCCTCAACCTTCCGGCCACCGTCCCGCTCAGCCAAGCCCACGCCCGGCTCTCCGATTTTCTCGGGCGGCGCAGGCAGTGGGTCGACATGCGAAAGGCCGAGAAGCTGCACCGCCACAGCGCCGGGCAGGAAGAGATCGCAGCCAGCATCGAAGCCATGGTCGAGATGCTCACCCGGCAGATCAGCGATCTTGATCGGCGCATCGCGGACCTGATCCAAGCCCCCCTCGCCGATCAGGCGCACCTCCTCTTGGCGGTGCCAGGCATCGGCCGGACTGTACTTGCCACCCTTCTAGGCGAGCTCCCCGAACTCGGCACGCTCTGCCGACGCCGCATCGCCTCTCTTGCCGGCTTGGCGCCACATGCAAGGGAGAGCGGCACTTGGCGAGGGGCACGGCGCATCTGGGGCGGGCGACGAAAGGTGCGTGAGGCTCTCTACATCGTGGCCCTTAGCGCTTCACGAAACGCGCCCGTCCTTGAAGAACGCCTGCGCCTCATGGGCAAGGCGCCCAAGACGATCCTGATCGCCGTCGCCCGCCAGTTCCTCGTCAACCTCAACGCCATGCTGCGATCCAAAACACCAATCGCGCTCGCGTGAGCAAACACAGTGGCCTCCGCCTCCTAGCGTCTGCGCCTCGCACGCGCTGGGCCAGCTTCCCGGCAGTACGGCTCAACGCCAACAAGAAAAAGCCGGACGCTTGCGCATCCGGCTTTCGCAATATCGATGGCCCGAAAGCCGATCGTGGAATCAGGCGTCCTGCTTGACCGCGAGGATCTGGCGGCCGCGATACATGCCCGACTTCAGGTCGATGTGGTGCGGACGGCGCAGTTCGCCCGAGTTCTTGTCCTCGACATAGGTCGGGGCCTTGAGCGCGTCGGCCGAACGGCGCATGCCACGCTTGGAGGGGGAGGTTTTGCGTTTAGGGACGGCCATCGGTTTCTCCGTTCACGTCGGCGGCGCTGAGTTCCGTCGAGGACGAACCGCGTCGAATGGTTGTTGTTTGAGCTTTGGCCGGCGCACAAGCGCTGCGAAAGCCGATCCCGACCCAACGACAGACCGACGAAGCCCAAAGGGTTCGAATTCGGCCCTATCGAATTGACGGGAATTCGGCCCTGCCCTTAGCAAAGATGCCCCCGCTTGGAAAGGGGCGAGCGGGTTTTTATCGACCCGCTCCCTCGCCGCTCGGCCCGCAAAGCCCTAGCGAGCCCGCAACACGCAGCCGGTATAATCACCGGACGCGCGCGCGCGCGCCTCCACGACGCTCGCCAGACGCCGCAGGCCGGCCGAGGGCCGGGCCGGGTCGCGCGTCAGGGGCGAGGGCAGCGCGACGGCCAGAAGCGCGGCCTGGCGCGCCGTCAGCTGCGAGGCCGGCTTGTTGAAATAGAAGCGCGAGGCCGCGCCGATCCCATAGATGCCATCGCCCCACTCGGCGATGTTGAGATAGATTTCCATCGTGCGACGCTTGGACCAGACGAAGTCGGCATAGGTCGCGAGCGGCAGTTCCAGCGCCTTGCGCAGGAAGGAGCGGCCGTTCCACAGAAACAGGTTCTTGGCCGTCTGCATGGGAATGGTGGACGCCCCGCGCCCCGCCTCCCCCTCGTTCACGGCCTGATCCACCACGGTTCCGAGCGCGTCCCAATCCACGCCGCCATGGAAGCAATATTGCCCGTCTTCCGACATCATGACGGAGGCGATCATGACGGGCGCGATCTGGTCGATCGGCGTCCATTCCCGCTCATAGGGCTGAAAGGAAAAATGCTCGGCCAGCATCAGCGTCGAGACCGGATGCACGGCGGGAATCGCATAGATCGGCACGAGCACCGCCGGAATCGCGGCAAGGCCGACCACGGCGAACAGCGCGGCATAGACCAGCCGCCGGATCATCGGCACCTGCGCATGGCGGCGAGCGGGCGGAGCCTCGTGCTCTTCGCCGAAGTCGCCCGGAGCATAGCCGTCATGGCGCTCGACCTCGTCCGCAAAGCCAGCAGTCTCCCGATGGAAAGCGCCGTCGCCAGCGCCTCGTTCAAGCCGGTCGGCCACGCATCTCGCCCATGATCTCCCCGCGCCTCACGGCCGATTGTTACGGTCCGTCATAGCAAGCTCTTGGAAAGCGAGGCAATCGCTCCGCCGAACACGACTTGCGGCAGGGCGCGGCGAAAGGCACAGAAGGCGCCTGATCGCCTCACATCTCCTCCTGCTTGCGAGCTTCCATGTCCGACAGCGCCGCGCGGCCCGCCTTCGAAACGCAACTCGGCCAATCCGCCGCGCGCATGGAAGAGGTGCTCCAACAGGCCCTCGCCAGCGACACGGCGTTGCTTTCGGGCGCGCCCGAGCGCTTGCTGGAGGCCATGCGCCACGGCGCGCTCGGCGGCGGCAAGCGCCTGCGCCCGTTTCTGGTCGAGGAGAGTGCCGCGCTGTTCGGCGCCTCGGCGCAGGCCGCAGCGCCCGTCGCCGCCGCGCTCGAATGCATCCACTGCTATTCGCTGGTGCATGACGATCTGCCGGCGATGGACGACGACGACTTGCGCCGGGGCCGCCCGACGGTCCACCGCGCCTTCGACGAGGCGACAGCGATTCTGGCCGGCGACGCGCTGCTGACGCTCGCTTTCGGCTTGGTCGCCGAGGCCAGTGCCCTGCCCGCCGAGGCCCGTCTGTCGCTCGTCCAACTTCTCTCGCGCGAAGCCGGGGCCGCCGGCATGGCCGGCGGCCAAGCGCTGGATCTGGCGGCCGAAACGCAGACGCTCTCGGAAGCCGAGATCGCGCGAATGCAGGCGATGAAGACCGGGGCTCTTCTAGCCTTCGCGGCCGAGGCGGGGCCGATCCTGGCGGGGGCTCCGGAAGCTGATCGCAAGGTCTTGCGCCGCTATGGCGAGATCATCGGCCTCGCCTTCCAGCTGGCGGACGATCTCCTGGACGAGACGGCCGATGCCGCGACGCTCGGCAAGGCGGTCGGCAAGGATCAGGCGCGCGGCAAGAAGACCCTGCCCGCCCTGCGCGGCCAGGACTGGACGCGCGGCGAACTCTCCCGGCTCGTGGCCGAAGCCGAATCCCTCCTCGCCCCCTATGGCGAGCGGGCCGAGACGCTGCGCCAGACCGCGCGTTTCGTCGCCTTCCGCACGCGGTAGGCCGCGCACCGCACCGGCCATGTCGCGCTCCGAACGCCTGCTCGATCTCCTCCAGCTCCTGCGCCGCCATCGCCAGCCGGTGAGCGGGCGGGCGCTGGCGGAAGAGCTCGGCGTCAGTCTGCGCACGCTCTACCGCGACATCGCCAGTCTTCAGGCCATGGGGGCCGAGATCGAGGGCGAGGCCGGGCTCGGCTATGTCCTGAAGCCCGGCTTCCATCTGCCACCGCTGATGTTCCGGCCGGACGAGTTGCAGGCCTTGGCGCTCGGCGCGCGCTGGGTGGCGGACCGGGCGGATGCGGATTTGAGCGAGGCCGCGCTGAGCGCCCTGTCGCGCATCGCGGCCGTCCTGCCGCCCGACCTCAAGGCCGATCTCGACGCTTCCGCCCTTCTTCTCGGCCCGGCCAAGGGATTCGTGAGCGATAGCGTGAACACGGCGCTGCTGCGACAGGCGATCCGGGGCGGGCGCAAGCTGCGCCTCTCCTATCGCGATGCCTCGGACATGGCGTCCGAGCGGGTCATCTGGCCCTTCGCGCTGGCCTTCTTCGAGGGGGTGCGGCTGCTGCTCGGTTGGTGCGAGTTGAGAGAAAGCTTCCGCAACTTTCGCACCGATCGTATCGTCTCGGCCGAGCTTTTGACGGAGCGAAGCCCCAAGCGTCCACCCGTCCTTCTCAAGGAATGGCGGGTTGCTGAGGGCATCAAGGCCGGTCGCGAGATCGGCGCATGAAAGGGAATCGGATGGAGTTCGATCGGCAGGCATTGAGCCAGGCCATCGCCTTTCGCCGCGCGCTGCATCAAGCGCCGGAACTCTCCGGCGAGGAGGCGCGCACGGCCGAGACGGTGGCGGCGCGGCTGCACGGATTTGCGCCCGACCAACTCCTCACCGGCCTCGGCGGCCACGGCGTCGCCTGCATCTTCGAAGGCGCGGAGCCGGGGCCGAGTCTGCTTCTGCGGTGCGAACTCGACGCGCTGCCGATCGAGGAAATCAGCGATGCGCCGCATCGCTCACGCATTCTTGGAAAGGGCCATCTCTGCGGCCATGACGGGCATTCGGCCATTCTGACGCTGGTCGCCTCCGCACTTTCCCAACGTCGCCCGGCGCGCGGGCGCGTCATCCTCCTGTTCCAGCCGGCGGAGGAAACCGGCGCGGGGGCTGCGGCCGTGCTGGCCGACCCCGCCTTTGCCGCGATCCGGCCCGACATGGCGCTGTCGCTGCACAATCTGCCCGGCCTGCCCCTGGGCGAAGCGTCCTTGCGCGAAGGGCCGGTCAATTGCGCCTCGCGCGGCCTGCGGATCACGCTCTCGGGCAAGACCGCCCATGCCTCCATGCCGCAGGACGGGCTTTCGCCCATGGCCGCCATGACCCGCCTCATGCCTGCGCTCGCGGCACTCGGGCCGGGCGGCGCGTTGGACGAGAGTTTTCGTCTGGTCACGATCACCCATGCGCGCCTCGGCGAGCCCGCCTTCGGCATCGCGCCCGGAACGGGCGAAATCTGGGCGACGCTGCGCACGCTCCGCGACGAGGCGATGGCGGCGCTGATTGAGGAAGCCGAGCGGCTCGTCATCAGCGAGGCCGATGCGGCGGGCCTCGGCCATGCCCTCGCCTACGAGGACATCTTCACCCATTGCGAGAACCACCCCGCAGCCGTCGCGCTCCTGCGCAGCGCGCTGGACGCGGAAGGCATCGCGCATCGGCCGGGCGAGCCGATGTACCCCTCAGAAGATTTCGGCCGCTTCGCCTCCGTCTCGCGCTCGGCCATGTTCTTTCTGGGCGCAGGCCTCGACCATCCGCGCCTCCACAATCCCGACTACGACTTCCCCGACGATCTCATCGCCATCGGCGCGCGGGTGTTTCTGAGAGCGGTGCGCGAGGCCTTGGGCTAGCCCCCTCACGCCCTTGGCGCGATGGGCTCCCAGCCATGGCGGATCGCAAGGTCCGGCAGGGTCGCGCTCCAGACATGGCCCTGAAACGGCTGGTCCTCGGCGCGCGAGATGGGGCGCCCCGCCAGCGCGCAGAAGAGCAGCGTGCCGACCGCGCCATGAGCGACGATGGCGAGATCGCCTCCCCCTTCATGCTGCCGGACGATGCCGCGCATCGCATCGGTGATACGGGTCTGCGCATCCACCGCGCGCTCCCAGCCGCGCACGCTCGTCTGCGGCTCGGCAAAGAAGGCATCGGCCACGGTCTCGAACTCCGCCGGCGGCAGGAAGCCCGTCGCGCTGCGGTCGTTCTCGCCGAGTTCCGCCAAGACCTCGACGCCGAGCCCCCAGCGCCCGGCCAGGATGCCGGCGGCCTCGATGGCCTTGGTTTCGGTGCTCGCCCAGACCTGGCGGAGGCCGCTTAGCGCAGGTTGCCCGGCGAAACGGCGCATGCGCTCGATGCCGGAGGGTGCGAGGTGCCAGCGCTCGACCGGCACCAGCGGATCGACCACGACCTCGGGATGGCTGATGAAGAAGAGTGTGGCCATAGCTCAGCGGTTCTTGATGACGACGCAGGAGCCGCCGACATTGCGATATTTGTTGCAGAAGGCGTCGGCCGCACCGCGCGTGTTGGCGCCGATGCGAATGGCGGTGATCCGGCGCGGGCCGGAGAGCGGCCGCGTGCGCATCACGATCGGCTCGACGCCGCCGAGAATGCCGGGATAGCGATCCTGCAGCTTGCGATAGAGGCGAACGGCGATGGCCTCGTTGGGATGGCCGGCGACCTGCGCGCCCCAGGGGCGCATGGGCGCGCTCTCGGCCGCCGCGAAGACGGCGCGTGTCGGCAGAATGGGCAGCCGGCGGCAGGCAAGCGCGAAATCCAGATCCTTCACCAGCGGCTCCACGGCCGCCTCGCGTTTTTCCTCGCGAAACCAGGACGCCGGCTGCGCGGTGATGGAGAGGACGTAATCCTCGGTCTCATAGGGCAGCCGCCCGCCGCTCTGCATCCACCGCTTCACGCGGTTGATGCCGCCATTATAGGCCGCCGCCGCCAGCCCCCAGGAGCCGAGTTCCGAGCGCAGATCGCGCAGATAGGTCGCGGAATGGCGCAGCGCCTCGCGCTTGTCGAACGGGTCCGACAGGCCGCGCTCCTTGGCCGTGAAAGGCATGAACTGGGCGATGCCCTGCGCGCCGACGGGGGACTGGGCGGATTCGTCGAAGCGCGATTCCTTCCAGATCAGGCGCGCGAAGAATTCCGGCGCCATGCCGACGGATTTGGCGTTCTCGGCGATGAGATCGCAGATTTCGGCCACGCGCGGATTGTTCTTCTCGCCCGTCTTGTCCTCGGCCTTGGCGCTTGGCGTGAGGGCGAGCGCCAAGGCAACGGCGGCGAGAGAAAGACGACGTCCTGTCATTCGGCGGCGGCGCGCCCGCCCCCGAAGCGGCGCTCGATATAGGCGAGCACCATCTCGTGGAATTCCTGCGCGATGCCCGCGCCGCGTAAGGTGGCGACCTTCACCCCGTCCATGTAGACGGGGGCGGAGGGCACCTCGGCGGTGCCGGGCAGCGAGATGCCGATATCGGCGTGTTTGGACTCGCCCGGCCCATTGACGATGCAGCCCATGACGGCGACCGACAGCGCCTCGACGCCGGGATAGCGCTCGCGCCATTCGGGCATGTTGCGACGGATATCGTTCTGGATCGTCTCCGCCAACTCTTGGAACAAGGTCGAGGTCGTGCGCCCGCAGCCGGGGCAAGCCGCGACGATCGGGATGAACTGCCGGAAGCCCATGGTCTGGAGAAGTTCCTGCGCGACCTGCACTTCCTTGGTGCGGTCGCCGCCGGGCTCGGGCGTCAGCGACACGCGGATCGTGTCGCCGATGCCTTCCTGCAGGAGAATGCCCATGGCGGCCGACGAGGCGACGATGCCCTTCGAGCCCATGCCCGCTTCCGTCAGGCCGAGATGGATCGCATGGTCGGTGCGCCGCGACAGGTCGCGATAGACGGCGATGAGATCCTGAACGTTGGAGACCTTGGCGGACAGAATGATCTTCTCGCGCGCGAGGCCCGTCTCCTCCGCCAGCGCGGCGGAATGAAGCGCGGACTGGATGATCGATTCCCGCATGACCGCGCGCGCCGAAAGCGGCTGCGCGAGGGCCGAGTTCTCGTCCATCAGCCGGGTCAGGAGTTCCTGGTCGAGCGAGCCCCAGTTGACGCCGATGCGCACCGGCTTGTCGTGCCGGATGGCCATTTCGATGATGTCGACGAACTGCCGGTCCTTCTTGTCCTTGAAGCCGACATTGCCGGGGTTGATGCGGTACTTCGCGAGCGCTGCCGCGCAGTCGGGATAATCGGCGAGCAGCTTGTGGCCGATATAGTGAAAGTCGCCGACCAGCGGCACGGAGAGACCCAGCCGGTCCAGCCGCTCACGAATGCGCGGCACGGCGGCGGCCGATTCCGGCCGGTCCACGGTGATGCGCACGATCTCCGAGCCCGCGCGCGCCAGCTGGGCGACCTGTGCGACGGTGGAATCCACATCCGCCGTGTCGGTGTTGGTCATGGACTGAACGACCACCGGGGCCGGTCCGCCGACGAGAACGCCGCCGACATTCACGCCCACCGTGCGGCGGCGGGGCAACGGGTCGGCGAGAACGGGGTCGATCGGCGTGGCTGACGTCATCGGGTCGGCTTTCCAGCGAAAAGGGCGATGGCTCCCGGCACAAGGCCGAGTGCCGCTTTGGTCTATATCGCCGCGCATATCTGTCAAATGAAGAGAGGGCGTTCTTGCAGAGACTTCGTGTCGCGAGCATGACACGGGCCAGCTTCGGCGGCTTGCGTGTCGATGGCCGGACTGGCACCTGTCGCGGGCGGAGCACGCCTCCCGGCCGGGGATGCCCAGTGTCCGCCCACCGTGTTCAACAGGAGAGCCCATGACGCCCGGCGCCGCCCTTGCCCTGTTCTGCCTTCTCATGCTGGTCGGTTTCCTGCCGATCTGGCCGTGGTCGCGCGGCTGGAGCTTCCGGCCGGCCATCCTGCTCGGGGTGATCTTCACCTTCGCGATCATGGTCTGGGTCACCATCCTCGTTTGAAGGCCGATGCGGCGATCGTAAGTCAATTGTGACGATTTTGTGGAACCGAACACGTCCGCGTGAGTTCTGGGGGCGTCGTGTTTTCTACGGAGTTCCCCATGTCCATCGGCACCATTCTTCTGATCGTCCTGATCCTGCTCCTGATCGGCGCCTTTCCCGGCTGGGGCTACTCGCGCGGATGGGGCTACGGGCCGAGCGGCCTTCTGGGCTTCCTGCTCGTGGTCGTGATCGTGCTGCTCCTGATGGGACGCATATAAGAATTTCGGGGCCGCCGTTTCGGCGGCCCCTTTCACTTCAATGCCCGTCGCGCCGATCCGCGCCGTGCATCAGCCCGGACAGGACGAGAATCACGAGCAGGCAGACGCAAAGCCCGAGGAACACCGGCGAGAAGCCGAAATGCTGGGCGAAATAGCCGATGGCGGACGGCGCGACGAGAATGCCGCTATAGCCGATCGAGGTCGCGATCGAGATGGCAACGCCCGGCTTCAGCCCCTCGATATTGCCCGCCGCCGAAAAGGCGATCGGCACGAGATTGGAAAGCCCGATCCCGAGGATCGCAAAGCCGATCAGCGCGACGGTGAGGCCCCCGGCAAAGCTCACCAGAACCAGCCCCGCCACCGCAAAGCCGACCGACAAGCGGATCGTGCGAACCGCGCCGAGCCGGTCCCGCAGCCCGTCTCCCAGAAACCGGAACAGCGCCATGGTGGCCGAGAAGGCCGCGAAGGCGAGGCCGGACATTTCGATGTCGATGCCGAGTTCGCGCACGAGATAGATGGCGCTCCAGTCGATCGTCGCTCCTTCCGGGATCATGGAGAAGAGCGCGCAGACGCCGAGCGCCACCGCGATCAGACGCCCACGGCTGGACGTCGCGGGAGCGCCTTGCCCGTCCGTCTCGGCCGCGGCCGGCGCGTCGTGGGGTGACGTTCGATCCTCCATCAGCGACCGGCTGATCGGCCAGAGCGCGGCCAGCATGACGAGGGCGACCACGCTCGCCTGCCCCACCGAACCGATCGCCCCGATGAGGGGGCCGCCCACAGCCGCGCCCAGAACCCCGCCGACCGACCAGAACCCATGGCACGATGACATCATGGCCTGATGCAGCGTGCGCTCGGTCGCTACCGCATTGGCGTTCATCGCGACATCCATGCCGCCCATCGTCATGCCGAAAAAGAGGATCGCGGCGGCCGCCCAGAGCGGGCTCGGTGCGAGCACCAGAAGAAGCAGCGCAAAGGCCAGAAGCGCCTGAAGCACGAGGGTCGGCTTGCGCGAGCCGAAGCGCGCCGTCGCCGCGCCGACCATCGGCATGGCCGCGATGGCGCCGAGGCCGAAGACGAGGATCAGAAGGCCCAGCCGGCTTTCGCTCAGGCCCAGCCGCTCGGCCAGAAGCGGCACCTGCGGCGTCCAGTTGCCGAGCACAAACCCGTTCACCAGAAAGGCCAGCGACACCGCGATCCGGCGCGCGGGCCAGGCGGCCATGCGAGGGCGCTCGAGGTCCGAAGCGTGGGACAAAATCATTTCCTTCATTGAGACGGGCACGAGCCTCAGTTCGTTATGAATCAAAAGCGCGCGAGGTCGAGCCTTGGGAACCGCAAGCAGCGGAAGCGGTGGAGCAACGGCCGTTCGGGATTGCGGGGCCGCGCACCGTCAGGCCCGTGACTTCGCTCGCGCCACGCCGCCCTCTCCCACAGGCGGCCGGGCGCGCAGAATGCGAAGACCGACCGCTTCCAGCGCCGCAACGCTCGCCTCCGGCGCATCATGCTCCACGACGAGCGTGTCCAATCCCGCCGTGGGCAGGACATGGAAGGGCGCGACGCTGGCCAGTCTCTCGTTGACCACGGCCGCCACGACCGCCCCGGCTTGAGCGCTCAGAACGCGCTTGAACTCGGCGTCCTCGTAGTCTTGCGCGGTGATGCCGATTTCGGCATCGACCGCGCAGACGCCGAGAACTAGAAGGCTCGAGCGCAGCGCTTCGGCAGCGCGCAAGCTGGCGGCGCCAAGACACGCGCCCGTGCGCGGGTTGACTCGTCCGCCGAGCAGGATGACTTCGACCTGGGGCCGATCCTCCAAAGCGCAGGCGATGGCGGGGGAATGGGTCACGACGGTCAGGGCGCGATCGGTCGGCAGTGCCTCGGCCACGAGGATATTGGTAGAGCCGGCGTCGATGAAGAGCGTCGCGTCCGGCCCGGACATATCGGCGATGCGCTCGCCCAGGGCTTGCGCCAGTGCCCTCTTGCGCCCGCTCGCCTCCGCCCGGCGAAGGTTGAGAGGCACGACTGCCGGCGCGGGCGGCAGCGCGCCGCCATAGACGCGGCGGCAGAGCCCGGCCGAGGCGAGCTCGCGCAAGTCCCGCCGGATCGTGTCCTCCGAGACGCCGAAGTCTCGGGCGAGCTCCGACGCCAGCACGCGGCCTTCGAGCGACAGCCGCTCGCGAATGCGCCCGTGCCGTTCGGGCGTCATCGGCATCATGTTCATCTGGTTATCTCTCGCTATTCATATCGGGAGATGCACGATGATGCCCGATCAGTCAATCACAAGGAGGAATAATGCCGAATTCGGCATCATTCGACTTCTGCCTATCCTGCCCATCGGCGCGGCATGAAGGGTCGTTTAAGGTAAGGAGAGCCTCGTGTGACGTGTCGGCCTGCCACCAAGAAACTTCACCCATCCTTTAAAGAATGAAGTATGAGGAACAGACAGGCGTGCTTCGTGATTTGGGATGGGCTTTCGAAGGCCAATCCGCATCGCTAGGAGCCGATGGGACGTAGATCGGATCGCTTTTGGCATGACGGACCTTGTCATCGGGATACCAACCTTTCGGCGCCCCGCCCTTCTGACCAAGCTGCTCGAAAGTCTCCGGCCGGAGATCGCCGGCCGTATGGTGACGGTTCTCGTCGCCGACAATGATTGCGACCCCGCGATCGAGGCGCTCGTCGCCGCCTTTCCGCGCGAGGAGGGGCAGCGCTTCGTCTATGTGCCCGTCTCCGAACGCGGCCTGTCTCCGGTTCGCAACAGCCTCGTGGACGCGGCCTTACGCGAAGCGCCGGACTGGCGGCGGCTCATCATGTTGGACGATGACGGGCATGTGGCGGAAGGCTGGCTGGCGACCCTGCTCGGCTGCGCCGATGCCTACGAGCCGCATCTTCTGGGCGGCCCGGTCGAGGGTCTGCTCCCGTCCGATGCCGGGCTTTTCGCGCGCAACAGCATCTATGCCAGCCGGCGCGGCACCAGAACGGGGCCGACCAAGCTCCTGCGCGGCGCGCAGAACCTTCTGATCTCGCGCCGCCTGCTCGACCTCGTGGAACGCCCCCTTTTCCGCAACGCCTATAAATCCTCCGGCGGGGAGGATTACGACTTCTTCCGCCGGGTACGCGCGGCGGGTGGGGAGATCGTCTGGTGCGAGGAGGCCGTGGTCTACGAGCCGACGCCGACCCCGCTGCTGCGCACGGCCAAGGTGCTGGAGCGCTACTACACGACCGGCATCTACATGGCGAAGATCGACCAGAGCTATGACGGCGCGGGTGCGGCCTGGCGCTTGGCCGTGAAGGGCAGCGTCGGTTCGCTCGCCCGTCTCGCCTTGTCGCTGCCACAGCTGCGCAAGGATCCGATCGCCAAGAACCTCCTGTCGGTCGCCCATCACGCCGGCCGCCTTGTCGGCATGGTCGGCGGCAACACGTCCCGATACGCCAAGCGATAGGTCAGGCGCAGCGCGCTCTCGGACCCTCGATGCTGCGCGTCAGTCACGCTCCCCAAAGCAGCGCACCGCTTCGCCCTCTCACAAAAAAGGCCGCGCTTCCGTTCCCATCTGGGAGGAAGCGCGGCCTTTGCGTTTCGAGCGAAGGGGCGATCAGGCGCCGAGCGAACCGGCGGGCTTGGGCAGGGCGGGCACCACGCGCCGGTCGTCGCCGCCGCTGAGCGTCATCATTCCGCAGAAGCCGACCAGCGCCATGCCGGCGACGGCCAGCGGATCGGGGAACTCGCCGAAGAGCACGGCGCCCAGAAGCGCGGCCCAGACGATCTGGCTGTACTGCGTCGGCGCGATGCGGCTGGCGGGCGTCAGGCGGGCCGCGACCACCATCGTGATATTGCCGATGCCCGCGCACAGGCCGCCCACGACCAGGATCGGCCAATGCTGCACGGACGGCATCACGAAATGCGGGATCATCAGGAGGCCGTTGGTCAGCGTTGCCGCCGTCAGCACGCCGCCCACCAGTGTCAGGCGCTTTTCCGTCTGCCCGAGCGAGCGCAGCAGAATGGCGCTGAGCGCGCCGCTGAAGGCGCAGACGATGGCGGCCAGATGGCCGAGCGTCAGGGCGTTGAAGCCGGGGCGCACGACCAGCATGACGCCCGCGAGGCCGCCGAGCAGCGCCAGCCAGCGCGAGGGGCCGACCGTCTCCTTCAGGAGCACCATGGAGAGAACGGCGACGAAGACCGGAAGCAGGAAGATCAGAGAGTAGGCTTCCGCCATCGGCAGATGGGTGAAGGCGTAGATCGCCGACATGCCGCCGACCGTGCCGGTCGTCATGCGCGCCAGAACCATCCAGGGGCGATGCGGGCGCAGGATCGAGCGCCAGCTCTCGTCCGCGCGCTTGGACAGAAGCGCGGGCCCGAGCGCGATCAGCGAGACGAAGAAGCCGATCTCGAACACGGGAAGCTGGCTGCCGAGCAGCTTTCCGGCCGCGTCGGAACAGGAATAGGAAAAATACGCGAGGAACGCGAGGAGAATGCCGGACTGCATCGGATGCGACTTTGCAAAAAAGGAAAGGCCGGCATCGCGAGCGGACGATCGTTTGCCCTTGCGGGCGCGCATTCGGGACGGGGAGGTCGGCAGGCACATCATGGCACCTGGGCCTTGATAAATCCTTTTCCGCGCCGCGCCGCAACGCCCCTTCGCCACACGTCCCGATCATATAATCTTACGCTGTCACGCGCGGCGTGATGACACAGCGCGCCCCGTCAAACTGCGGCAAAACCAAGGAAAAGCGCGTGGCGGAAATAAGAAATTGGAGATGATGCCAGGACAGCGCGCCCGCGCCCGTCACACCTCCCGACAGGCGCGAAAGTTACGAACCTCCCCTCGACTTCGCACCTGCAAAAAGGGCGAATGCGTCACCGCACCCGCCCTCAAAGATGCCATGGATGTCAGCACTCAATCGACGGCCAGCATCCGCCCTTCCGCATCCGACACGAAGCAGAGGTCGAGAAGCTTCTGGATGCCGGCGGCATGGCGAAAGTTCGGCTGGCCGTTCTCGCCCGACAGAAGCGCCATGGCGAAACGGTGCTCGTTGCGCGGCGTCACCGGGCAGTCCACGCGAACCCAGGTCTGCGTTTCCATATCGGCCCCGAGACAGGCTTCGAGGCGCGAGTCCTGATGGTTGGCCCAGATGCGCAGCGCGCCCCGCTCTCCGTAGATGGCGAGGTTCAGGTCGTTCAGATTGCCTGTGGCATAGCGGGACATGTGCACGACGCCGAGCGCGCCGTTCGACATCTCGACCGTCATGGCGACGCTGTCGTTGACATCCAGCTTGTAGGCGCCGATCGCCCCGCCCTCGGCCTTGTCATAGGTCTTCATGCGGGCCTGAAGCGCCGCGAAGTCGAGCCCCGTACCGAAGCTCACGAAGTCGAGGATATGGATGCCGATATCGCCGAGTACGCCCTTCGAGCCATGCTCGGACGACAAGCGCCACAGCCAGCGTTCGTCCGTGCGCCAGTCGCCCCAATGGCCGGCCGTGAGCCAGCTTTGGAGATAGCTCGCCTCCAGATGCCGGATTGTGCCGATGCGCCCGTCATCCACCATGCGCCGCGCCATCTGGATCGCATGAGCATTGCGATAGGTGAGGTTCACCATGTTGATGAGCCCCGCCGCCTCTGCAGCCTCGGTCATCGCTATCGCGTCGGGAAAGTTCACCGCTAAGGGCTTCTCGCAAAAGACCGGCTTTCCGGCGGCGAGAAGTTGCAGCGTCGTCGGCTTGTGAACGCCGTCGGGCGTCGAGTTCACGGCCGCGTCGAACTCATCCCAAGCGATGGCGTCGGCCAGCGAGCCGAAGGTCTGCGGAATGGAATGCTCGAGCGCGAAGAGACGGGCGCGCTCGATATTCGTATCGACCGCCGCGACCACCGTCATGCCGGGTATGGAGGAGAAATGCTCGGCATGGCGAGCGGCGATGCCGCCCGTGCCAAGGATCAGGATGCGCCGTTCCTCGCTCATCGATAGCCGGCCTCGCCGGCCTTGTGGAGCGAGCCGCCCTTCTTCTCGATCTTTTCACGCGCCTGATCGATCGGCACGTTGGGCGCCTCGGCCACCTCGCGCCAGGGCTTGGCGGGATTGTAGGCCCAATGGACGGCATTGTGCAGAACGCGGCGAATATTGGGATCGTGATAGATCGGATAGGTCTCGTGACCGGGCTCGAAGTAGAAGATGCGCCCGGCCCCGCGCTGGTAGGTGAGGCCCGAGCGGAACACCTCGCCGCCCTCGAACCAGGAGACGAAGACGGTCTCCAGCGGCTCGGGGACAAGGAAGGGCTCGCCATACATTTCTGAGTTCGGCAGTTCGATCGCCTTGTCGATGCCTTGCGTGATCGGGTGGCTCGGATTGATCACCCAAAGCCGCTCGCGCTCCCCCGCCTCGCGCCAACGCAGCGAACAGGGCGTGCCCATCAGACGCTTGAAGATCTTGGAGAAATGGCCGGAATGGAGGACGAGAAGGCCCATGCCTTCATGAACGCGCTGCGCCACACGCTCGACGATCGCGTCCTCGACTCGGCCATGCGCCTTGTGTCCCCACCAGACGAGAACGTCCGTGGCATCGAGCTTCTCCTGGGTCAGCCCATGTTCGGGCTCTTCCAGGGTCGCGGTGGAAAGGGTCAGCTCGCCATCCTCGGCCAGCCCGTCCGCGATGGTGCGATGAATCCCGTCCGGGTAGATCGATCGGACGGTCTCGTTTTCCTTTTCGTGCAGATATTCGTTCCACACGGTCACACGGATCGGCATCCTGGCTTCCCTCCTCCTCGGCCCGTCGCGGGATGGTCCGCGTCGTTCTCAGCCTGATATGAACGGCCTTCGGGACTGAAACCTTCGCGATGAATCGGACCTCATTGCGACCGCTTCAGTCCCCTGCTCGTGTCGCATCACAGGGTGGCCGGAGCATGGACCCGACCACCCGAATGCGTCAGTCGGCCAGAAGCAGCGCCACGGGCATTTCGGACAAGATGTCGGCGAGCTTGAAGCTGGCCCCGCTGCCGACCTCCCTGCTCGCCAAGATGTCCTCGAAGCGCGCCCCCGCCAGGTGAGACGGCAAACGAACCGCCGTATCGCCCCACTCGGACGCCTCCAGCATCGGGATGTCGGCGCCCTCACCCAGAAGCTGCAAGGCGAGACGCGGCGCGATCGTCACCGCGACATGGCCCTCATTGTCGGTGCGCGCGAAGGCGACCACATGGTCCGCCTTTGCGCCTGTCACCTCCAGCGGGATGTAGCGGCCCTTGGTGAACAGCTCGGGCGCGCGGATGCGGGCCTTCAGTGCAGCAGCGGTGAGCTTGGCCTTCACGCGTCCGTCGCGCCAGTGCGGCAGGCTGGCCGCGATCGTCTCGCCGTCTTCCATCGCGCGCTGGCGGGCGGCGAAGTCGATCTTGCGGCGATTGTCGGGGTCCACGAGGCTGAGATCGTAGAACTCGGTGCCCTGATAGATATCGGGAACGCCCGGCGCAGTGAGCTTGATCAGGGTCTGCGACAGCGAATTCAGCGCGCCGGCCACGACGAAGGACTGCGACTGCTTCCAGAAGCGAGCCAGAAGATCGCCCGTCTCCTTCTGCGAGAGAATGGCCGAAACGAAGCCCTTCAGCGCACTCTCGTAAGCCTCGTTGGGCGCGGTCCAGCTCGTGTAGCGCTTGGCCTCGCGCACGGCCTTTTCGGCAAAGGCCAGAAGCCGGCTTTCCAGTTCCTCGCGCAGCTTGGCGTCGGCCGGGTCGAAATCGGCGGGGATGACGCCGAGCAGCGACTGGTAGAAGCCCCATTCCGTCGCGGGGTCGGGCGAGACATGACTGTCGCCCATGGCGGGGTCGCCCATGGTCTTGCGCCAGGGCTGCATGGCCTCGGCCATGTCCTTCACCAGCGCGGCCCAGCGCTCGGGCGCTTCGCTCAAGGTGTAGAGGCGCGCGCGCGCGTCCTCGCCGCGCTTGGTGTCGTGGGTGGAGGAAGCCATGAGCCCTTCGGGCTGGTCCTCCAGCCGGATCGCCATGTCCTCGTGGAAGCGCTCGGGCGAACTGCCGTAATGATCCGGCTCGCCGCCGACTTCGTTGAGCGCGATCAGACGGTTGTAGCGATAGAAGACCGTGTCCTCCACGGCCTTGGCCATGACCGCGCCGGTCGTCTGCTGAAAGCGGCGGGTGAAGTTCAGCGCGCCCGTGACATCGCGTCCATCCTCGAAATTCAGCTTGAGCAGGCGACCAACGAAGTCGATCGGCTCGTCGGCCTCGACCTTCCGGGTTCCCTTGGCGCGCTCCACCGTCTCGTCGATGACGATGATGTCGTCCTCCGGCACGCCCGCCACGCCGCAATAGGTGCGATAGACCGGCAGGGCGGTCGCCACCTCGACGATCGACCGGCTCATGTCGTCGCGGCCGAAATCGCGCGTTTCGAGATCGCTCGCCGCGACCTGCATGGCGGTTTCAGTCAGAACCTGAAGCTCGCCGGCGAGATTATGCGTAAAGATCGCGCGCTTCTGGTCCGCGATCATCGCCCGCAGATCTTCGTCGCCGCCGACGAACTCGGCATAGGCGCGCGTCATCGCCTCTTCCTGAGACCCGTCGACATAGAGGCCCGAAACGGCGGTGATGAACTCGTAGCCTGTGGTGCCAGCGATGTTCCAGCTTTTGCGCAGGCGCTCCGGCCCGGTCAGGATCTTCTCGACATGGATCGCGACGTCGCGGCGCAGCGCCTCGAAGCCGGCAGCGAGTTCCGCCAGATAGCCCTTGGGGTCAGCCACGCCGTCCACATGGTCGATGCGGATGCCGTCCAACCGGCGCTCGCGCGCCAGCTGGTAGATCGTGCGGTGCGAGTCGCGGAAGACGCGGCGCATCTCCTGGCGCACGCCGATGAGGTCGGCGATCTCGAAGAAGCGGCGATAGGAGAGTTTTTCGCGCGCCAGACGCCACCAGGCGAGCCGCCAGGCCTGCGCCTCGTGGAAGGCATGGAGCGCGTTGCGGTCGGCGTTCAGCGCCTCGATGCCGGCCTTCAGCGCGGCGAGGAAGGCGGGGTCGGCGACATGCTCGGCGAAACGCTCGCCCAGTTCCTCGCCATCGGCCGGCACGGCGGCGGAGAAGCGGCGCACCAGACTGTCGCGCTCGGGGTGATCCACGAAGGAGAAGACGTGGCTCAGCGTGCGCGGGTCCACCGGCAGGCCATAGCCATTGGCGGAGAAGCGGACCTCGCCCCGATCCTCGTCATAGACGACCTCCAGCGCGCCGCCCCGCAGCGCCTCGCCATAGGGCGTGCCGAGGGTCGGGATGAGGATTTTCTCCTCGTCCCAGGAAATGTCGAAGGTCTGCGCATAGCGGCTTTCGCGGCCCCAGCGCAGGACATCCTCCCACCAGCGGTTCTCCTGCGAGACGCCCATATGGTTCGGCACGAAGTCGAGGATCAGGCCGAGATCGGCCTTCATCAGCTGATCGCTCAAGGAGCCCAGCCCCGCATCGCCGCCCAGTTCTTCTTCGAAGCGGTTATAGTCCACGACGTCATAGCCATGGGTGGAACCGGGCGAGGCCGCGAAGACGGGCGAGGCGTAGAGATGGCTCGCCCCCAGCGTCTTGAGATAGGGCACGAGCCCCTCGGCTTGCGAAAAGCCGGTCCCCTCGCGGAACTGCAGGCGATAGGTCGCGATCAGCGGACGGCTCATGGGGTCTCCGGTCTCTCGTCGCGCATCGCGCGAGCCATGGCTTGGAAGCGTTCGTCGGCGGCCAGATCATCCAGACGGATGTCGGAGCGAACGCGCCAATTGGGGTATTCGTCGGTCGTGCCCGGCAGGTTGGGCTGTTTCTCGGAGGCGATCATGTCCTCCATCTGCACCGCGAAAAGCATGGAGCGCGTGCGCGCGCCGAAGCGATGGATCGCGATCGCCAGCTCAAAAGGCAGGCGCTCCGGCAGGTCCGCGCCTTCGTTCGCCGCGTGATAGTCGGGCGGCAGGAGCCGCTCGTATTGCAGCGCGGCCAGAAGCGTGCGCCGGTCGCGGTCGCGCTCGGCCAGATCGCGCTCGGTGGCGGCGGCGTTCTGCCGGCCGGTTTCGGAGCGCAGCCGGACATCGGAGCCATGCCACCAGCCCGACAGCGTGGCGAGGTCGTGGGTCGAGATACAGGCGAGCGAGGCCTGCGGATATTCCCCCGTCGCCTTGAACAGCCCGTCCTTCCAACGCTCGAAATAGAGAACCTTGTAGGAGAGGATATGGCTGTCGGCCATGGCCTCGCGGAAGCCTTCCGGCACGGTGCCCAGATCCTCGCCGATCACGAGGCAGTTCGTGTCCTGCGAGACGCGGGCCAAGGCGTCCACCATGGCGCCGAGAGGATAGCGGACATAGCCGCCGCCTCCGGAATTCGTGCCTTCGGGAATCCACCAGAGCCGCGCGAGCCCCATCGCATGGTCGATACGGATCGCGCCCGCATGTTCCATGAGACCGGCATAGGCGGCGGCGAGCGGGGCATAATGGCGCTCGGCGAGAGCCTTGGGCGAAAGCGGTGCCAGACCCCAGTCCTGCCCGTCCGAATTGAACATGTCGGGGGGCGAGCCGACGCGCGCCGCGCGCACCGTCAGCGCCGGGTCGGCCCAGGTCTCCGCCCCATCGGGCGAGACGCCGACGGCGAAGTCGAGATACAGGCCGATGCGCATTCCGGCCGCCTTGGCGCGGCGCTGCGCCTCGCCCAACTGCCGGTCGCACAAATATTGCAGCCAGATGTGGAAGCGGATCGCGTCTTCGTGGCCCGCCTCGAAGGAGGTCACCGCTTCGCCCGTGCGGTCGCGCAGCTCCTCCGGCCAATTGTGCCAACCGGCGCTGCCGCCCTCCGCGCGCATCGCCTCCGAGATCGCCTCGAACAACGCGAAGCCGCGCAGCGCGTCGCCGCCCTTCTCGGTAAAGGCGCGGAAGCTTTCGTCGGATGTGAGCCCATCCTTGGCGCTCGCATAGACCTCGCGCAGCAGCGGCACCTTCGCGGCCGCGACAGCGGGATAGTCCACCAGCTCGCCGTCCAGCCCTTCGAAGAGGTCGGGCTTCTCCGTGCGCAGGGCCGCGATGGCCGCCTCCCCGCCTTCGATCGTGTCGATCGCGAGATAGAACGGATTGATGAAGCGGCGCGTCGAGGGCGAATAGGGGCTGTAGCGCCCGGCATCGGCCAGAAAGAGCGCATGAAGCGGATTGACGCCCACGAAGGACGCGCCGGTCTCGGCCGCGACCTCGGCCAACCGTGCCAGATCCTCGAAATCGCCGATGCCGAGATTGCGCTCCGAGCGCAGGCTGTAGAGCTGGCAGGTCACACCCCAGGAACGGCTCGACGCCAGCCCCTCCGGCAGGGCGCAGGCAAGACTGGGCTTCTGCTCCTCGCGGGCAAAGCCCCCTTCCTCGCCTCCTTCGGGATCGACCTGAAGCGCGCTCAGGAGGCCGGACTGCGCGGCCGCGTCGATCGCCTTGGGCTCGCCCATTTCCGAAACATATCGGATTTGAATGCCGTGGCTTTCGGCCAGGGTTTCGAGGCGCTCATTCATCGTCAGGCTCCGCGATCAGGAGTGTGTCGGCCAGGATGGCGATCACGCAGGTCGCGCACATCGTACCTTGCGAGAGTGACTCGAAGGCGTTCTTGTGGTTGGTGTAGACGCATTCCGCGCCTTCCAGCGCGCCTTGGTGGAACGCACCTTCCACATCCCAGGCTTCGTCGGCCAGATTGACCACGAGATGCCAGAAGCGGCCGGGTTGCAGCTCCCAGGCGACCACGAAGCCTAGCCCTTCCACCATCGCCATGCCCGTGCCGCCCTGCACCTTGTCCAGGAGCGGAACCAGCGTCTTGGCGCGGATGCCGAGCAGCTTGCGCGTCACCTGAAGGCGGCGCTTGTGGATGGGCTGGGCAAGGCGCGTCCAGTCGAGGCGCGAGACCTCGAAGGTGCGCTCGTCATTGGGGTCGGGGAAGATGTCGGCCGCTTCCGGGTCTTCGAAAGCGGCGAAGCTCTTGAACTCCTTCTTGCGCCCCTTGGACACGGCATTGGCGAGTTCGCCGTCGAAATCGGTGAAGAAGCAGAAGGAGTTGGTGTCGCCGAACTCGTCGCCCTGGAACATCAGCGGGATCTGCGGCGAGAGCAGAAGAATGGCCTGAAGGCAGTCATAGACACGGCCCGAGGTCAGCGAGCGCATCCGGTCGCCGAAGGCGCGGTTGCCGATCTGGTCGTGGTTCTGGAGGAAGTTGACGAAGGCGGTGGGCGGCAGTTCGGAAGAGTCGGTGCCCACGCGCCGCTCGCGATGCTCGGACTCCTGCCCCTGGAACACGAAGCCGGTGGCGAGCGCGGTCGCCATCTGCTCGGCCGAGTTCGGGTCGTAGTCCCGATAATAGCCCTCCTGATCGTTGGTCGCGATCACGTGGGCCGTGTGATGGAAATCGTCGTTCCACTCACCCGAGACGAGCGGCACCGAGCCGTCCTCGCCGCGCTCGATATGCCATTTGATGTTGCGATCGTCCTCGGTGGTGATGTGGACGTGGCGATCCGTGACCGTCTCGCGCACGCGCATCGCCAGTTCCTTGACGAAGGGCGTGTCGGTCGTGTCCTTGATAGAATCGATCGCGTCGAGCCGCAGCCCGTCGATCTGGAACTCCCTCAGCCAATAGAGCGCGTTCTCGATCATGAAGTCGCGCACCGGCGCTTCGTCATAGGCGATGGCCGCGCCCCAAGGCGTCGAGATTTCCTGATGGAAGAACTCCGGCAGGTATTCCGGGAGATAGTTCCCGTCCGGGCCGAAGTGATTGTAGACGACGTCGAGGAAGACCATGATCCCGCGCTCATGCGCGGCGTCCACGAGCTTCTTGAGCCCTTCCGGGCCGCCATAGGCCTGATGCGGCGCATACAGAAGAACGCCGTCATAGCCCCAGCCGCGCTGGCCGCCGAACTGGGCGACGGGCAAAAGCTCGATCGCGGTGATGCCGGTCTCGCGCAGGTGCTCCAGCTTGGGAATGATGGCCTCGAACGTGCCTTCGGGCGTGAATGTGCCGACATGCAGCTCGTAGAAGACGCATTCCTGCCAGGGGCGGCCCTTCCAGTCGCCGGTGCGCCATTCATGCGCCTTGGGATCGACGAGGCGCGAAAGCCAATGGACGTCGCCCCCCTGGGCGCGGGCTGCCGGGTCGGGCCGCACCTTGCCGCCGTCGAATCGGAAGCCGTAGCCATCCCCCGGCTGCACCGTGTCGGTCACGAGTTCCCACCAGCCGCCCTCGCCGCGCGCCATGGGCTCGAAGCTTTCGCACTGGAAGTCGTCGGACTCGGCGCTGGCGACCTCGACGCTTTTCGCGCTGGGCGCCCAGATGCGGAAGCGCGCCTTGCCGTCCTCGTAATGTGCGCCCCAACTCAGGTCGAAAGAAAAAGTCGTGCCAGCGTCCATGAGGGCTCCGCCATTTCGCAACATGTCATGAGATGCGGCCCGTCTCGCAGATGCGAGGGGCCGCGGATCGCGCCTGACCTAACTGGGGCGCACGGGGACAAGGGCAGGACCGAGGCGAGGAATTTTTCCGGTCGCCCCAGCCCTTTCCCGTCGGGACCGGATCAGCCGGCCGCAGCGAGGGCCTGCGGCTCGGGCGCGGCCTGCGGCTCGTTGGCGGCGTTGGACTGGCGACCCATGGCCTCGGCCGCCTCCGACAGACCCTTCGTCTCCCCCGCCGAGCTGTTTTGTCCGACGCGCCCATGCACGAGATCATGGATGAAGCCGAGCTTGCCGACGACGGTCGGCGACAGGACGAAGGGGTAGAGGTCCGGCAAGCCCATGGCGCGGTTCATGGAGTTCAGCGCCTGGCTGAGCGCCAGCCAGGCGTCGGCGATCTCCTCCATGGTCGTGCTCGGATCGTAGACCTTCACGTTGAGGTCCGTCGTCAGAATGCCGTCGCGGTCGAGCCGTGGCTGGATGGCGATGCCGTAGGAGCCGCCGACCTCCAGCGTGTCGATGATGTGGAGATAGTGCGCCCAGGTTTCCGCGAAGTCCTCCCAGGCGTGGGAGCCGGCATAGGCCGAGACGTACTCGTCCTGCCAGTTGAGCTTCGGCCCGTTGTTGTAGTGGTTCTGGAGCGCCTGCCCGTAATCCTCGCGGTCGTCGCCGAACACGGCGCGGCACGCGTCCAGAAGATTCCCGTCGCGCACGAGAATGTCCCAGTACCAATGGCCAACTTCGTGGCGGAAATGGCCGAGCAGGGTACGGTAGGGCTCGCCCATGGCGGTGCGGCGCTGCTCGCGCTCGGCATCGTCGGCCTCGGCCAGCGCCACCGTGATGATGCCCTCGTCATGCCCGGTCATCACCTTCTGTCCCGTCGCCGGATCGTCGGCCAGGAACTTGAAGCCGAGACCCTCGGGATGCTCGTCGCGGGTATAGAGCGGCAGGTTCAGGCGCAGTAGGGTATAGAAGAGGCGGTGCTTGGCCGCTTCCATCTTGGCCCAGAGCGCCTGATTGTCGGGGTTCGAGAGATCGGGGACCATGAGATTGTGCCGGTCGGCCACGCACATCCGCTCGCCGGAGTCGGCCGGCACGAGCCAGTTGCAGACGCCGTATTGGTAATTGTCGCAGTAGCGCCAGTGCGAGCCGTCGCTGCCGCGACCGACCGAAAGCCAGCCGTCATCGGCCGCTTCCAGCGCCAGGACGCGGTTGGAGCGTGGCTCGTAGCCGAGCGCATGACCGCAGCGCTCGCAAACCACATTGTTGAAGAAGACGACCTGATCGCAGGACGGGCAAGAAAAGAGCTTCATGAGGAGCGTTCCTGGGCGGCCGGGAGGGGCGCGGATTCGCCGGCTCAACTCCAGTGTGTGACTCCGGTTCCGCAGCGCACCCGATTTCGAACACAATTTCCATCAAACGCCGCGCTTTGTGCGCCGCGAAGGTTTCCAGCAGGCCCCGGGAATGCCTATGCTGGCGCGTCGACCGTTCATGCGTAAGGGATCAGATGCCAATCCTCGCCGCCCTCCGCCATCTGACGCATTACCGCTATGATCGCCCGGTCACTCTGGGTCCTCAGAGTATCCGGCTGCGCCCCGCACCCCATTCACGCACGCGCACCCCGGCCTATGCGCTGCGCATCGAACCCGCGAACCATTTCGTCAACTGGCAGCAGGACCCGTTCGGCAACTGGCTGGCGCGCGTCGTCTTCCCCGAAAAGGTGCGCGAGTTCCGCATCGAGGTCGATCTCCTCGCCGACATGACGGTCTACAATCCGTTCGACTTCTTCATCGAGCCCTGGGCGGAGGAATTCCCCTTTGCCTATGGCGACGATCTTGCCGTCGATCTGAAGCCCTATCTGGCGCTCGAACCGGCCGGACCGAAGCTCCAGAGCTTCCTCGAAACGGTGGATCGCACGCCGCGCCGCACGGTGGATTTCCTGGTCGATCTGAACCGCTTGGTCGAGCAGCGCGTCGATTATCTCATCCGCATGGAGCCGGGCGTGCAGACGCCCGAGGAAACGCTGGAAAAGGCGTCGGGCTCCTGCCGCGATTCCTCCTGGCTGCTCGTCAACACGCTGCGCCATCTCGGCCTCGCCGCGCGCTTCGTGTCAGGCTACCTGATCCAGTTGAAACCCGATCGCGTGGCCATCGACGGGCCGGCCGGCACGGCGGTCGACTTCTGCGATCTTCATGCCTGGGTCGAGGTCTATGTGCCGGGCGCGGGCTGGATCGGCTTCGACCCGACCTCGGGCCTGATGACCGGCGAAAGCCACGTGCCGCTCGCGGCAACGCCCCATTATCGTTCCGCCGCGCCGATCGCCGGCGGGGTGGATTTCGCAGAAACCGAGTTCGACTTCGCCATGGAGGTGACGCGCGTTTCCGAAGCGCCGCGCGTGTCCAAGCCCTTCTCGGACGAAAGCTGGGAGGCGCTGGACGCTTTGGGCCTGAAAGTCGATGCCGACCTTCAGGCGATGGACGTACGCCTCACTATGGGCGGCGAGCCGACCTTCGTCTCGATCGACGATTTCGAAGGCGCGGAGTGGAACGCCGACGCGACCGGCCCCCGTAAGCGGGGTCTGGCCGACGGGCTCCTGCGCCGGCTCCAGACGCGCTTTGCGCAAGGCGGATTTCTGCATCACGGCCAGGGTAAGTGGTATCCCGGCGAATCCCTGCCGCGCTGGACCTACTCTCTGTATTGGCGCAAGGACGGGCAGCCGATCTGGCGCAACCCCGCCCTTTTCGCGCCGGAAGAGGGGGCGCCGCCGGCCGTGGCCGACGATGCCCGCGCGCTGCTGGAGGGCGTCGCCGCGCGGCTGGGTGTCGAGCCCGGCAACGCTTTGCCCGCTTATGAAGACCCGTCCTACTGGCTGGTGCGCGAGGCGCAGCTGCCCGAGAACGTCTCGCCGGACAATTCCAAGCTCGAAAACCCGGAAGAGCGCGCGCGCCTTGCCCGCGTTTTCGACCGGGGGCTGAACAATCCGGTCGGCTATGTCATGCCGGTTCAGGCATGGCAGGCGCTGCCCGCGCGCTGGATGTCGGAGCGCTGGTCGACCCGGCGCGGCAAGCTCTTCCTCGTGCCGGGCGATTCCGCGCTCGGCTATCGCCTGCCGCTGGCCTCCCTCCCCTATCTCTCGCCCGCGCGCTATCCCTACACGCATCCGGCCGACCCGATGCAGCCCCTGCCCGAACTGCCCGAGCGCGAAATCCTGGGGCAGGTGCAGAAGCGCATTTCGCAGGCCGACCCCGCCCCCGCCTGGACGCCCCCCGAGCCCGGCCCGGAGGCCGAGATCGGGGGCTATGTGCGCACCGCGCTCGCCATCGAGCCGCGCGACGGCATTCTGCATGTGTTCATGCCACCGCTGGAATCGGCCGAGGCCTATCTCGATCTTCTCGCCGCCGTGGAAGACGAGGCGGAGGCGCTCGGCCTTTTCGTGCGCATCGAGGGCTACGCCCCGCCCTTCGACCCGCGCTTGAACGTCATGCGCGTCGCGCCGGACCCCGGCGTGATCGAAGTGAACGTGCATCCCGCCGCCTCCTGGGGCGAGGCCGTCGCGATCACGCAAGGCGTCTACGAGGACGCGCGCCAGTCTCGGCTCGGCACCGACAAGTTCATGGTGGACGGGCGCCATGCCGGCACGGGCGGTGGCAACCATGTGGTGATCGGCGGGGCGACGCCGCTCGACAGTCCCTTCCTGCGCCGGCCCGATCTTCTGAAATCGCTGGTTCTCTACTGGCAGCGCCATCCCTCGCTGTCCTACCTCTTCTCAGGCCTCTTCGTCGGACCGACCAGCCAGGCCCCGCGCATCGACGAGGCGCGCCATGACGGGCTCTACGAGCTGGAAATCGCGATGGCGCAGGTGCCCTCGCCCGGCGAAGGTCTGGCCCCGCCGCCCTGGCTGGTGGATCGCCTGTTCCGCAACCTCCTCGTGGACGTGACGGGCAACACGCATCGCTCGGAAATCTGCATCGACAAGCTGTATTCGCCCGATGGGCCGACGGGCCGCCTCGGCCTCGTGGAGTTCCGCGGCTTCGAGATGCCGCCAGACGCGCGCATGAGCTTGGCCCAGCAGCTTCTGATCCGCGCGCTGATCGCCAAGTTCTGGCGCGAGCCGCAGTCGGGGCGCTTTGCCCGCTGGGGCACGCAGCTTCACGACCGCTTCATGCTGCCGGCCCTGATCTGGGAGGATTTCCTCGCGGTTCTCGCCGATCTCGACCGCTCGGGCTATCCGGTCCGGCCGGAATGGTTCGAGGCGCAGTGGGAGTTCCGCTTCCCCTTCTGCGGCGAGGTCCGCCACGAGGGCGTGCGGCTGGAACTGCGTCAGGCGCTGGAGCCTTGGCATGTCATGGGCGAAACGGGCGCCATCGGCGGCACGGTGCGCTTCGTGGATTCCTCGGTGGAGCGGCTTCAGGTCCAGGTCGAGGGCTACGACCCCGCGCGCCATATCGTCACCTGCAACGGGCGGCCGGTGCCGCTCGGGCCGACGCAGACGGTCGGCCAGTTCGTCGGCGGCGTGCGCTTCAAGGCGTGGCAGCCGGCGTCCGGCCTGCACCCGACCATCCCCGTCCATGCGCCTCTGACCTTCGATATCTACGATCGCTGGTCGGGCCGCTCGCTCGGCGGCTGCGTCTATCATGTCGCCCATCCCGGCGGGCGCTCCTACGACACGTTCCCCATCAACGCCAACGAGGCGGAGTCGCGCCGCCTCGCGCGGTTCGAAGCCATTGGCCACACGCCGGGGGCCTTCCAGCCGCCTCAGGAAATCCCCGATCCGAGCTTCCCCCACACGCTCGATCTCAGACGACCGGCCTTCCTTGCTGTCTGACCTTGCCAAGCCCAAGCCGGCCAGCGTTCTGCGCCGCTACGACGAAATGCGCGCGGAGGACGGCTCGGTGCGCCCGCATTACCGCGCCCTCCTGAACGCGCTCGACGGTCTGAGCGAGGCCGAGCGCGAGGGGCGCTTTCGCACCGCGCGCCAATATCTGAGCGAGGCCGGCGTCTTCTATCGCGTCGGCGCGGAAAGCCGCGAGCGCTTGTGGCCGATCGCCTTTCCGCCCGTCGTGATCGAGGCGGAGGAATGGCGGCGTCTGGAAGCGGGCCTGCGCCAGCGCGCGCTCTATCTCGAAACGCTCCTAGCCGATCTCTACGGCGAGCGGCGCATGGTGCGCGAGGGCCATCTGCCGGGCGTTTTGCTGGCCAGCAATCCCGAGTTTCTCCGTCCGCTGGCCGATCAGGGCCGCGCCGGTCGGCCGCTGATCCGCTTCATCGCCATCGATCTCGGCCGCGCGCCCAACGGGCGATGGCATGTGATCAAGGATCGCACGCAGGCTCCTTCGGGCTCGGGCTTCGCGCTGGAAAACCGCGTCGCCACCTCCCGCGCCTTTCCCGATCTGGCGCGCGCGCTGCATGTGCGCCGCCTCGCCGGCTTCTTCGGGCGCTTTCGCGAAACGTTGAACGATCTCAACGGCACGGAAGGCGCGCGGGTCGGCCTCCTGACGCCCGGTCCCCTCAACGAGACCTATTTCGAGCATTCCTACCTCGCCCGCTATCTCGGCTTTCACCTTCTGGAAGGCGGCGATCTCGTGGTGCGCGGCGACGAGGCCAAGATCCGCACCGTCGATGGGCTTCGCTCCGTGCGCGTTCTCTGGCGCCGCCTCGACGCAGACTATGCCGATCCCCTGGAGCTTCACGCCCAGTCGCGCATCGGCACGCCCGGCCTGGTCCGCGCCATCCGCGCGGGCAAGCTGGACCTAGTCAACGCGCTCGGCTCCGGCCTTCTGGAAACGCCGGCCTTCGCGCCCTTCGAAAACGCCATGGCCGAGGCGCTGATCGGCGAGCGGCTGCAGCTTCCCTCCGTCGAAACGCGCTGGCTGGGCGATCCCCTGTGGAAGGATTTCGCTCAGGACCTGCCCTCCGGCTGGCGGCTGGCCGAAGCCCTGCCCGCGCCTTCCGGCCCGCACAAGTCGCTTGATGAGTCTACGCTAGTTGAGCGCGCTCGCGGCGGCGATGCCGATATCGTGGCGACGCGCTCACTGCCGCTGTCCACCGCGCCCGTGTTCGGCGACGCGGGGCTGGAAAGCCGGCCGATCACCCTGCGTGTCTTTCTGGCGCGCGGCGAGGACGGGTGGGACGTCATGCCCGGTGGCTTCGCACGCGCCGCGCACGAGGAAGACGGCAGCGCGCTGGCGATCGCGTCGGGCGGTCGCTCGCTCGATGTCTGGGTGGCGGGCGACCCGGACGAGCGGCCCGTGACGCTGCTCGGCGCGCGGGGCGAGAGCTATCAGCGCCGCCTGCCGGGCTCGCTTCCCGCCCGCGCGGCCGACAATCTCTTCTGGCTCGGCCGCTATGTCGAACGTCTGGAGGTCGCGTTTCGCCATTGGCGCGCGGCGATCGCGCGTGCGGAGGCCGGCGAAGACCCGGCGCCCGTGGATGAGGCGCGCATCTCGCTCCTGCGGATTTCGGGCGTCGGCTTCGGCGGCGCCGATCCGATCCATGGCTTGAGAGACCATGCCGACAGCGCCTTCCAACTGGCCTCGCGCATTCGCGACCGCTTCTCGCCCGACGCCTGGCGCGCTTTGGCCGAGATCGCCGATCTGACGGGCGAGGCGCTGCGCCAGCCCTCGGACGAGCGCGACGACACGCTCCTGGCCGGGCGGGTGCTGACGCGGCTCGCCGGCTTTGCCGGCCTCGTTCACGAAAACATGTACCAGTTCATCGGCTGGCGCTTCCTCGAATGCGGTCGGCGGCTGGAGCGCCTGTCGCAGACGGCGGGGGCGGCGAGCGCCTTTCTGGCGGCGGGTGGCGACGGCGTGTTCGAGGCGCTTCTGGAATTCACCGATAGCCGCATGACCTATCGCCGGCGCTTCTCGGTGGAGCTCGGGCCGGACACGGTGCTGGACCTCGCCCTGCTCGACCCGCTCAACCCGCGCTCGCTGACCTTTCAGGCGCGCACGCTCGAAACCGTGATGGCCGACCTGCCGGGCAATCACGCAGGCGAAAGCCTCGACCCCGCCTCGCGCCGGCTGGCGCGACTGCTCGTGCGCCTGCGCACCGCCGAGCCGCGCGAGGTCACGCCCGCCTTTCTGAGCCGCGTCGCGCGGGACGGTTTCGAGATTTCCGACCTTCTCTCGCAGCGCTACTTCGCCTTGGCGCCGCGCGGCGCGGTCGAGCGTCAGGACACGGAATAGACCGGGCATGAGCCGCTACGACATCCGCCTTTCGATCGGCTACACCTATCCCGGCTTCGTCCGCGACGCCCGGCATATCCTGCGCATCGCGCCGCTGAAAGCGAGCGGGCAGCGTGTCGAGCGCTTCACGCTCGACATCAAGCCGACCCCGCGCGAAACGGCATCCGAGCGCGATTTTTTCGGCAATCGGACCGATCATGTCCTGATCGACGAACCGCACGAGACACTCTCGGTCGAAATGCGCGCGCGGGTTCGTGTCGATCGCCCGCTTCCGGCGCTGGGCCAAACCCTGCATGTCGAGACGATCCGCGCCCTGGCCCGGGCCTCGCGCGACAGCGAGGGTGAAAGCCCGCTGCACTTTCTGGGCGCGGGCCGGCTCGTCGCTCCCTCGCCGGCGGTCGCCGCCTACTGCGCCGAAGGGCTGGAGCCCGATCAGCCGATCGGCGAGGCCATGCTGGCGCTGGCGCGGCGCATTCGGAGCGAGTTTCGCTTCGAGGCGGGTGTCACCACGATTTCCACGGGCGTCGAGGAAACCCTCACCGCCCGGCGCGGCGTCTGCCAGGATTTCTCGCATCTGATGATCGCGGGCCTGCGTGGGCTCGGCCTTCCGGCGGCCTATGCCAGCGGCTTCCTGCGCACCGAGCCGCCGCCAGGCCAGCCGCGCCTCGAAGGGGCGGACGCCATGCACGCCTGGGTAGAGGTCTGGGCCGGGCCGCAAATGGGCTGGATCGGCTTCGATCCGACCAATGGGTGTTTTGCGGGCGAGGATCACGTGCTCGTGGCGCGCGGGCGCGACTATTCCGATGTCGCGCCGATCGACGGCGTGTTGATCACGTCCGGGCCGCAGCGCCACCATCATGCGGTGGACATGATCCCGATCGGTGAAGCGGTACGAAACTAGGCCATTCGCCGAATTTTCCAGACCCAGCCACACATCTCGTTTAAATCTTCTGATTCTTGTAAGGTATCCTTTCCAGGCAGACGCCTAATCTCAGGCACCGAAGGAGAGATGTGGGACACATGTATATCGACCTGTCCACCATCTACGCGTTCATGTTCGCCTCGCTCGCCGTGTCGGGCGCTCTGACCTTCTGGGAGCGTCGGTTTCATCCGCTGCGCAAGGACGTTCTGGCGGAATGGGCACTGGCCTATGCCGCCTTCACCCTCGGTTGCGCCCTTCTGATCTTCGCGATCATCCCGACCCCCTATCAACGGGCTCCGGCTTTCCTGCTCAATCTGTTCGGTTATGTGGCGCTGCTCGATGGCGTTCTGCGTTTGAACGGGCGGGCTTTGCCGCTCCGCCTGCGCTGGGCCAGCCTGCCCTTCGCCGGCCTCTGCTTCGCGCTGTTCCCCCATTTGAGCTACGAGACCTGGAGCCTGTTCTGCTCGGCCGCGATCGCCCCCATCTGCGGGGCAGCGACCGTCACGCTGCTGCGCGGTTGCTCGTTCTCAGCGCTTCGCTCGCGCAAGCCCGCCGTTCTGGTGTTCGGCTTCCATGCCATCTTCTACGCCGCGCGGGTCACGCTCTTCCTCGCCAGCGGGCTGATGGGCGAAAGCCTGGCATCCTTTCCCGAATTCTTCACCGCGCTCGCCAAGATCACCATGTTCGAGGGCGTGCTTTTTGCCATCGCCGCTCCCATGCTGCTTTTGTCGCTGGTGCGCGAGGAGGGCGAGGCACGCATTCTCGAAGCATCGAACACCGACTATCTCACCGGCCTGCCCAACCGACGCGCGCTGTTCGATCGCTCCGTGCGCCGCATTCAGGAAGCGCGCTCGGATGGAGCTAGCGTCTCCGTCATGGTGTTCGATCTCGACCATTTCAAACTGATCAACGACACGCATGGCCATCAGACCGGGGACGACGTGCTGAAGCTTTTTGCCGGCATTCTGGACCGCGAGCTGCGCTCCAGCGATCTGGCGGCCCGGTTCGGCGGCGAGGAATTCGTGGTTCTTCTGACCGGACAGACGCGCGAGGAAACGCGCGAACTCGCCCAGCGCATCGCGCGTGCCTTCGCCGTCGAAGCCGCGCGTTTCGATGGGTTGGCCATCAACGCGACGGTCAGCGTGGGGCTGGTGCATTGCGTCGATGCCGATCGTGGCTTCGAGACGCTTCTGGCCGAAGCGGACGCGGCGCTCTACCGCGCCAAGGCGCTCGGCCGAAACCGCGTCGAACAGGCGCCGGGGCTGGCCGCCGTCGCCTGATCTTGAAGGGAGACCGGACCGCCCGTGGAGAGCGATCCGGTGCATCAGGTTCAGGCCTTGGCGAGATCGCTGCTCGCCAGGCCTTCGCTTTCCACCCGAGCGTCCGCCTCCTGACGGGCACGCGGGGGCGCGAGCACGATGGTGGAGAGCGGCGGCAAGCTGAGCGACAGCGAGAAGGGCCGGCCGTTGCAATGCACCTCCTCGGCCTCGCGCCCGCCCATATTGCCGACATTCGAGCCGCCATAGATCTCGGCGTCGGTGTTCATCACCTCTTCCCAGAAGCCGCCATGGGGTACGCCGACGCGGTAGCCATGGTGGACATTGGGCGTGAAGTTGCAGACCACCAGCGCCGGACGGCCTTCGCGGTCCTTGCGCAGATAAGCCAGAACCGACTGCTCGACATTGGACGTGTCCACCCACTCGAAACCGTGCGGGTCGCAGTCGTTCTCATGCAGCGCCGGCAAGCCGCGATAAAGCGTGTTGAGGTCGCGCACGAGGCGCAGGACGCCCCGATGCTCGGCATGGTCCAGAAGATGCCAGTCTAGCGACTGGTCGTGGTTCCACTCCGCCGACTGCCCGAACTCGCCGCCCATGAAGAGCAGCTTCTTGCCCGGATGGGTCCACATGAACCCGTAATAGGCGCGCAGATTGGCGAATTTCTGCCACCAGTCGCCCGGCATTTTGCCCAGGATGGAGCCTTTTCCATAGACCACTTCGTCATGGCTGAGCGGCAGCACGAAGTTCTCGGAATAGGCATAGACCATTCCGAAGGTCATATGGTGCATGTGGTATTTGCGGTTGATCGGGTCTTCCTGCATGAAATGCAGCGTGTCGTGCATCCAGCCCATGTTCCACTTGAAGTGGAAGCCGAGGCCGCCGGCATAGGTCGGGCGTGACACATTGGGGAAGGAGGTGGATTCCTCCGCATGGGTCGTGGCGTTCGGGAATTGCCCGCCGACCTGCTCGTTCGTCTCCTTCAGGAAGGCCATGGCCTCCAGGTTCTCGCGCCCGCCATAGATATTGGGCTCCCATTCGCCATGGCTGCGCGAATAGTCGAGATAGAGCATGGAGGCGACGGCATCGACTCGTAGCCCGTCGATATGAAAGCGGTCGAGCCAGTAGAGCCCGTTGGAGACGAGATAGTTCTTCACCTCCGTCCGGCCGTAGTCGTAGATCAGCGTGTTCCAGTCCTTGTGGAAGCCCCGGCGCGGATCGGCGTGTTCATAAAGCGCCGTGCCGTCGAAGCGGCCGAGCCCGTGAATGTCGGTCGGGAAATGGCCGGGCACCCAGTCCAGCAGAACGCCGATATCGGCCTGATGGAAGGCGTCCACCAGCCGCGCGAAGCCGGCCGGGTCGCCATATCGGGCGGTCGGCGCATAGAGGCCGATCGGCTGATAGCCCCAGGAACCGTAGAACGGATGCTCGGACACGGGCAGGAACTCGACATGGGTGAAGCCCATATCCTTGACATAGGCGACCAGCTCGCGCGCCAGCGCGTCGTAGTCGAGAAAGGAATTGTGATCGCCGCGCTTCCACGAGCCCAGATGCACCTCGTAGATCGAGACGGGCTTATCGGCGGACTGCCAGTCGCTCCATTTGGAGCGGAAGGCGTCGTCCTTCCATTCGTGCTCCACCAGCCCATCCACGACGGAGGCGGTGGAGGGCGCGAGTTCCTGGCGGAAGCCGACCGGATCGGCCTTCAGCGGCAGAACCTCGCCATGCCCGCCGATCAGCTCGTATTTGTAAACCTCGCCCCGCCCGAGGCCGGGAACGAAGATTTCGAACACGCCCGCATCGACGCGCTTGCGCATGACATGGCGCCGCCCGTCCCAGGCGTTGAAATTGCCGACCACCGACACGCGGCGCGCATCGGGCGCCCAGACCGCGAAGGCAACGCCCTTCACCCCGTCCATCTCGGTCGGGTGCGCGCCGAGCTTTTCATAAAGGCGATAATGCCGCCCCTCGCGCATCAGATAGGTATCGAGATCACCGAGGATCGGGCCGAAGCGATAGGTGTCCTCTTCCTCCCACGAGCTGTCGCCATGCCAGAAGCGGAAGAGATGGTCGTCGAACGCCTGCGACACGAGGCCGGAGAACAGGCCGTCCACCTCGCCGTGCTCCAGCTCGGCCAGAACCTGGCCCTGGCGGTCGATGACCGCGGCGCGCTCGGCCCCGGGGCGGAAGACCCGCACCACGGCGCTGCCATCGCCCGTGCGATGGGGGCCGAGAACGGCGAAGGGGTTTTCGTGACGGCCCTGCGCCAGCGCGCGCGCCTCGTCCCCATGCAGGCCGTGATCGATGCCGGAACCGGCGGAAAGAGACTCGCTCATCAAAGGACCTGTCGTTTCTGGAGAAGGGAGACGATCCCGCGCAGCGGAATCGAAAGCCAGGCGGGGCGCATCGCCGCCTCATAGCGCAGTTCGTAGAAGGCTTTCTGCAGAAGGAAGAGATCGAGAAGCCTGGCGTTCCCCTCGTCGGAGAGATCGACGCCGCTCGCCTCTTCCCAAGCGCTCAGAAACGCCGCCGAGGTTTCGTCGCGCCAGCGCTCGGCCTCCGCCTTGGCGCGCTCGGCCAGCGCCGGATCGTCGCTGCGGATCGCGTCCAGCGCGGCGAAGGCGGCATAATCGTAGGAGCGCAGCATCCCCGCGACATCGCGCAAGGGCGAGGTCTTGGCGCGGCGCTCGGGCAAGGTGCGGCCCGGCTCGCCCTCGAAATCGAGGATCACGATATCCTCGCCCCGCACCAGCAGCTGGCCGAGATGATAGTCGCCATGGATGCGCGTGCGTCGCCCGGCAGGCTCCAGCTGCTTGAAGCTCTCGAACCAAGCGGCAATCTCGGCTTCGCGGGCGCTCAGCGCCGCGATGTCGGCGCTGACATCCGCGCCCCCTTGAACGCTGCGCAGAACGGCGATCGCGCCCGACGCCTCGTGTTTGGCCTCGTCCACGATGCGCGCCAGCGAGACGCGGTCGAGCGGCTCGGGGTCGAAGGCGGATTGGCCGGTTTCCGTCCCGAGTGCCGCGTGCATCTCGCCCGTACGCCGGCCGATCGTGTGGCCGGGGTCGAACGTTTGAGCGCCGGCCTTCGTCCCCTCCCCGGCCCGCAAGCGCTCGGCCAGGGCGCCGGTGACGCTGGCCCAGGCGTCTTCGGCCTCGGTGATACGCTCGAACAGGGCCGCGACGGCGGCGTGGCTGCCATCGGGCCGCGCCAGTTCCAGCGAGCCGAGCAACGCGGGCGCGGCGGGAAAGCCGGTGTTCTCGGTCAGGAACTCCGTCACCTCCAGTTCAGGCTGTTCGCCATCGCGCAGGAGACGGTAGAATTTCAGGATCGCGACGCGGCCGATGCCGATCGACGTGTTGGACTGCTCGCCCGACAGAGGCTTGATCTCGGCGGCCTCCACGGCCGCGGCCGCTTCCAGACGGTCGGCCTTGGCGCTGGATGCCTTGGCGAGAAGCGCCGTGCCGCCTGCCTCGATCCGCCCGCCCTGCGCGATCAGACTGACGATGGCGCGGCAGAAGGCGGGGTCGCGCGTCGCGTCGATCAACTGCCGGTCGCCCGCGAGTGTGCCGATCAGCTTGGGCTCTATGCCCTCGCCGCGCGGGCGCAGCGCCAGCGGCAGGAAGTAATGCTGCTCGCCTTCGCCGGTCTGGATCACGGCCTCGCCGGCCAAGGCTCCGTCCGCGCCCTCGACCGCGCCGGCCGGGACGAAGCGAGTGCCGCTCAATCGTTCGGACTTGGCGGCGAACCAGCGCTGATGGCCCAGAAAGCGCGCGAGCGCCGAGCTGAGTTCCGAGCCGGACGCGAGATCGGGCAGCGAGGCATCGGCGAAGGCCGGAAGAGCGTCGGGCGAAATGTCCCCGGCCTTGGGAGAGGCGGTGTCGGTCATGCGCATCCATCGTCGTCTGCGGTCGGCCGGGCCGGACCGTGGAAGAAACAAGACAGGAGAAGCGAAGCGGGCTCGAAGCCCGCCCTCTCTCCCGTCAGACGGATAGACGGAAAATGGCGTAGGGAAGTTCCGCCGGCTCGAACCACCAATGCTGAACCTTGCCGGACCAGACGAACTGGCGGTCGTTCACGAGGTCCTCGACCTTGACCGTGCCATTGTCGGGCAGGCCGAATTCCCAGAGCGGCACTTCGAAATGGCCGCCCTGCGGCTGATGCGGGTCGAGCGTCACCATGACGAGGATGAAAGAGGAGAGATCGGCCGTCCGCTTGCCGTAGTAAAGAACGTTGTCGTTCCAGAACTGGTAGAATTCCAGATTGCGGAAATCCCGCAGCGCCGGCTCGGACTGGCGCAGCCGGTTGAGAAGCGCGAGATCGTCCCGGATATGGCCCTCACGCTTCCAGTCGAAGGCGCGGATCTCGTATTTCTCCGAGTCCTTATATTCTTCCTTGCCGGTCACGAGAGGCTCGTATTCGCACAGCTCGAAGCCGGAATAGACGCCGTAATTGCCCGCCAGCGTCGCGGCCAGCGCGGCGCGGATGCGAAAGCCCGGCCGCCCGCTCGTATGGAGGAAGAGCGGGTTGATATCGGGCGTGTTCACGAAGAAGTTCGGCCGCATGTATTCGGCGCATTCTTCCTTCGTCAGCTCGGTCAGATACTCGCGCAGCTCCCATTTCAGGTTGCGCCAGGTGAAATAGGAATAGCTCTGGTTATAGCCGACCTTGGCGAGGCGCTTCATGAGTTTGGGCCGGGTGAAGGCCTCCGCCAGGAAGATCACGCCGGGGTCCACCGCGCGCACCTCCGCGATCATCCATTCCCAGAAGGGGAAGGGCTTGGTGTGCGGATTGTCGACGCGGAAGATACGAACGCCCTTGTCCAGCCAGAACAGGACGATGTCGCGCAGTTCGACCCAGAGCGAAGGGATCGCGTCCGGCCCGTAGAAGTCGACATTGACGATGTCCTGATATTTCTTGGGCGGATTCTCCGCATATTTGATCGAGCCATCGGGCCGCCAGTCGAACCAGCCCTTGTGCTGCTTGATCCAGGGATGGTCGGGCGAGCATTGGATGGCGAAGTCGAGCGCGAGCTCCAGCCCATGATCGGCCGCGCGCGTCACGAGGCGCTGGAAATCGGCGAAGGAGCCGAGCTCCGGATGGATGTCCTTGTGGCCACCCTCATGCGAACCGATCGCATAGGGGCTGCCCGGCTCGCCTTCTTTGGCCGTGACGCTGTTGTTCTTGCCCTTGCGGTTCGACTTGCCGATCGGATGGATCGGCGGGAAGTAAAGGACGTCGAAGCCCATCTCCCGGATATCGGGGAGGCGCGCGATCACATCGTCGAACGTGCCGTGGCGCTTCGGGTCGCCCGACTGCGAGCGCGGCATCAGCTCGTACCAAGCCGAGAAGCCGGCGGCTTCGCGGTCCACCCAGACGGGCACTTGGACGGGATAGCGCGAGAGATTGGCGCGCACGCCGCAGCGGCGCAGAAGCTCGATCGTCTCGGCTTCCGTGAAGACGGCGTAGAGCGCCGCCTCGTCCTTCAGCTTGCGGAACTTCTCGACGCGCGCGCGCAGGGCCTTCAGCGCCTTGGCATCCTCACGCGAGCCACGGCCGGATTCGGCGGCCTGCTCCAAGATCGCCTCGCCCTCGCGCAGTTCCAGCGCGATATCGACCCCCGCGTCCCGCTTCTTCTTGGTGTCGCTCGCCCAGGTGCCGAACACGTCGCGCCAAGCGATGATCGAATAGCGATAGGGGCCGGGGGTCGCAAAGCGCACCGTCGCGCCCCAGCGGTCGTTGCCGATGAAGACGAAGGGCGTTTCCAGCCCCTCCACCTCGCCGCCATGCGTCACCAGCGCGGCGGCGATGATCTCGTGCCCGTCGGAGAAGATGTCGGCCGTCACGGTCAGCGGCTCGTTTTCCATCCGCTTCACGGCGAAGCGACCGCCATCGATCAGGGGCTCGACACCCTCGATCACGACGCGGCTGGCGGCCAGATCCTTCAGAAGCGCGATCGAAGCCTCGCGGCTGGCGACGGAGGATGCGGAGCGCTTCTTGGGCTTGGCCGCGACGGGTTCCGGGAGAGCCATGGACGAACCTTCTTTGCCGTTGCAGGGCGGGGAAGCCAGTGCGGGAGGATGGCCCCGCTTCCTGCCAAAGGAATAGGGGCCAAACCCGATTCATCCAGAGAGGCGGCGGGGTTTCTCTCCCGCTGCCGGACTTATTCCGCTGGGCTGGAAACGACCTGACGCTGTTCGCCCAGATGCGCGTTGCCGAGCGTGACGATATCGCCGGCCTTGAGGAAGACGGGCGGCTTCATGCCAGCGCCGACGCCCGCCGGCGTGCCCGTGGTGATGACGTCGCCCGGCTCCAGCGCCAGGAACTCCGACGTGTAGGAGACGATGGTGGCGAAGTCGAAGATCATGTCCGCCGTGGTGCCGGTCTGCATTCGCTGGCCGTTCACGTCGAGCCAGAGTTCCAGCGCGGCCGGGTTCTCGATCTCGTCCCGCGTCACCAGCCAAGGGCCGAGCGGGCCGAAGCCGGGCGCGCTCTTGCCCTTTAGCCATTGGCCGCCGCGCTCCTTCTGCCAGGTGCGCTCGGACACGTCGTTGCACAGGCAGAAGCCGGCGACGTAATTCATCGCCTCGTCCTTCGAGACCTGATAGCAGCGCTCGCCGATGACGATGGCGACCTCGACCTCCCAATCCACCTTGGTGGCGCCGTTCGGGATGGCGAAGCCGTCGCGCGGTCCGGCAATGCAGGAGACCGCCTTGTTGAACAGGAGCGGCTCGCTCGGTGTCTCCGAGCCGGTCTCGGCGGCGTGTTCGGCATAGTTGCGGCCGACGGCGATGAAGTTTCGGATGCCGGCGACGGGCGGGCCGAGACGATGGCTCGGATCGGCCTTGGGCAAGCTTTTGGGGTCCAGCGCGCGCAGCTTCTCCAGCCCGTGCCGGGAGAGAACCGCGCCGCCGATATCGTCGATCTCGCCCGACAGGTCGCGAATGCGATTTTCCTCGTCGATCAGCCCCGGCTTCTCGGCCCCCGGCTCTCCGAAACGCACCAGTCTCATGCCCGTCCTCCTGCCCCGCGCCGGTTTCTCCGGCCGGCTCGTTCTGATAGCGGCGCCCGCTCAAGGCAAAGCGCCGCAGGCGCTATCTAGCGCAGCCGCGCCAGGGTTTAAGCAGCCAACCCGCCATGGGCCAGCGGCGGCGGCTCGGCTAGGCCGCGCGCATGAAGCCGGCGGCCGGCCGCATAGGTTGCGACCACAGCACGCTCGTCTCCGAGCACCGTCAGAGCGAAGAGTTCTTCTTCCAGCGTCTCCACCCGCTCCATGCGCTGGCGCAACGCGGCCGTGGCGCGCGCGTCGAGGATCGTCAGATCCGCCTCGAAGCCCGGCGCGACCTGCCCGATGCGGTCGCCGAAGCCGATCGCATCGGCATTGCCTGATGTCATCATGTAGAAGGCGGCATGGCCGGGCAGACGCTGGCCGCGCAGGGCCAGCACCTTGTAGCCCTCGCCCGCCGTCTGCAGCATGGAATAGGACGTGCCGCCGCCGATATCGGTGGCGAGACCCATGCGCAGGTTTGCAGCCAAAGCGCCGTCCCGATCGAAGAGGCCGGAGCCCAGAAACAGGTTCGAGGTCGGGCAGAACACGGCCGTCGCCTGATGCTCGGCCAGCGCCCTGCGCTCGCGCTCCGACAGGTGGATGCAATGGCCGAACAGCGCGCGGCGGCGCACGAGGCCGTAGCGCTCGTAGACCGCCGTATAGTCCTCGGCCCAAGGGAAAAGCTCGCGCACGAAGTCGATTTCGCCGAGATTTTCGGAGAGATGCGTCTGGATCGCGAGATCGGGATGGGCTTTGGCCAGCGCGCCGGCGACCTCCAGCTGGGCTTCGGTGGAGGTCGGCGCGAAGCGCGGCGTGATGGCGACTTCCAGCCGCCCCGCGCCGTGCCAGCGCTGGACGAGCGCCAGCGTCTCGTCATGGGCGCGCTCGGGCGTGTCGGTGAGTTCGGGCGGCGCGTTGCGGTCCATCATGACCTTGCCGCCGATCATGCGCAGGCCCAGCCGCGCGCTCTCGGAAAAGAAGCTCTCCGCCGATTGCGGATGCGAGGTGCAGAACGCGACCGCCGTGGTCGTCCCGTTGCGCAGGAGTTCGCGCAGCAGGAACTGCGCCGCCGCGTCCGCCACCGCTGGGTCGCCATAGCGCGACTCCTCGGGGAACGTGTACTTGGCGAGCCATTCCATCAGCTCCGTGCCGTAGGAGGCGATGACCTGCGTCTGCGGCATGTGGAGATGCGGGTCGATGAAGCCGGCGGTCAGCAGAAACGGGCGATAGTCCGTCACGGGCTGGTCGGGGCCGAGCCCTTCGAGAAGCTCGCTCGCCTCGCCCACGGCCTGGATGATGCCGTCGCGAATGACGACGAGCCCGTCTTCGATGAAGCGCGCCACCGGCGTCTCGCCCGGCTGAAGATGCTGCACGTCATAGGACAGAACGCGCGCGCGAAGGGCGAGCGTACCGCCCGCTGGAATCATGATGTCGGTCATATCTGGGAGACTAAACTCTGTGAGTGCGTGGAGATAGGCCTGAGCTGAAGAGAAACCTCCGGGGAGAGCCGGCAAAAGCCTTTTCGTTTTTGCAAGGAACCGGGCGCAGTCCATGCAGCGCATGGGCGAGCACCGGTGACGGGGCGGAGGCGGAGGCGGAGGCGGAGAGGAATCGGCGGATTGCCCCCCTTGTCTGTTGAAAATGTGAGAAGGGGATAGTGGGGAAGGGAGTCCGCCCCACGCGGTTCGCCGGATGGGCCGAAGAGCGTTCGGTTTTCCCGATGCCGGCCGATACGTGGGCCGCTGGCGCGAGGGGCTCCACCCCCCTTGTTCAGCCCGTTGTAGAGGAGCCCCACTCCCTTGCGGTGGGATCGGGGCCGCGTCTTTTCAGACGGCTCGAACACCACCTGATGAAACCATTCACGCGGGAATGCGCTGCCCGTCCCAGGCAAAGCAGCCGCCGCTGTCCTCCGGCGCAAGAGTGGAGAGGACCCGCAGCAGGTTGCCGGCCGCCGCCTCGGGCGTCACGCGAACGGCGTTGCGCGAGAACGGATCGCTCAGCGCGGTTTCCACCGTGCCGGGATGCAGCGCGACGCAGAGGGCGGCGGGATGGGTGCGCCTCAACTCCAGGCTCAGCGTCTGCACGATCATGTTCAGCGCGGCCTTGGAGGCGCGGTAGCCGACCCAGCCGCCGAGCCTGTTGTCGGAGATCGAGCCGACGCGGGCCGAGAGCGCGGCGAAGACCGCCCGCCCCTCGCGCGGCAGAAGCGGCAGCATGTGCTTGGCTACCAGCGCCGGCCCGGTCGCGTTCACCGCGAAGAGGCGCGCGAAGGCGTCCGGCTCGATCTGCCGCCAGGTCTTTTCCGGCTGCACGCCCTCGCCATGCAGAAGCCCGGTCGCCACGATCACGAGATCGGGCGCGCCGCCCGCCTTGACGCGTGCGGCCGCCGCCGCGATCGAGGCTTCGTCCAGAAGGTCGAGCGTCCCGGCCTGAAGCCTCGGGTGACCCGGCGCGCGGCCGGAGCGCGAGAAGGCCTCGACCTCGGCCCCGCTTTCGGCGAGCGCCAAGGCCAGAGCGCCGCCGACGCCGCCGGAGGCCCCGATGACGACGGCGCGGGCGAAAGGCGGGGCGGCGCGCAAGGGCTTACCAGCGCGTCGGCTTGGGGTTGCGCTCGTCGAAATCCTTCTGGTGCCAATAGGGATAGACGGGCTCGCGATGCGAGGCCTTGTCCAGTCGCTCGATCTGGCCTGGGGTCAGGCTCCAGCCGACCGCGCCGAGATTCTGGCGAAGTTGCTCCTCGTTGCGCGCGCCGACCACGATGTTGCACACGCCCGGCCGTTGCAGCAGCCAGTTCAGCGCGACCTGCGACACGCTTTTGCCCGTCTCGGCGGCCACCGCGTCCAGCGCGTCCACGACATCATAGACGTAGTCGTCCGAGACCGGCGGCCCGCCGACCGCGCCGCCCGAGGCGATGCGCCCGCCCTTGTTCTCCTGCCCGCGCCGGATCTTGCCGGTGAGGCGGCCCCAGCCGAGCGGACTCCAGACCATGAGGCCGACGCCCTGGTCGAGCCCCAGCGGCATCAGCTCCCATTCATAGTCGCGCCCGATCAGCGAGTAATAGCCTTGATAGGCGACATAGCGCGCGAGCCCGTATTTCTCGGAGGTCGCCAGCGACTTCATCAGATGCCAGCCGGAGAAGTTGGACGCGCCGATATAGGAAATCTTGCCGGCCGTGATCAGATCGTCCAGCGCACGCAAGGTCTCGTCCACCGGGGTCGAGGCGTCGAACCCGTGCATGAAGTAAACGTCGATATGGTCGGTCTCCAGCCGCTTCAGGCTGGCCTCGCAGGCGCGCACCAGATGGTGGCGCGAGGAGCCGACCTCGTTCGGGCCCTCCCCGTTGCGGAATGTCGCCTTGGTGGAGATCAGAACGCGCTCGCGCTTGCCCTTCAGCGCCTGGCCCAGCACCTCCTCCGACACGCCGCCCGAATAGATGTCGGCCGTGTCGAAGAAGTTGACGCCATGATCGAGGCAGAGATCGACCATGCGCGAGGCATCGGCCACATCGGTCGCGCCCCAGCGCTGGAAGAACTCGTTCGACCCGCCGAAGGTCGCCGTTCCCAGGCTGAGAACGGGCACTTTGAGACCCGATTGTCCGAACCGCCGATACTCCATGGGGAAACTCCTTGTTCCGGGCCGGCCTGCGAATTCATCCGCCCGGCGCTGGCAAGGCCGACTTAGCGTCGGGGGCGCGGCGGGAAAGGGCGAGGGTTGGGTTATGGCAAGCTGGAACCTGAAGCTGGCTCATAGACTCCCGAGCACCGTCGAGGCCCATCCGGTCGACGCGAGGCAGCCCGTGGACTGGGCCACGCTGGGGCGAGAAACGCGGTCGGTTCGTGCGATCGAGCCAGCCTCGGCTCGTCTCAGGTCTTACGCGGACCCCCTCGGTCGTACCCGTGAGGTTCGCCGGTCCCTTCCCCTTGTAGACCGGCCTCACCGGGCTCCATCTCGTCGGCCGAATCGTAGCCGGCAACACTCTTGCCAAATCTTCGAATCGATGGATTGCTTCGGCGTCCAACCGGAGAAATCGCATGTCCCTCGAGCATTGGCTGGCCTTCATCGCCGCGTCGGCGGTTCTTCTCGCCATTCCCGGACCGACCATCCTTCTGGTCATCTCCTATGCCCTCGGCCATGGCCGCAAGGCCGCGACCTCGACGGTCGCCGGCGTGGCGCTCGGCGACTTCACCGCCATGACCGCGTCCATGCTGGGGCTCGGCGCGCTTCTGGCCGCTTCGGCCACTGTCTTCACCGCGCTCAAATGGATCGGCGCGGCCTATCTGATCTATCTGGGCATCAAGCTCTGGCGCGCGCCAGTCTCGACCGGAGTCGTGAACGACGCCGCCGAAGTGCCGAACGAGAAGCCCCTGCGCATCTTTCTGCACACCTATGTCGTCACGGCGCTGAACCCCAGGAGCATCATCTTCTTTGTCGCCTTCCTGCCGCAGTTTCTCGACACGACGCGGCCGGTGCTCCAGCAGATGATCATCTTCGAGGTGACTTTTCTGGTTCTCGCCACGATCAACGCCGCGCTCTACGGCATCCTCGCTTCCATGGCGCGCCAGACGATCCGCAGGCCGAGCGTCCAGCGGACGGTCAATCGCGTCGGCGGATCGCTCATGATCGGTGCCGGCATGCTCGCCGCCGGGTGGCGCCGGTCGGCCGCCTGATCGACAAGGCCGGCTGGAACCGACGTTCCAACCGGCCTGATCCATGAGGTAGCGTTTCGAACTTGCGCTTTACGCCTCACGCGTCCGCGTCGAGGCTTTCCAGCACCACGTTGCCATTGGTGTAGATGCAGATTTCGCCCGCGATCTTCATCGCGCGCCGCGCGATCTCCTCCGCGCCGAAATCCGTGTCGGCCAGCGCCCGCGCCGCCGCGAGCGCATAATTGCCGCCCGAGCCGATCGCCATCACGCCGTTTTCCGGCTCCAGCACATCGCCATTGCCCGTCAGCGTCAGCGTGACGTTCTTGTCGGCGACGATCATCATCGCCTCCAGCCGGCGCAGATAGCGGTCCGTGCGCCAGTCCTTGGCCAGTTCCACGCAGGCGCGCGTCAGCTGGTCCGGATACTGCTCCAGCTTGGCCTCCAGCCGCTCCAGAAGCGTGAACGCATCGGCCGTCGCGCCCGCGAAGCCCGCGATCACCTGCCCGTTCTTGCCGAGCCGGCGCACCTTCTTCGCGTTGCCCTTCATCACCGTGTTGCCCAGCGAAACCTGCCCGTCGCCCGCCACCACGACCTTGCCGTTCTTGCGAACGGTCACGATCGTCGTGGAATACATCTGCGCGGGATCGTGCCGCTCCATCATGGTCTCATGCCCTTTGTCTCGAACTCCGGCCCCATATGGGATGCGCAAGGCCGGTGCGCCAAGGGGGCGCGATGGCGGATGGCGAAGAGCAGGGGCGCTGCCCCTGTACCCCGGCAGGGGAAATGATTTCCCCTGCACCCCTCGTTCGTTTGGATCGTGTCCGAGATCGGGGAGGGCCGCTGGCCCTCCCCGATCTCGGAAAAGGTCCCAAAAGACAGGAAGGGTTCGGGAAGTACTTCCCGAGCGGGGCTCGGGGCGGCAGCCCCGCCTTTCACATCCACCATCACGCCCCTTGGCGCACAGGACCTTGCGCCTGTATGAAGCCCGTGAGTGGAAGACGAAGGGTCAGGAACATGGGCGTGACGGCGGGTCGGCGCGACGGGGCGGTGGATCGGGCGACGAAGGAGACGCAGATCCGCGTTCATGTGGATCTCGACGGCCAGGGCCGCGCGACGGCGCAGACGGGCGTCGGCTTCTTCGACCATATGCTGGACCATCTGGCGCGCCATTCCTTGATGGACATCCGGGTCGAGGCCAAGGGCGACCTGCATGTGGACGACCATCACACGGTGGAGGATGTCGGCATTGCGCTGGGTCAGGCGATCCGGCAGGCGATGGGCGAGCGGCGCGGCATCCGGCGCTATGCCTCGCTGGATCTGGCGATGGACGAGACCTTGACGCGCGCGGCGGTGGACGTGTCGGGCCGTCCGTTCCTCGTGTTCCGCACGCGCTTCCCAACCGAGAAGATCGGCACGTTCGACACGCAGCTGGTGCGCGAGTTCTTTCAGGCCTTCGCGATGAATGCCGGGCTGACCCTGCATATCGAGACGCTCTACGGCGAGAACTCGCACCATATTGCCGAAACCTGCTTCAAGGCGGTGGCGCGGGTCTTGGGCGATGCCTTGCAGATCGACCCGAGGCAGGCCGATCTCGTGCCCTCCACCAAGGGCATTCTGGCGTGACGGACGAGCGGTCATGAAGCGCTTCCGCGTCTTCGAGCCCCCAGATATTGTGGGGGCCAGCGAGAAAGCGTTGTTCGTGCGCGACGGGTTTTCGCTGGTCGCGCTGCTCGTGCCCGCGCTCTGGCTGCTTTGGCACCGCCTGTTTCTGGCCGCCATCGCGGTCTTCGCGCTGGATGTCCTGATCGCCTGGCAGGCGGGCACGAAGGGCTTCGGCATCGCTGCCGCCGCGCTGCCGCTCCTGATCGGACTTCTGGTCGCGCTGGAAGGCCCGAGCCTCAAGGCCTGGAAGCTCCGGCGAAAGGGCTGGCGCGAGACGGCGGCCCTGATGGCGAGCGACCGGGCCGAGGCCGAAATCCGCTATTATGCGGGCATGGCCGCTGGCGGAGAGGATGGGATTCGAACCTTCGATGCCGCATCCGCCGCGCCTCAGAATTCTGACGAAAGCCGCCCCTTCGGGCCAGCGCCCTCTCCCCTTTCGGACTGAAGCTGATGCCGACACTTGCGATCATCGACTATGGCTCGGGCAATCTGCGCTCGGCCACCAAGGCTTTCGAGCGCGCCGCGCGCGAGGCCGGGCTCGACATGGACATTCGCCTGACGGACGACCCTGAGATCGTGCGCGGGGCCGACCGCGTGGTGCTGCCGGGCGTGGGCGCCTATGCCGATTGCCGCGCGGGGCTTCGCGCGGTGCCCGGCATGGAAGAGGCGCTGCGTCATGCCGTGGAGACCGAAGGCCGGCCGTTCCTCGGCATCTGCGTCGGGATGCAGCTCATGGCCGAGCGCGGGCTGGAAAAGACGATCACGCCGGGCTTCGGCTGGATTTCCGGGGATGTCGAGCCGATCGTGCCGAGCGATCCCAAGCTGAAGGTGCCGCAGATCGGCTGGAACACGATCGAGCTGCGCCACCCCCATCCGATCTTGGAGGGCATTCCCACCGGCGAGACGGGGCTCCACGCCTATTTCGTCCATTCCTACCATCTCGTGCCGCGCGACGAGACCCAGGTGATCGCGACTGTCGATTATGGCGGGTCGGTCACGGCGCTCGTTGCCAATGGCAACAAGGTCGGCGCGCAGTTCCACCCCGAAAAGAGCCAGACGCTGGGTCTGGCCCTCATCGCCAACTTCCTGAAGTGGAAGCCCTGATGCCCATTCTCTTTCCCGCCATCGACCTGAAGGATGGCGAATGCGTGCGCCTGAAGCTCGGGCTGATGGAAGAGGCGACGGTCTATAACGCCGACCCGGCGGATCAGGCCAAGGCCTTCCGCGCGCAGGGTTTCACGCATCTTCACGTCGTCGATCTCAACGGCGCCTTCGAAGGGCGCGCGGTGAATGCCGGCGCGGTGGACGCAATTCTGAGTGCGGTCGGGACCGACATGAAGGTGCAGCTCGGCGGCGGCATCCGGCGCATGGAGGATATCGAGCGCTGGCTGGACAAGGGTCTGTCGCGCGTCATCCTCGGCACGGTCGCGGTGCGCGATCCCCAGCTGGTGCGCGAAGCCGCCAAACGTTTTCCCGGGCGCGTCGCGGTCGGCATCGACGCGAAGGGCGGCTATGTCGCGGTGGAGGGCTGGGCGGAATCCTCGACCCTCACCGCCATCGATCTGGCGCGCCGCTTCGAGGATGCGGGCGTCTCCGCCATCATCTACACCGACATCGACCGCGACGGCATTCTGGCGGGGATCAACTGGGACTCGACGGTCGAACTGGCGAGCGCCGTCCGCATTCCCGTGATCGCATCGGGCGGCTTGGCCTCGATGGACGATATCGAGCGGCTGGCGAGCCCGGAGGCGGCCGCCCTGGAAGGCGCGATCAGCGGTCGCGCGCTTTATGATGGACGGATCGACCCGGTGACGGCCTTAGCGCGGCTCGCGCGCTGACCGGCCAAGACTGGCGAACACGAGGCTCGCCGGCATAGGAAAGGGCAGGTGCCACCAAGGCCCCTGCCCTCGCCCGAACCCTCGCTTTGATTACGAGGCTTTGACCTTGCCGAGCATCTGCTGGTGCATTTCCAGCGTCGGCAGCGTCTTGGCGGCGAACTCCTTCACCGGGCCGGCTTCGCCATTCATCGAATAGCCCTGGAACAGGCCGATCGCCTCCTCATGCGCGGCCTGCTGCTGTTGCATGTAGAGCGCGTTGAACTGCGTGCCGGAGGCGGCACGAAGCTCTTCCAACATCCGCTCATGCTTGGGGTCGAGGCGATTGGGCACGTCGCTCTTCGGGCCAGCGGCCAGCGCCGCCTGGAGATCAGCCCCCGCCTTGGTGTGGTCGTCGATCATATGCTGCGCGAAGCGCTTCACCTCGGCATTCTCGGATTTTTCGAGTGCCAAGCGGCTCGACTCGATTTCGAACATGTTGGACGAGGCGGCCATAGCGACGAAATCGCCCTGGGTGGTCGCCGCCTTCATCTTGGTCGGCGTGCCCGTGGCGGGCGTCGCGGCCTGCTGGGCCTGCGCGGCGATCGGCATGGCGAACAGGGCGGAAAGCGCCATGACGGCGATGGTCTTTTTCATGATGTCCTCGATGGAAAGAGCCGACGGGCTGGTCGGCTGTCGGGGAGGCAACGATCCTTCCAAGGCCCTGTTCCGGTCGTCAGGCGCTTTAATCTTCAGTATGCCAAAGAATAACGCGAATGTTATTGTGGCTCATGGCCCCGCTCCTGCTTCCGTGATGGAACCGAATGCCGTTGCGGCGTCACTTTGTTTCACGTGAGACAGGTCGGGGCTCATACTTTCACCGACTTGCGAAGCAGCGCGCCTGCGGCGATAAGCACAGCGACGGCGTGGCATGGACGCGCCCATTCTCCCCGCCGGCTCGCCGGACTGGATAAGGTTCGTCCGATGACGCTCAAGGCCCGCATCATCCCCTGTCTCGACGTCAAGGACGGCCGCGTGGTCAAGGGCGTCAATTTCGAGGGGCTGGTGGATGCCGGCGATCCGGTGGAAGCCGCGCGCCGCTATGATGCGGCCGGAGCGGACGAACTCTGCTTTCTCGACATCACCGCCTCCTCCGACAATCGCGAGACGATCTTCGACGTCGTGGCGCGCACGGCCGAAGCCTGTTTCATGCCGGTGACGGTGGGAGGTGGTGTGCGCGAGGTCGCCGATATCCGCAAGCTGCTTCTGGCGGGCGCGGACAAGGTGTCGATCAACACGGCGGCGGTGAAGCGGCCGGAATTCGTGGCGGAGGCCGCCGACAAGTTCGGCAACCAGTGCATCGTGGTGGCGATCGACGCCAAGCGCGTCGTGGGGGATAGCTCCGCCAAGCGCGTGGCGAGCCCCGAGGGCGCGCCGCGCTGGGAGATCTTCACCCATGGCGGCCGCACGCCGACCGGCATCGACGCCGTGGAGTTCGCGCGCCGCGTCGTGGCGCTTGGCGCCGGCGAAATCCTCCTCACCTCCATGGACCGCGATGGCACCAAGGCCGGCTTCGACATCGGCTTGACCCGCGCCGTGTCGGACGCCGTGTCCGTGCCGGTGATCGCCTCTGGCGGCGTCGGCTCGCTCGACCATCTCTCCGCCGGTGTGCTGCAGGGCGGCGCGGCGGCGGTTCTAGCGGCCTCGATTTTCCACTTCGGCACCTATACGATCGCTGAAGCCAAGCAGCATATGGCCAAAGCCGGCATTCCCATGCGCCTCGACGCGGCCCCCGCCGCGCCCCGCACTCACTGACCC
>NZ_LDQA01000090.1 GCF_001475935.1 Aureimonas ureilytica
TAAGTCGCGGTGCCGCTGTGCGAACCGGTGTAGCGATGTCTGCCTGACTCGTTGTGTTGGGAGTCAGCAGGGCATTAAGTGTCGGAGCTGTTTTTTGTGTTGTTGCTCCGGCGCCCACCTGTGTTTCGCCAGGTTGGATCGTCGGCAGCGTCAGATGGGTATCAGGGCCAGGCGAAAGCGGGCCCGCGCGCCGAGCCGGGAGGCCAGCGCCGCCCCGGCCGCCTCGTTGACGTCGAGCAGCAGGACGTTCGCGCCCGCCTCCACCGCCATCTCCGCCACGCCCGCCCCGAGGCCCGACCCGGCCCCGGTGACGACGAAACTGCTGTTTTCGATCTTCATGGGCGACGCCCTCCTCAGCCCGGCTGGCTCTTGGCGATCTCGCTCTTGCGCAGGATGAAGCGCTGGATCTTGCCGCTCGGCGTCTTGGGAAGCTCGTCCACGAACTCCACCTGGCGCGGATAGGCATGCGCCGACAGGCGGCGCTTCACGTGGCTGGCCAGTTCGTCGGCCAGCGCCGGCGTTCCTCTCACACCGTCCGCCAGCACCACGAAGGCCTTGACGATCTCGGTCCGCTCGGGATCGGGCACGCCGATCACGGCGGTTTCCACCACGGCGGGATGCTCGATCAGCGCGCTTTCCACGTCGAACGGCCCGATGCGATAGCCCGCCGAGGTGATGATGTCGTCCGAGCGCCCGACGAAGCTGATGGAGCCGTCCGGCTCCCGTTCCACCGTGTCGCCGGTGCGATAATAGCCGCCCGCGATGGCCGGGGTGTCCTGATGATAATAGCCCCGGAACCACAGGAGCGGCGAGCGCGCGATATCGACGGCGAGAATGCCCGGCCGGTTGGGTCCAAGCTCGTTGCCCGCCTCGTCCAGCACGGCCATGCGATAGCCGGGCATCGGAAGGCCCGAGGAGCCGGGGCGCACAGGGTGCGTCAACCCATGGTGGTTGTTGACCATCATGCCGTTCTCGGTTTGCCCGTAATGATCGTGGATGGGCACTGCCAGATGCGCCTCGAACCAGCGCATGACCTCCGGGTTGAGCGGCTCGCCCGCGCTGCTGACGACGCGCAAGGCGCCCTTCACCGGCTCGGCCAGCTCCGGCCCGGCGGCGATCAGAAGGCGATAGGCCGTGGGCGAGCCGGCGAGATTGGTGACGCCCATGCGCTGGATGATGCGATAGGTGCTCTCGGCCGTGAAACCGCCCTCATAAAGAAGGGTCGCGCATCCCAGCATCAACGGGCCCGTAATGGCGTAATAGAGCCCATAGGCCCAGCCGGGATCGGCGATGTTCCAGAACGTGTCGTCGGCGCGCAGGTCGACCGCATAGCGCATATAGGCCGAAATGGCGTTGAGCGCGCGCAGGGGCACGGGCACGCCCTTGGCCGCCCCGGTCGTGCCCGAAGTGGACATCAGCATGAAGAGATCGTCGCCCCGGCGCGATACCGGCTCGAAAGTCGGCTCGGCGGCCTTGAGCGCGGCGCGAAAGTCGAGATCGCCCGCCGGCACCGCGCCGGGTTCGGCCACGATCGCCACGCGGGGACACCCCTCCACCTCGTCGAGCTTGCCCCGGTTGGCCGGGTTGGTGACCACCAGCTTCGCGCCGCCGAGCCGCAGACGATGCTCGATCGCCTTGGGGCCGAAGGCGGTGAAGAGCGGCTGATAGATGGCTCCCAGACGCCAGGCGCCCAGGATCGCCACCACGAGCTCCAACGTGCGCGGCAGGAGCCCGGCAACGACATCCCCCGGCACGACGCCCTCGGCGCGGAACACGTTCGCCGCGCGGGCCGACAAAGCCTGCAGGTCCTCGAACGTATAGCTTGTCAGCGTCTCGTCGGCGGAAAGACAGCGCAGCGCCACACGCCCCTCGCCCACGTAACGGTCGCAGCATTCCACACAGGCATTGATCGCCGATGCCGGATCGCCAGCCAGCAGCGCCTCGGCGTCTTCCAGCCGGAACGTCTCGTATTCTTCTCGATAGTCGCGGCGCGTCGCGCCGACGGCTTCTGTCGACATGCGGTTTCTCCCTACTCCCGCGCCAATGGCGTCTCCCCGGGATTTGAAAGCGTCCGACAAAGCCCGCGAGGCTGGCCTGTCGTTTCGGGATCTCACGGCGTCGCCGCCCTGAAGCCCGGTTCACCGACAGCCCTCCTCCGCACGGATTCGTCAGCCGCTTCGAGGGTGACTGTATCAAAGATGGCCCCGCGAACAATCGCCGATGCGCTCACGCGATGGGATCGGATCTGCCCTACCCACCGGCGCAGATCACCGGCCTGACGGCAGCGGCGGGTGATGTCGCCCGGCGTCGCGTTGGACGCGCCGGGCGACCTGCGCGAAGCCGGATCGCCCCGGCCCGGTGCTGGCAAGTGCCGACATTCGATACGCGCACTGATGCACGCGCGCGTCTCCGTGAGGGTGTGTAGTCGCTGGCGATCGTCGCGCCGCTCATCAAAAAGGTCTCCGGCCTCGCCGCGCGGAGCCGAATGGGCGGCTCCCCCTCATGCGCACAGTCGGCTTGGACGATCCGGGCGGAGAGTTGACGCAGCGTGAGAGGCGGCGGCCGTCCGGGCGCCGGGCTCGCCTGCTGCCGGTGCGTTTCGCGCGTTCGAACTGCACGAACATCTTTGGGTCCGATCTCAAGGCGAGGCAAGAGACGTCACCCGCAAAGCGGCTCATCGGGTCGTCGCGGCACATCGTGTGGCAATGGACCCTACTGACGCCTGCGCCTTACTGTCGCTCATCGGCACCCTCCGACTTCTCCCTGTCCGCCAATCGCGTGACGGCCTAGGGAATGCCGGTTTCGCTGACGAGGTGAACCTGCCAGCGCGGCAGCTTCACATGGCAACACCGTTTGCCTTCGGGCCGGTCCTGATGTGGCGCGCGGGATGAGGCAGGTCAACGAAGAAGCTCTAGATGCCAGCCATGGCTATGCGGTCGAAGCGGGTGACTTCCGAAGCGATTCCCGCTCGCTCAAGCCGGTTGTCCAGCCGGTGTTCAAGCAGGTCGGAGGCGTCCGGCAAGTCCCATAGCGCGAACCGCTTCAGGTCGGCTCTGATTGGTTCATGAACCGCACCGCCAAGCATCTCGCGTAGCCGGTCGAGGTGCGGTGCCGACGAAAGCCCTGGATCGTCGCCGAGGGGCTTCTAGCGCTCATTTCGAGCTGCACCGGCCGGCGAACGATCAGCCTCGCCCCATCGATCGAGCCCACTGCGTTCGCAACGGAGCATCCCGGCGGAACCAAAGCGCCAACCTGCCCGAGCTTCCATCGGCCTTGTCAGGGTTGGGACGTTTGTCGTGTCCGAGCCCCCATTCTCCGAATGCCGCATTCCAGGGCCGGCGAATTCGGCAAGGGCTGCATCTTGGGCGCAATCTGGTTCGGCCTGACGACGCGCCTCATCGGAGCGGACTCGCAATCTCCGGGCTTCGCCCGACTTCGACCTTGGCAGCTGCCAAGGTTTTCGGCTTCAGCGGCGCTGCCGCCCGCTGGGAATGGCCGCCATCGCAGGCGTCTTGGCGGAGGCCATTCCGCGCAGTCGTTCGCAGGGCCACAAGGTGTTGCTCGCCAGACCCCTCCCTCTGTCCATCGCCACAAAACCTTGGCAGCTGCCAAGGTCGGGCGCTTCCCATTTCTCAGCGCTCCGCCTTCCAGCGCTCGAAACGGGCGGCCATGTCCGGCAGGTCCTGGCGCAGGAAAGCCGCCCAGTCATCGGCAACCACGCGCTCCGGCACCAGTTGCATTGAGCCGCGCGAGAAGCGGGCTTGCGCGATGCGGCGGCCTTTTGCGTCGTGAAGGTCCATCGTGCTGTCGCCGCTATCGGCCTCGCCGCGCAGAACGGCCAGCGCTGCCTGAAGACGACCATCGGATGTCGGAACCTTGGCAGGTGACAAGGATTCGGGAAGCTGCGCCAGCCGCGCGGGGAAGGTCTCGGCGAGCTTGGCCATCTCGACCCAGCGCGGACGCCCCGCCTTCGGCGCGCGGCCGATGCGCAGGATCAGATTTTCGGGGAGGGCGCGGAGCACCATGCGAAAGCGCGCCAGTTCCGGATCGTCGATGCCCAGCGCCGCACGAATATCCCGCGCCTTCAAGCCGGCCTCTTCCAGCGTGGCGGCGAACCGCGCGCGCTCGATCCAGGTCAGATCCTGCCGCTCGGCATTCTCGATGCCCTGAGAGACCGCGACCTCCGCGTCGCTCTTGGCGACGACGATGACGCGTAGCGGCAGGCCAAGGTCACGGGCCGCGCGCCAGCGACGGTGGCCGAAGACCAACTGGAAACGACCGGGGGCGTCCGGGTGCGGGCGCACCTCGGCGGGCACTTTTTGGCCCTCTTCGGCAAAGCGCGCGCGGAACCCGTCGAAGCCCGCCTCGTCGTCATCGGGCATCCGGTCCCGAAACGGCGACGGGTCGATCAGCGCGGCGTCGATGTCTCGTGTGCCACCCGCCTCCACCAGCGCCTGAAGGCGGTCGCGCTCCTCGCGGAGTTCCGCGATGGAGCGCTGCGTCGCGCCGATCACCGATGCGCCGACACGCTGTGCCAACCCGCTCGTTTGCGGAGTGGGCGTGGACGGCGAGGCCGGAGGGGCGACGGGCGCCGTCGCGGGAGCTGCGGTCGCGGTGGGATTGGACGGGGGAGGGGACGCGTTGCCGCCCTCCGCCTTCGGCGTGGGCGCCTCGCTCGCCTGCGCCTTGGCCTCCGCCGCGAAGGAGGCGAAATTCGCCAGAATGGATTTGCGCGGTCCCTTGGTCATGCTCGGCCCCATCCCTGCCAGATCAGTTCCAGAATACGCTGGTTCACCGCGTCCATGGATTCACGCGCACGCTTCACCGTGCTCGCGCCGACATGTCCAGGCTCCAGCTCGTAGAGCGTGCGCTTGGCGAGACCCGCCGTCTCGATCGCCGTGCTCTCCACCGCGGTCGGGATCAACACGTCCTCACCGAACAGGCTGCGCAGCATCGCGACGACATGCACCTGGCTCTGGTCGTTCGGGTCGTGTCGCGTGATGAGATAACGCAGGAAGTCCTGGCTGAGATTCGCCCCGGCCTCGCGCACCACGCCGATGAGATCGCCCATCATCAGAAGAAACTGGCTCATGGACATAACGTCCAGCATGGCGGGATGGACGGTGACGATCAGCCCGGTGGACGCATAGATCGCCCCCAACGTCAGGAAGCCGAGCGAGGGCGGCGTGTCGAGAAGCACGATGTCGTAATCATCCTCGACCTCGGCGATGGCGAGCCGCAGCCGCTCGAAGAACACGCCGTCCATGCCCGCCGTGCCGCCGGCCAGCGCGCGAGGCGTCTCATGCTCGTATTCCATCACCTCGATATTGCCGGGAATGAGATCGATGCCAGTAAAGTAAGTCTGCCGTACGATTTCCCGCATGGGGCGGCGCGCCTCGTCGTAGCGCAGCGCGGCATAGATCGTCTCGTTGTGCCCGACATCCATTTCCGGCTGAAATCCGAACATGGCGGACAGCGAGGCCTGCGGATCGAGATCGATCGCCAGAACGCGCAGGCCCGCGAGCGCCAGATAGTGCGCCAGATGCGCGCTGGTCGTGGTCTTGGCGCTGCCGCCCTTGAAGTTGGCGATCGAGAGGATCTGAAGCCGCTCGCCCTCGCGCCGGCGCGGCAGAAAGCGCAGGGCCTCCGCCGGCTTCATCTGCGCGAAGAATTCGCGAAGCTCGTTGATCTGCGCCAAGGTATAGGCGCGATGGTTGTTGTCGAGCCGGGCGGGCGCGGGACCCTTGCCCTCGATGGACAGCGTGCGCAGCGTGGATTCCGGGATCGAGGTGAGCTTCGAGACCTCATGGGTCATGAAGAATCGGAGGTTCTTGCGCGCGTCCGGCGGATACATCTGCTGGCGTCGCGCCAGCAGCTCGGCCGAAAGAATCGCGCCGTGACGCACGACCTTTTCGGCCGGGTCTTCAGAGAGAATCGGGACGGCTGACGAGTTCATGAGCGGAAATCGGTCCTTCTGACGGGTCTTGCCCAACTTTTATCGCATAAGCCGTCGGGAGGTAAGGGCGGGACAAGCCTTGGCCGGCACAACAGGTCAGCCTGACGTCAGCTCCAGCATTATCAGGGGCTTAGCGTCCGGACGAGCGTCTTCTTCGCGCTCGGATTCCAGCATTCTGTCCCCGATTTATCCCCGCCGCGCCCTGTTCGGGCAGATTGGCGGGAGGTGCGGGGGGTGGCCTTCGCGAAATGAGTCACGTAACCCTTTCTAGTAACCGTTAGGAATTGAGTCTGATCGATGACCCGAAGAACCACCACAGAGGCCGTTGCCGCCACGCGCGCTCGCCGTCGTGCCGCTGGTCTTCGCTCGACCGAAACAGTTCTTCACGAAAGCGAGATCGCCGCGCTGGACGAGGTGAAGGAACGTCTGGGCGTACAATCGCGCTCGGATGTGATCCGCGTCCTCATCGCGAAGTCCGATCTCGCCACGCTCACAGAGGCCGATGCCGACCTCCTGAAAACGCAGGAGGCGTGAGGCCCATGTCCATCATCAACCGGGAGACGCCATAGGCAAAGAAAAAGGCCCCGAAGCGGGAGCCGCCGGAGCCTTCATCTGTGATGCGTGGTTGCTCGCAGGTTTAGCCTCCTTCGCCTTCATCGTCAAATGAAATTGCGGCTTCCCGCCACGGCCTCGCTTTGCCTCGCGCAAGGAGAGAGACCATGTCGGAGGAACATTCCCGCACGCCCGTGAGCGTGCGAGGGTCGGCGCTTGCCCTTTTGAAGGGTCCAGCTGTCGAAACGATGACGCTTGGCCCCATCACGGGCGCCGAAGAAGGGGAGGGGGCCGCGCTCCATCCCGACTTTCTCGCGCGCGCCGCGATCTGGCGCGATCACACGGCCGGTCTGATTTCGATCAGTGAAGCGCGCCGACGCTCCGAAGCGATCGGCGCGGATGCGAGGTCGCCGTCTGTCGCGGCGTCCACTCTCGTTCGACGCAAGCCCCGCGCCTCGGTTGCCGCATCGCCCCGTCACGCCCGCCCGGCCCCGCGCGAAAGCCGTCAATATTCCGGCGCGATGGCGACCACGGCCGCGCGCGACGACCGGCTGACGCCCAATGCCAAGGCCTTCCTGCAGGTGCTGCGCGCGCGCTGCGGCAAAACACGGCAGACCGCCATCACCAAGGGCACGATGGGGGCCGTCATGGCGCGCTCGGCCCGCACGATCCGGCGTTATCTGGTCGACCTCGTACGCTGCGGCTACATCCAGCTGGCCGTCCGGCGCAACGCGCGCGGCCTCGATCTCGGCCTCACCGTCACGCTGACCGACCTCGTGATGCCCTTCTACGAGGACGCCAAGAGTCTCGCGCGCTGGCTTGCGGAAACGCCGTCAGCCGAGGCTCTGCCCTTTGCCGGAACCTTGGGCATTCGCCGTCCCCGGTCGGTCTTTGCCCCGCTCGCAGGGGTGACAAAGCCAACACACAATAACCAATCCCCTAAGACTCTTCTTTTGGCTCTGTACCCGAAAGGCGGAGTCGGCGCTCTGAATTCGGCCAATAGGCTTTGGAGAGACGGACAAGCCAGGGTCGCGCTCGGCCTGTAAGCCTTCGCGCCCGATCGGAAGGGTTTTCGAGGGGCAGGAGAGAGCATTGCTCTTCTCTTGAAAGGCGGAGCCATGCCCGGATGCAAGATCGATCGGATTGATCTTCGCAGACTTGCGGATTATCTATGACCACAATGGTCACCATGGAGCGACACAATGCGCGAGATTCAATTGCGGGACGCCAAGGCCACCTTGTCCGCCGTGGTGGATGATGCCTTGCGCGGCGAGCCCAGCATCATCACCCGGCATGGCGAGCCCGAGGCCGTGGTTCTGTCCTTCGCCGAGTGGAAGCGATTGTCGACGGTGCCGAGCTTCGGTGCGCTTCTGGCGGTCTCCGGCCTGCGCGACGAGGATGTGCCCGAGCGGGACGGTGCGCCGCTGCGCGATCTCGAATTCTGATGTTCCTTCTGGACACCAACATCCTGTCGGAAGGCGCGCCGACCAAGGATCAACAGCTGGGGTTCTCCGATCTTCAGCGCTGGATGGAGCGGGCGACCAGCCGGATCTGGCTCTCGGTCGTAACGCTCGCCGAAATCGAAGCGGGGGCGGAACGCTCGCTTCTGAAAGGAGAGGCCCGCAAGGCCGCGCGGCTGCGCCAATGGCTGGAGCTGGTGGAGCATCTCTATGGCGAGCGCATCCTGCCGCTGGATCGCCGGACGGCGCGTCTGGCCGGGCTCCTGTCGGCGCGCGCCCGCATGGCCGGCACCTCGCCGGGCTTTGCGGACGCCGCCATCGCGGCGACGGCGCAGGCGCATCGCCTGCGCCTGATGACGCGAAACGGCAAGGATTTCGCGCCGATGGGCGTTGCGTTCGTCAACCCGTATCTCGACGGGCTGCCCGAGATCGCGGGGGAGGGAGCGGGCTGAGACGGCTCGCAGATGCGGTGACGGGAGGCTTGGTCCGGAACCCGTTGACATCGTCCTTCAGCCGGGTGCGCGAGGCAGAGGAAGACCAGGGGAGACATGGCGGTTTTGTCGTCGCGCGCGGCGATGCGGCGGGCCTGCTTCCGTCGGTCGAACCCGCGCTCGATGCCATCCCGATCACGATGCTGACGGAAATCGCCAACAGCAGGCGTATGAACGTTGGCCTTGGGGATCACAAGCATGACGCCTTTCGGAAGCCGGGACTGGCGAGCATCAGACGCGGCTTGCCGATCGGCACGGGCGCAGATTCTCGATCGCTATGCCGTCGCGGCTTCGACCAGAGCCCTGCGCACAGGTCGTCTCCTATGCCCAGAAGCGCTTCGACCTTTATTCGCGTCAAGGCCGCCGAACTGCTCGGCATCAGCCCCTCGAGCGTCGATAAATGGGTTCGGAAAGGCGTTATCCCGAAACCACGTGAAAGCACGGAGGGATGGGGCCGAGCAGCGATCGAGAGGGTCGTGTCAGGCCAGGCAGCGAGCGTCGGCGCAACCGATGATTCAGAAGCGATCTATGCCGAATGGAAACGGCAAGAAGAACAGAAGGCGCCGTCACCTACCGAGATTGGGATGCAAGGCAAGGAAAAGCGCAAACGCCCTTAGCTGCGCCTCGCATTGCCCTCGGTGTGCAAAAGTCGATGCGCGGTTTCGATAGCCACGCTTCCGGTGGTGGCGAAACATCATCCTGATGCCTGCGTGGTCTGGTTCGATACCCATGCCGACCTCAACACTCCAGAAAGTACCACGTCTGGCTATCTGTTGTTGCCCCCGAATGATCGGACAGATCAGAGGGATTGCCGGGATGCGATGAACTCGCGCGGTGAGAGATATCCGAGCGCCTTGTGAGGGTGAACGGTATTGTAGTGCTCGAACCAGATCGGCAGCGTGTCGATGACGGTCCGAGCGTCAGGAAGGGCAGAGACGCGGACGTAGTCGCGCTTGATCGTGCGCACGAAGGCTTCGGCCATGCCGTTGGATTGGGGGG
>NZ_LDQA01000091.1 GCF_001475935.1 Aureimonas ureilytica
CGCGCCGCTCTTCGGCCTGCTTGGCACCGTCGTGGTGCGGTTTGCAGAGCGGCTGCCAGTTCTTCTGATCCCAGAACAGCGTCTGATCGCCCTTGTGAGGCGTGATGTGATCCACGACAGTCGCGGGCGTCACACGGCCCTCTGCATGGCAGCGGCAGCACAGCGGATGCTCCGTCAGGAACAGCGCCCGCGCCTTCTGCCATCTTGCGCCGTAGCCGCGCTGCGCGGCCGTGCCGCGCCCGTATCGGCTATGGTAGGGGCCTCCGCTCATGTGGACCGCCAAGGCGGCGGGCATTCGACCAGTCGGGCGTCACCCGGCAGCATCATGATGGAGACGTTTCGAGCCGGCAGAGCGCCGACTGCGCGCCCGAGTGCGGTGCCGATCTCGCACCGCTCGGCGAAGGACAGCCGAGCCGGCAAGGTCAGCACGACGAGCGAACCATCCTCGATGCGCGCCGACCGCACAGACCAGCCCATCGCCATACGGATCGCGGCCCGACGCACCATCGCCCGAAGGCGAGCGCGCGTTTGCGCCGTCTTCGGTTGACGCGTCATGCCACCTCCAAACGAGAAAGCCCCGCCAGCCGAAGCGGACGGGGCTCAAAATAATACGCAGTTTCTGCGTAATCCACTTGCGTCATACGCAGAAACTGCGTATGAATAACGTGTCAGGCAATCCCGCCTGACTGCAAAGGAGAAGGCCATGTCCTACGAGACAGCCAGCCTAATCCTTCAAGCCTTGAGTGTGATCATCGCCCTAGGAAGCCTGATCATCGCTCTGAGGTAAGAAGCGGCCGGGGGGCCTGAGGGCTCCCCGGTTGCTAAAGGAAGATAAGACCGAAAGGACTTCTGATCAATGACGTCCGAAGAGTTCGTCGCCTTCCGCAAGCGCCTCGGCCTGAGCCAGACCCAACTGGCGGACCATATGGGAATGTCGCTTCGCGCGATCCAAGACATCGAGAATGGCAGAGCCCAGCTTCGACGAATCCATATCCTCGCGATCGAGCGCCTATCCCTTATGCTCGGCTCTGCGCTGGGCAATCTCTCGTTGATCGACCCTACTACGCTGGCCGAAGCGAGGTCGGCCGCAGCGATCCCGAACAACGGCTAGACGCTATCTCGTCACCGCTTCGGAACCGATAGCCCAGTAGCACATTGCCGCCTCAATGCCGGACGGGCGCGTAGGGGGAGACAGGACCGTGCCGGGTCCGTCTCCCCGGCGCATCAACCGCCAGGCCGGGCGTCTCGCCGACGGGACCATCCCAGCCGGCAAGCTGATCGAGCGCTTCCGGCGCGCCACAAACCGTCAATTGGACATGAAAAAGGCCGGATAAGCGTTTTGCGCGCTTCTTCCGACCGTAGGCCTCTTATGCTCTTAGCGACCCCGCCTGTCAAGCTCTAAGCCATTCTGCGTTTGGGAACCGGCTTTTGGTTGCAAAGTTGCATGGCGTCTATGGAAGCCGTGCCCTTATGAGCGACCGTTTGGGATGAAATCCTCGCTCATGTCCCTGAGGTATAGGTTGCGTCGATAGTTCATCGTCGCATCGGTCTTGAAATTTTCGAAGTGACCTTCGGTTCGCTTGAGCAGCGTGTCGAAGTCGATTTGGGACAAGGTCGTTTTGAGCCCGTTGTTGGCCCGATATTCATTCAAGTCGGCGAGCGAGAGCGTTCCGTTGAGCTTTGACCTTTCCTCCTGGGTCTCCGGCTTCAGAGCTTCACCGGTGGTGAAGATCGCATGGGTTGTCGGCTTCAACCTATAACCTCCTCGCGAATAGATTTCGGCGATGGAGGTTATCATTTTGGCGCGATCTGCAAATACTCTAACCTTCTCGGTGCTCGATGAGCGATTTTGTAGCAGATTTCCGATGCTCGTCATTACACACGCTCCTGTTGGAATATTATCTATCTTAGGTTGAGGCGCTTGACTGAGCCTTTCGCTGGCTGAGGACGCTTCTTGTGGCGTGTTGGGAGACGGGTCGCTTCACTTATGCTCTTGGGGTTTCGCGCGCCTCACGCTCCGCTTTCCACGCCTCTTTGCGCAAGGCGTCGGCGATCTCGGACCGCTCCACGAAAAAGGCCTCCGGATCGCGGCGGGAGACCGTCAGGCGCTCTACGCGCCGGGCCATCTCGTGGAGCATTTCGGGCGACACGCCAGCGGAGGTGAGCGACTTAGCCATCCTTAGCCTTCGGCTTCCCGAGCCCCAACACGTCCGACAGCTTGTCCAGCGCGGCCACGAGGCGCAGCTTGCCGCCGCCCTTGCGCACCCCGAGCGTCTTGTCGAGCTCTCGAAGCGAGCGGCCTTCGCCGCAGACGAACCGCACCACGGCATAATCGTCGGGCGTCATCTCTTCCGAGATCGTCCGCAACTGGCTCGACGCCCTCCCCCGGCTTTCCGTGAACGCATCAGGAGCCGATCCGCCATCGACGCGAATTTGCAGGAAGGAGGGTGAGCGTTGCCCGCCCATCATGCGCTCGTAAAGCTGGCGGAACATGTGGCCGGCGCGCGCCTGACGCGCATCGATCGATCCCATGTGCTCCAGCCGCACCAGCGGGCTTTCGTTGGAGTTGCGCGCGGCCGTGATGGTGCGCGGATTGTCCGCGCTCTCACGCGCGGCTTTCGTGAAGGCGGGGTTGTCCACCTCGGCCATGCGAATATCCACGCCGAGATTGCGGAACTGCACGGGCTGCCGGGCGCGCTCGCGATAGCGCGCGAACGGGAGCTTGGCGAACGATCCGCAAGCGATCCGGGGGCTTCGGCCATCGGTCGAGGCATCAACGGTCTTCGTCTGGCCGGGGGTGAATTCGGCGGGGGTCTTCTCAGGCATGCTGGCCTTGCTCCTCGGCACTGGAGCCGGCCCGTCGGGTAATGCCCGCACATTATGGGGCAGCCCTTTGCGATAATCAAAGCAGATCGTCGGCTTTCTTTCCTAGTTCACAGGCGATTCGAGCCGCGCGGCGACAGGCACGCAACAGTTGCCTCCCGCAATCCACAGCGGCATAAGGTATCTATTCCCAAGCATGCTGTTCCCGTTATGTTCGGATCACGAACCGAATCGCCGACAGGATCACGCATGCTCCCCAACACCAACCATCCTGTGCCCCTCACCGCCGTCCCGCCTGGCTTCCGCTTGCGGGTCGTGGCCTCGGCCGGCGCCGGCTTCCCCTCGCCCGCGCAGGACTGGGAAGACGACGCCCTGTCCCTGATCGAGCTTCTGCGCCTCGACCGCGCGGCGGCCTTCGTGTTTCGCATCTCCGGCTCCAGCATGACGGATGCCGGAATCAACGATCAGGACATCGTCGTCGTCGATCGGGACGCGAAGGCGCGCAACGGCTCGATCGTGATCGCCATCGTCGAGGGCGGCTTCGTCTGTCGCCAGCTCGTGATCCGCCAAGGCGTCGGCTATCTCGAACCGCGCAACGCGCGCATGAGCTATCCCCTCTGCATCTGCGACGAGACCGTGGAGATCTGGGGCGTCGTGCGCGCCGGGGTGCGGGACTATCAGCGATGACCTGGGCGCTGGTGGACGTCGAGAACTTCTATGTGTCGAGCGAGCGCGTCTTCGATCCGGCCCTGCGCGGCGTGCCGGTCCTTGTGCTGTCCAACGGCGACCATTGCGCCATCGCGCGCTCGGCCGAGGCGAAGGCCTTCGGCGTGAAGATGGGCGCGCCGGTCTTTAAGATGCGCGAACTGATCAAGCGGCACGGCTTCGCACTGCGCTCTTCCAACTATGAGCTTTATTCGGACATGAACCGCCGCTTCAACGCGGTCCTCTCCGAGTTCTCGGACCAGATCGAAATCTATTCCATCGACGAAAGCTGGTTCCGCCTGCCGGTGCGCGCGGACGGGCTGGGCGATACCGCCACCGCCCTCGCCGTCATCGCCAAGGTCAAGCGCGACACCGGCTTGCCGACGCGCATCGGGCTCGGCCCCACGCGCACCCTGTCCAAGGTCGCCAACGGTCTCGCCAAGGCGGGCGAGAAGGTGTTCGGCGGCGTCATTGATCTGCATGACGTCGACCTGCGCCGGCATCTGTTTCGCAATTGGCCCGTATCCGAAGTCTGGGGCATCGGCCGCGCGCTGTCGGAGCGCCTCGCGCCGCTCGGCATTCGCACCACGGCCGATCTCGCGGCCATGGACCCGCATCAAGCGCGCAGCGTCGGCACGGTGGTGCTGGAGCGGCTCGTGCGCGAACTCAACGGCGTCGGCGACGATCAGCTGGTGATCGAGCCCGAGAAGCGCCAAGCGACGGCCGTCACGCGCATGTTCGGCGAGCCGGTCACGACGATCGAGGATTTGCGCGAGGCGATGGCGCGGCGCGCGGCGCGCGCGGCCGAGAAGATCCGCGAGCAGGGATCGGTGGCCGGGCGGCTGATCGGCTTTGCGCATGGAAACGGCCGCAAGGCGAACGCGCCCTCCGCGCAGCGCTCCTGCCGCCTCTCGCCGCCGACCAACGACACCCGCGTCATCGTGCGCTGGGCGTCCCGCATGGTGGAGAGCATGTGGCAGGAGGGCGGCGCCTACACGAAGTGCGGCGTGATGCTGGAAGACCTGTGCGACGCCGGCCGGGAGCAGACGGATTTGTTCGCCGCAACTGACAGCCGAGGCGCGGACCTGATGTCGGTCATGGACGCGGTGAACTCCCGCTATGGACGCGAGACGCTGGCGCTCGGAACGGCCGGGATCGGTGCGCGCTCGTTCGACACGAAGCGGGCGATGAAGAGCCCGGCTTGGACCACGCGGATCACCGAGATACCCGTTGCCACATGAAGGGCTAACATTTGATGCACGGAGTCTGGGTAGCGACCACTACCCAAACAGTACGTGTAGAGCCGCACCAAAGTCAGGGGGCAGTTGCTATATTCTCAAAGCCAGACAAACGCGCCGCATTAAGCGTATCGAACCCCCACTGGGGAGCGCCTCTAGGGTCGCTCAATATCTTTGCAACTATCGCCTTAAACTCCTCCACATCTCTTACACCAAGAACAGATTTGAACCGATCGAAATATTTTCTCGACTTTGAGCGCGCGAAAACTTCAAACGGGCCGTACACCTCTCTGCCATAGAGGCAGTTCATCGGATACCACCAGTGCCCCTTTTTCTTCGAAACGAGCCAAAGCACGAAATCAGCCTGCATTAAGTGTGAATGCTTTAATATACTGCCATTCAAGCGGTTTTTTATGATCGGCGCCAAGGGAGCATAATACCTCCGCTCCGCACGGTTATTCTCCTCCTCGATCGTGAAAACTTCTTTCAAGAACAGATTGAAGCTAACCATGCGATCGTCACCGCCTCTCTCTCGCGAGCTATCGTAATAATCGCCGGCAAGTATCTCGGAGAACATGAAATTCTCCCTCTTCAACGTGATCGCAAAAGACGACAAAAACATTTCGTATGTTATGAATCGGAAGTTATCGAAGTCTGCGCTGTTCCACTGATGCATACTCTCTGGACGCTCACTATACGGAGCAATCCTCTCAAAGAATCTGTGCACAGCCTCATACATGTCCGCGGCCCCAGATTGGGATGCGACAACGTCAATGACGGACAAGAATTCATCCCGATAGGGAATGAAATTTTCAATACTAGATTTAACGGCCTCAACATCAGATTGATTAGGTAGCCGAAGTCGTTCGAAGTTATGACTCATAGCATCTAGATATTCATTCAGAGCAGCCACAGCGGACGGATGCCCTGCACGAACGGCATCGAGAGCTCGACGTTGACGACTAGCCGTTCCTAGATCAATCGACCTCTTTTCTTCATTTAGAAATGCAGGCTTGGCTCCCAATGGGGGCCTGACATGAAGCGGCTGATCGAAAATCCAACGAACAAGCTTCTCATATTCCTCTGTATATCTCTCATCCCTACTCAAATCGATATATATTCTGGACGTATAGAAAGCCGGAGTTCTGATTTCGTCGGCTTCCGTTCGATCCATAATAACTGCTACAAATTTCGATTGTTCAGTTTGCTTGAATATCTCCGACGTTACGATCTGCGCTTCTGTCCCTACCCCGCCTGTCCTTTTGTTAGCTTTATCCGCATATATTGGATCGCAAAGTAGTATAACTTTTTTTATCTCATCCGACGTAACCATCTGCTCCATGAAAGCATTCGCATCGTTACCCTCGCGCAAATCGTATTTATCGATTACCACGTGCACGCCATCCCCGGAAAGATCTTCCACGAGCTTCATGACACGGCCAAGGTAATCTGGCGATGACCAGCTGTAAGATACGAAAACTTTCGGACTAGACATTATATTCCCTGCCTATTAGATTTCACAAAAGTTGAGATTATCGGATTTTGAATTCGTAGTGCGAATTGATGGTATCCCTGGTTGGGTAATTTCGCTGCTTAACCTGCTTCGCACACGCCTTGGTTGATCGTAGCTTTATGATTTGTTGGCTGGATGCAAGAGGCCACGCCGACCGTTAGCCGGGTAAATCCCCAATAAAAGGGGAAGTGCCCTGATGTCGCAGGCAGATAGAGCGCGTGCCCGGGATAGCTGGCCGCTGTAGCTTCAGAGCAAGAAGCGGCATGCCGGTCGCCCGCAGTAAATCAGTGGCGGCAGCGCCTCGGCCCGCCAACGCTCCATGCGAGCCTCAACCGCAGATGACCCGATTCGCCGCTGCGGCGATCCCGCACAACGCCCCGTCGTTCCCCCACCCGATTGGATCGAGCGTCTGGCGCATGCCGGCCCCACGCCCCGTCTGCGCTCCAAGCGGTAGCGCCAAACGCGGCAGGGCGAGAACGTCGCCGGCTCGAAATCAGCCTCGAACAGCCCAATCAAGCTTGTCCCTCCGGCGCGTCTCGCTCCGCCTTGCGGCGAGCGATGTCGGCGGCCACCCTCGCGCCGGCCGACGTTCCGGTTTCGGATGACTGAGCCCAGGCGCTACGGTGACGCGCCGCGCCCGCGATCAGGCGACGCGCTCGGTCACGGACGGCGGCCTTCCCCTCCTCGGTCATCTCCGGCTCGGGCGGGGATGGCGGCTGCTCCTCCAGCGTCAGCAGGCGCTCAAGCCGCGCGCGCTCCAGCGCCCATTCCTTCTCGATGGCGCGCGATAGCTGCGCGATCTCGCCCGGCTGGGGGCGGAACTTCCTACTGTATTCCGGCGGGGCCTCATCGCGAAGAATGCGCTGCACGGCCTCGTAGACGGCGGCGGCGGCCCGCCCCGGCAGGGCGATGGCATATCCGTCGTAGATCGCCTGGTCCGCGTTATTGCGGTCGTTGGCGACGAAGGAGGCGCAAACCTGCTCCGCGATCTCTTCGACTACCCGGCCGCCGTCGTTCGGCACTGTCTCGGCCAGCAGATTGGCAAGCCGGAAAGTCTCGAAGGTGATGACCTGGCGATCGTTGGCCGACAGGCCACCGCCGGCCGGAAACCGGTAGAGGCCGGGGGCGACCTTAACCGTCCTCGCCTCCAGCCGAGCCGCCAGCGAGCCCCCTGCGGCGCCTTGCGGCTGCAGCGGCGAAACGGCCCCCGGTTGGTTCGGGCGCGAAACGGGATGATGCGGCATGGGAAGCGCCTTTCGGATCGAAGGGGATGATGGACGCGGCCGGCTCGGCCGATGCAGCGATGCGCGCCGCAAGGGCGGTGCGGCGCTGGAATGCCTCCAGCACCGGCTCCGCAAAATAGCTCCATCTGCGGATGCCCTTGCCGCGATGGGTCGCGGCGCGGCCCGCGATGGTCGGCAGGATGTCCCGCTCCAGGTCGCAGCCCTCGACGATCCAGCCCAGGACGGCCGAGACGTCGCCGAGCGTGCCGGCGGTCGGGTCCATCATAGCCCCGGCAGCCGCCTCGAGGCGGTCCTGAAGCGCTGCAAGGTCGGAGCGGTCTACCGTGGCAGGCGGGTTCGGCAGGAACGGCACGGCTTCGACGTTGAGACGAACCGGCGGGACGGCACCCGCTGGCAGTTCCGTCCGGGTCGGCACCGGCTCGGATCGATGGTCGTTTGCAACGTCGCGCGCGCGCGGCTCGGCTCCGATATCGGAAGGGGACGTTTCCTGAAGGGGTCGTTCCTTATGGGTGCCTCGCTTAGGTGAGGCAGGGGGTGCCTCGCCTGGATGAGGCAGGGGGTGCCTCATCTGTGAGGCAGGGGGTGCCTCGACTTCGGCCCGAACGGCATCGGATCCGAAGTCAGAGAAGAGGTCCAGCTGATCAGCGCGGGCCTGATCGTCGAGGATGACACGGTAGCGGTTGGCCGCCTGCCCACCGTCCCGGCGCTTTTCATGGCTCACCTCGACATAGCCGGCCGACACGAGCCGCCCCAGGGCGCGCTGAAGCGTCCCGCGCGCGATCCCGAGTTCGTCAGCCATCCGGCCCTGAGAGCGAACGCACCAGCCCTTGCGGTCGATATGACGGCCGAGAAGGGCCAACACCTTGAGGTCCGGCCCCTGAAGCGAGGGATCGGTGACCGCATCGGCTGGAATGATGGCGTAGCGGGGGCCGGGGCGCTTGGTCACGGACTGCCGGCCCACTGCAGCCATTCGAGGGGCATGGAGACGGACGACAGGATTTCGATCTTGGCGTGGCCGACAGTGCCCGGCCGGTTGACGCCGCAGAACTCCATGGTCGCCGCGCCCGTCAGCTGCGCAAGCTGGACGCGCGAGCGCGTCACGCGCCGCACGTCGAGCCGATTCTCGGCAATGTCGCGCTGGAGCGAAGGGCAGTGGCGCACGGACACGGCCGCGCTCTCGCGATGGACCAGCGGCTCTACCTGCAGGACAGCCGCGCCCTCGGCCGCGTTGAAGCGCACGGCCGCGTGCGAGAGCGAGACCTTCGTCCGGCCTTTCAGCGGCCGGCCGCACAGGTCGCAGAGATCCTGCGCCATCGCCTGCCGCTGGCGGACCATATGCGGCTTGGCGAAGAGTGGCCGGCCGACGCCGGGCGAAATGGACTGACAAACGGCCGGCCGCGCCTCGGCATAGCGGCAAGGCGCGATCATCATGGCCTCTTCGCTTGACCAAGAAGCAGTGAAGGGTAAGGGGACGTTGCCGTAGTAGAGGGTCACGAACTGGCCCTCGCAGCTAGGTGGCGTGGTCTCCAACGGCCTTCGGCTTTTGCGAGGGCGCTTGGCCAATTGGCTCCCGTTGGTGACCGAAGATGCCGGCGCGACCTCCTGCATAAGCTCAAAGAGTACCGAGTATACGCAGGGCTCTTCGCCGCTAACGGAAGCCTGAGAAAGAGTTGGCGAGAAACATCGCCCCGTTCGCTTCTGAGGATTGCCTGGGGATCAGAGTTAGGGAATTTCGGAAGGAATTTCCCGTATGCCGTGTACTCACGAGTAGTTTCGATATCTGCATGGGTAGGAGCAGACACATGAGCTGGGGATTTGAGCGCGGGAAATCGTATCGCCGCGTTGATATTCATAAAGACTTTGGCGGGAACGGGCGCAGTGGGATTGTTACGACCCACAAGGGTGTCGTGATTCTGTTCGGGCGAGAGGGTGTCAGCTCGTACGGATATGCAAATCGCCTTCGCCCTGACGGCATTTATGAATTTTTTGGCGAAGGCCAAGTAGGCCCCATGACCATGGATAAAGGCAACGTAGCTATACGTGACCACGTCCATAACGGTAACGCCTTGCTTGCCTTTCGCATCCTCAAGAACGGGCTGGTTCAATACATCGGCGAGATGTTTTACGAACAACATCGAACCATCAAGGCGAAGGATAAGCTCGGCGATCGACGGGACGCATTCGTGTTCGAACTCCGATCTGCCGACGCCGTCGAAGCAGCGATCGATGACGACGATGAAGTCTATGCGGCCGACCCCATAGACGTTCTGAGACAACGAGCATTGGCTGCAGGCCAAGCAAGTCCGTCGAAGGACAAGGCTCCTCGCTCTGTCATCGAGCGTAGCCGCGACGTCAGAAATTACATCCTCGCTAGGGCCAAAGGTCATTGTGAGTGCTGCGGAGAGAGCGCGCCCTTTGCACGTCCCAACGGCACACCATACCTGGAGGCCCACCACACGCATCGGCTTTCCGACGGAGGACCGGACCTCATTTCGCACGTTATCGCCCTGCACCCCGTATGCCACCGACGCGTTCATCACGCGGCTGACGGGAAAGACTTCAACGAAGCTCTGAAAGCTCGCATGCGGGAGATCGAACCCAATCTCTAGCGTCCGGCAGGCGCCCCACTCCGGTCTGCAGACGCGCAGCCCGGTTTCAGGACCGGCCCGTTTGTACGCGAGGGTGCAGGCGACCGGCGAGGCGGCAGCCGGGTGCTCCATAGCCCTGCGCTTGCGGGCCGGCGGCGGATCGGGGAGGCCGAAGAGGTCCGCCATCACGCCACCGCAACGAAGACGGCCACGAAGCCGAAGACGCCGATCGTCATGAGGGTGAAGCCGCCGACACGCCCCATCCAGCGGCGCGCCTCTTCGGCGACGGCGAGGCCCGCTGCGAAAACGGCAACGGACCCAACCAGGATGACGACGGCGGCGGTCATAGGGCAGCCTCGTCGAACAGCGGCGTAGGCGCCAAGGCCGCGCGCGGATAGTCCGAAGGACGCTCGAGGCGGGCACGACATGGCGCCAGCCAGCGAAAGCGGGGCGCGTCGTCATGCTGGCGGCTGCCATAGGCAGAGGGATACCAGACCAGCCAGCAATAAGCGGTCGCCGTCGTCGCATCCGCCGAAATCTTGCCCTTGTGCATCGGAACGCGCTCGACGAACTGCAGGATGTCCGTGGGCGGCTGCTTGGAGAACAGCCCGTCATAGCGCTCGCGCGACTCCAAAAAGGCTGAGCGAACCAGCATTGCGACGCCTTGGCGCGCGATGCCGAGGGCAGTCTCGATGAACTCCTGCGCCAAGCGGAAGGGCGGATTCGTGATGATCCAGTCCACGCCCTGCGCCTGGATCTTCGGAGAATGATCCCACGTCACCAGAAAGTCGCCGACGCGCCCCTGATCATGGAAGGTCTGCGAATAGTCGTGGACGTCGCTTGTCGTGACGAACTGGAAATATTCGCCGAGTGGCCGCGCCATATGACCTTCGCCGCAGGCCGGCTCCCAGACGGAAGAGAACGGCAGGCGTGCGGTGCGCGATTCGAGCCACTCGCAAAGGGCGCGCGTCGCCCAAGGTGGCGTCGGGAAATAGTTGAGGCTGTCGGGCGCTTCGTGGCAGCGCTGCATGACGGCGGTCGAGCGGTTCTGGAGCGAGCGGTTCCCGGCCATCAGCCTGCGGCCCTTTCGATCGGTTGGAGAGAATGGGCGGCGTCCGCAGCGAAGGCGCGCAGGACGGCGGCGATCACGGCATTGGCCGGATGGCGCGCCTCGGCCGTATAGGGGCGGCCGTCGCCGGCCGGCAGAAGGGTGAAGCGGTGCGTCGAGCCGTTGCCGCGCACGAGGCTGTAGGCGGCGTCCGGAAAAACCTCGTCGAGAATGCCCAACGCGCCGGTGGCGTCGCCCGTCAGGCTGCGCACATGGACGAGCCAGGCAGGCGAATGACCGAGCCCGACACCATCGGCCAGCCAGTCGAGAAGCGCGTGATCGATCGCGAGATCGGCGCCTTCGGCCAGTTCCAGACGATGGGCGAGCCAGTCGATCATCGTGCGACGACCTCGCCGAAGCCCTTCTGGAAAGGCAGATACGGGAGCGACACGCCCTCAAAGCGCGTGACGAAACCGCGTGAGACCGGGGCCGGCTGAGGGGCAGCCTGCGCGGCTGCCAGTTCCGCGGCCTTGGCGGCGTCGCGCTCGACGTCATCAAGCCAGAGCTGCCGAGCCTGCTTGTAGACCTGGCTGGCGGTGACGCAGCGAACGCCGCGCTCGAACCCGGCCGCCGTGAGAGCCTTGAGGATCGCCGGGCCGGTCAGTCCGCGACGCGCGCCGTCGGCAATGATCTCGCTTTCCTTTGCGGACCACGGGCGCGTCGTGCGCGGCCGCAGCGTCAGGCCCTTACCCTCGCGATAGGCCGCAGATTGGTTGATCGTCGTCAGGGAGGGGTTGCCGCAACCCTCCGCTTGCAGGGCGTCTGCGATCTGGTCCAGTGAGGCGCCAGCCTTGGCCTGCGCATAGACGATCTGGTCGAACGTCGTCGTGAAGGTCGGGGGTGCGGCCCCCTCCTTCGCTGCCTTGGCGCGCAACGACGCATCGCGGTTGATCACCACAGCCTTCTTGCGCGCCCTGTCATAGTCGACGCGCCCCTCGCGGTAGGCGCCGGACGCGCCAACGACAGACGCGGAGCGGACATGCCCCGCGTCCTTCAGCTTGCGCATGATGGCCGTGCAGCCGAGCCCGGAGCGCGCGCCCGAGCGGATGATGTCGTTTTCAACGTCTTGGAACGGGCGGCGCGTGGCCATGGCGGGCTCCTTGTCAGGTGAGGTGGAGGGCGAGCCAGACGGCACCGAGCGCGAGCATCCCGAAGAGGAGGTCGAGCGCAGTCGGCAGCACGATCTGGAGGGCGAGAAGGACACAGGCGGCGATGAACGCCACCGCCCGCGCCTTGGCTTTGAGGAAAGCCAGCATCGTCGTCAGATGTCGTAGTTCGCGGGGTTGAGGCCGAGGGTGGTGCAGATCTTGGTCAGCACCGCCTTTTCCTTCTCGCCGATCGAACCATCGCTTTCGGCGACGTCGAGCGCGGCGAGATAGACGATCTCGGCAATGTCGCGATCGGCGGCGATCTGCTCGATTTCGCGGTAGAGGCCGAGCCGGCCGGAGCGTCCGCCCTCGGCGCGCGACATCATTGCATCAATCGTCGTCTCGATGTCGCGCTGCGCGAAGGC
>NZ_LDQA01000092.1 GCF_001475935.1 Aureimonas ureilytica
AGCGGCACGGGGTCCATCGGCCTGGATGCGGGGCGCGAAGTCTTCGTCCAATCCGTTTCCACGGGCGGGCAAGGGGGTATCGGCATCGTCAGCAGAACGGCTGATGTTCATGTGATCCGCAGTCTGCATACGGCGGCGGGGCCGATCAATGTCGTGGCCGGTCAGAGTGTCAGCCTTGACGGAACGGCGGTGGTCCGTTCCGTATCCGGCGACGTCGCGTTGACTGCGACCTATCAGGACTTCGTTCAGCACGCAGGATCGTTGATCGACAGCGGCTTCGGTCGGGTCCGTATCCATGCCGGCTTCGACGCGCAGATCGGCGTTGTTCGCTCAAGTAATCTTTCGCGCTTCCGCATCACCGCGACGGCGGGCAATCACTTGAATGACGGTGGAAACTCGCATCGAAACGTTCTCGATGCGCAGTTGAATTCCAGGCTCGATCAATTGAACCAAGCCTCGCTTTCCCGACTGTCGATCCTCGCAGGCTTCCCTTCGCCTCTTGAAAGTTTAAAGAAGCGTAACGAGGCGGTCGTGAGCATCGATAGCGCGCCGATCACAGAGGCGAAGATCGACGCGAACGGCGCGATCGTGCTGAGCGGCGCCGACTGAGGCCGACTCCTGCAGACGCCTTGCCATGCTCGCCGCGATGGGTCGCGGCGGGTTCGAATTCGAAAGACCTAAAAAAACAGGATGAAGTCAGCCGTCATGCATTCCCATCGCTCGAAGCTTCTCGCCATTTTGGCCGGTACCGGCCTGCTGATCGCTTCCGCCGCCAACGCGGCCTCGCCCGCGAACAACGCAACCTCAGGCGAGAAGGCCGCCGCCGCCGCCGCATCGGCCAAAGCACAGAAGGCACCGGAGGCTGCCGCGTCGACTGAGGGCGATAAGGTCGAGGGAGATAAGGTCGATGCCGTGGCGAGCGGACCGAAGGTCACGACGCAGCAACATGGCGACTGGCTGCTGGAATGCTACGATCCGGCGATCAACAATGTGAACTGCCAGATCAAGCAGCGGATCGTTCAGAAAGACAGCGACCAGAACATCTTGGTCATGAGCATGGCCTTCGATCCGAAGGCGAAGACGACCGTCATCCAGTACGTTCTTCCGCTGGACTTTCTGCTAACCCCGGGCGTGTCGATCGAAGTCGGCGACTATCGCAGCACGGCGGGCATCAACCGCTGCGCGGCCCAAGGTTGCTTCGTGGAAGGCACGACTGACGAAGGGTTCATCAAGGCCATGCAGGCGGCAAAGTCCGGTGGTCGCGTCGTCATCGTCTCGCGCACCGGGCAAAAGGTCGGCATCAACTTCTCCAGCGCCGGCTTCTCCAAGGCCTATGACGCGATGGTCGGGGAAAATACCCGGCTTGCGAGCGCTGAGGCGCCGAAGAACTGATCGAAGGATCGGTCGAAGGTTGGCGGGCCGACCGGGGGGCGGCTGTCCCGCCGCCATGGTTCATCGATGAGACTTTGGGGACTGACAGGATGCGCACCAACGGGCCGCGTAAGGCTTCTTATGAACCGAGCCAGACGACTCGTCCGTCTTCGCGCCGTGCCGCTCGTCAGCTCACGCTTGCCGGTTGCGGCGGCATCGTGCTCTCCAGCCTCCTCTGCCTCGTGGCAGAGGCGCAAGTCCTGCCACCGTCGAGCATCGACGCGGACATCAACAATCCCCGAGCGCTCGAACGCTTCGAGGCCGACGAGCGCGCGGACGCGCTGAAGGCCACCACCGCAACACCCATCGCTGGCGGCGACGCGGCGAGGGATATTTCCACGGCCCCCGAGGGAGCCGAGAAAGTCACCTTCGTCTTGAAGGACATCTCCTTCAGCCAGAGCAAGGTCTTCTCCCCCCGCGATCTCGACACGATCATAAAGCCTTATGTCGGCAAGACCATTTCGGTCGCCGATCTCTTCCATATCGTGGCCGAGATCAACGACGCCTACCGGAAGCGTGGCTACGTGACTGGCCAAGCCGTCCTCGGCCCTCAGAAGATCGCCGGGGGGCTGGTACGGATCGATCTGGCAGAGGGTAAGATCGGCAGAACGCTGGTAACCGGCAACAAGCGCGTCGGCTCGCAATTCGTCAGTGACCTCATCCGCGTGGAACCGGGGGCTGTACCGACGATCGAACTGATAGAGCGCCGAGTGTCGGCTATCAACTTCAACCGGAATTTCCAGGTCACGGCCGGGTTGCGTCCGGGCCAGGAGCCACTCACCACCGATCTGACGATCGACGTCATCGGGGAGCCCAAGCCGGTCACGGCGAGCGTTTACGTGGACAATAACGGCACGGAATCGACCGGTCTCTATTCTCTGGGCGGCGTCGTCAGCCTTTACTCACCCCTGGGCTACGACGAGATGCTGACGGTCGGTGGCACGACCTCGTTCACCGAAACGCGGGACATCCAGAATTTCGACGTGACGTCAGCATTCGCCGATGCGTCGATCCCGATTTCCCAGACCAATGCAAATCTGCGCTTTCTCTATTCCCATTCAAACTCGGCGGTCCTCGAAGGCGACTTCGCCTCGCTCGGCATCAATGGGCGCGGCGATGTCCTGATCTCGACTCTGACCCAACCCTTCTACACCGACGCGACCCGCAACTTCGCCGTGCTCGCCGGGCATCAATATAGCAGCACCCGCAGTACGGTCGGCATCGTCGATACCGATACAAGGGCTCAGCGTGTCTTCCTTGGCGTCAGCGGCCAGATGGTTCCATGGGCGCAGACCTATCTCGAAGGGAAGCTTCAGGTCATCCAGTCCTGGGTGGATGTCTGGGGTCTCGGCGAACGGGAAGACGAGACGGTCACTCGCCTTGTGGGCGAGGCGGCGGTCTCGCGTGCATTCGAGAACGGGCTCAGCGTACAAGCACGTTTCTCGGGCCAGTACACCCCACAGAAGCGTCTTCCGACCGGCGAACTCTGGTACATGGGAGGCGCATCGACCCTACCAGCCTATAAGATGTCCTCGATCGCCGGGGACACCGGTTTTGTCGTGTCCAACCAGATTCGCTACACGAATTCGGCCGCCAACGGAGCGCTCTCCGAAACGCTCGGCCTCCCGATCGTCATCGGAGCCAAGGTGTTCGTCGATGTGGGAGGCGCGTTCGACGATTTCCGCTTGAATCGGGACAGCAATTTTTACGCCGATTACGGCCTTGGGCTGGATTTCGACATCGCCTCGCATCTCAAGGGCGATCTGGTGGTCGCCTGGCCGGTCGACGCTGATTCCAATCCGAACCTGGAGGTCGACAACCCTCGCTTCCTGTTCAAGGTGGCGTCAACGTTCTGACCGGTTTCAGCTCCCGATATGAGCTATGGAACTGCCGAGCGCCCGTCGGTGAATGGTAAGGCAAAAGGCCTGTAAAGACGGGGTCGCGGGATAGGTCACGTTTCCGCGGTATGGCGAGGACCACTTGATCAACTCGGTCGAAACGCCGGGCTGAAGCCCCGTAACTCCTGGGCTTGACCGTTCGCTCTGTGAGATCAGCCCGCGATCCGACACCCGAGCTTTGCGGGCGTAGACCCACACACGATCGTTGCGGGAAGCTTGATGTTCTCCATCTGGCGCGTCTTGGAGCATCTCACAAAAATCTCGCAGGGTTGGCTGGTCCGATCTTTTCGCCCTGGTCTTCGTCGCGAATGCCAAGCCTTGCTGGCCAAGCATCGACTGCGCTTCGATCCTCAACCACGGACGAAAGTTCCTCGAACCTCCTCTGGCCGGAGACTTTGTTAGGCGATCTTAGTATTATCGCCGATTTGCTAACGGCGTTTCGTCGTCCGTCGCCAAACAACAATGTGAAAAATACTAAACCCCTTCTTGTTAAGTGTTCGGACGAAGTTCTCGACGTTGTCGAGCCGGATGAGCTTCGGGCACGGCGGATCATGGCGGCACTTCATAGAAAGCCTATCCGAGTAACGGATTTGCCCGATAGGCTGAGGCTGTACCGTGACGCTGATTGCTGTGCGTTTGGCCTCAGCGGGTCGCTTTGGCCAGTTTCAGAAGGTTGTGGGCGGTGCGGATCAT
>NZ_LDQA01000093.1 GCF_001475935.1 Aureimonas ureilytica
GACGCGACCGACGCGCCGGCCCCCATTCCCTCGGCCGCCGCCGACCCGGCCAATGGCCGACGCGCGGAGCTGGCCCGATGAGCGGCGGAGCCGAGCCTGACGCGCCGCCCCCCGGCGAGGGGCGTATGGACGGGCTGACCGCCCTTACCTCGCTCTTCATTCGCCGCCCTGTGTTCACGATCGTCATCAATCTCCTTTTGATCGTGGCGGGGCTGGCGGCTTTTAACGCGGTGGAAATCCGCGAGCTGCCCAATGTCGATCGGCCGGTCATCACGGTGACGACCCGTTTCGAGGGCGCGTCCCCCGAAGTGGTGGATCGTCAGCTGACGGACGAGATCGAAAGCGCGGTCGCCCGTGTGCCCGGCATCGCCTCGATCTCCTCCTCGTCGCGCTTCGGCCAAAGCCGGGTGACGATCGAATTCACCGACACGACCGACCTCAATGTCGCGGCGAGCGACGTGCGGGACGCAGTGGCCGGCATCGCCAATTCGCTACCCGAGGATGCGGACGAAGCGCGCATCGTCAAGGCGGATGCCGACGCCGACGCCATCATGCGGCTCGCCATCCTTTCCTCCACGATGAAGATCGAGGATCTGACGACGCTGGTGAACGACCGGATCGCCGATCGTGTGGCAGCGGTGGAAGGGGTCGCCAATGTCGAACTCTCGGGCGATCGCGAAAAGCTCGTCTATATCGATATCCGCCCGGACGAGCTTGCGACGCGCGGCCTGACCCTGGCCGATGTTTCGACGGCGCTGACCAACGCGTCTTTCGACCAGCCGGCGGGCTCGCTGGAATCGCCGACGCAGAACCTCGTCGTGCGCGCGAGCGCCAGTCTCGTCACGCCCGCGGATTTCGGCGCGGTCCTCCTCAACGACAACACGCGGCTTCGCGATGTCGCGAATATTCGCTTCGGCCCCGACGAGGCGGCCTCGCTTCTGCGCGTCAACGGCGAGACCGGCATCGGC
>NZ_LDQA01000094.1 GCF_001475935.1 Aureimonas ureilytica
ACGGCGAGACCGGCATCGGCCTCGATGTCGTCAGGCAGGCGGGCTCCTCCACCATCGCCATTTCGGAGGGCGTGCGCGCCGCCGTGGCGGAGCTGAACGCGAGCTTGGCCGAGGGCACACGCATCGTCGTCACCTCGGACGAGGCGGCCTTCATCAACGGTTCGCTGCACGAGGTGGAGCTGACGCTGATCCTCGCCATCGTGATCGTCGTCGCCGTCATCTACGCCTTCCTGATGAACGCGCGCGCGACGCTGATCCCGACGCTGACCATCCCGATCGCGCTGATCGGTGTCGTCGCGGGCATCTATCTCGTCGGCTTTTCCGTCAACATCATCACGCTTTTGGCGCTGGTACTGGCGACCGGCATGGTGGTGGACGATGCGATCATCGTTCTGGAAAACATCATCCGCCAGCGCGACCGGGGCATGAGCGTGAAGGCCGCCGCCGTGATCGGCACGCGCGAGGTCTTTTTCGCGGTGGTCTCCACCACGGCGACGCTCGCCGCCGTCTTCATCCCCATCTCGTTCCTGCCGGGCGTGGCGGGCGGTTTGTTTCGTGAGTTCGGCTTCGTTCTCGCCATTTCGGTGACGCTGTCGGCTTTCATCGCGCTGACGCTCTGCCCCATGCTGGCGGCCGCGATGCTG
>NZ_LDQA01000095.1 GCF_001475935.1 Aureimonas ureilytica
ACCGTCGGCACGCAGGCCGAGGCGGCCCGCACGCCCATCGTTTCGCTCTCGGCCGGGAGCCGGTTGGCGAGCGTCGAACCCAAGATCGTCAACGCCCTTCTGGGCAACCTTCTGGGCATCTCGCTCGACCTCAAGATCGCCGATTACAACGCGCTTCTCACCACGAGCCTGCCGCTCAAGCCGCTTCTGTCCGATGTCGCGCAGGCTCTGGGTGAATCACCGGTCAATGCGACGCTGGGGCACGTTCTGACAACGCCTCTCAAGCTCTCGGTGGTGATCGATCTCCTGGCCGCCCAGAGCGATGCCAAGGGAAACAAGTCGGCTGCCGCCACGCTGCGCAAGATGGCGCAGCAAACGAAATCATCCGCCGCGATGGTGAAGCTCGGCGATGCGCTGGCGCTCGATCCCGCGCTACACGGTTCATCGCTGGGTCACGTGGCCGCGCGCGTCTCCTCCTCCATTTCCGTCATCGGTCTGGTGAACGCGCTGCTCGACCAGAGCCATGTCGGGATGGAAGTTTCGACCGGCGTGGATGCGGCGGGCCTCGCCTCGGTTTCGCTCGACCTGGTCTTGGGGGAGCGCATGAAGACGGCGCAAAGCCTCGCCGTGTCCGACAGAAAGGCGACCATCGCCACCGACCAGCTCAAGATGCGGCTGCGGCTTGGTCTTCTGGAAAGCCCCGCGCTCAGACTTCTGAACACGAAGGTCGAGCTTCCCCTCGAACTCGTCGTGGCGGGCGGCACGGCTGAGGTCGTCTCGGCGACGTGCTCCGACAATCTTTGGGAGCGTGAGGTCAAAGTCGCGATCCATCCGGGACTCGCGCGCCTGTCCCTCGGCGACACGAGCCGCCGGTCCCTCGCCCAGGTCCATCTTCACGACCGGCTGGAGCCGGCAATCATCGCCAAGGTTCTGGGCTTGCCGGTTGTCGAGGGCTCGGCCCAGATCGTGGCGGCCGACAAGCTCAAGATCGTCACGTTCAGGGGCAACGAAATCGGCAGCGGCGTCACCAAGTCCGGCGAAACCAAGTCGATCCTCACCAGCCTCCTCGGCTCGGTCCTCGGCGAAACGCGCCTGAGATTGCTGGGGCTTCCGATCGGCAACCTGCTCGATCCACTCAAGGAACTGCTCACCGCCGCCGTCTCGCCGGTGGACACGCTCCTGAACGCGGTTCTGGCCGCGGTCGGGGTGCGCGTCGGAGAGATGGACGTGCGCGTGGACGATCTCGTGTGCAGTCAGGCTCGGCTCGTCGGATAAAGCTCACCGACGGCGAGTCCGACGAACCTACGCGTGTAGACGTGGCGGCCGATCGGGGGGCGATCAGCTGCCGTTCGCGCTGAGATGAGAGCTGGGTCGGCGCTGATCGAGAACGCGCAGCAAGCCTTCCAGATGATGCCGCAGCTGCGCATCGGGAATGCGCCCGAGCACCGCCTGCATGGAGGGGTCGGCTTCGCTCTCGACCGCGCAGGAGCCCGCGCCGGGGAGGCCTTCGAAAAAATAGGACGGCTCGACGTTGAAGAAACCAGCGAGCCGATAGAGCGTGCTCGCGGAGATGCGATTATCGCCTGACTCGTACTTGCGGATCTGCTGGTAGGTGACGCCGAGCCCATGCCCGACCGCCTGCAACGACAGGTTCTGCTCGGTGCGCAGTGCCCGGAGACGAGAACCGATATGGGAATCGACGGGATCAATGGACACGGATCTGACTTCTATCCAGAGGGCTACGGACTAGGCTGACCCAACTCACCGGAGGTTCGGATGTCGAGCAACGGCATATCGGCGCGGCGCAAGCCGATCCAGACGTTCGTTCGATGAGTGAAACCATGCGAGCGTCAACTCCAGACTGTGCATTTCATCGCAATACAACTTGCGACCATTGAATTTCTAATCTATACTGACTATTCGCCATGGTATCGGAACGCGATGCCATGGCGAAAGCCAGCCGCTTTTTGCAACTCGGCCGATGTCCAACCTCGCCCCACGCAAGAGCCGGGCATGATTGCCTAAGACCATTCTGAACGAAAGGTCTTAAATTACCTTTTGTACGATTAATTCCGGCGATTGTGGGATTCTCTTATCCCGTGATGCG
>NZ_LDQA01000096.1 GCF_001475935.1 Aureimonas ureilytica
AGGCGCTGGCGCGCCAGCGCTGCCGGTCGGCCGAAAGGCGCGCCCCGGCCCAAAGGCGGAAGCGATCGGCAATGCGCAGCGCGTGCTTGTGGCGCGCCTCGACATCGGCGATCAGCCGCTCCAGCTCGCGCCATGTCGCGATGGAGGTGCGTACGCGCTCCACATCCAGCGGCTCGGGCTCCAGCACGAAATCGCGCACGAAGAGCGTCGGATCGAAGATCGGCTTGAAGGCCAGCGCGTTGGAAAAGGCGCGCAGGAAATGCTTGGGATTGGGCGGGGTCGCCCCGTTGCGCATGAGCGTGAGCATATGCGCGGTGAACTTCTCGGCCGAGTTGCGGAACTCCTCCATGCCGGGATGCTCGGCCCGCAGGGAGGCCGCAATCTCGCTCCAGGGCGCGATGGTGCTGACGCCCTTCACGCGCCGCCGGACATGGGCCACCGAAAAGGCGTGCCCCGGAATGACGAAGCGCGAGAGCACATCCTCGCGGCTGTCGCCATGGCGCGCCGACAGCGCGACGCCGACCGTGATCGGCTCTTCGGTGTAGTAGTTGCGGAAGGTCAGCGCGAGGATCGTCTCGCAGGAGGACCGCAGCGGCTTGCCGTCTTCGGCCGGATCGCCCGTCATGCCCAGGCAATATTCGAGCACGCTGCGCGAGGAGCGGCCCGAGGCGCTGGCATTAAGGTTCAGGCGGTTCTGGTTGACGCCGGTGATGACGGACTGGATCGCGTCCTGAATCGAGGACTTGCCCGCGCCCGTCGGGCCGATCAAGGCAGCCTCGCCCCGGATTTCGATGTCCTTGGCGTCGATCAGATACCAGTTGATGAGGGAGATGCGCGAAAGACTATACATCGCTCTCGCCCTCCTTTTCGTTCGTGTTCGCCGCTAGGCCGGCTGTGTCGGCTGAAGCCATGTTCGCCGCTTTGGCCGCTTCCGGCGCTTCGCTTGCCTCCGGCTCGCTCAGGGCTTCGCCCGAGGCCGCCGGCTCGACGGCCCAGAGCAGGAGATCGCGAACATAGCTGTCCGGCACGAGAATGGCGATGCCCGGCAGGATGGCGAGGGTGGAGACGCGGCGCACCCTGTCCCGCTCGCCGAGCCGCAACGCGCCGTGGCGCGCGAACATGCGCAGAATGTCGAGAAGCCGCGTTTCTTCCGGCGGCGGCGATTGCGTGACGGTGACGAGACGGTCCACCAGATCGTCGGTGGTGGTGTCCACGATTCCGGCCTCGCCGACCTCGTGGGCGCGCAGCGACTCCTCCCAGAGAAGCCGCAGCGCCAGAAGCACCAGCGTCTCGTCCTTGCGCAGCCGCTCGAACACGCCGTCATAGCGCGCCTCGTCGGCGGGCACGGACAGCGCCACCATCTGGTCACGCGGCGAAATCACGAGGCGATAGCCGAGCGAGCCGAAATAGCGCTCGAAAAACGTCGGATAGGCGCGCACCATGTCATAGGTCCGCCCGATGCCCGGCGTGTGCGAATAAACGCATTGGCGCGTGATCATGACCTGAAGCGCGCGCGTCAGTTCCTCGCCGGTCGGGCGGCGGCCGGCGATATGGCCGCCGGCCCATTCGCCATCCACGATGTCTCGAAATTCGTCGGTCTCACGCTGCATTCCGGCTCGCCTCCCCTCGGCGGCGGATCAGGAAATCCTGACAGGTGATCCAGTCGTTGGAGCAGCGCTCGGTCAAAAGCTCGATCTCGTAGGAGCGCGCCAGCGTGCCGTTGAAGATCGACGGAATTTCGCGCAGGCGCTGGAAGGCCACGAAATCATCGACGCTTTCGATCGGCATGTCGCGGCCCCGCATTTCCGGCCGGCCGG
>NZ_LDQA01000097.1 GCF_001475935.1 Aureimonas ureilytica
TCCGGCCGGCCGGACGCCATTCGCGAGACGGTGCAGGCCGAGATGCGCGAGCGCATGGGCGTGTGGGAGTTGCGTGTTCAGCTCTGCCGCGATCTCGCCAAGCAGCCGGTGGAGGACCCGACCGTCGAATGGAAGGAAGACGAGGCCCCGTTCCAGACCGTCGCCACGCTCACGGCCGAGCCGCAGGACAGCTGGGACGAGGACCGCGTTCGCGCCGTGGACGAGGAAATGCGCTTCAGCGTCTGGACAGGCCTCGCCGCGCATCGCCCGCTCGGCAACATCAACCGCGCCCGCCGGACGGCCTATCAGCACTCCGCCGACTTCCGCGCCCGCTTCAACCGCTGCCCGCTGCACGAGCCGGCCGCCAAGGGTCTGGCGGCGGAGTAGGCGAGGCTCAGTTTCGGATGGGGCGCCGGACGATCCGGCGCCCCATCGTCGGTTCGTCCGTTACAACTCGCCGAAGGTCACGTCGCTCGCTGTCAGGCCCGTGTTGCCCAGGATGCGGATTTCGTCGTTGATCGAACCATCCGCACTGCTGACGACATAGATGTCGCTCTGCCCCAGTTGCGAGAAGCGCGCGTCCCGCCCGTAGCCGACGAAGAGCAGCTTGTCTCCATAACCGGACATGCCGGACCAAGGGCGCTGGAAATCGAGAACCCAGTCGCCAGTCGCTTCCCCGGCGGCAAAGCGGAACGTGTCGTTGCCGAAGCCGCCCTGAAGCATATCGGCTCCCGCACCGCCATCGATCAGGTTCGCGCCCATATTGCCGAAAATCCGGTTGGCCTGCGCATTGCCGGTTCCATTGATGTCCGACATGCCGGTCAGCTGAAGATCCTCGACATTCTCGCCGAGCTTGAAGCTGACGGAGGAATGGACGAGATCGGTCCCACCCCCCGCCTTCTCGATCACGCGGTCGCCGAGATTATCGACGTAATAGACGTCGTTTCCGGTGCCACCGTCCATCGTATCGGCGCCGAGCCCGCCGTCGAGAACATTGGCACCCGAATTGCCGCCCATGATGTTGTTGAGTTCGTTTCCGGTAGCAGAGACATTCCCTTTGCCGACCATCTGAAGATGCTCGACATTCGCCGACAGCTTGTAGTCGACCGAGGTGATCACGCGGTCGCGGCTGCCCTCCCCCGCCGCCTCGACGACGACATCCAGCACCGAGTCCACGATGTAGTCGTCATTGCCAAGCCCGCCGATCATCGTGTCGGCGCCGCCCCTGCCGTCGAGACTGTCGTTGCCGGAGCCGCCCTGCAACTCGTCATTGCCGCCCGCGCCCGTCAGCTTGTCGTCTCCGGCCCCGCCCTTGAGCACCCAGCCGTCCGAACTCGTCGCGGTCAGTTGGTCGTTACCATCCGTTCCCGTCAGCAGCTTGCCCGTTCCGTGCAGGAGGTCGGTGACGCGCATGTCGACCTGGCTCAGGCCGCCATCCGTGGTGACGAGCGTGCCGCCGGTCACGCCTTCCAGCGTCACCGCGCTTTCGAACACGCCGTCCCGGTTGGCGTCGATCTCGATCCGGCTGTCACCACCCAGCGTCACCAGACGG
>NZ_LDQA01000098.1 GCF_001475935.1 Aureimonas ureilytica
ATGCGCGCCGACGCCGAGCCGGGCGTTGCCTCCATTCTGGTCGGCGACCTCAACATCGCGCCCTATGAGGAAGACGTCTGGAGCCACAAGCAGCTTCTCAAGGTCGTCTCGCACACGCCGATCGAGACGGAAGGGCTGATCCGTATCCTGAACGAGGGCAATTGGCGCGATCTCGTGCGCCATCACATCCCGCTGCCGCAGAAGCTCTACACATGGTGGAGCTACCGCGCGAAGGATTGGGACGGGGCCGACAAGGGCCGCCGCCTCGACCATGTCTGGGGCTCGGACGGCCTGCCGGCGATGGTGCGGGACGTGCGCGTGTTGCGCGAGGCGCGCGGCTGGGACCGGCCGTCCGACCACGTGCCCATTCTCGTCACGCTGGACGCCTGAGGGGAGGACGCCATGGGACGCCGGTTGCGTCCCATGGCTGTCATGATTTAAGCCGCCGTGGCAGCGGCCGCGCTGCGCTGAATGCGGATCGGCACGGATTTCGCCGCCGGCACATGCGCGGTCTTCTCGTGGTGCCAGAGGGGGATGAGCTTGTTCAGCTCCGGGTAATAGCCGCCGACATCGCCCTTCGGCAGCTTGAAGGAGTGGACGCGCAGGCCCTGCACCCGGCGCTCCACACCGTCATCGGCATGGGTTTCGACATCCACGAGGTCCTGATCGCGCAGGCCGAGACGCGCCATGTCGTCCTTGTTCATCAGGAGCACCATGCGCGAGCCCGAAATGCCGCGCAACCGGTCGTCATAACCATAGACGGTCGTGTTGAACTGGTCGTTGGAGCGCAGCGTCATCAGCTTGAACACGTCGGGGCCGTTGACGTCGATATCGGGGTCCGTGTCGAAGCCCTCCGGCACGAGGAAATTCGCCTTGCCCGTCTTGGTCTTCCAGATGCGCTTGCAGGCCGGCAGGTCGCGGTGGAAGCCGCCGGGCTGGAGGAAGCGCTGGTTGAAGTCCT
>NZ_LDQA01000099.1 GCF_001475935.1 Aureimonas ureilytica
TTCGGGGGCAACAACAGAAGCTTTTGGATACGATCTTCCTTCGTCTCCGCGACAACAGAGATCATGAGAAACCGCAGGTGCTCAAACGTGGGATGGAGATTAGTCAGAACGGTACGCTCAGCTGGAGCAATATCCTGCAACGGGACGGTGCTCTCCAGCTTGTCGATCGCCTCCGCCATCTCGTCTCCTATCGGTCGGCCGTGTGTGGCTTCCCAATCGAGAGCGTTGACAATGGAATTTTGTTTCGACAATTCGACAGCGGGTTGGGCTGTCGCCCACCAGTCGTTCAAAGCGAGAATCGCTTGATCGGCCAGTTGCGTTTCTTCGTTTGCTGTCCCGCCCAGCCGGCTGCGGTAAGATGCCAGGATCGGGGCGATCGCATCCATCGCATCCTTCATAGCTTTTTCGCGGTCGTCCTTCAGGGAAACGTCATCCACCATAACCAAAGCGTTTAGACTTCGCCCCATGCCCTGCATAAGTTGCGTAGCATTGCCAAGCATGACAGCTGTTTCATAAGGCCCGGCAGCAAATTTTTTCATTGCTTCGTTCGCATAACTCAAGCGAGAGACGCCAAGATATCCAGCAGAGCCAAGCATCGCCAGAACTGTTGCGAAAGAGATACCGAGCTTTAGTTTCACGGACACGCGCATATCGTCTCCTTGTGCAATTTTATAATTTCAAATTGTGCAATTTCACGAAGACAATGGTGCATTCAATGCCGCTAGGCGTATGCTGCAATAATACGTATCCTGGCTCAAAATTTTCAGGCTTGGTGAAAAGGTCATGAAAAAAGCAATTTTCCGAAGTTTTTGATATCCCTTTGCCAAAGTATAATTTTTATTTTGTTGCATAGTTTTGATATCAAGCGTGGTATAAATGTGATAGTCGGCGGATCACAAGCATATATTGTTATTGCCGTCTCCCATTAGGTAGCCAATCCAAATGTATCACCAAATTTTGACAATGTTGCAGAAGATTTACTCGCTTGAGTATACTTTTGGAGCTGCAAGTTGACGCATGGCGCCACAACGGGCGCGTTGCCGTGGACCGCTCGAATCTACGTTCGCCAGCGGGCTCGAACCGGTGGCGCCTTTGCTGGCTCACTGCTCGGTCGGCTCTGAGATCGGATGCGACAACGGCGAGAAGGTGCGCGTCGCCTTCGCGCTGGACTGCTGCGACCGCGAGAGCATTGGCTTCATCGCCACCACAGAGGGCATCAAGGGCCTCGACGTCCAGGATCTCATGCTGCTGGCCGTCGAGGCCCGCTTCGGCCGCGTGAACCGCTTGCCCCAGACGATCGAATGGCTCACCGACAACGGCTCGCGCTACATCGCCGGCGAACTAAGGGCCTGGCACGTGATATCGGGCTGGAGCCCAGGACCACATCCATACATAGCCCGCAATCCAACGGCCTGGCAGAAGCCTTCGTCGGCACGATCAAACGCGACTACGTCCGCGTCTCTTCTTTGCCGGATGCCCGAACCCTCATCGACACGCTGCCGATTTGGTTCGAGCCCTACAGTACCGTTCACCCACACAAGGCGCTCGGCTACCTCTCACCGTGCGAATTCATCGCGTCCCAGCAATCCCTCTGATCCTGTCCGATCATTCGAGGGCAATAACATCCGCCTTGTTCGCTAGGGCTGTCGGGACGCAAAATCCAGCTTCCTCTTCCGTTACTGCGGATATGTCCTCCACGTCACTTCCGTTGAAGCTGTGGCTTCCGGTGGAGTGAACGGTTCATAGCCGTACGGACGCACTTGGCCACCTTGAAGTCACCCACGGATCTGCGCCTTGACAGGCTGTCTTGGAACAGCTGAGTTACTCAGATGGGGACGGCGATCTCCCCACGAGGCCACGGCCGAAGTATCGCGTCCCCCATATCCATTGTCATGGATGGACGCGGCATGGCTTCGACGATCACCATCATGCAAGACAAGCTCGCCCGGCTCGTGGGCACCCCGAAGTCCCCGCTCGTCGTCGACGTACGAACCGAGGAGGACTTCTCCGCCGACCCGCGCATCCTGCCCGGTGCCCTGCGGCGCGGGCAAGCCGACGTTGCCGTGTGGGCTAGGGACCTGACGGGACGGACCGCCGTCGTTGTCTGCCAGAAGGGCGGCAAGCTTAGTCACGGCGTCGCGGCTTGGCTCTGCCACGAGGGCATTCCCGCGGAGGTGCTGGAAGGCGGACACGAGGGATGGGCGGCGGCTGGCCTGCCGCTCGTCTCGGCAGCGAAGCTGCCGCCCCGCGACAAGCAGGGTCGCACCGTGTGGGTCACCCGTGCCCGGCCGAAGGTCGATCGCATCGCCTGTCCTTGGCTGATCCGCCGCTTCATCGACCCCTTCGCCGTCTTCCTGTTCGTGCAGCCCTCGGAGGTTGAGGCCGTCGGCGAGCGGTTCGGTGCCGCGCCCTTCGACGTCGAGAACGTCTTCTGGAGCCACCGCAGCGAGCGCTGCACCTTCGATACGATGGTGGACGAGTTCGGCCTCGACATGCCGCCGCTCCGGCGCCTCGCGACGCTGGTGCGCGGCACCGATACGGGGCGGCCGAACTTGGCGCCTGAGGCACCCGGCCTCCTCGCCGCCTCCCTCGGCCTGTCGCGCATGTACACAGACGACCTCGAGCAACTGGAGGCGGGCCTCCTCCTTTACGATGCCTTCTACCGCTTGTGCCGGGACGCGACGGATGAGACCCACAACTGGCCCGGCCGGAAGGGAGGTGCGTGATATGACCGACGTTCCTGCGACCCACGTCCCGACCACCGAGCCTGTCCGAGCGCACAAACACGGCATTGCCTTCGGGGAGGCTGTCCGGGTCTGGATCAAGATCGCCTGCCTCTCCTTCGGCGGTCCGGCCGGGCAGATCGCCCTCATGCACCGCGTCCTCGTCGATGAGAAGCGCTGGATCGGCGAAGAGCGGTTCCTCCACGCCTTGAACTATTGCATGCTCCTGCCCGGCCCCGAGGCTCAGCAGCTCGCGACCTATGTGGGCTGGCTCCTTCACCGCACAAAGGGCGGCCTCGTCGCAGGAGGCCTGTTCGTCCTGCCGGGCCTTCTCGCCATCATGGCCCTCTCGTTCGTCTACGTCGCCTTCGGCAATGTCGGGATCGTGGCCGGCCTGTTCTTGGGCCTGAAGGCGGCGGTGCTGGCGATCGTACTGGAGGCAGTGAATCGGATCGGCAAGCGCGCCTTGCGCAACCGCACCATGGTCGCCATTGCGGCGGCCGCCTTCGCCGCGATCTTCCTGTTCGACGTGCCGTTCCCCGCGATCATCCTCGCGGCCGGTCTCCTCGGCTATGTCGGCGCCCGCTCCGGATCGCCCGCCTTCACTGGGGGCGGTGGGCACGGGCCCTCGAAGGGGGCGCTGCTCGCCGACGCGGACTCGGCGCTCGGCGAGGGCATTCCCGACCACGCCCGACCGAACCTTGGTTGGGCGCTACGCATCTCGGCGGTGTTCCTCGCCCTCTGGCTCGTCCCCGTCGCGGTTCTCGTCCTCGCCCTTGGAACGGGGAATGTGTTCGCCGATGTCGCGGTGTTCTTCTCCAAGATGGCGGTCGTCACCTTCGGCGGCGCTTATGCCGTCCTCGCCTACGTCGCCCAGCAGGCGGTCGAGCACTACGGCTGGCTGGAACCAGGCGAGATGCTGAACGGTCTCGGTCTCGCCGAAACGACGCCGGGACCGCTGATCATGGTGACGCAGTTCGTTGGCTTCCTCGCTGCCTTCCGCGAGCCGGGCGCGATGACTCCCTACGTCGCCGGAACGCTCGGTGGGCTCATGACCACCTGGGTGACGTTCCTGCCATGCTTCCTGTGGATCTTCCTCGGAGCACCGTTCATCGAACGGCTGCGCGGCAACCGCGCGCTTTCGGGTGCGCTCTCGGCCATCACCGCCGGAGTGGTCGGCGTGATCCTGAACCTTGCCATCTGGTTCGGCGTACACGTCCTGTTCCGGCAGGTCACGGAGGTTCGCTTGGGTCCCCTTTCAATGGACGTGCCACGTCTCGCGAGCCTCGACCCCGTCGCCCTCGTTCTCTTCGCGGCCGCCGCGATCGCCCTTTTCCGCTTCCGCCTCGGTGTCGTGCCGACGCTTCTTGGAGCGGCCGCCGCCGGAGCTGTCTGGCACCTCGTAGAGCAACAGCTATGAGATCAAGCAGCCTCGAAAGCCTCTTCCACCTTCCACCCCCAGGCGCCGTCAAAATGAGCTAGGTTTTCGGCCTGCTGCTACAATCCTACGCGTAGCCGTTTGGCACGTTCTTTGAAGGCTTCGGCTCCGCCTTCGAGGATGTTGCACACACTCCTGCGAATATCGGGGTCTTCAAGTCCACCGGCCTGATAGCGGATTTCAGGGAGCTGCCCTGGACGGTGGGGACCACAGGTTGCCACAATAACCTGATCTGCATCGGTATTGACGATCAGATTGGCATTATGAGTGACAATGATGATCTGCCGACGCTGCTTGGCCGATCTAAAGCGTTCTACCAGCTCGACAAAGATCGAGTGTGGATCAAGGTTTTCTTCTGGCTGATCGACGATGAGGGGGCGATCGTCGTCGGTGTCGATCGCCAGATAGAGTAACAACAAAACGATGCCTCGTGTGCCCGGTGGCAGTCTCTCTACGTCTGTCCCGTCATACTGAATGCCGTAGGCGATCTGGATATGGTCGGTGCCATAGAGCCAAGCGGAAACGTCACCAACCCACTGACGGAAATCGGCAGCTTCAGCCGGGTCGCGGCGATTATAAGGGCAGCATTCAATGATGGCCGGGTCGTGTGTTTCGCGAAAAGCAGCAAGAGCTTTTGACACATCTTCGGCGGTACCCGTGCTCCAAGCCGGAAGAAGACTGGCGCGCGCGTGATCGGCCAGTGTGCCTATGCGCAGCTTCGACCCCTTGCGCAGGTCCAGCAATGCTTCTCCCTTTCGGGCCCAAGCATCGACGTCGACGCGACGTCGAACCTGGAACGATAGTTTGCGCGCCGATCCGCTCTCGGCCTCAATGCGACTGGCGAGCGGGGCATACAGGCTGGACAATTCGGCCTGCTCGGCAACCAGCGCGTTGAACACACGTGTATAGGCGGCTTGGCGCTCATCGCGAATTTCCAGCAGACGCGCTGGTGCCTTCTCCGCCGTCGCAATCTGGCGCTGAAGTTTGACCACCTGTGCCTCATCAGCTGCGATTTTGCTGTTGAGCGTCGTCAGCGACTTTGCGGCTGCCCGATCGACGCCAATGAGGCTCTCAAGCCGCTGTGTTTCCGCCGCAAGAGCAGCGATTGATAGGGTTTGAAGCGGTGCACCTTGTGGCAGCTGAGACGTGGTGGGAGGTGACGTTCCAGCTGCTTCTGCGACAGGTGTGCTTGCAAGCGCTTTCAGTGCCGTCACGGCAGTTGCGCGTTCGCCAGCGATTGCGGCGTCAACATCGCCTTTGAACGTCATTTCGAAACGTTGCCATAGTGGCTCTGGCATCTGCGCAGCTTCATGGTGCTGGCGCATCTGACGGAGGGCGTCAGGAAAGGTCCGCTTGCGCGCCAGGGTGACCTCATGCGCGAGTGTATCGAGCGCGTTGCGGCGGCGTTCGAGCTGTTCATGCTCCGACCTGCGCTTTTGCAAAGCCTCTGCAACGACGTTGTATGCTTGAAGACGGGCCTGATCGCCGCCACTTTTCCCTACAAGGGCGGAGCGATCGGTCTGCGCCTTCGTGATCGTTTCTCGCAGAGTTGTCAGCCTGCTTTGGAGCGAGCCGATGCTCGCCTCTTTTTCCCGCTCCCCAACAAACTCCGTCGATAGGTCGCGAAGTTCATCCTCAGCTTGCCCCCGTGCCGTGCGTGCGCTCTCCACACGCAAATCGAGAAGCTGGGTGAAATCCGTGGCGCCGAGCCGCTCTTCCGTGGGGTGGGCGAGAAAGATAACCCGCTGGATCTCAGTCAGCAGTTCGTCATTCAGTCCCTCAGCTGAGCATAGTCGGTCGACGAATTGCTGGGAGAGATAACGCACCTGTGGCTCGCCGTCTTCGCCGGCATCTTGCAGGACGCTGGCGATCGTCTCGCTACATGCGGAGCCATCATCCCAATTCAGCTCGACCGTCGCTTCGGTGAGATGGTCGCGTGCGCGGTGGACGAAAGAAAGCTTGTTTGCCTTCACCGACAACGCGGCACCGCCAGCGGCGATCAGATCAGCGAGAGCCGTCTTTCCGGAGCCCCGCGCACCGATGATCCCGATCAGACCAGGGTTTAGAGGTATAACGCCATCGTGGAGAAAGGGCGCGCCCTTCACATTGACGTCCGTCATCACTTGAGAAGGCTGTGCCGCAGGCGGCGCCGCAGTCCCCACGTGAACCCGCATCTCGGGCTCAAGGCACGCTTGGCGTAGCGTCTCGAACGTCACTTGCCCTTTGAGCCAGCACCGGCGGTCTTGCGCCGGGGCCGCTACTATCTCGGGACGATGCGCATCGCTACCATGCAGGCACGGTTTCAGGCCGCCATATTCGGCTACCAACACCTCGCGCGCCACTGGTCCTTTGCCGAGCCAGAACTTCCGATCGCCCGGCCTGCTTGAGAAGATGATGTTGGATGCGCGTTCGATCTCGCGTCGCAGCCGCGTTAGCGACGCATCGCTTTGCAGTCCCGCAGTGCCATCGCCGCTACCAGCTGCGACGGCGATGAGAATGTTGGCCCGCGCCCAATCGCTCGCTTCCATAGCCTCGCGTAAGTTGGCAAGATCGACTTTGAACTGGTTGGTGCCGGTTCTTAAGGCTTGCTCGTCACTGGTAACAGCAGCGTCGTGGGCGCGACCTAGCCGCATGAGATCGGATGGTGTGCAACGGTAGCGCTCGTCTTTTACTTCGAACCGTAAGTCAGAAAGGAACGCGCTTAGGCGGGCCAGATGATCATGGTCGTCAGGGGATACCAGAAGGTGGATGTTGATCGCTGATCCCCGATCGGTGCCGATCCCCAACCGAAGCTCGACATTCGGGAAGATCAGATCGACATCCTTAAGACGGCCAGAACACTTATAAGCGACAGCCTGCTCGTAGGTCGCAGTGCTGAAATAGTCGGTGATGCCAAGCGCGCGAACAGGCGGATCTGAAGTCTCGATCCGGGATAGGAACTGTTCCCATCCGTCGGCGGCAGGGTATTGATCAGCAAGGATGGTGCCCGGAGTATGGATGTGGGGATCCCAGCGATGCCAGACCGATCCCCTGCTAAGCTGTCCCGCCATTCAAACAACCCTTCCCGATACCTTCTTCGGTACCTAATCGGGGGTTGTTATACGGCTACGTTACGTTGTGAGTAAGGGCGTGCATATGAAAGCCAGCCCAACTCGATGAAACAATGGTGGATTTTCCCAGGCACTTCGTTTGCGGTTCAATCGCTACGATCGCAAGTGGCAGCTGATAACCATCATGGTCCATCCGCTGACCATCAGCTTTTCGATCACCTGAGCTTCCGGCCGAACGGGGCTGCATCCGAAACCTGTTGCGGGCATATCGCCCAAAGGGTTCGAACATGGACTTGCAGGATGCTGGCCCTCGTATAATCCTTTTCCAAATATGCCGCTTATCTAAACTGCTCGACGCGCAGTCCGAGATCGCGCGCGACCTTCGACCAAGCTTTGTCAGCGGTCACGACTGTTACCGCGAGCTTTTGTCCTAGCGCTAGGCACGCGCGATCACCATGGCTCAAACCGAATGGCTTGGTGAGAGCGAACATACCGCCGGCACGCACGGCGAGATCGAAATCAAGGGGATGAAAGACGAGGCCGAGATCGCGAATGAGTTGCTCGGCTTCCTCCACGCTCATACCGGTTTGGCAGAGCTTCGAAATCGCTTCCTGAATTGTCAGAGTGGAGACAGCAGCTCCCTCATCGATCCATCGCTCGACTTTCGTCGCGCCTTTTTCGGCGAAGGCATAGGCGAGGATGGCCGAGGTATCGATCACGCAAACCGTCACGAACCCGACACCTCGCTTGAGTGTTCACTCTCCTCGTTCTCACGGGCAGCCTCGGCTCGCTTCTCCTGCAAAAACTCCTCCACGATACTGACGCCGGGCTGAGCGTATTTTTTGGCAATTTCCTGGGCTCGTTTGCGTCGAAGCCGTGCCGTGGTCAAAGTGACCTGATCGCCCTCCGCCTCAACTAAAACCTTGTCGCCCTTTGTCAGCCCAAGAGCTTTCCTCAGGGCTGCCGGTAAGACGACGCGGCCGTTATCCTGAAGTGGCAATTCATAGACGACCATCACTTCACTTTCAAACAGATCAATACGATAATGATGCCACTTATAGAGGAACGTGATCGAATCTTCAATTGACCCGCCACTCGGCCGTAGATCTTGCATGCAGCCAGATTTGTCATTTTTGAGGAGTGAAGACATATTAACGCAAAAACCGGCCATCGCGAAGAAAGTGTCTAACTGAGGATTTATGCCATAGACTGCGCTGATGGGATGGCATACTCTGGCTAAACACGTCCAAAACTGATCGTTTAAGGA